>JAJRSD010000010.1 GCA_024278975.1 Bacteroidota bacterium
AAACAGCGATAAGAAGGCAATGGCAGACTGCCCCCATTTTACCGCTTTACGTTTTTTATGCTTACCAAAATAAACCGACAGTAAAAAATAAACTACAACAGCAATAGCAACTGCCGCCACCAACCATAAAAGTTGCGAGAGTATCGCCACAATTGCTAATAAAGCTATTGCAAAAACTGTCTTTTTTCTAATCATTCTATTGCTTTCTCAATTTCTTTAGGATATTTAACCCTGCCCTTAATACTCAATTCTACCGGCGACTCTTTCCCATTGTAGAACACCGTTATTGTTTTATTAAATGCCCCGGCATGAGACGTATCGTATTCAATAGCTATTGTTCCGGTTTTACCGGACCTAATTGGTTTTTTAGGCCATTGGGGTACTGTACACCCGCACGAGGTTTTTACATTGTAGATTACCAACGGAGTTTTCCCCGGGTTTGTAAAATCAAATTTGTACACGGCTTTACTTTTATAAAAAAGCTCTCCAAAATTATATTCCAAACTACTAATGCTAATAGAGGCATCGTTTGCCGGTATCGTTGGCGAACATGAAAAAAAAACAAAAAATATAACTAAGAATAAGTCTTTCTTCATATATCAATAAGTTAACTAATTACATTGGTCACAATACTTGCAAAAATACTTTGAGCTACTCAATTTATATCAATAAGGAATAATTGAAATGGAGCAACTAGTTTTTAATATTATTAAAAGCAGAAGGCACAATATTCTTAATAAGAAACAAAGATTCTTCATTTAAAAAGTATGCTCTTAAAATAGTACCTTTATTATTAACATACATTATAAGTATTTTAGATTTGTCATCGCTTTTAAATAATTTACATGATATTTCTAATTGATACATTGTGTTTTGTATTTGAGATGAATTCGCTAATAGACGTAAGTACCTTGCACTATTCGGATATGTTAACACAATTAGATTATTTATTTTTTGAATTTTATTGAGAAATTCAATTTGCTTTTTATTACAGCTACCACAACCTGTTTCTATTAAGCGATAAATAATGCTAACACCTTTGACATTATTTAGCAAAGAAAACAAATTAACGCATTCATTTGTAGATGTACTTATTAAAGAACAATCTTGCACTTTGAAGCTTTTAACTAAGTTAACTTTCCGAACAACTTCCAAGATTTGATTTATACTATCAGTTTGTAAAATACTTGTCCTTTTAAGTTCAAAATGCTCATTCTTGATTACGCCTAACTTATTGCTTACTATAAAATAGAATATTACAAACGCCAAGATGATAGAAGCATTAAGTAACTTTGAAATAGTTTGTTTATTGCTTATTCTCATTTATGATATGTTTTAATAATTGTTCATTTCATTTATCCAATAAAGTTTTTGCCTTAAACCTGAGAATCACAGGATTACTATTAGCCTCAATAGGGTATTCTGTCACATTATTAGCGTTAAAAAACTTATGACCTTTAGTTATCCAATGAGGATTCATAAAAGAGTAAAAATAACTATCCCGATAAAATAGTAAGCGGGGAAACCATTTTTCACATTCACTTACTATTTTTTTGTTTTTATCAAAATCTAATCTTAAAACATTTTGCTTCCCTTTGTAAATAAAATAGGACAAAAATACATTGTCAAAGAAAATAGCATCCAAAAAAAAGCAATACTCTCTCTGCTTGTTAAAAAACTCTTGTGAGTTTGCATATAATTCAATCGGTACTTCATTTCCTTCAAAATTAAATTGAATTGAATTGAAATCTGTGCCTGTTACATTCCGATACAATGTTGATGTAAAAAAATCAAAATATGCTAAGCTATCTCCGTTTCTTAATAGTGGATTAGATATTAATGGAGGCAGCGTTACTTGTTTCGGCAAAACAGTTAACATTTTCTTTTGTATATTAAAATTTAAGCTATAATAAAAAAGCAAGAAAGCTTCTTTTCCCTTTAAAACCGATTGATGATTAGAAGAACAAATATATCCATCTTTATACCAACTAATATTCCATAAAAGAGCTGATGATGCCAATTTCTTCCGTCTTATAAAATTACCTTTCATATTATAAATAAACACGGTAGAAGGATAACATAAAACATTGATATCCTTTGTGTCTTCGTTAATTGTAAAATCCTCAATATTTGTATATTCTTCAGGTCCCTTTCCAACTTTTCCAATAGTTCGAATAAATTCTCCATCTTTTGTAAAGACAAATATTTTATTTGAATAAGCTTTGTCTAAAACAAATAGTTTATCATCATATACAATTAACCTGTCAACACTACCCAAAAGACTTTGCTGTGTTGTTTCCAATGAAATGTATTCAAATTCACAAAATATGTCATTTGCGTTTATACTCCCAGATAATTCATTAATTGGATACAGAATCTTTGTATTCATATCATTCCTGCTTTTTTCATTACAAGAACTCATTATAATATACGCTATAAAAACTAAAATAAATCTTTTCATTTTCAAATGCTTTTAAATATTAAATCATAACAGAAATGCATTATATCAATAATTAAAGATATAGAATAATTATTTTCTAAGATGCAACCTCAGTATTTTTCATTGAGGTTGCATCTAAAAATAGACTCTAAATATTTAACTCCAATATCAAGATGAACCTGGCTGACAAGAATTTACATGGCAAGTGGTTCTAGCCATTGGTATTTTCCATTGGTATTCCTCACATGCAGTAATTCGAATACCTGTAAACACACCAGTCACATCATCGTGACATTGAGCCGTTGTCTTTATTCTTTTTAAAGTATCAGTACCTGATTCTCCATCAGCTGAAGCAATTGTGAATCTCAAATTCGACAGACTAAATTCACTATTAGATAAATCAATATCGGCCATTGTTATGTTAAACATTGCAATGACAGTAACCATTAATATAAGTAGTTTTATTATATTCTTCATTTTTCCTAATTTAAATAATTTATAAAAAAAACCATGTTGCTTATAGCAAGCAAACTCTTCTAGTTATTTTCATATTTATATCTTTGCTCCCGAGAGGGGAGCTACCAAAACTGAAGTTGAAATAAGCGTTGGCTTTTGTGATTATTGTTCCCCTCTGTTTTTATATTAAGAGAACTGTTTTTATTTATAATCTCTTTCATTTCATCCTTTATCTCCTCGATGGCAGTAGATTCTATTTTTACCTGTTTTTGTAGCAGTTGGTTGGCTATTGCAACTGCCTTTTTTTGTTGCCCTGTTTCGTTGTATAGTTTTGCCAGTAAATACATGGGGTAAAACCTCGAGGGGTTCATATACCATGCATGGACGTAGGCATTTTCGGCAGCACTGTTTTGGTTTGTTGCTTTATAACTATCGCCCAAAGCTGTATAAACAACAGTGTTGGGGTAAAACATTGCAGCTCTTTGTAATACACCTATTGCCCGGTTGTGTTGGGTTGCCATAGTGAGTGCTTTACCGTAATTGGTTAAAAAATCGCCATTGTTTTGAAAGGCACCTTCTGCTTTTTCGTAAGCCTTAACACTGGCGCTGTAATCGCCCATACCGTATAAAGTGTATGCATATTTCCAGTTTTTTAACGCCCCGGTTTGTGCTTTTAAAAACCGGAAACCATAAATTACACCTACTGCAATAATACCCAAAACCGCCACTTTTGCCATATAACCTATAAACACGGTTTTATACTTGCCAAATGCGGGGTTAACCGTTATAATCTTTTTTGGTTACCTGCGAGGTAAGCCAAAGCAATTACCATTGTAATTTTAACCGGCACTATTTGCAACGGATACGAGAACATGGCAAACACAACAAAAGAGAGTAATACAGCTTTTGCAATAACAACAAATTGTTGGTTACCGTGCCTTTCGGCAGACTTCTGTTTTTTATAGCCGTTTCCGGCAAAAACCGAAATAAATACCAGGGCAAGTAGCAGGCTTCCTGTCAGTCCGTGTTCGGCAGTTTGTTGTAGCAGTTCGTTAAAAGCATAATTTGTATCGCCCGCAAGCATCGCTTCGTTGCTGCCGGGATTGGTTTTAAAATAACCGGCCTGGTAATCCATATAATTTGCTTTAAAACCATTTGTCCCTGTTCCTGTAAAAGGGTGGCCGGCAATAATATTTAGTGTTACTTTCCAAATTAGTGCCCGTCCGTTGGCAGAGTCTTTTTTAAGGTAATACATACCGGTTAACCCTGTTACAAGCAACGTAACAATTAATAAAACAGATGCTACTTTTTGCCTGAGAGAGAGCTTTAACTTTTTTATTTTGTGCACAACCGGGTATTTTACTGCCAGCAAATAACCCGATGAAACCAACACTGCCAGCCATGCAGCCCTCGACTGCGATGCCGGCAACACAAGAACAATAGTTACTATTGTTAAACCCGATAAATAACGCACGGCACTGTTTAAACTATTTACAAACAAACCGGCTGCACGCACCTGTTCGGTTTTTATATAGAATAACCAAACTCCCAGTGCAACGGGCAGCATTAAAGCAAGATAACCGGCATAAGGTCCCGGGTTAAAAAAGCTCCCGGTTAGTTTAAACCTATAGTGGTGCGACGGATAATATCCCCATAATTGGAGGTTTCCGTAAACAGCCTGAATTGCCCCTGCAATAATAAGGGCAATAAATAACCATTTTAATTGCTCGTTTTTTATAAACCTTAATACGAGGTAAAAAATTGCAAGCCCAATAAACCCGGCGTACAAAAGCGAAAAAGGTGTTTTATCAATTGTGTTTTTCGAAATAATATATATAAACCAACCCAACACTGTTAAATCAATCAAACCAAAAGAGAGGTGTTTAAAAACAGGACCTAAAAAAACAGTTAATACAGCAACCGGAAAAATAATTAGCAATGCATAAAGAAAAAATATGGTTTTACCTGTTTGTACTGTATTCATCAGTGCATCGGGCATATAAAATGGTACGGCAATAATTAGCAATGCAATTATTACTGTA
The DNA here is from genome assembly GCA_024278975.1 of Bacteroidota bacterium. Taxonomy (GTDB): domain Bacteria; phylum Bacteroidota; class Bacteroidia; order Bacteroidales; family Prolixibacteraceae; genus Draconibacterium. Next base: position 4,939 of record JAJRSD010000010.1, read on the forward strand.
ACCGGTACCAACAATATGTTTTTATTTAGAGCCATTAAAAAGTATGCAACTCTTGTCTTGTTCTTTATTGGGTTTTTTAGTTTAAAGTTCCTGGTTTCAAGTTCAAAGTTTTTAGTTTTGCCTTTTGGGGCTGGTTTTGTTTATGGTAGTTGTTTTACCCTTTTGTCTTCCGACATTTCCCCTCACGGAGGGGAAAACATCCTGTCCAAAGGACTCCTATGAAGAATATGCTTTTCTATTAAATCCTATCTCTAATTCTTTCCGGGGTTGCAAAATATTTTACAGTTGCTTTTTTGTGCTGAATTCTTGGATGGCATATTTTTGTTTTTCAGGTTGTTTTGTGTTTTGTTTTTGTAGTTTGTGCTTGCAAGGTAAAACAGTTTTTTTGTTTATGCAAGAGAAGAGATGCTAATTTGGATTTGTTCTAAATTGGGTGTTGGGATAAACTACTGCAATTGCGAACGGGAAAAGGTGCGCCGGGGAGGTTGACTTTCAAAGTCAACCAAAAACGGTAGAAAAGATTTTTCTCAGCGAGGGTTTCGCTTTGAGCGAAGCCCTCGCTTTCCTATATTATTCTATCTTTTTAAAGAACCTGTTCCACCGAAATTTGCCGTTGT
>JAJRSD010000011.1 GCA_024278975.1 Bacteroidota bacterium
AAACAGCGATAAGAAGGCAATGGCAGACTGCCCCCATTTTACCGCTTTACGTTTTTTATGCTTACCAAAATAAACCGACAGTAAAAAATAAACTACAACAGCAATAGCAACTGCCGCCACCAACCATAAAAGTTGCGAGAGCACTGCTGCCACTAATAAAATGAATACAAGCAGGATAACAATTCTTTCTTTTATCATCATAAATAATTAATACTTTTTATATTGAAATTACAGATTACAGCCCCACTTTCCATAACGTAATTGCAAAAATCATTTTTTGCTTAAAAAAAACATAAGTTTATTTTACTTTTAAAACTTTAAACTCAAAATCCTCCGAACCTAACATTCCGTCCCCGCTAACTCCTTCAATTATACCAATAAAACCGGTATAAATATCGGAGCAAAAAAATTCAAGGCTGGCTTTCCCCTCGCGATTGGTAAGTACCAAAGGATTCCAAAATAAAGTATTTCTGAAATCGGGAGCTGTTACCAAACTGTCTTGTTTATCGTAATTGGGTTGGTAAAATTCTCGTTCAATATAATAACCTTTTACCCTGGTTAAATTATAAATTCTTAATAGTTGTTCTTCAGTAAGAATAGGATAATGATACTCCTCTATTTTAAGATCATAGCAACAGTAAGTACCTCCCTCGTAGTCAACCCATTTTACATCAGTATATTCGTAGTAAGTTTCACCTTCAACAGGTTTTTTATGATTGATAGTACTTTTACATTGAGGAAAAAACAATTTAAAAGGTTGTGTTCTATACATACATAATCGAGATTCAAATCAGCATGATTAAGACTGTCTAAATACCCCATATATTTATTCCTAAACTGGACTTTCTTTTCTGCTTCTATGGTTACTTCTCCGAGTTCAATTACATTTGGTCCTGGAACAAAAGAGCGGGTTTGAACTTTTTTTTGAACAGTCTTTTCCGCGGATGAATAAATGCAAGTATGAAATTTTAATATCTCATTTATTATTGTAAAAGGTCGGTGCATTGTCAATCGGTATTTATAGTCATCGTCGTTTAATGGTTTAAAATAAATATATCCTCCTTTTCCCAATTTTAAATGTGCCGGGGTAATTTCAAAATTCCCCACAGAATCGGCCCACAAAAGGTATTTACCTTTACCTTTTGATGGATTATATATACTCATTACCTGATTTCCTTTGGGGGCTTTTTTGTTTTTTTTAGTAGCCTTCGCTTCTCCCTGCACACCATCGGCAATAATGGGAGAAAGATTTTTTGTATTTTCTGCCAACAAATTTTCATTCCAAATATACCGTCTCCAACCTTGTGTTAACAATAATAAATCGAGTGCTTCTGTACGGTTTGTGTTTTTTTTGTCAAAATAATAGTCCGGTCCATAAATCCTTCCTTTTATCTGGGACGAAAGGAAAAAGTGGGTGAAAATATTTTTTGGGTCTTGGAGGTTTTGGTAGATTTTATCGAAAATGCTTATTCCCAAATGAGCCACAACCGGGCTACCGTATTTGTCTTTTACCTCAATATCCAACTTTACTTTCTCTTTTGTTGAATATTTCTTTTTCGAGAGTTTGGTTTCTATATGCAATTTATTGTTTGTATTTACATAAACCAACCGTTCGGCAAGCGGCAATAAGTTGCCATTTAAAAGGGTAAACTCAACAATTCCCTGCTGTGGGAATTCTCTTTGGTCAACTTCAATCTCCAACTCTTCGGTTAAAACA
>JAJRSD010000012.1 GCA_024278975.1 Bacteroidota bacterium
ACGTAAACCCGATATAAATTTTGTTGAAGGTTTTTGAATAGAGGACATAAACTGTAAACATGGTTTCATAGAGTTATTATTAACAAAAAAGCCGCGGAGTAAAACTCGCGGCTTTTTTGTAGCGGGAACCGGACTCGAACCGATGACCTTTGGGTTATGAGCCCAACGAGCTACCAACTGCTCCATCCCGCAATATATCTTTAATATTTTATTTCAAATAACTTGAACCTACGTCCGCCAGTTGGCGGATATGAGCCCAACGAGCTACCAACTGCTCCATCCCGCAATATATTTTTATTTCAATTGAAATTTCTTTGCTAACGGGTTGCAAATATAAATACTTTTCTGTTACCTGCAAAATTCTTATCACCCGTAACCAAAAATCAAATGTACAAATTGACTAAAATTACAATCTATTCAATGTTTACAGGTAGTTCGAGCCATTTTTCTAATGTAAACTTAACCTGTTCTTTTTGCTTGTCAGAAAGGTTTCCAATTCGTGTTGAGTGACTTCCCCCCGGTTTTACAATTTTTAAGAAGTTCTCTCTATCCGTAACTTCGAAGCCGGAAGCTAACCAGGGATCGAATTCTCCGTAAATAAAAAGTATCTCGGAATCGGTTTTTTTTATAAACTTTTTTACATTTTTAGAGGTACTTCTCACATACTTTAGATCGTAATCATCGGGAAGGAAAATATAGCTTAAATAATTTTTTGCCGTTTTTATTGAGAGGTATTTTTCGAATGGTTTTGTGTCGTAACCATAATATCCCAACTCGTGGGCAGCCTGCACAAAAAATGATTTTGTCGCCTCCATTCCTTCAATAGAATAATACGAAGGTGCTGAAACTTTTATGAGGTGGGCGAAAAGCTCGTTGGTTGTTGTATCTGCAGGTGGAATTTCATCGACAAAACGCCCCCATTGCCAGATAGAAAATGAGTATTCCAATACGCAATAATCTAACACTGCATCCATTGGAATTCTGTAGGTAAAGTTTTTCTCATCGGAATAATTTTGAAGTTTCGGTAAAATATCTTTCCTGTTTTTTAAAACTGCAAGCTGAAATTGTTGAATTTTTTCTCGCTGGACGGCAGTTCCCGGAATATCTCTGATAAACTTTTCGTGCCTTCCATCTTCCACTCCAAAATTTAGCGGACAAACATACGCCACTGTAACATCTACATCGTTGGGGTAAAGCGAGCGGTGGTAAAGAGCAGTTTGTCCTCCTTTGCTAATTCCGGTATTTATCCATTTGCCGGAGTAGTATTTTTTAAATAGTTTGGTTATTTTGTGGTGGTCGGCGGCGGCGTTGGCAACGGTTAAATATTTCCATTCGATTGGATTTGGCCACGACTCCCCAAAATAACGGTGCTCAATACAAATCTGGTTTGAATTGAAAATTGGACTGAGCTCATTCAAGTACCTTGGATTTTCAGCATATCCTGCCCCGTATCCTTCGGTAATTAGCAATACCGGATTATTTTTTCCTTTATCGGCAACGAAAACCCGTTGCAGGAAATTCCCTTTTTCGGGGTTAGTGTGATCGATGGGTTGAATCACCATAATTTTATAGGTCGATTCGAAAAAATCATTCCCCTTTATTCTTTCAACACTTTTAATTTCGGGTTGAGATTTTAGAAACACTTCGAGTTCCGATGTTTGCGCAAATGTGAATATTGCAACAAAAAGCAGAAACAGTAAAATTTGTATTTTTTTCATACGTTTAAAATTAATTGCTTTTCAAAGGCAACGTATGTAACTCGCATTTTAAACATCACCTTTTGTGTGATTGTATGGCATGCTCGTTTCATGATAAAACCGTTGTATCAATTATTCTCTAATGTTTTTTTACTTTTGAGTGAAAGTATAAAAAAATCAGCGATGAAAACCATTTTAAAAACAGTATGCACAATAATTGTAGTTTTTTTCTTTTTAAACGGCTTCAGTCAACCCCTTCCAAAAGTAAAATTCGAAACTTCGCATGGCGAAATTATAGTTGAACTTGATACTTTAAATGCGCCCATCTCAGCAAAAAACTTTTTAAAACATGTTGAGATTGGAACATATAATAATGCAGTTTTTTACCGGGTAGTTCGCTTGGATAATCAACCACAAAATGATATAAAAATAGAGGTAATCCAGGGTGGAGTTTTTGATGAAGTACAGTTTGAAAAGATTAAACCCATTAAACATTAAACAACAAAAGAGACCGGATTGAAACATATAGATGGAACAATTTCGATGGCGCGAAACAAGCCGGGCAGTGCATCTACCGAATTCTTTATTTGTGTTGGCAACCAGCCTGAATTAGATTTTGGCAGCAAACGAAATCCTGACGGACAGGGTTTTGCAGCTTTCGGACAGGTAGTTGAAGGAATGGATGTTGTTCGGAAAATTCAGCAACAAAAAGATAAAAACCAAATTTTAGTTGATATGGTTTCGATTTTGAAAATGATAACCGTGCAGTAACAGGTTTGCTACTGCACTCGGAATAAAGACTTCTAAAATATTTAACTGCAACAGTTTCTGTTATGTAAAAATATTTGGTAAAAGCACCGGATCTTAAGCTGCTACATTCGAGAATTCTTCGGATAAAATAACCGGATACTTATCGTTAAAGTTTTTAAAACACCAATCGCTTAACTCCTGTAATTGATTACTCTCAACCCAGCCGATACATTTATGTAATTCTTTCCTGAAAAGTTCTCTGCTGAAGCTGACTTTCGGAAGAATTGTTTTAGCATATTCTAACATGGCATCTGTTTTAAATTACGTTTAAACTGTTGTTAAGATAACTCAAAAAAATCAATTTAAGTGTGATATAAATTACACTTTAACACACTTTAACAATAAAACACCTGTGGGTGTTTTATTATCTTGTTGTCCTTCTGAAAGTTATACGAAAAAGTGTTAAATCGGTTTACAAATAATATTTGTAATTTATCAGCTTTAACATTTTTTATCTTGGAGAGTAAATACCTTTTATAAATTTACGGATACTGTTTTTTAGACTACTATTTGTTGAAATAGATTTTACAAAAGCACTACCAATTATTGCTCCTTCGGCGTATTTACAGGCATTTGCAAAAGTTGCCCTATCGGAAATACCGAACCCGATGATACATGGGTTTTTTAAATCCATTTGCTGAATACGTTCAAAATAATCCTGCTGAAAATCTTCAACTTTTTTCCCTGCTCCGGTTGTTGCCGATGATGAAACCATATAGATAAAACCCTCTGACGCAGCATCTATTTGTTCGATTCTTTCCTCCGATGTTTGCGGAGTAATCAGTAAAATATTGTGTAGGTTATTTTGCTGAAATATCTCTTTGTAATCAGCCTCAAATTCGTTAAGCGGCATGTCTGGAAGAATTGTTCCATCGATTCCAATTTCAGCACATTTTTGGCAAAATTTCCCAACTCCAAATTGATAAACAGGATTGAAGTAACCCATTAAAATCAATGGAATTTTTACCGACTCGCGAATTGTTTTTAGCTGTTCGAAAAGTAAATTTAAACTCATTCCGTTTTTTAATGCAGTCTCGCTGCTTTTCTGAATTACGGGTCCATCGGCAGTCGGGTCAGAAAATGGCATTCCAATTTCTATGAGGTCAACGCCATTTTTTTCTAACTCCTGAATTATTTCAACTGTATCGTTAATAGTTGGGAACCCGGCAGTAAAATAAACCGATAGTATATTTTCTTTTTTCTTTTCGAAAAGCTGGTTGATTCTGTTTTTCATATCATTCGAATTTTTATTTTTCTCTTCAATAATATAGGGGAGGACAAGTCGGTAACTGCAAAAGTCATAATTGTGTGTAAAATTTATCTCCTTTCTCTATATTCCGTAATCTGTACTTTTTACTAACAACTTACTCTATTGTGTTTAAAAATTTACCGCTGAGAAAACACAGAGTTTTTTAGAATATTGTATCAAAAATCTAAATATCATTACTTTTTCCTTTTCCACTCTCTACTTTGTACTTTCTAAATAAGATACTGAAACGAGTTCAGCATGACGTTAAAATTAACATTGTTACTCTACTCTGTACTCAATACTAACTACTCAATACTAACTACTCAATACTAACTACTCCTCTTTAATATCCAAAATAATCTAAATAAGTCTCCATATCTTTATTTCCGCTACCCGATAAATTAATCACATTTACATCATCAGGTTTCATATTAATTTTTTCGAGTGCGGCAAGTGCGTGTGCCGATTCGAGTGCCGGAATTATTCCCTCTTTTTGCGTAAGAAGCAGTGCAGCCTGCAACACTTCCTCATCGGTGGCAGCAAGGAATTTAGCTCTGCCAGTCTTATATAAATGCGCGTGCAACGGCCCAATTCCGGGATAATCAAGTCCGGCAGAAATTGAGTAGGGTTCGGTAATTTGTCCATCGCTATTTTGCATGAGTATTGTTTTACTGGCATGCAAAACTCCGGGAGAACCAACCAATAAAGTTACAGCGGTTTCGTCTGTATCAACTCCTTTCCCTGCTGCTTCAACTCCTATTAGTTCAACTTGTTCATCATTTAAAAAATGATAAAATGCGCCAGCTGCATTACTTCCTCCACCCACGCATGCAATTATTCGTGTCGGGAGTTCAGTGCCGGTTTGTTTCAAAAGCTGCTTTTTCATTTCGGCACTAATTACCGACTGAAAACGTGCCACCATATCGGGATACGGATGTGGACCAACCACCGAGCCAATAATATAATGTGTATCAACCGGATTACTTATCCAGTCGCGCATCGCCTCGTTTGTAGCATCTTTCAGGGTTTTATTTCCGCTATGAACGGGAATGACTTCGGCACCCAGCATCTTCATTTTTTTTACGTTTGGTGCTTGTCGCGAAACATCGAGTGCTCCCATATAAACCACACATTTAATTCCTTTTAGGGCGCAAACTGTTGCCGTTGCAACTCCATGCTGACCGGCTCCTGTTTCGGCAATAATCCGGGTTTTGCCAAGTTTTTGAGCCAACAAAATCTGCCCGATTGTATTGTTCAGTTTATGCGAACCGGTGTGATTCAAATCCTCACGTTTCAAATAAATATTTGTGCCGTAATATTCCGATAAACGTCTGGCAAAATATAGTGGCGATGGTCGCCCGACATAATCTTTTAAAAGCTGGTTGAACTCATCTTTAAATTCAGCCGACCCGGTAATTTCCAGATACCGGTTTTTTAACTCCTCAATATTTGTGAACATCATCTCCGGAATCCAAGCACCCCCGAATTCGCCGTAATATCCTTTATTGTTTACTTGATATTTCATAGGAAAATATTTGTCGGAAGTCGGAAGACCGAAGACCGAGGTTTTATATTATCTCTCATAACTCTACGACCGCTCAATAAACTCAGTAGTAAAATCTTAAAATATAACCACAGAGAAAACAGAGAATTGCGCAGAGTTTCACAGAGAGGTTTTCAATACATCTATAAATTGTTTAAGTTTTTCAATATTTTTAACTCCCGGCTCGTCTTCGAAACCGCTGTTTAAATCGACACCAGTAAATTTTGGATGATTGATTTCTTTGATGCTTTTTGCATCTTCCAAACTAATTCCTCCACTTAAAAAGAAAGGAGTGTGCCCGGTATATTTTTCAAGAATCTGCCAGTTGAATTTCTTCCCCGATCCGCCCGGGATTTCTGTTTTTGTGTCGAACAGAAAATAGTCTGCAACTTTCTCGAATTGTTTTGTTTCCGAAAAATTAGACTTATCGTTTACACTAAAAACTTTTATAATTTTTAGTCCCTGATTTTTTAAAATCCGACAAGTTTTCGGGTTCTCTTTTCCGTGAAGCTGAATATATTCTAAGCCCAGATTTTTTGCAAGTCCCAGTATTTCAAACACATTCTCATCAACAAAAACTCCCACTTTTTTTACTTTCGAATTAAACAGCTCCAACTCTGGATTATTACCAATAAATCTTTTTGAGGGTTCGTAAAAAATATATCCCAAAAAATCGACTCCAAGTTTTTCAACCTGCTGCCGGTTTTTGGTGAATTTCATCCCACAAACTTTAATTTTTAGTTTTCTGCTCATCTTTTCAAGTTTATTTGTCATCTTCCATACCAATGACAGATTTTTTATTTAGACCCTGAAACAAGTTCAGGGTGACGTTCTTAACTAACTTGTACTACAATATTTTATCGTCATGCTGAACTTGTTTCAGCATCTCTGTCATTGCTTTTTTATGCCTAATGTAAATTAGGTAAACTCTCGAAATGACAACTACAATTTCATAATTAATTGTTTACACGCTTCTCCCGGGTTATCGGTTTTCATAAATGTTTCGCCAATCAAGAATCCGCTAAATCCATTTTCTCGTAAATAGCCGATAGTTTTTGCATCGCTTAATCCGCTCTCCGATATTTTAATAAACCGGTCGGGAATCAGTTTTGATAAACCTACCGAAGTTTCCACATCAACATCAAATGTTTTTAGGTTGCGGTTGTTTACGCCAACAATATCAACAAAATCGTTTACTGTTTCCAGCTCTTTTTCGTTATGAATTTCCATTAAAACCTCCATTCCCAAAATTTTGGCTTTTTTAGTTAGATTTTTTGCTTGCTCCTTTTCGAGACAGGCAGCAATCAATAAAATAACATCGGCACCAAATGCTTTTGCTTCGATAATCTGATATTCGTCAATCATAAAATCTTTACGAAGTATTGGAATTCCGGGATTGGTTTTGCGGGCTTTTGTAAGGTTTACCAGCGTACCTCCAAAATATTTGTAATCGGTTAAAACCGACAGTCCGGCAGCTCCTGCATTGCAATATCCTTTTGTAACTTCTTCAACTTTTACACTAAAATTTATCTCTCCTTTTGAAGGCGATTTCTGTTTAAATTCGGCAATAATTCCTGATGAACTACTGTTCTGCAAGTTAGTTTTTAGCGAGTTGCATTTTCGGTTAAACATCGGGTATTTTTCCAATTCCGAAATGGGTACAATCTTTTTCTGATTGGCAACTTCTACTTTCTTTGTTGCTACTATTTTATCTAAAATATTCATTCTATTATCTTAAACAATGGAACACTGATGACGCAGATTGAACTGATTTACGCAGATTTTGTTCAGTGATAATCTGCTCTTCCAGTGTCATCTGTGTTCTGTTTTTTTGTAAAACTCATTAATATTAAGAAGTTATTTTTTTCCATTTCTCCAAAGCACTTCTACTTTCCAGCGATATTCGTGCAATTTCCACACATTCAAGCAAATCTTTTTCAGGATAAATCAGATTTATACCGAGTGCCGCATTTGCCAGTACAACACTGTTTTGCTCCGGTGTTCCTTCTC
>JAJRSD010000013.1 GCA_024278975.1 Bacteroidota bacterium
ACCTGTTCCTTGGTTTAACAATATCCTTGATTCACAAGTCCCTGTACTTGCAAACCAAATTGCAGAAGTAAACGCAAATGCAGCACTAAATGCAGTAAAACTCCATATAAAATAACTCCCTTTTTAAAACCCAATTTCCCGAACAATTTCAATGGATATCTTATTGTATTTACATATTCATTATTTCGTCTTGCAATTCAGCAATATTACACTTTCATCCTGCTACTAATAGGTTACTTCAATAGTTTTTTGTGAAGCTCCTCTTTTCAACTGTTGGGAAAACCGGAAGTGTGCCTGGTCTAACATTTCTCAAATACTTCATGGGTTACATACTAATTTGTAATCGTAAACAAACATTTCTAATCTACCTTAGCAACTTTCACAATCTCCCGGAACTTGTCAAAACTGACTTTGATGTAACTTACCTTTTCCGACTTTTTTTTGGTATAGAAACTTTACAAGGATAATTATAAACATATGAAAAGTTACAAAAAAAATTACATCGGTAAAGGAAGAGAAGTTACAACAAAATCAGGTCAAGTATTGGACATCGTAAAAATTACACTAAGTGTAGAAGAAATGATGAAACGAACATGTAAAAGGTTTGATGCACATAAGACTCATTATAAGTGAGTTACATCGAATGCCTTTGAGAATTTTAAATTATAATGAGATGAAATTCGTTCACGAATACAAAGAAAAAGAGTACGTAACTTTTGACGTAGCAACTTTGAGAAACGAAGACCAGTTCGGACACACTCACACAGTTTACGCAACAACACTTGAAGAAGAACCTTCACTAATAGAAAAAACTACCGGAGTTCCATTACCTTCTTGGTTGCCTAAAACTCAAGAAGAATTAGAACAATAAAGAGAAGATTTTATAGAAGCTCTCGGAGAACATACAACAATAGACGAAAGTTTACCATTCTAAAAAAATTGCCCGGGAAACCGGGTTTTTTTTTGGTCGTTATTTAAATAATTCTCAATATTTAAAATAAAACCCCAATCATCTCATTATTATCAATTTACAAAAAAAAGTTTTGTTTGGATTTTTACTCATTTTTAGATTCAGAACAGACATTAAAACCCTTACTATCTCGCAGTTATAATATTACAGGCATGTGGTCAACACCGGCAGAACCGTGGTTATTCTGAACTTTTCGCATAGCCAGCGATAGATTCTTTTGTATTAAAACTTGTGCTTTGTGCAAGTTTTAATGATTTGGTTCGTATATTTGCACTATGGGAAATAACATAAATCGCAAAGAATATATAAGCAAATTGTTGGCATACAAAGATAAAGACCTGATAAAAGTGGTAAGTGGTTTACGTAGAAGTGGTAAAAGCACCTTGTTTGAACTTTATCGTCAAACGCTATTGCAAATGAAAGTGCAAACAAAGCAAATAGTGTTTTTAAACTTTGAAGATTTTGAACTACGCAAGTTCCTTAATGATTTAGATGCTTTGTATGTTCATATTACCAGCCAGTTAGATTTATCAAAGCCCTGTTATGTTTTTTTAGATGAAGTGCAAAATGTTAATGAGTTTGAACGTTTGGTGGACGGTTTGTTTATTAAACCGAATATAGATGTTTATATCACTGGCTCTAATGCTTTTTTGCTATCAGGTGAATTAGCTACGCTTTTAAGTGGTCGTTACATCGAAATTTCTATTTTACCTTTTTCATTCAAAGAATACTTATCGGCTCGAAAAATTAACACCTCAAACAGATACCTTAACTATGAAGCCCTGTTTTTTGACTATGTAAACGAAACATCATTACCCAAAGGTGTTGATTTGCGTGAGGGTGGTTTCGATAAGATTTACGAGTACTTAGAAGCCATTTATGCCACTATTATAGAAAAAGATATTACACAACGTCACCAAATAAACGACAAGCGAGCTTTTAGCAATATTACAAAATTTGTAGCTTCCAATATTGGCAATCCACTTTCGCCTGGTAATATTGCAAAAATATTAAAACAAGACGGACAACGCACTCACAATACAACCGTTGAGAGATATTTGGAATATTTAGTAGCAAGTTTTATATTTTACAAAGTGAACCGCTTTGATTTAAAAGGTAAAAGACAATTAGCAACTCAAGAAAAATACTATTTAGTTGATGCTGGCTTGCTCAATATTTTGGTGGGTAAAGAACGCAATACAGACAGAGGACATATATTAGAAAATATTGTTTATCTCGAACTGCTTCGCAGAGGTAACAAAATTTGGACAGGTACAACACGAAACAATGAGGTGGACTTTGTGTGCAAAACCACGACAGGTAACATTGAATATTATCAGGTTGCCTGGCAAATGACAAGTAAAAGCACAGTAGAACGAGAGTTTGGTGCATTAGAAAAAATCAAGGATAATTATCCAAAATTTTTGCTCACGACAGACTCTTTTACTCAAAATAGAAGTGGCATACTACATTTAAACGTTTTCAACTGGCTACTTAACACAGATGAAAAGCAAGAATAACCACTGGCTATAACGATTCTTCAACTAAAAATTGGAGTTTCTTTCCAGCACAATTCAGACTTCTGCCCTGCTACAAATAGATTACTTCAATAGTTTTTTGTGAAGTTTCAAAACCTAAAAGAAAACGCAGAACAAAGGCTCAAATAGAAACTTATAAAGCTAAATAAGCTGCTGAAATAGGAATGCTACGTGGAATCATGAATAAACATCAAGCAGACCTTAGAAAAGTTCAAACCGGATGGTTTAGTCTTGGAAAAGCTGCCGAAACAGCAAACAAATATATGTCGGGCGCAATGGCTGTTACAGCAGCTCTAATGGGTATCATTATGGGACTGCGAAAAGCCGCTAAAGCTGCAATGGATTTTGAGGAACGCCTCGATAACCTCTCTGCATTAACAGGATTGGAAGGCAGACAACTTCAATGGTTAGGTGATACAGCAAAAGAAACTTCCGTTTCAATAACAGAAACTGGAGTGCGAATAAAACAATCTGCAACAGACATTATCGATGCTTACACTAAAGTCGGCTCACAACGCCCGGAACTTCTTAAAAATAAAGAAGCACTAAACGAAGTTACAAAAGCTGCAATAATACTTTCCGAAGCTGCCAAAAGCGACCTCGAACCTGCCGTTAAAGGTCTAACTATGGCAATGAACCAACACAACCTTGGTGCATCGGAAGCAACAAGAATTATAAACTCTTTTGCTGCCGGCTCTAAACTTGGTGCTGCAAATATTCCATACCTGACTGCGGTAATTGAAAAAAGTGGTACAACTCTAAATCTGATGAATATTTCTCTCGAAGAGAACATCGCTTTAACCGAAGCTATTGCTCCGAGTTTCTCGGAAGCTGCCGCTGCCGGTACAAGCCTTGACAGAACTTTCCTGAAAATCCAAATCATGTTTATGCGAAAACGCACAGCGGCGCAAATGATGAATGTTGCGGCACTGAAAAAAGCTATTTTCTATGAACAGGCATTTGGAAAAGCTCTAATGGCTAACCCGGTCGGGTTAGTAATTGCTGCTATTGGATTGTTGGTAGTTGCAATAAAAAGCTACGACAGATACAGCGAACAGGCTATTGCCAGAGAAAAAGAAAAAGAAGAAGCAACTAAAAGCCTGGCGTATGCAAACGAATTTCTAAAAGAAACATACACTGGTGTTGACAAACAAATGAGCGCGTTGAATAAAATGTCTATTCAGCAAAAACTTGATCTGCAAACAAAAATTAACAAAACAATTGAGCTGGCAGAAGCTGAACTAATTCTGCAACAAGCAAAACAGAAAGAAATTAAACAACACAATAACCAAGCAACAGCGTGGCAAAAAACTTTAAATTACTTTAAATCAGGAGGAGTAACTTATTTAAACTTTGCTAAAAACTTTAATGAACTTAATACAACTGATGCTGCAAAAAACAGTGAAAAAGCAGCAGCGGTAATGCAAGAAGGTATCGACAATCTGCAAGATAGAATCGTTCAATTTAAACAATCCGGATCAACTTTAGACGATATTTTTAACGCCGAGAAAATAGCTGATTCAATAGGTTCTGATACGCTTACTGAACTGGAAGAAAAACTATCAACCTATCAAACTGCTTTGAAAAATATCAAAGTAGGTACCGAAGATTATCTTAGAGTTTCAGAGAAAATTACTGCAGTGGAAAATGATATTGATACTGCACGAAAAAGAAATGCACTGACATCTGAAGAACAACGCAAAAAAGAAATTGCCGCTGCTAAAGCTTTGCTGAAAGCAAAAATTGATGCAGCTACTGCAGAGCATAACCTTATTACTGCAGAAATAAAAAAACAATACCTCCAAGGAAAAATATCTGAGGATGAATATAAAGGACAACTTTTAACTCAGGAGTTAAAATTTATTCAGGAAAAACTGAAAATATATAAAGTTGGCTCTGTTGAATATGCTAAAGCATACAACGAATCGCTTTCTAAACAAGTTGCTGCAGAAGCAAAAGTAAAGGATCTTTCGCTAAAAGCTGAACAGGTTTTAAACGATGCAAGGATTGCAAACTTTGAAGAGGGATTAGAAAAAGAGTTGGCTCTGCAAAACAGAAAATGGGATCAGGAGAAACTTAAACTGCAACAACAACTTATCGAAAAAGAGAACCTTTCTAAAACTGAAATAGAACTAAACGATAAGATTTATCAAACTATTGAAGAGAAAGAACTTGAACATCAAGCAAAAATAGCAACAGCGCAAAGTTATATTTCTACTCTTGCCGGTATTTTCGGAGAAGAAACAGCAATGGGGAAAGCACTATTCCTCTTTAATCAAGGTCTGGCAATCGCTGAAATTTGGGTAAACACTGCTAAAGCAAATGCCGTGGCAGTCGCAGCTTCGCCGCTTACTTTCGGTCAACCTTGGGTAACAGCAACACACTATACAAGCCGGTGTAAACACCGCTTTAGTAGTTGCTCAAACAATCGGGAAAGTTGCAAAATTCGCCTCCGGTGGTTTTACCAACGGTGAACAAATTTATATGGCAGGAGAGAAAGGAACAGAGTGGATTGCTCCTAACTGGATGATGCAAAACCCTGTTATTGCTGCTCAAATTGAAAACCTTGAAAAAATACGTACTAACAAAATTAGTGTTAACGAGGCTGCAATTCCACAGTTTACATCTGGTGGATTTTCTTCTCCTTCTCCTTCCTTTTCTTCAAATGTCAAATTTGAGGAAGAACGCAACGGAAGGGTCGAAGAACAGAGGGATGAAAACTCCAACCTAATCAAAATAATAGAACAAAACACACAAGCAATGACGCAACTAAAAAATATGAAAATATACACCTCTATCGAAGATATTGAAAAAGGCAGAAAAAACTTTACTCAAATTATAAACACCAGGGGACTTTAAAATGAGTGAATCAGTTAAAATAATGAATACCACCTGTTCGAGCTTTTTGCTCAACAGGCTCGCAACAAAGCTCGAACACTCCCCCTCGCGAGGGGGAATGTTTCGCAATTTGAACGGCTCGACCGGGCAAATTAAGAAACAGGGGGTACACAAAACTTTAAACTCGAAACTAAAAAAATGGCAAACGAAAGATTAAGAACAAAGGCAGAACTCAAACAGTTCGTTGCTCAAAACATCAAACGCAAAGGCATAACAGACGATATGCTCTCTATTATGATTGATGTTCTGTGGCGAGACCCGGCAAACCTTCGTACAAGCGGTTTTTATCTGCCCGGTGGTACTGATGCAGTTATTAACTTCGATACTCCTACCAGAACTTTCTCGATCAAACCTTTCGATCCTCTTGTGGAAAACTTTATCCCTCGTTTCGGTTTCTTTAGCTGGTCTTATCGCGCTGTTTACCATCGCATTTTCGACGAAAATACAATACAGATACCTAACGAAGAAGGTCTTTTTGCATTCTATTTCGGAATGAACGAAGATACCCGGTTACAAGAACTTAAATTTCTCAAAAATCCTTCTGAAACAGAATTTAAAAAGCTCTACGAAAAAGAGACTATTATATCATTCATCTATTGAAATTACGATACTCAATCGGTCCTTACTTTTGGTAACGACAGACACGGCAGCGAATGGAATCCACAACATCAATTCTACCAAAACAAAGCTTTTCATGCTCAACGATATTCTGGAATGAATATAGTCGGCATGGAGATAAATCAAGATGGTTCGCTCGATTCTCACGCTCAATTTAGTAACAAGAGGTGTTTTAACTGTTAACGGAAGCGAATCTAATCTAATGTTGAACTGTATAGATTTTCATGCTCATCGTTACCCGACCACCATTTTACATCAGAAGCAAAATTCAGAGTTGTTTTATCAGCTAATATTTCAAATTCACTTATGTTTGCTTGTTCCGGAATATTATATCTAAATGCCACACCATCATTATATAACCTGAAAATTATCTCGAATTCACGTTGAGTTGTGGCGGTTTCCCTGAGAATGATATTCCACTGATTATAGTTATTTCTTACTGAACTTACCTTACTAATTACAGGTTTCCATGTTTCATCGAAACTGGTTTTATTAATTTTTGTAATAGTAAAACCGTTCCCAAATTTAGTATCGCTAAGTAATAATCCCAGTTGCGACTTGTCTAATAATAAGTTGTTGTTGTATTTTAAACTAAACGTCGGGTTTTCCTTTTCAATGGTTATGAAAATTATAATCCTGAATATCTTTCTAATCAGAATTTAGATAAAATGGATGGCAAGGCAATCCTATCCTTGTCAGCCGATTTAGATGACAACTTGTGGATTGGAACTTATAGCGGCGGAATTAACCGTATGGAAATTGACAAACGTTCTCATAGAATAAAATTTATTCATTATACAAACAACGAGAACGACCCAAACTCTTTGAGCAATAATTATATTAGAAAAATTTATGAAGACAGATTTGGAAATTTATGGGTTGGGACATACCTTGGTTTAAATAAATTCGACCGCGAGTATCAGGTTTTTACTCAGCATTATATCAGCGAAGGTGTTCCGTACCGGATGATTAGCGAGCTTTATCTCGATAAAAATTATAATCTTTGGATTACTACCGATAATGGTTTGTACCGAAGCAATTTGAAAAATGATGTAGTTAAAAAGTATAGTATTGGTAATGGTTTGCAAGGAAATAATTTTAATATTAATGCCCTCTATTACTCTTCCGGCGGTGAAATATATATAGGCGGGCGCAATGGATTTAACACTTTTAATCCAAGTAATTTAAAACTCAACGATTACATTCCAAATGTGATAATTACCAGTATTTTGGTAGATAATAAACCAATTATCAAACGCATTTAAACATACTTCGAGCGGAAAGAAAATTTCGATTGTAATACGGAAAGAAGATTCGAATATCGAAAAAAGACTAAAGTTTATAAGGCGCAATAAAATTACACAAGAAGAATTTGTTGTTGTTGATATTATTGATGAAGGTAAAGGAATAGAAAGAGAGAAAATCCCTTATATTTTCGATAGCTTTTATACAATTGGTTCAAACTCTACAACAATAACCAGCACTGGAATTGGGTTGGCACTGGTGAAAAATATTATGCTTTTACATCACGGGCAAATTGAGGTCGAAAGTACCCCCGGAAAAGGGAGTAAATTCTCGGTTTTTCTGCCCATGGGCGATGCTAATAAAAATCCAGATTTTAAAGCAGGAGATTTACAGCAAAATGGATCCGGGTTAAACACAACAAATGCAGATATTGAGGAGCAGATAACTGTTGATTTGGAAGACAAATTAATAGAAGAGATTGAGAATAGCCCGGATACACAATTTATATTAGTTGTTGAAGACGATGATGATATCAGACAATATATTGTTGATGAGTTAAAACAATACTTTAAACTTAAGGAAGCTTCAAACGGTGTTGAAGGGTTAACAATTGTCCGGGAAACTGTGCCCGATCTCATTATTTCGGATGTAATAATGCCCGAAATGGATGGAATAGAATTGTGCAATAAATTAAAAGAAGACATAACAACCAACCATATTCCGGTTATTATTCTTACTGCAAAATCGTCAGACGAAGATAAGTTGGAAGGGTTAAAACACGGTGCCGACTCATATCTCACAAAACCTTTTAATATCGATTTATTAAAAGTAAATATCGATAACTTGCTGGAATCACGTGCGAAATTGCGTATGAAATACAGCAGCGAGTTAATGATAAAACCACGCAATGTGGTTATCGAAAATCGTAATGGAGAATTAATTTCGAAATTAATTTCAATTATAGAAGAGAACATGCACGAAACTGAGTTTGGCGTAAAAACACTTGCCAATGAAGCCGGACTGTCGAGAATGCAATTGTACAGAAAGCTGAAAGCACTTGTAAATAAAACTCCTCACGAACTTATTAATACATTCCGTATGGAACGTGCTGCCCAAATTCTTGTTCAAAAACAGATGACAGTTTCTGAAGTTGTGTACGAAGTTGGGTTTAATACACCAAAATATTTCAGCCGGTGTTTTAAAGAGCAATTTGGAATGCTGCCTACCGAATATGTAAAAGAGCAGTCGAAAGATTCAAAAAAGGAATAGGGAATAACTTATATAATTTATTTTTTTTTACCCCACCTTTGTATAAAATATATTTCGACTGATATAATTGGTTACCTCTTTTAAATAAATAAACAACTTTGGTCGATATAGAATGTTTAGTTTTGTTTAATACAGTTTTACTGAATACCAAATCTATAAAAACAGATTGAATGGAGAATTATAAAAACAGCGGCAAAAATGTACTATTTGTCATCGCACTGGTTGCAGTAATATTTAGCTGCAACAGTAATAAGAGCAGTAATGTAAAAAAAGACAACCCTTCTGTTTCTTTCGGAATTTGTACCGATGTGCACCTCAATGTAATACACGATGCAACCCGAAGAATACAAGTTTTTGTTGACGATATGAATAGCAAAAAAACCGACTTTATTATTGAGATGGGCGATTTTTGTTATCCCGATTCAACAAGCGATGAATTTTTATCGGTTTATAATAGTTTTAAAAACGACAAATATTTTGTGCTTGGGAATCACGACAAAGACAACGGTGTTACATGGGAGCAAACAAAGAAATATTTTGGAATGCCGGCTTCGTATTATTCATTTGATAAAAATGGATTTCACTTTATTGTGCTAAACGGAAATGAATTTGCCGATACAAAGAATCACTTTACGCCCACGTTACTATAAAAGCCGATGGGACAATTTTTATTAAAGGTCAGAAAACTGATTGGGTTGGTTCTTCTCCCAAGAGTTATAATTTTAAATCGAAATATTATCCTGCCAATTGGATTGCTCCAAAAGTGTCGGATAGAGAACTGAAATAGAACAATTATGAAAAAATATATGTTACTCGTTATTTTATTGGTAGTTCTAACATCAATAACTTCAGGTTTCCCCGACTCGTTTATCTACACAAAGGAAAATTAAATTGAATTATTATGGTAAACTATTCTATTTATATTATCTTAATCAAATAAAAATAAAATTATTATGAAACAAAATCAACTAAACTCCATTGCCCTGCTAATTATGGGGCTGCTATTTTTTTCGTGTGGAATACCTAAAAAAAAGGAAGTTCAAAAACCCAATATCATTTATATAATGAGCGACGACCATGCTTATCAGGCTGTTAGTGCCTACGGTTACGGGTTGAATGAAACACCGAACATCGACCGGTTGGCAAAAGAGGGGGCTATTTTTACCCGGGCCTGTGTAACCAACTCGCTTTGCGCACCAAGTCGTGCCGCCATGTTAACAGGCAAGCACAGTTTTGTTAATGGCAAAGTAGATAACGCATTACCTTTTAACTGGGATCAGGACAACTTTCCGAAACAACTGCAAAAAGCGGGGTATCAAACGGCACTTATTGGGAAAATTCACCTGAACGGTCTTCCGCAAGGATTCGATTACTCAATGGTTTTAATGGGGCAGGGGATGTATTATAATCCTGATTTTTGGGTGAATGGAAAGAAAACACGTTTCGAGGGATACTGTACCGAAATTGTTACGGACCAAGCTCTCGATTGGTTGAAAAATAAGCGCGACCAAAGTAAACCATTTTGTATGTTGTACCACCAGAAAGCACCACACCGCAACTGGTTGCCGGCACCAAAATATGTAAACCTGTACGACGAGAAAACTTTTGATCCGCCAGAAACCTATTTCGATGATTACGAAGGGCGCGGAACAGCAGCACATACTCAGGAAATGGAGATTGCAAAACATGCCATGTGGGGTCACGATTTTAAATTGATTGTTGACCCAAATGGCGACTCGACAAATTTTGTACCCGATTTAAAACGAATGAACGATGAACAACGTGCCAATTGGATGGCTGCCTACGAAAGTGAGAATCAGGATTTTCTGAAGGCTCACCTCGAAGGAAAAGAGCTGGCTTTGTGGAAATATAACCGTTTTATAAAAGATTATTTACGTTGTATCAAATCGGTTGACGATGGAGTTGGCGAATTGTTAGATTATCTTGATGAAGCCGGGCTTGCCGAAAATACAATTGTTGTTTACACCTCCGATCAGGGGTTTTATTTGGGCGAACACGGCTGGTTCGATAAACGTTTTATGTACAAAGAATCATTCAGAACACCGCTTGTAATGCGTTATCCAAAGGAGATTAAGCCTGGAACTAAAATCGATAATCTGGTGCAGAACATCGACTTTGCCCCAACTTTCCTCGATTATGCCGATATTGAAATTCCATCCGAAATTCAGGGTGAATCATTCCGGAAACTGGTGGGAGGCGAAACTTCCGATTTTCGCGATTACGCCTATTATACTTATTACGAGTATCCGTCGGTACACATGGTAAAACGCCACTACGGAGTGGCAACAAAACGCTACAAACTAATGCACTTTTATTACGATGTGGATGAATGGGAATTGTACGATCTGGAAAAAGATCCCAACGAAATGAAAAGTGTGTACGACGACCCAGCTTATGCCGATGTTCAGAAAATGATGCACAAGAAGTTAGAGGAGGTATGAACACATTATGGCGACAGCGACGAAAACAACAAAAAGTATCTGGCATCGTACCTCGACTGGCAGGAACAGGCAAGAAAACGTCGAGCAAAAAACAATAAAAAATAAATCTGATTTTTTACTTTTGCTTCACACAAAAAAACAACCTTACCATGTACAAATATATTTTTCTTTTGATATTTGTTTTTACCATCTCCGCCTGTTCAGTAAAAGAAATAAAAACGAAGCCAAACATTGTCCTTATAATGGCAGACGATCAGGGATGGGGCGATCTCAGTATTAATGGGAACACAAATCTTAACACACCAAATATTGATAATTTGGCAGAAACAGGAGTCTCATTCGAAAAATTTTACGTTTGCCCCGTTTGTTCGCCAACCCGCGCTGAATTGCTCACAGGCAGGTATCATGTTCGTGGGGGCGTTTATTCCACGTCGGCAGGTGGCGAACGGCTCGATTTAGACGAAACAACAATAGCCGATATTTTTAGAAATGCAGGGTACGCAACGGCGGCTTACGGTAAATGGCACAACGGAATGCAACCACCCTACCACCCAAATGCCCGAGGTTTCGACGATTTTTACGGTTTCTGTTCAGGTCACTGGGGGAATTATTTCTCGCCAATGTTAGAACATAACGGCGAAATTGTAAAAGGCACAGGTTTTATTATTGATGATTTGACGGAACACGGAATCAGATTCATTGAAAAGAACAGAGACAATCCATTTTTTCTTTATTTGCCTTTTAACACTCCACATTCCCCCATGCAGGTTCCCGAAAAATGGTGGGCTAAATTTAAAAATATGGAATTAGATCTTCGTAACCGGAATCCGGAAAAAGAAAATATTCAGCATACAAAAGCTGCTCTTGCAATGTGCGAAAATATCGATTGGAATGTGGGGCGGATTTCAGCAAAAATAGAGGAGTTGGGACTCGCCGAAAATACCATTATAATTTATTTATCGGATAACGGACCAAACGGCTGGCGGTGGAACGGGGGAATGAAAGGAAAAAAAGGCTCAACCGACGAAGGAGGTGTACGCTCGCCCCTGTTTATGAAATGGAAAGGTAAGTTTAAGGATGGAAAAATAATTTCAGAAATTGCCGGTGCCATCGATCTACTACCAACGCTTACTGATTTGGCAGGAATAAAATTTAAGTCGGAAAAACCTTTGGATGGAGTTAGTTTGAAACCCTTATTGATGGAAAACAATCCGGAATGGGAAGAGCGATTAATATTTAATTACTGGAGCCGAAGAACAAGTGTACGAAGTCAGCAATTCAGGTTAGATAACAATGGAAAATTATTTCATATGGATAATGACCCCGGACAAAATATTGACATCGTGGAACAAAAACCAGAAATTGCCAAAAAGCTAATTCTCGCAAAGCAGAAATGGGAAAGTGAGGTTTTAAGCGAATTGCCGAAAACCGATGACCGAAATTTCACGCTTGGTCACCCCGACTATAAATTCACCCAAATTCCTGCGCGAGACGGGAAAGCACACGGAAATATTAAACGCTCAAACCGCCATCCAAATTGTACATTTTTTACCAACTGGGTGAGTGTGGAAGATAGTATTACATGGGAAGCAGAAGTTTTGGCTGAGGGTGATTTTGAAGTAGAAATATACTACACTTGCTCTGCCGAAAATATCGGTTCAACATTTGAACTTAGTTTTGGCAAAGAAAAAATTATTGGCACAATAATTCAACCACACAATCCACCACTTACTGGTATGGAAAATGACCGGGACCCAAGAATAGAATCGTTTGTTAAAGATTTTAAACCCCTCAAAATCGGTACGATTCATCTGAAAAAAGGAATGGGAACATTAACACTGAAAGCCAACAAAATACCCGGTTCGCAGGTAATGGATTTCCGATTGTTAATGTTCAAAAGAATTTAACCTGCCTGAATTGTATCGGCATCATCTAAATGACCAACCAGTTTACTCGGGTCGTGAATTAAAATTGGAATATGTTGAGGGCAAATCCAAAATTCTTTATTTTTAAACTCAAGGTGAACAAGTGGAACTTCGTCCTGATCTTTTTTGCAAAATACACAAACTTTATCCATAATTTTATCTTAAATATTTTTATTAAAACAACAGTAACAAAATAAATTATTACATTGTTTAATATATTTGATTTTTTTTATCCTTATATATATATTTACTTGAAACATAAAAATCGAATATGAAACGACAGCAATTCCGAAAGTAGTTTTTTTTAAAACTTTTTCAATTCACTTTGTTTTTAAGACATAGCAATGCCACTCTATACGAATATAGAAGTTTGTAATTTCACAAAAAAGTTATGTCATATTATTAAGTGATTTAACTTCA
>JAJRSD010000014.1 GCA_024278975.1 Bacteroidota bacterium
ACATATATCCAGCATGCCAATCGATTATTTAAACTACTATAAAATATCCGATGGAGGGCGTATGCGCTGGAGGATTGAAAATTCTTTCGACTACCTGAAGGAGCATGGTTATAACCTGGGGCATAAATTCTCAAGGGTTTCCTTTAATGCTTTTAAAAACTATTATCAATGCATGATGTTGGCACACATGATAAATCAGTTCGTCGAGAAAAGCACTGAAATTGCACTTCTGCTTACACAACACAGCAAAACCTCAATTATAAACCTGTGGAAAAGATTATTGGCATACTTTACCGAAGTGGAAATAGAAAGCATCGAGTACGAACAGTTTGTCAGAAACCTACACCAAATCAGGTTGGCATAAGCCGACCACGGAGGAATCCTGCTCCTTAACATTCAGGATAACCAAAGCATAAATCAAGAAAGGAGGGAAAATGCAAACCAAAAATATTTGAGAATAACAACGGTCCAAAAAACTGTTGAATAGGAATAGACTGCAATAAAACTTACGCAGGTTTATCTATTTCATGAAAAATAATACTCTCCGAATTAATGAAGAAAAAGACACAATTTGGAAATAGAAATTATTGTGCTATTTTGCTAAAAAAATAATTGCTCCTTTTAAAAAACAGGAGCTTTTCGTTTTAAGGAGGAACCATTAATTGAAAATATTTTTACTTCTTGTAATTCTTAGTATATCGGGTTTTGTAGTTGCGCAAATTGCTACAGAACAGGAGAAAATAGTAGGTAGTAACGATTTATTTTTGCATGAATTAGATAAGGAAAATCTTTCTGATGATGTAAAAGTTAAAAAAATAACTTCCTATGTTGCTCAAAAAAGATATGCACCATCAACAAAAAAGCTTATTGATGAGGCAATAAATATTGCATTCAGCATTAATATTTCAATATCGAAAGCTGAAGCATATATTGCTTTGGGTAACTATTACTTTTATCATTCGCAGTTAGACTCGGCCGAAATAGTGCTAAAGGAGGCTTCAAAATATATTGAGAAAGAGGACTACCCGATAACAAAAGCGGCAATATTAAACTCGTTGAGTGGAATTTACCGTAAAAAAGGGAATATAACACAGGCCATTGAAACAATTCTTAAATCAAAAATTATTCTTGAGAATTCGTTAAAACAAGAAGTACCAGATAAAATAAAGCGGCGAATAACAGGCGAACAAATTGTTTTGAATAATACACTGGCAAATTTTTACAATCAGATTGGCGAAACCGAAAAGGCAATTGAGTATTACGAAGATGCCTACCAAAAAGCAATACAATTAAATTCGAAAATTTATGCCGGAGTTATTCTTTCTAATAAAGGTGATTTACTTTTAAATGCCGAAAAACCACACGAAGCACTTGATGTGTTGTTAGAGGCTAAAAAACTAAAAATTGAAGGAAAAGCAAATGCAACTTCAATTGCAAATACCAATCAAAACATTGCATTGGCACTACTTAAAATTGGTGATTACAACAATGCTCTTATAAATATTAACAGTGCTTTGTTGCATTTCGAGGAGAGAAATATAGTATCGGGAATGATGGAAAGCTACGTAATTAGAGGGAATATATTTTTAAAAACCGAACAATATAATAAGTCTATTTCTGATTGTGAAAAGGCAAAAGCACTTTCGATAAAAAATGGTGTGCTTGAAAACGAAGAAAATGCTTGTAAATGTTTATCAGAAGCATACGAAAAAAAAGGTGATTTTAAGAATTCGTTTATCAATTATAAACTCTACACAGCTGTTAAAGATTCTATTTTTAATGGGGAAAACATAAAAAAAATTACCCGGCTCGAAATGCAATATACTTACGACAAAGAGAAGGAGCTGCAAAATTTAATTTCGAGAACCCGCGAGAAAGAACACCGAAATACAATTAATATTCTTGTTCTCGGACTTTTATCGTTTTTATTAATCTCAGGATTATTGTACACATTAAACCGGTCGCGCAGAAAACTAAATATTGAGCTTGAAGGAAAAAACAGTCAGCTTTTAGAAGCATTGTCAATTAATGAAACTCTGCTTAAAGAAACCCATCACAGGGTGAAAAATAATCTTCAGATTATTTCGTCGTTACTGAATATGCAATCTAAATTTCTCGATGATTCGCACACTAAAGATATTGTAATAGAGAGTCAGAACCGAATTAAATCGATGTCGCTAATACACCAGAAATTGTATCAGGGTAGCAACCTTACAAGTATTGAATCGGAAACATATTTCAACGATCTTATTAACAGTCTGATTCTTTCGTATGGAATTAATACAGAAAAGATAAAACCGAAAGTGCAGGTAGAGAATTTACTACTTGATGTTGATACCGCAATTCCGCTCGGATTGATTTTGACCGAGTTGATAAGTAACGCATTTAAATATGGAGTTGATAAGGAAACCGGACAGTTTTATTTCTCTTTTTCGAAACAAAATGAAAGTGAGTTGTTAATTACAATTCGTGATAATGGTCCGGGAATACCGGAAAATTTCGATATTCATAAATCTAAATCGTATGGAATGAAACTGGTTGATATTTTAAGTAAAAAGTTAAAAGCAGACTTGGTTTTCAACAATAAAAATGGGTTGGAAGTTGTAATAAAAATACACAGATTTAAAATAGTAACATAAATGGCGGCTGAGCAAAAACGTATATTAATTGTTGAAGACGAGTTAATTATTGCATCGGATATTGAGATGACTTTAAACGGATTAGGATACAATGTGATTGGTATTGAGGATAATGCCATTGATGCAATTAATGCAATTAAAGATTTAACGCCCGATTTAATTCTTCTCGATATAAATTTGGAGGGAGACGAGGATGGGGTAATGCTGGCAGAAGATATTAACGCTAAAATTGGAATTCCGTTTGTTTTTCTGACATCAAATGCCGATAAGCTGACAATTAACCGTGTAAAACGTACCAATCCGGCAGGTTTTATTGTAAAACCTTTTAGCGAGAAAGATTTACAGTCGAACATTGAAATAGCACTTTTTACTCATAAGAAACAGAAAAAGAGTACCGAGCAGGCAAAAGATTTTTTTGTAAAAGAGGGTAATAGTTTGGTAAAAATAAAAGTAAAAGATTTACTGTTTGCTCAAGCCGATGATAATTACACACGTTTGTTTACTTCTCAAAAAATGCATCTTATCTCTTCTACGTTAAAAAAAGTTTCGGAGTTGTTAGAGCAGGATTCGTTTGTAAGAATACACAGGTCGTATATTATAAATATTAATTATATAGATAAAATACAGGACGGGAATGTTATTATTGGCAAATACTCGCTACCAATTGGCAGAAGTTATAACGATGTTTTTTTCGATAAAATAAGTAAGATTTAAACAGCTTCAATGTTAAAAGCCATCCAAAATTAATTGAATGGCTTTTTTATGTAAACGAATTTACATACTCACGAGATGTTTATTTCCCGGATTTCCGGGATAAAACAATCATCTTTTAATTATCTTGAAAGACTTATATTTTTGATGTTCATCATCTTTGATAATCAAAAAATACAATCCTGAAGCAACTGAGTTTAAATCGAGTTTAAATCGGTCTCCTTTTTCCTGAATTAATATCCTTCCATCTTCATTATAGAGCATTACCCTGACCTGACGGTTTTTAACAAATTCAACATTGACATACCTGACAGTTGGGTTTGGATAAACTGTAACTCCTGTTAACTCTTCAAATGTGCCAATACCAACTCCAATTTGCGATAGAATATCTGGATTTATAAATCCTTCTGAAATTTGAATATTTCCGGTGCTGTTTTCCTGAACAACTACTTCGCCAACTGTATAAATCATTGTAATATCTCCATTTGAAACAACCTCTCCTCCACTGTCTATACTACTTTTCTTTATCGTAAGTTGCGAAAACCCCAACTGTACACATAGTATAAATACTATTGTTATTAAATATTTCATCTGCTTCTTTATTATTGTTTATAAACCACAAAAGTAAAGTTAAGCGCTGACGATGTTCCTGTAGTGTTATAAGTGTACACATAAAAGTGATTGTCGGATAAAGCTTTCGAAACTTTCAGGAAACCTATATTATTATAAAGATTTGCCGAAACGATGTAGCTTGCCGAACTCGTTGCTGAAGGAAACACTACTATCTTAAATTTACCTATAACAGAGGGATCCTGTGTTATTGTTACATTACTCGTACAAACTCTTTGCGCCCCATTGTACCATTCGCCATAGGCATAAGCTTTTAAATCAGAATTACCAGCTTCAACTGTTTGAATTCTACCTGCAACAGAAATATCTGCACCAACTTCTAACGAGCTAAATATTTTAGTGCTTGCCTTAATATTAACTTTTCCTCCAATTCCTGGCTCCATTAGAATATTACTTTCAGCTTTAATCAATGTTAGCTCCGATGTGGGAATAGTTGTTCCTGTGTAGTTGCCACTTGCAGCACTACTGTAATGTCTGATATTACTGGCTCCGCCTGTTGCTGTTCCATTAGTTTCTAAAGTGATTTCAGTATAATCTCCGGTTGTTTTGTTTACAACTAACGAACCATTAATTTCAAGTTCGTCGGTGCCAAAATCTCCATTTATTAGTGGTGTAGAAGTATTAGAGTTGTCGATAATTAGTTTATTATCTGTCGCATATCCAGTAGTGGTATTACTTCCAATAAAAACATTTCCACTCCCATTGTTCCCATCACCGGCTTTGTAACCAATTGCTACATTACCTAAACCATTTTGATTAGATGCAAGTGCTTCAGCCCCAATTGCTGTATTTTGGCTTCCGTCACCCAGATCTTTTAGCGCAGTTGAGCCAACAGCAACATTGTTGGTAGCGGTACTACTATAACCCGAATTGTATAGTGCTCTGTATCCAACGGCAGTAGAATAATCTGGGATAGCAGAAGTTCCTGTTCCCGCTTCTGTTCCAATATAAATTGTAGTTCCCGAATTATTAGTATGTGCATCAGACAATTCATTTAAACGCTGTGCTCCGGAAGCTGGAAGAGTAACTGTATTTTTACCCGAGATGCTTAGGTCATTACCACTTAAAGAGAGAGTTTGTAATTCGTTTGTTGCATCACCGTCTGCTTCAGTTGTCAGATATCCGTTGTTAGCAACAAAGTTATCTACTTCGGCTTCGGTTAGCTGGGTGTCGCTGTCAGTAAATGAGCCGCCTCCATCTGATAGAGTTACAGTATTTCCACTTTTTGAGATAGTCTGTAATTCATTTGTTGCGTCGCCATCGGCTTCAACTTCCAGATATCCGTTATTCGAAACAAAAGCATCAACTTCGGCTTCGGTAAGTTGGGTGTCATCATCACCATCTGCCAGGTCGGCCGGAACATTTGAAAGGCTGTTGAAATCACCATCAAAATCATCAGAAGCA
>JAJRSD010000015.1 GCA_024278975.1 Bacteroidota bacterium
GCAGCTGCATGGATGACCGATGCGTGGTTTAAAGGTTTAAGAGATTTCGACATTGAAACAGCTTACGAAGGACTTAAAAAGAATTCGCTGGAACAGACACTGCTCCCATGGCGCAACGGACCAAAATGCGAATTAGACTATTTTTACGACGAACATGGTTTTTACCCCGGATTGTACATTGGCGAAGAGGAGACGGTAAAAGAGGTGAGTTTACCCTGGGAACGCCGGCAGTCGGTTTCTGTAACTCTCGACAATAGTTACAGCGACTGGTGTCTGGCTCAGTTAGCTTCGGTGCTGGATAAAAAAGAGGATAAAAAGCTCTTTATGAAAAGAGCAGCAAATTATAAAAATGCATTCAGAGTCGATAAAGGAATAATGTGGCCCAAAGACAAAAACGGGAAATGGATTGAGCCATACAATCCCAGTTTTGCCGATAGAATGTATTTTACCGAAAACAACGCATTTACATACAACTGGGATGTGAAACACGACTTTAAAGGACTGTTCGAAATGATGGGTGGTATTGAGGGTGCGCGTGCAACCCTCGACCAGCTTTTCAGAGAAGAATTAGGTACATCGAAATTTAAGTTCTGGGAAAAACAACCCGATGCATCGGGTTTGGTCGGGCAGTTTGTTATGGGTAACGAACCAAGTTTCCATATTCCCTATTTATACAATTACATGGGACAACCCTGGCGAACTCAAAAACGGATGAGAATGCTTTTGGAAACTTTCTATACCGATAATCTTTTCGGAATACCCGGCGACGAAGATGGCGGTGGTATGTCAGCATTTGTAATGTTCTCGATGATGGGATTCTTTCAGGTAACACCCGGTGTTCCTGTATATTCAATCGGGAGTCCGGTTTTTACCAAAATCACAATCGACCTGCCTGATGGTAAAAAGTTTACTGTTGTTGCTGAGGAGAGTTCGAAAAAGAACAAATACATTCAGAAAGCATATTTTAACGGAGAACCATTAAATAAACCCTGGTTTACTCACAAAGATTTAATGAATGGAGGAACTCTAAAACTTGTTATGGGAAGTAAACCCAACAAGCAGTGGGGAAGTGAAATTGAGAATGCTCCACCTTCTTATATGGATTACAAACCGGAATAGATTAAAGAGCAAATTTCAACATGAAAATTACATTAATTTATCGGTTGAAAATAAGATAAATACTGTAGATGTTTCGTTTGATAAATGGCATATGCATATATGATGTGAATCAATTATAAAGTTTTAAAAAGATAAAAATGAAGAGTCGCGTTATAGTTTCTTATCTGTTCATTCTTGCTTTCATTTTGCAAGTTGGTGTAACAGATTGTTACAGTCAGAAATCGACAAATGAGATGTCTGCTAAAATATACGATGCCAATTCTTTAGATTGGAAACTCTGGGGATACCGCCCCGAAAGCTGGCGGATGAATTTTAATTTTGAAAACTTTACCGGCACCTGGTCCGAGTATATCAATATTCCTGTTGATGTTCCTGGTTCGGTGCGAAATGCTTTGTTAAAAGAAGAAATTATTCCCGACTGGAATTACGGAGTTAATAATACAGCTTCCGAATGGGTTGAAAACAGGCACTGGCTTTTTACTTCGCACATTCCCGATAGCTGGATTCCCGGCGACAATAAAAAGGTAATTTTACATTGCGACGGGCTCGATAATAATGGTGTACTCATGATAAACGGAAAGGAAGCCGGCACGTTCGATAATACATTTCTTCCACATACTTTCGACATCACTTCGTATCTGAAAGAGAAAAATAATACCATGGTTTTGGTATTTACAAGCCAGCCCGATTATCTGGGGCAAATTGGTTTTACATCAATAATTACAGACTGGAAACCACGTTTTAATTACGGTTGGGACTGGGTTCCGCGTATTGTTCAAATTGGTATTTGGGATAATGTTTGGATAAGTGTTGAGAATGAAATTCAACCCAAAATCGAAAATACTCAAATAATTGTTGATGCAGATAAATCGAAAGATTTAGGAATATTAAAAATTAAAACAGACCTGAACAAAGCTGCACTAAAAGGTAAAATTGAGGTTTCGCTGACAGATGCAAATAATAAAAGTATTCTTAATGAAGTTGTTGACTGTGAGATTTTATATCAGCAAAAAACATGGAACGATTTAAAAATTAAACGCTGGTGGCCCAACGGATTTGGTGAGCAACCGCTGTACAATCTAACATTAACTCTGCTTAATAAAGAGGGCGCAAAAGTAGAGACCATTTCAAAAAGAATTGGTTTTAGGAATATCGACTGGCTGCCTTGCGAGGGCGCACCCGAAGAAGCTGACCCTTGGATTTGTAGTGTAAATAACAAACCCATTTTTTTACAGGGAATCAACTGGACGCCCATTCTTCCCAACTTTGCCGATTTAAAAGAGGAGGATTATCGTTCGATATTAGAAACCTATAAAGAGCTCGGATTAAATACAATCCGTGTTTGGGGCGGCGGATTCCCCGAAAAAGAGTGGTTATACGATTTGTGCGACGAGATGGGGATTTTAATATGGCAGGACTTTCCGTTAAGTTCTTCGGGAATTGATAATTACCCACCCGAAGGCAAACCGGAAGTTTACACCATGTCGAAAATTGTTCGGCATTATGTAAGCAGGTTGCAACACCATTCAAGTTTAATGCTTTGGTGCGGCGGTAACGAATTATACACCCGGGGAGATAAAACAACAGTAACCGATTCGCATGTTATGATTCATGAAATGAAAGAGATTCTAAATGCAATCGACCCGTCGCGTAAATTTACTTATGGTAGTCCTTCCGGACCGAATATTTATGCTTCGAGAAGCAACTTTGGCAGCGGTGGTAACTGGGATACACACGGTCCGTGGAAATTACCTTTTACGAACGAGGATAAAACAATGGATGCCGTTCGCAATTTTTGGGGTAAAAACGATGCACTTTTTATTTCGGAAGCCGGAGCACCGGGAGCAATGTCGGCAGAAATGATAAAAAAATATGCCGGAGACTTTAATCCGCTTCCCGCAAACATCGAAAATCCAATTTGGCGAAATGTAAACTGGTGGATTGACTGGGACGAGTATGTTGCTGAAGAGGGAGATAATAAAACACACACACTCGAAGACTATGTAGCCTGGAGTCAGAAGAGACAAGCCGAAGGACTGGCAATAGCCGTTAAGAGCTTTAAAGACCGATTCCCCTCGTGTGGAGGTTTTCTTATCTGGATGGGACACGACTGTTTCCCCTGTATGGTAAACACATCAATACTTGATTTTAAGGGGAATCCAAAACCGGCAGCTATTGAATTAAGTAAAATATGGAAGGATAATAATTTAAACACTTATAAAAAATGAATATGATTTTCAAAATACTATTTTTGTTATACTTTGCGATATTCTCTGCCGGATGCAACGATACGATTGAATCTCCGGAAGATGATGAATCCGTTGATATCCCAATGGATTCAATTCCAAACCCTCCTGTTAACCCCAATCCAATTGTAGATTATAATCTTTGGAAGATTGAAAATGGGAAATTTTATCTCGATGGCGAGTGGGTATTCCTGAAAATTGGAAAACCATTACGCGATTTTTCTTCCATGGCAAGTGTTAATCAGCTTATTGCAGATTTAGACAAACTAAGAGAAAAGTATTACAACACAATCGAGATTAACTGTTACTGGCATCATTTCGATACTGATGGCGATGGTGTTCCCGACAAGTCGCTTGAGCCTTTGAATAAACTTGTGAATGCCATCTACGAAAAAGGGATGTATCCGTGTCTTTCGGTTGAAACCTATTCGGTTGGCGGCGGCCAGATTCCCAAAGGTTTTTGGGCAAAAAATCCTGATGCGTATGCAATAGACGATAAAGGAAATAAAGTAAACGATACCGAATATGGATTTGGAACAAACGTTGTTTCAATATTTCATTCGGGTTACAGGGCGGCGGCACACACTTTTATAAAGAGTCTGGCAGCGGGAATCGATACAAAAAAGATTCTATATTTCGAAACTACAGTGGAACCACAGTACATGGGAAGCATAAATTTATGTTACAGCGAAAATGCCAGGAAGGAGTATAATGAATGGCGAAAAAACAATAATATTACCGACAAAGCATCAGAAATGCCGGACTCCTTTCCAATCTCAAATAGTTTTATTACCAACGATACATGGAATAAATTCAGGGCTCAGTTTCTTGCAAAATGGGTTAATGATGATGCTGCTGCTTATCGCGAAATTGCGGGCGAAAATGCATACATCGCAGTTGATTATCTCGATGCCGGTGAGTCGGACCAAATTCGCAGAGACGGTAATCCGGTTGAGTTTCTTACAAATCTTACCGCTGCCAATATAATTCAGATTAACTGGACCTGGTATTTCCCTACAAACACTGTAAATCAAAAAGCATACGATAATGTTTCTAAGGTGATGAAAGATACTGGCAGAGATTGGGCAGTTACCGAACACATGACTTTTAATGGTAGCGATTTTACCAAATACACGAATTCGACATTAAATAAAATACTGTTGAATACATTAACACAGGGAACTCGTTTTGGGTGGGAGTTTGTAAATGTGGGTAACAGCACCAACGACAACTTTGCAATTTACAAAGATGACTGGTCTGCAAAAAGAGTTATTAAATATGTTGATGAACATTGGGGATATTGGTTGTACAAAGCAGAATTAATAGAAGCGAGTGAGAAATAGTAAAACTCATATTAAAAATAGAAAAATCATGAGAAATCTTATCATTTCTCTTTTTGGTATAATTTTGATTTTTTCTTCTTGTGTTCAGCACGAAGAAGAAAAAACGAATTTACTTTTTATTATAACCGACCAACAAAGATTTGATGCTTTGGAAATGGTTGGTAATTTCCCTTTTCTTAAAACTCCAAATTTAGACAAACTTGCCGAGCAAGGTGTTTTTTTCAAAACAGCTTATACTCAATGTGCGGTTTGTGCCCCTGCCCGTGCATCTATATTAACAGGATGTACAATCGAAAATCATGGTGTTTACACCAATTATTTCGATGATACGATGCATACACCAATGAAAACATTTGATGAGATATTGGTGGAAAATGGGTACTATACAGAATATCATGGAAAGTTTCATGATCCAACCCCTATGTCTTCTTGCTATTCTGTACTTACAAGAAATAAAGATTACTTTAAATATCTTGAAAAACATTATACTGCAAAGGCAGCAAAACTGGGAGAACGAATAGATCCTACATTTAAACAAGCTTATCGCATGGATCCTATTGATCCGATGTACGGGATGGCACCCGACGAAAAATTACTTGACAGTAATGGAAATCCAACCGTATTTATCCAGCCAGACCAACACGGCGAACTTCTTATTCCACCCGAGTTGTCAATAACTGCTTTTCAGGTAGGAAATGCTATTAAAGCTATTAAACGCGCAAAGAAATCAGGCAAACCATTTAGTCTTACTTGTTCAATTTATTATCCTCATTCACCCATTTTACCAACAAAACCATATCATGGGATGTATTCTGTTAACGAAATGTCGGTGGCAGAATCTATACTCGATGATATGAAAAACAGTCCGTATTTTCAGACTAATGGCAGACAATTTAAACGTGAGTATGCCGATACCACAAAAATAAAATATATGATGTCGAACTATTTTGGGCTAATTACCGAAATAGATGATTGGATAGGAAAGCTTTTAGAAACTTTAAAAGAAAATGGATTTGAAGAAAATACTTTAGTAATATTTACTTCAGATCATGGCGAAATGTTAGGAGCACATGGTATGCGCGAAAAAAATATATTTTGCGAGGAGTCAGCACGAATACCTTTGATAATGAGATTACCTACGCATATAAAGGCAGGTGTTGAGGTTAATACTCCAATATCAAATATAAACCTTTATGCAACCATTCTTGACTACTTAGGAATAGAAGAAAATGAATCAGATGGTAATACTCTAAGATATCTTATTGAAGGTGAAAAAACAGATAAGTTCGATTTTGTTGTTACAGAATGGAATTATAACTTAAAAGATAATGAACCAAATTATATGATTTTGAAAGGCGATTGGAAAATGTTTATTCCATATTCACCTTCCTCAAATGTTTTAAATGCTCTTTATAATTTAAAAGATGATCCTAATGAAATGAATAATCTTCTGGGTAATAATCCAGAAAGTACTAAATTTCAGAATAAGGCAAATGAACTTAAGAAAAACCTACTTTTATGGCTTGAGGAAAAAAAGTCAATCCATTATCAAGGTGTTAGTGAAAGAATTTTGTAGTTAAAAACTAAATTAAATAAATAAATTAAAAATTACTAGTATGAAAAGAAGTGAAATTAATCAGTTAATCAGAAATTCGATTGAATTTTTTAATGAAATGAAATTTAACCTTCCTCCCTGGGCATTTTGGACACCTGAAGAGTGGAAAGGTAAATACGAAACTTGCAGCGAGATTGTTGAAAATATGCACGGTTGGGATTTAACCGATTTTGGCTCGGGCGATTTTATGAAAGAGGGTCTAATGTTATTTACCCTTCGGAATGGAAATCAGAAAAAGGATAAAAAAATATATGCCGAAAAGATAATGATTGTTGAGGAAAACCAAATTACACCAATGCACTTCCACTGGAGTAAAATGGAAGATATCATCAATCGTGGTGGTGGTAATCTGGTAATCGACCTTTATAAATCTGATAAAGATGAGAATTTTTCTCAGGAAGATTTCGAGGTTAAAATAGACGGAATCAGCCGTACTGTTTCAGCCGGAGGACAAGTAATACTTATGCCGGGCGAAAGTATCTGTTTAGAGCAGGGAGTCTATCATAAATTTTATGGCGAAGCAGGAAAAGGAAAAGTATTGGTTGGCGAGGTTAGCGCAGTTAACGACGATAGTGCCGACAATCGTTTCTTTAATGAAGTAGGCCGTTTCCCTGATATAATTGAAGACGAAGCTCCCCTGCATCTTTTAGCTTCCGATTATAAAAAATACATTTAAATTATGGCAAAAAAAGTTGTTGTTTCAGGCGTAGGATGTAGTTTGGTTGACCGTTTATATAACAATGTATCTTTTAGTGCACCGAGCTTTTTACCATATATTACAAAAAAGAAAGGTAATGGCGGCTTGGTTCCCGGGCAACTTGTTTTCAGAAGAGACTTTGAAAAGTATGTTGGCGGTGATTTTCATTATATTTTAAAAAAACTGGTAAACGGCAAAACATACGACAAAATCAATATTGGCGGCCCTGGAATTGTATCAATGATTCATGCTGCTCAACTAACAGCTAACGATAATTGTGAGTTTCATTTTTACGGAACAAGGGGCAAAGACAGCGATGGAGATTTTATCATGTCATTGCTTGAAAAAACACCACTAATTGCAAATAATTTAATCGTTTCTAATTCTGAAGACACACCGTCAACAGCGGTGTTATCTGACCCCGATTACGACGGAGGTAACGGAGAGCGGATTTTTATCAATTCGATTGCTGCTGCCTGGGACTACTCACCCAACGAATTGGACGACAATTTTTTTTCTTCTGATATTGTTGTTTTTGGAGGTACCGCTTTGGTTCCTTTAATTCACGATAATCTTACTGAATTACTCGAAAAAGCAAAGTCGAATAACTGTATTACAATTGTAAATACGGTTTACGATTTTAGAAACGAAAAGGCAAATCCAACCCAAAAATGGCCGCTGGGCAAAAGCGATGACAGTTATAAAAACATCGATTTGCTTTTAACCGACATGGAAGAGGCGCTGCGCTTAAGCGGAACATTTGATATTACCGATGCAATACAGTTTTTCCACGATAAAGGAACAGGTGCAGTTATTGTTACCAACGGTGCCGAAAATGTAAATATTTTTTCGGACAGTAAACTGTTTGGCAACGTTGACAACCTCGAAATGCCAATCTCAAAAGCCGTGTCCGAAGAGCTGAAAAACGGTAAAGGGGCAAACGGAGATACAACCGGTTGTGGCGATAATTTTGTGGGTGGAGTTATTGCATCAATTGTAACACAACTTCAGAATCCAACTTCACAACTTAATATCGAAGAGGCTGCTGTTTGGGGAATTGTTTCGGGTGGAACCTCGACTTTTATCTCGGTGGAATGTACGAAGAGAAGGAACCTGGTGAGAAAAAGAAGATGATTGAACCCTATTATAAATTATATAAAAATCAGCTTTAATCAGTTCCTGTAAAGTTTCAACTTGAGAAATAAGGCGTTATAAGATGATGGTCATAAAGAAATATCTGTTTGTATTGGTAACATTATTGAGTTTTATATTTACTCAATATTCATATTCACAAATGAATAATAAATTAAATCTGTCAGGTAAATGGAAAGTAACCTGGAATGACGGACAACACGGCCCGAACAATATCGACCAGTTTATTAGAATAGACCCTCAAAAAGATATGGACCGATATATGGATGTTGATGTTCCGATGGACTTAAACATTGCAATGCAGAAAAAAGGTATTGTTGATGATTTGAATTACGGAGTAAATTATCTGAAATCGCGTTGGGTTGCTGAACAATATTGGCAATATTACAAGGAATTTGATGTACCAAAAGACGCTGTTAATAAAGCTGTAAAATTAAAATTCGATAGACTCGACTATTCGGCAACAATATTTTTAAATGGAGAATTAATTGGCACGCATAACAACGCATTTATTCCTTATGAAATTGATGTTACCGGAAAAATAAAAGAGGGAACAAATACGATAACAGTCGGCATCGGAAGCGGACTTTATGCAGTAGCCGATAAAAATATGTTAGACTATAACCATGCTGCAAACCTGAATGTTCATCTTAATAAACGTCATTGGTTACGTAAACCGCAATATCAGTTTTCATGGGACTGGAATCCGATTCTTGTAAATGTTGGTATTACCGGCAATGTATCAATGTATTGGTTCGATGATGTGAAACTGCAAAATATTGCCCCCATTGTTGAAATGAGTGAAGACTTGTCATCGGCTGATGTTACGGTCCGTTCATTTGTTGAGGGGGCAAAAGATAATGGCGATTTTACAATTGAAGCAAGCTTAGTTGATACTGATACAAAATCATCTGAAAAGATAAGTGTTGTTAAAGGTGTTAATCCTTATGAATTGAAATTAAAAGTTGACAATCCAAAACTTTGGTGGCCTGTTGGGCAGGGTTATCCTACTCTATACACTCTAAAAGTTGATATTTTAAAAGGTGGTAAAATTGTTGATTCAGGAACAAGAAAAATAGGATTCCGTAAAATTGAAGTTGACCAATCGAAACATCCTGTTGAAGGAACATATTTTACAATTAAAGTAAACAACCGTCCTATTTTTATGAAAGGTGGTAACTGGGTTCCTGCTGATATGATTTACAGTGAAGTTGATAAGAAACGAACTGAAGAACTTGTTAATCTTGCTGTAGATGCAAATTTTAACATGCTAAGAATATGGGGAGGAGGTCTATTTGCCGGAAACGAACTACTCGACCTATGTGATGAAAAAGGAATTGTTGTTTGGCACGACTTTCTGTTCGCCTGCTCGAAATACCCAGGCGACGATGTTGATTTTTACAATAATGTGAAAAGAGAAGTTACATGGGCAGTCAGAGAATTTGCATATCATCCGTCGCTAATTGTTTGGGGTGGAAATAACGAATTGGAATGGGCCTCGTGGGACTGGGGATATACACATGCCGGCAAAGTTATTCCCGATTATATTCTTTATCATCAACTATTTCCTACGATAATTAAACAGGAAAATCCTGCTATGTTTTATTGGCCAAGTTCTCCCTATTCCGAAAACAATATATCACCAAATAGTCCGATTACCGGCGACCAACATCCCTGGGGCGTGTCGTTGCAAAAAGACGGTAGCAACATGTGGGCTTATCGCGAATATGTTGATAGATTTCCCAACGAAGGAGGAGTTCTTGGTGCCAGCTCTCCCGCAACCTTACGCGAATTTTTGCCTGAAAACGAAAGGTTTATTCGATCTTTTACTTGGGAACAGCACGATAACTTAATGAATTTTATAACCGAAGACAAGGGGGTAACCTATCGTTTTGTAGAAGATTGGCTTGGAGTGAATTATAAAGATATGAGTTTCGACGATTATATTTTTACCAGTAGCTTGTTACAAGCTGAAGGTCTGGCAGAATATATAAATAATTATCACAGGCGAATGTTCAGCAGTTCTGCTGCAATATTTTGGATGTTCAACGATTCGTGGCCTGTAACACATGGCTGGACTATAGTAGATTATTATTTACGCAAAAAACTTTCATTTCATCCGGTACGAAGAGCATTTAACCAAATAAGTGTTGTAGTTACTGCCGAAAACGAAAAGATAAACGTTTACGGAATAAACGAAACACAGGAAAAGTTGAAGGGAAAACTTCAATATGGTGTTTTTAATACAAATGGAGAATTGCCTCTCGACAAAACAAGAAATGTAACACTCCAACCCAATGCGTCAACACTAATTGCCTCTTTCGATAAAAGTATTTTCGAAAAAGCAGGATTCGATAATAGTGGCGCTTTTGCCGTTCTTGAAAAAAACAATAAAAACATTGCACAACACAGGCTTTTCCTTTCGCCTTTTAAAGATATTGCACTTTTAAAACCTGATATAAAAATTGATACACAAGGAGATAAAGTAACACTTACCTCTTCTGTTTTTGCGTGGGGAGTCTGCCTCGATATCAATGGAGAATCGAACATTGGCGACAACTGTTTCGACCTTATTCCCGGTGTCCCCTATCCAGTTAATACAAACGGAGAACAAAATGTTTCCATAAAAACTACAGGGAACAACCTAATGATAAGTTTAAGAAATAAATAAAAAATTTGAATATAATTGCTATGATAAAAAATCTATTATTTGTGATTCTGCTATTTGCCTTCAGTTGGACATTTGGTAAAAACGGATCGCAGTTCATTTCACAAACTGTACCAACAAATTTGGAACCCAACCAAACATTTACCGCTTCCATCACCTTTAAAAACACAGGCACTACAACTTGGAAAAAATCTCGAAATTACAACTTGGGATCACAAAGTCCGCAAGATAATTCTTTATGGGGCGTTGGCAGGGTTTATCTACCTCGCGATGTAACTCCCGGTGAGCAAGTTACATTTTCAAAAAGTTTTAAGGCTCCCGGCACTGCCGATTTATATGGTTATTCTTTTCAATGGCAAATGGTTCAGGATGGAGTGGAGTGGTTTGGCGAAAAATCGGATAACCACATGATATTTGTGGGAACAGGTACTTTACCCGACAGTTTGATTACGAGTTCACATCAGTTTTCTACATCAAACCATATTGTTGCAACAAGTATGTTTCATTGGTATGGCAAAAATAGCGGGCAATTGGTGAGTCCATGGATTCCAATTGAGGGACGTGATAAATGGACAGGAGAAGTTCCTTTCTGGAAAACGATGATAAAACAGGCTATGGCAGCAAACATCGATGTATTTTATATTCTGGTAATTCCATCCATGGAGAAGGCCCGATTAAATCTATTTAGGGCTCTTAACGAATTAAGAAGAGAAGGTTGGGACGTTCCAAAAGTATGCCCTTTTTTCGACCCGATAATTACTTACACAATTAAAGGAGTTAATGGAAATGCAGCTACAAAAGAGGGTAAAGATGAGATAGTAGGCCATTATATAAGATTTTATAAGCAATATTATAGCCAAAACACCGACGAATTTGCCGATGATTTTATTTATACACTCGGCGGCATCCCGGTTCTGGATACGTGGCATGTTCACTTACATATCGATAATTACCAACAAATGATCAGACAGGATATTGTGAGTCGTTTAAGAGCCGAATTTGGAGCAGAACATCCTATTTTTAATAAGAGTATTAGGATGATAACTACTGCAATATCTCCCTCGTTTACTTTTGCCGATGAAAAGATTCATCAATTTGAAGTCCAAGAATATTATATTGAAAAGGACTATAATAATATTAAGTCAGTTCAGCTTAAACCCGGCTATTGGGATCAAAATGTCCGTAATCCCGGTTATATCTTAAAAAGAGATGGAGGCAGCAAATATGTTAATGCATGGACAAAAGTTAATTCAACTATAAACAGGGTATATATCGAAAGTTTTAATGAATACGATGAAGGTTCGGGAATATACGCAGCCAGAACAGATACTGTATATACTAAAACAGACGGGGGAATGAATAATACAAATTCAGATATATGGTCTGCTGCAAACGACCCATACGAATACATAAAAACCACAGCTGCCGGTGCTGCCAAATTTAATGATAATGAAAAATTAAATGCAAAAATAATTTGGCATAATATCCCTGACGAAATGGGAGTTGGAGAAACTTTTAATGCCAAAGTTATTGTGCGAAACGAAGGTAATGAACAGTGGAATGCTGCCAATAACTTTAAGTTTGGGCAACAAGACAGCGACCCCGCAATATTTGGTTCAAGCCGTTATTTAATTGATGATTCACAAAACGATATTCCCGATTTTGGTGGAATATTCAGGGGAAGGGCGATGACATTTAATTTAGAAATTGTTGCTCCCGAGACCGAAGGAGAATTTGTAACCCACTGGGGAATGTTGCAGGAAGATATTGCATGGTTTGGTGAGGTAATAGAAAAAACGATTAAAGTTTCAGAAACTACTGATATTAGACAACAAAATGTTCAAAAATATTTTAATATCTACCCGAACCCTGTTTCTTTAAACGAAACTATAGAAATTGATGGAACTTTTAATAAGCATGATAGGATTGTATTAACAGGTCTAAATGGGAATATTGTATTTGAAAAAGTAATTCAAAATAATACGAATAATCTTAGTCTGTATCTTCAAAAAAACAGTATTGTAGAAGGTATTTATATAATTCAAATTATCAGTAACAATAGTATTCACACAAAAAAGATAATTGTTAATAATAAGTAGTTAGAATCAATTTTCTAGATAAGCAGTTATGAACTCAAGAGAACGAATTTTAGTAGCAATAAATCATAAAGAACCCGACAGGATTCCGGTAGATATAGGAGCAACTCCAAGTACAGGGATTTCACTTGTGGCCTATCAGAATTTAATAAAACACATTGGTAAAGAGCATCTGAAAAGTTACACTTACGATGTGGTTCAGGAGGTTGTTCAACCCGAAATGGAGTTTCTTGATTTTTATGGAATTGATGTACTTGACATTGGTCGGAACTTTAATCAGGATCCTGATTATTGGCATCAACTTGAGCTAATTGATGGATATCCGGCACTCTATCCAAAATGGTTTAGTCCGGTTCGCCAAAAAGACAAATCGTGGATTGCCCACAACAACAGAGGAGAGGCAATAGGAAGAATGCCACACGGTGCTACTTTCTTCGACCAAATTGTTTTTCCGTATGCCGATGCTTTTCCCAATAACTATTCGAAGTTGGGCGATGCAATGAATCGCTCTGTTTGGGGAGGTTTCGGTTTTACTCCTTGGGATTGGGCAGACCAGCCAAATTTCTGGAAAATGTTACGCGAAAAAACTCTCGACCTAAAAGCAAAAACAGATAAAGCACTACTTTTTGGTGTTGGATGTAATCTGTTTGAATGGGGGATGTTTTTGCGTGGTATGGAAAATTTCCTGATGGATTTTTATCTGAATCCGATGGATACTCACCGGTTGCTCGATGCACTTATGGAGAAACACATGGATACAATTGCAAAAGTTTGTGACTCGGTTGGCGATATTGTTGATATCATAAAATTTGGCGATGATTTTGGAATGAACAGTGGCCCTTTTATTCCTGTTGAAATACATAATGAGTTTTTTCAACATCGCGAAAAACAGATGTGCGAATATGTAAAGAGTAATTCGTCGATGAAAACGATGCTCCACTCGTGTGGTGGTATTTACGAAATAATTCCGGGATTAATCGATGCGGGTTTCGAGATTTTAAACCCCGTACAAATTAATGCGGTAAATATGGAACCCGAAAAGCTAAAACGCGAATTCGGAAAAGACATCACGTTTTGGGGTGGTGGTGCTGACACAAAAAGTGTGCTTAATAATGCAACCCCGCAACAGGTAAAAGACCACGTAAAAAGAAACATCGAAATATTCAATAAAGAAGGAGGATTTGTATTCAACACAGTTCACAATATTATGCCCGACGTACCACCGGAAAATATTGTTGCAATGTTTGAGGCAATTAAGGAATTAAAAAAATAATATAGTGTAAAATATGTATTTGTCCTGATTTACTTTAGTTTTACGATAGGTAAATAAAATAAGAACTAACGGTAATCTTGGTGCAAATTATCGTCATCATAAAGAAGATGATTTTACCTATAAAAAATAGTACTAGAAAATTAGAACTCTACTTCTCGTAAAGTTTTTTGTCCGATTAAATCTTTTAACTCTTTAATAAGGCATTTATAAAGAACAAATGCTCTGGATATAGCATCGGAATTTTGGTTTTAATTGGTCTGGAAATTTAAGCATAGCATTTGCTATAGTTGAGTTTTTCAATGAAAAGAAAACACCAAATTACAAGTCGAAATAGAGTAGTCATCCTTTTACAAAGCCTAAGCATAAGAAAAATATTTTGTCCTCGAACCCAGGAGCGCTCATTTATTAAAACCATAAAATATTAGGGATTTTTAGAGTTGGCTAAATCATAAAAATTATTCTGTTTGAGTAATAAAATGAGTAATTATTTCTTTTTACATTTTAATTAAACGTTTTAGTTGGTTTCTTTTAAAAAAATAGGTACTTTCAGACTTTAATTCTAAGGGATATTTCTACCGCTTACTTAATATATTGAATTACAACTTATAATAACTAAACTGACATGAATAATAATAATAATAATAATAATAATAATAGGTTAAGTACGTGCATATCAACATGTAATTTATGTTTTAACGTTTTATATCTTGGATAGTTTTAGAGAAAAAACATAGAGTAAATTTTCTTTTTTAGAAAATCTGATTGTCCTACTAAACTAAAAACTTATTCTAACTATTAGCGTACAAAAATACAATGCCAAAATAAAAATTAACCATTAAAAAAAAGGAGGTGCAAATGACTGATATTTAAACAAACATACTGGAGGGTGCTAAATGCCAACCAGATAATTTTGTTTCGAAAAAAGTAAGTGAAATTATCACTTAACGCATTATTAATTAAAACATTTAAATTTTATGAAAAAAAAAGGTATCAATACTTTTTTGCAATGCAGAAAAGTAAAAAAATTGTTATTACCAATGAAATTTGCTGTTATATTATTTATGGCTGGTTTCATTCAGGTTTCAGCGATTGAGTCTTATTCCTTTGATGATAAAAATCCTAATAAAGTTTTAGAGTCAACAACAGGGATAGATCAAACGAATGTAACAGGAACCATAGCTGATTCGGATGGTCAGATGATTCCGGGTGTTACAATTATGGAAAAAGGTACTACTAATGGGACAGTTACTGATATTGATGGTAATTTCTCCATTGTTTTACAAGGAAGTGATCCTATTCTTGTTTTCTCATTTGTTGGAATGATTACACAAGAGATTAATGTAGGAGGTCAGTCTCAAATTAACATTACCATGCAAACTGATGCCATAGGATTAGAAGAAGTGGTAGTTGTTGGTTACGGTACAATGAAAAAAAGAGATGTAACCGGTGCGGTTACTCAGGTTACAGAAGAAAGACTTTTAGACAGACCCGCCTTTAACGTTGCTCAGGCAATAGGAGGTAAGGTTGCAGGTGTAAAAGTTATTGAACGTTCAGGAGCTCCAGGTGGCGAACCAATGATTCGTGTACGTGGTACAAACTCAATTAACTCAAATAACGATCCTTTGTTTGTTGTGGATGGTGTAGTTGGTGTAGGAAATGCTTTAACCATGTTAAATCCCAACGAAATAGAAACGATGGATGTTTTGAAAGATGCATCAGCAACTGCAATTTACGGTGCTCGTGGAGCAAACGGTGTTATTATTATAACAACAAAACGTGGTATTTCCGGCGATCCAATTGTTGAATATAATGGTTATGTAACCCAAAGCACAATGAACAGAAAATTTTATGTTCTTGATGCTGAACAAATGATGTATGTGGTTACTCAATCATGGATGAATGTTGAGAAATATGCATCTTCTCCAAACTGGCCTGCTCAGTTTGATCATTCAATTAACCCCTCGCCTGGACATAGTTATGCGCAAATGCCACACCTTTTCGAACAAGGTAGTTATTCGATACCTTTAATGGGTGATGATGGACAGATGTACAAACCAAGATTTGATACCAACTGGGAATCCGAAATTTTCAGACCATCTACATCTACGAATCACCAATTAAATGTTCGCGGTGGTACTGATAAAGCCAAATTTGGAATATTTATTGGTTATGGCCTGGATAACGGATTATTGTTAGATTCAAGAATTGATCGCTATTCATATAAGATTAATGGAGATATGAAGGTAAATGATTGGTTGGATATTAGTGCCAACCTTGGTATGAACAAAAATAAGGAGATGTTAAATGACGTTTCTTATTTTAGTGGGGGTAT
Organism: Bacteroidota bacterium; assembly: GCA_024278975.1. Classification (GTDB taxonomy): domain Bacteria; phylum Bacteroidota; class Bacteroidia; order Bacteroidales; family Prolixibacteraceae; genus Draconibacterium. The sequence continues at coordinate 16,542 of JAJRSD010000015.1, forward strand.
TGCCCGTGCCGCTGTTGAAGCCTATTCTATACTGCCAATAAAATATCCTAATAACGAAGATATTTATGGTAGTTATGCTGGTGACTGGTCGTCTAATGCAGATTTCCCTGCTGGTGAAACTCCTCATAATCCGGTTCATATTACTAATGATACTGAAAGGGTAAACCACCGTACACAGGTAACAGGTGATGTTACATTCAATTTTAAGATTACTGATGATTTGACTTTTAAATCAAATCTGGCGTTTGACTCAAATTTTCTAAAATACAATGAATATACAGGTAAGTTAATCCAAAGTAGTACTACCGCTCGCGTTGCTACGAATCAAACATTCTACTGGCAAAACGAAAATTATTTCAATTACAATAAAACAATTGGAGATCATTCATTTACCTGTATGGTAGGTTTGTCGTGGTCTAAGTACGCATACGAAAATGTGGATGCAAGAAACCAGTATTTCTTTGATGACTTTTATGCATGGCATAATTTAGGTGTAGGTACAGCTTCCAGACCTTATGTAGGGAGTGGAGACGGAGAAAGTTCATTGAATTCTTATTTCGCACGTGCCACTTATAGCTATAAAAATAAGTATTTGGTTACAGCTACCGGACGTTATGATGGTTCATCCAAATTTGGAACTAACTCAAAATATGGTTTTTTCCCATCTGGTTCAATTGCATGGCGGATTCTTGAAGAAGACTTTATGGATAACGTGGGAACACTTTCTAACTTAAAACTTCGTCTTAGTGTTGGGCAAACAGGAAACCAGGAAATTGGTAGTTATGTTACTCAAACATTTGTTGGTTCAACCAATGTAGCTTTAGGCGATGCTGTTTATCCAGGACTTTACCCAGCCTCTATGGGTAATCCCGATTTAAAATGGGAAACAACTACCATGTATAACGCAGGTCTTGATGTCGGTTTGTTCAATAGCCGTATTAATGCATCTCTTGAAGTTTATTATAAGTTAACCGAAGACATGCTTCTGGATGTGCCACTACCACAATCTACAACAACAGGAAGTGTAAGATTAAATTATGGTGAGGTAGAAAACAAAGGAGTTGAACTTACCATCAATACACATAACATTAAGAGCAAAGACCTTAACTGGTTTACTGATATTACATTTGCTTCAAACCAAAACAAAATTGTTAAACTTGGACCAACAGGAGCAAATATTTATCGCGACTACTGGGTAGGTGGAGCAAATACAGTTCTTCAAGAAGGTGAATCAATTGCTTCTTTCTTTGGGCTAAATCGTTTAGGTGTTTATGGAACAGACGAAGCTTCTTTGGCAGCTCGTTATGGTTTTGTTCCTGGTGATACGAAGTACGAAGATGTAAATCAGGATGGTCAAATCACTTTCCAGGATGATGGCAAAATTGTAGGTAGTGCATTTCCAATTTTTGACATGAACATCAACAATAATGTTAGCTATAAAAATTTTGATTTTAATATCGACATCCGCTTTTCTTACGGTGCTACAAAAGAGAACAGAACAAATCACTCTTCTGAAGACCGTCAGGCAATGGCAAATGGTAAAAATTCAATCTTAGATGCTTGGCGTCCTGACCATCAGGATACTTATATTGCTCAGGTTCGTCCGGGAAATGGTGGTGCATACTACCAAACATATCCTGATACACATTGGATTGAAGACGCTTCATTCATAAGGGGTGAAGGTACAACGCTTGGTTATACATTCTCAAAAACTGTTCTTGATAGGATTGGTTTAGATAAATTAAGAGTTTATGCAACGGCCAAGAATTTCTTCGTAATCACAGAATATACAGGTTACGATCCTGAAGGTGGTAGTCAGAACGGTGGTAATATAACTCCGGGTATGGACTTCTTTATGTATCCGCGTCCTACTACATATACATTTGGGGTTAATCTCATTTTCTAATTTTTAAAATATGAAAGAAATGAAATATATATTTATAACATTGCTAGGGCTGGGATTAATGCTTGGTTCTTGCGAGAAATTTCTGGAAGAGACACCCACAGGTTCTCTTACTGATGAATCACAAATTACTAGTACCGCTGGCGGTGAAGCTCTTGCTACAGGTGCATATAGGGCACTTCCAGATTGGACTAGTGGAGCAGTATGGTGGGGTGGTAATCGCGCCAATGCTTTAGAATATGCAACAGGTAAAGCTTATTCTCAATATCAGGGTGCCGAACTTTGGAAGTTTGAACAAAACAGTGAAAGTGGTGACAGCGAATACTTTACTCATCCTTGGAGTATGTGGTACACAGGTGTAAGAGATTGTAACCTTGCGCTTAAAATGCTTCCAGGTGTAACAGAACTAAGTAAAGATCAGATGTCTAAACTAATTGGAGAAGTTCGTACTTTACGTGCATTTTACTACTTCAGTTTGGTACGTCATTATGGAGATGTTGTTTATAATACTGAAGTTGTAACAGATTTAGCAGATGCTCCACGTGAACGCTCAAGTTTGGTTAAAATCTATGACGAAATTATTGTTCCCGATCTTGAATTTGCAGTAAACGAAAGTGCTTTGATTGATGAGCAATCATCTGATGGCAGGATTACAAAACATAGTGCAAGAGCTATTTTAGCCGATGTATATCTTACCATGGCTGGATATCCATATCAGGAAGCAGTTACTGATACTACAAAAGCATGGTGCGAACAAGGTCTTTGGACAATGACAGGGTATCCTGTTAAATCTGCAAGCGCAACTGAACTTTTACAAAAATCAAAAGCTCAATTAGATTACTTTTATGGGAAATATGAATTAGGAAGTTTCGCAGACATCAGAAATCCTGCAATGGGTAACAAAGGTGAAGCTATTTTCCAGATTCAGTATGTTGCGGGATTAAGAAATAATGGAATTATTGCTACAACCTTACCATTGGCAAGTCAAATTTCAATGTTTGGCGATGAAAATGGAACAGGTATTCCAAGTGTTGCATATTACAATTCGTATAATCCGGCCGATATACGAATAAAAGACAGAGTTTATTTCTTTGAAGATGATACAAAATCGTTAAAATATGATCCGAATGAGAGTCCCGCGGCTAAATTTGCTGTTAAGTTTTTGTATAAGTATTACGATACAGAGGCTATTAAAGTAACAGGTCAGTCAGGTTTGAATTTCAATATTTACAGGTATTCAGATATACTTCTTATGCATAGCGAAGTAAACTGGGCACTTGGAATTAAAAGTGAAGATGAGGTTAAAGGAATTAATCAGATTAGAACCAGAGCCGGCTTGCCAACTTTCCAACCTGGAGAACTTTCTCTTAAAGATATTTTAAGCGAACGTGCCTACGAATTAGTATGGGAAAATAAAATGCTTTTTGATATGAGACGTACTCGTACAGCACTTATTGATGGTGCTGGAGAATTTGCAGGCATTGAAAATTTTGTTGGACATAAACCAACATCTTTTAACTACGAATTTAGTGCAAAACATCTGTTAGCACCTGTTTCGTCAATCGAGATTGATAATAACAGATTATGCTCGCAGAATTACGGATGGTTACCACAACAAGTTGGTCAATAAAATGAATTTATAAAAATAAAAAACATGAATAAAATGAATAGATTCATATCAATATTAGGTGTAATATTTCTATTTGCTAGTTGTAACGAACAGGCATATTTCGAAATACCTTTAGACGAAAATGGGAATGTTCTACTAACCGGAGTTTCAAGCACTGAAGTTTCGGGAATTAGTACACTCGATGATGAGTTTACTGTTATCGCCACTTTTGCTACTGCAAAATCGGGCGATGTAATGATGGTAGAATTATTACAATTGCAAGAACCGCCAAATGGTGGTACTGCAAAACAAATGCTTCCAATGGCCGGAACACAGAGAGATGTAACCGTTGGAAGTGATCTTAAAGCTTCAGTAACTTATAGCAGAGCTGAAGCAAAATTGAATAGCCCGGGTGATATCGTTAGAGTGATATATAATGGAGCTACTGATTTTGCTAATGCCGAAGTTAAAATGGAGGCAGCTACTGCCTCGTCGAAACCAATGGTTAGTGGTATCGAAATAGATGTTGCCCGAACCTCGGAAACAGCATTTTTCAATGTAACCGTTGAGCCTAAAGCTGGTTCTTATTCAGGAAATTTGGTTGCTCAACGAAAAAATGGTGGCGACGGATCATGGGTAGATGTTACCGGCTCTCCTTTTACCGGAGCACAACCTTTTCTAGTGCCAATATCAGGAGATGATTTTGCTGTAGGTAAAGATACAATGGAATATCGTTTTATCTCAACATCAGGACAATACACCGATGAGATAAATACTTCTATTATTGTACGCGATCCATATTTCTTCCTAAAAAAACAAGCATCCTTGATTTTAGGAGGAGCATCTGCAGGGATAGACCTTCTGATTAATAAAGCAGTTGCCGAAGACGATCCTTCAGCGATGGTCGCTATTTCAGGCTCGCTTATGCTTAAAGGCGGTTCTGCATGGCTTGCTAATGGGAATGTTATTGAATTTGTTGTTGGTACAAAACTTTTATACGATAAAAACAACTCAACAAATATCATTGCTGCTTTCGAGGCAGGAACTGCAACAACAACTGCAGATCCTATTGCAGGAGAAGGCTATTACATATATAAAGCTGTAACCGGAACCAATGTAGAAGATACATATTACGGTATGATGAAAATGACAAATGTTGTTCCAAATTCTTCTGTTTCTTTTGAATACAGAGTTGGAGATCAATATGCTCACCTTTCAGTTATTGAATAGTTTAGTTATGAAGAGTACATACAAATTTTGTATGTGCTCTTCTTTTTTTTAATTAGAGTTTAAGAATTATTTTTTCATATATTTAAACATCTTGTGTGAACTAAAAGCGTATGATTCTTTTAAAATTATAAATTAATTATTGCATCATGAGAAAATTACAATTCACTTTACAAACCTTCATGCTGCTTTTGTTTTGCTGTAGTTTGCAGTCTAATAGCCAGAAGCTACTATCTTCAGAAATTAACTTTCTCAATGCCCCGGTACTTCTAAAAGAAAATGGTCAATCTTACCAGCAAGTTATTGTAAGTTATCATACAGGTAAATCAGGTAAAATTGTTTTCACTTCAGAAAATGTAGAATTGTTAGCTGCCAGTTTTAAGAATGGCGATAATAAATTCTTACTTCAGTTTAAAGCCGTAACCAAACCCAAAGAAATTAATATCTCGGTAAAAATCGATGAAAATCCTATCGGAAATTATCCTTTTACGTTAGCACCTACAAAAAAATGGCAAGTCTTTTTTGTTCAACATTCTCATACCGACATCGGTTATACCCGACCGCAATCGGAAATTTTAGCAGAACAACTGCGCTATATTGACTACGCACTGGATTATTGCGATCAAACAGATAATCTCCCCAACGATGCTAAATTCCGATGGACATGCGAATCGGCATGGGTAACCCGTGAGTATCTGCGCTCTCGTCCGCAAAAGCAAATAGAACGATTAAAAAAACGAATAGCCGAAGGTAGAATCGAAGTTACTGCAATGAGTATTAATATGGCTGAGATTGCAGATGAAAACATAATGTTTGATTTTTTACAGCCACTAAAAGATATTAAAAACAATAATATTCCTGTTAAAACAGCAATGCAAAACGACGTTAACGGTATTGCTTGGTGCATGCCCGACTATTTTAAAAATACGGGGGTTAAATATCTGATAATGGGAATTAACGAAACGCGGTCGATTTTGCCATTCGATAAGCCAACATGTTTTTGGTGGAAGTCGCCATCAGGCGAAAGGTTGCTTGCTTTTCGGGCAGACCACTATATGACCGGTAATAAATTTGGAATTGAAAGTGACAATTTTAAACCGGATAAGATGTTATGGCATCTTGCTGATCTTGATAACAGAGGTTATCCGTTCGATAAAATTGGCATACAGTTTTCAGGATATATTACCGACAACTCGCCACCATCTTTGGCAGCCTGCGAAACTGTTAAACAGTGGAATGAAAAATATGAATATCCGAAACTGAAACTTGCTGGGGCAAGTGAGTTTATGGAATATGTTGATAAAAACTATTCTGATAAATTACCTGTTTATAGAAATGCGTGGCTCGACTGGTGGTCTGATGGTTTTGGTTCTACATCGCGAGAAACTGCCGTTGTAAGAAAAGTCCAGAACTTAAAGCAAGTTGATGAAGGTTTACTTTCGATGGTTATAATGCTCGGTGGAGAACTGGGCTCTTCGCTGGAGAGCAAAATTGCCCATATAAGCGAAAATGTACTTTTTTTCGATGAACATACCTGCGGTGCTGATGAAAGTATTAATCATCCGTTTTCAGAAAATTCAACAAAACAGTGGTTGATGAAAGGAGCGTACGCATGGGAAGCTCTTAAAAAAGTTACATTGCTGAATGAAGAAGTATTGGCACGTTTTCAGGAGTTTCTAAAAAAAGCTGATTCACCATTGATTTATGTGATAAACTCTATGGGATGGTCGAGGTCAGGAAATGTGGAGTTATTTATAGATTATGAAATTCTGCCTCTTAAACGAAAAGTTCGGATAATAGATATTTCAACCGGTAAAGAGATTCCTACCCAACTTTTAAAAAAACGAAGAGACGGAGCTTACTGGACCCTTGAAGTCAGCGACATTCCTGCGATGGGATATAAAGCTTTTAAGATTGAAGTAACCGAAGATACGGCAATTACTTTTGGAGAAGTTAATCTTGAAATTCTGGAAAATAGTTTCTACAAAATAGTAATTGATAAATCTACGGGGTCGATAAAAAGTTTATTTGATAAGGAACTCAACCATGAAATTATTGATAATAAAAATCCGTACAACATTGGTCAGCTTGTAAAAGAAACATCTGCAAAACGCGACCAACCTCCTTTTATTCATACAACTATATCGAATGTTAAAGTTGGGAAAGGTACAAACGGAGCTGTTTGGGAAAGTGTAAGAATTATCTCCGATCTTGAAGGTTTTGAAAAAGGGATGGAAGGCGAACCTAAAGGTATTGTAACCGAGATACGACTTTATAAAAACATCAAAAAGGTAGAACTTAAATATATGGCAAACAAATTAATCGTTACCAATCCGGAAGCACTCTATGTTACTTTCCCGTTCTCGTTGCCAAATTCAAAAATTGTATACGAGACCATTGGCGGTACACTTTCGCAAGGCCAGCAATTGCCCGGCTCGTCTTCCGACTGGAATGTAGCACAAAACTTTGTCTCGGTTCGCGGAACCAATGGACAAATAATAGTTGTGAGCAACGAAATTCCGCTTTGGCAATTCAGCGATTTTAATATGGGTAAGTTTGAACGATATCCGAAACCCGGTAAAACATGGCTCTATTCGTGGGTTATGAATAATTACTGGTTTACCAATTTTCGTGCATATCAGGAGGGGGCATTTAGCTGGAGTTACGTAATTACATCAACAGCCGACACAACAAATTTGGCAGCAACAAAATTTGCATGGGGAGAAAGAAATCTGTTTTTAACAAGGGTACTACCGGCCGGAAAAGATGAAAATACTCAACCTGTTCTTCAAACTCTGGAGTTAGATGGCGACAAAAATGCAGTACTTATTAATAGCCGTCCTGCTTTTAACAACAACGGAAGTGTATTACTCCACTTTCGCGAAGTTGAAGGTGTTTCTGCTAAAATTCAATTATCGTCTAAAATAGATAACCGACCAATAAAAGAGGTTAAAGAGGTGAATGTTTTAGGAGAAGAAGTTGGCATTTTGAGTAGTACCGTTTCGATAAAACCATACGAAGTGAAATTTATTGAGGTACTATTTTAAACTCTCAATATTTATTAATTAAAATTAACTGTATATTGAATTGGAAGTAATTATAAAAGACTTAAACCATTTAAATAACTATTATGAATAAAAAAAAATTGAAATATTTAATCGCAGGATTATTAATTTTCTTCAATTACTCAGGTTTTGCTGAAATATCAAATTCTGATTCTTCTTCTGAAAAAGAGAAAAAAGATACCATTCAAATTGTGGGCCATGCGCACATGGACATGAATTGGTTATGGACCTATTCTGAAACTATGAAAATGTGCAACGATAATTTACGGCAGGTGGTTGCATTTATGGATGAATTCCCTGATTTTACGTTTATTCAAAGTCAGGCTGCAGTGTATAATTTTGTTGAGAGAGTTGACCCTCCACTTTTTAAACTGGTTCAAAAATATGTTGAAGAGGGCCGTCTTGAACTGGCTGGAGGGATGTGGACTGAAAGCGACCAGAACCTTCCTTCAGGCGAAGCTTTAGCCCGCTCCTTTTTACTTGGGCAGCGGTATTTTAGTAGTAGGTTTAACAAAATGGCAGAAGTTGGATGGTTGCCCGATGATTTTGGTCATACAAGCCAGTTGCCGCAAATGTTAAAACTTTCCGGAATTGATTACTTCTATTTTCACAGAACAAATCCATATATGGGCAGTTTTTACTGGACAGGACCCGATTCTTCAAAAGTTATTTGCTATGCAAACGAAACATACAACGGTGCAATTAACGACGATTTAAAGGATAAATTGAAAGTAATAGCACCGGATAAACATCGTATTTTACATGTTACCGGAGTTGGAGACCACGGTGGCGGCCCTACCCGTGCTAACATTAATAAGATTCATGAATTGGATAAAAGAGACAATTATCCGGCTGTAAAATTTACAACTGCCGGCGACTTTTTCAGTAAAGTGTCGAACGAGATGGATGGCCGACCAACTCACAGGGGCGAAATGCAATTTATTTTTGAGGGGTGCTATACCACGGTTGCCGACATAAAAGAGGGCAACAGAAATTGCGAAAACTCACTTTACAGCAGCGAATTCTTCAATACACTCCGTTGGATTAACGGAGATAAATATCCTGCCGACGAGTTTAATAATTTATGGGAAACGGTAACTTTTAATCAGTTTCACGATATACTTCCCGGCTCAGCAATTAACGAAGCAAACAAGGAAGCCATTGCACGTTATTCCGAAGTACTTCGCCAGTCGAAAGAGTTGCGTGACAAAGCTTTTTGGAAAATGGCCGATGAAGTTAAATTTCAAAAAAATATGGGGCAACCGGTTGTTGCTTACAACCTTTCCCCTGTCAGTCGCAAAACTATTGTTGAGGTCAATGTATATTCGCACGATGAACCATATACAGCAAGTGTGGCACACTGGGGAGCAAATTATTATGGAGAAAATTTCACTGCTACCGATAAAGGACAAGGGAATGTTGCAACAGTTTTGGTAAGAGATGGCTTGGGGAAAACATATCCGGCTCAAATCGTATATTCCAAAATGACTCCTCCCGGTTATACTTCAAAAGTTCAGTTTATTGTTGACGATTTTCCTGCCGGTGGATATAAAACATTTTATGTTGATATGACAAAACCGGGAGAGTTTAACGATTCTATCCCATTCAGCAATAACACTTTTGAAACCGATTTTTATAAAGTAAAATTTGACATGAACGCCGGTGCAATTATTAGTCTTATTGATAAAAGCAGTAATACTGAATATGTAAAAGATGGTGGCGAACTCAACAAATTAAGAATTTATCAGGAAGACAAAAAAGGGGGAATGAAATCGTGGACAATAAATAAAATTATTAAGCAAGAGGATGTTACAAATGTGGAGAGTGTTAAAGTAATTGAAAACGGGCCGGTAAGAGTTTGTGTTGAAACTGTAAAAACGTGGGGTAAATCCCGGTTTATCGAACGTGTTTATCTGTATCGCTCGTATCCGCGAATTACTTACGACATGGAAGTACACTGGTTAGAAACGGGAAGTGATTCTACCGATTCGCCAATGTTGAGAGCAATTTTTCCGTTAGCTATTGATAATCCCAGATTCTTCTGTCAAACTCCTTTCGATGTTGTTGAGAGAGCTATTAATGGTAAAATTAACGGAGTAGAGGTGTCGTATCCTTTTTCTCATTCCACTATTTATGGAGTAACTCCTGAAAAAAATGACGGACAGGAAGTGCCTGCCCAAAAATGGGTCGATTTGTCAAACGGAAAGGAAGGTATTGCACTTTTAAATAGTAGTAGATACGGACACTCCTACCATAATGGAGAATTGAGGCTCACTTTAATGAGAGCAGCAGGTGCTCCTGATATTTATCCAAACCTTGGGAAATTCAAGATTAGTTATGCGCTCTATCCTCACTCTGGCGGTTGGAAAAATGGAGTATGGCAGGAAGGTGACGATTTTAATGTGCCGATTTATGCAGCAGAACCACCTTCGCTGGCACTTGTGGGGGAACATTCTACGCGCCCCGAAGAAGACTCTTTTATTTCGCTTGAAGGTTCAGGAGTTTATATGACAGGAATAAAACAAGCTGAAGATTCAGAAGAGTTGATAATCAGATTAGTTGAAGTTGAAGGAGAAGATAAACACATAACACTGTCGCTTCCTAAAAATGTTAAAACTGCGAGAAGATTGAATCTTATTGAGTTTCCTTTATCAGGTGTTGCTGAAACAACTGTAAACGAGAATGTAGTTTCGGTAAATATTAAATCTCACGAAATTGTTACGTTAGGTATAATACTCGAGTAAAAAATAATAATGATTGAGTTTCAACCAGATTATCGACAAATAGAAAAAGTGCTGTACAATCAGCGTCCTGATAGATTGCCTCTATATGAACATCATATTGATTTACCGTTTATTGAAAAAGTAATGGGTAAGAAAATTGGGTTCGAGGGAGGAAAATCTGAGGACTATGAAGAGTACTATCGGCAAATTATTGGGTTCTGGAAAGAGATGACATACGATGCTTTTGATTATGAAGCAGCAATATGTGATATTATCCCCGGGCATGGTGCAATTTCAGGGGGAATGTTAGGTCCCATTCAAACGCGTGATGATTTTAACAAATATCCTTTTGATGAAATTCCAAAGATTTTTTGGGAAACCTACACTCCACATCTTGAAGCCATCAGAAAAGTTATGCCTCCCGGAATGAAGGCATTTGGCGGATGTGGTTACGGTATTTTCGAAACAAGCGAAGACCTTGTTGGATATGAAAGTCTTGCAGTAATGCAATATATTGATCCGGATCTGTTCGCTGATATTTTTGTGAAAATTGGCGATCTATTTGTGGCCCTCTGGTCAGAAATGATCAATCGTTACGATGATCTGTTTGTCTTTTTCCGAATGGGCGACGATCTGGGATTCAAAACATCAACATTACTTGAGCCGGATACAATTCGTAAGCATATTCTGCCGCAATATGAACGGGTAATTCATCTGGTACATCAAACAGATAAAAAATTTCTTTTGCATAGTTGTGGTAATATTTTCGAAATCATGGAAGATATTATCGCCACAGGAATTGATGCAAAACATTCCAATGAAGATGAGATTGCACCATTCGATAAGTGGATAACCAATTATAATGATCGTATCGGTCTGTTCGGAGGGATTGATGTTAATACGCTCTGTTTAAATCCTTACGATGATGTTTATCGGATTGTGCTGGAGAATGGACGGAAATTCAGAAATATAAGTAAAGGTTATGGTTTAGGCTCAGGAAACTCCATTGCCGGATATGTTCCGGTTGATGGATTTATGGGAATGATTGATGCAGTTAAAAAAATACGCGAAGATTAACATAGAGAAATTCAAAAATAGATTAAGTAATATTTTAAAAGCAATTATGAAAAACAAAATTAAATTACAACATTTTATCCCGGTACTTATGGCATTTTTTGTTATGAGTTTTGCCGATTTGGTAGGAACAGGAGTAGATGAATTAAAACAGAGCTCGGAGACACCCCGTTACATACTTCAGTTAATACCTTTTGTGGCATTTATCTGGTTCTTTATTCTGTCGGTGCCGGTTGGTATTTGGCAAGATAAAATTGGTAAGAAGAAAGCACTTAACTTTGGAATATTGATAACGGCTATTGGACTTTTTGTCCCTTTGCTCGGGAATACTCTCCCTGTAATTTTATTGGCTTTTTCTCTACTTGGAATTGGTAATACAATTATTCAGGTTTCGGCAAATCCTCTTTTAATGGATATTGTACCTGCTGATAAAGGTTCGAGTTACATGAGTTTCTCGCAGTTTCTTAAATCGATAGGTTCGATGATTGGTCCGTTTGTGGCAGCTGTGCTGGGGCCCAAAATTGCAATTATGGTTGGCGATACTTCGGGCGTTGGAACCTGGCGTTACGGGTTGTATCTTTTCGGATTTATTGCTTTCCTTTCGTGGGCATGGCTTGCTTATGCCAAGGTTGAAGAGTCGAAACCGGAAGGAGAACGCGCCTCTTTGGCTTCGTGTTTTAAGTTACTTAGTAACAATTTTGTTCTTATGATGGTTGTGGGAATATTTCTTGTGGTAGGGATAGATGTAGCCATGAACTCAAATATTGGCAACTTTCTTGAGCAGAAAATAGGTATCGATGCCGAAGCAGCCAAATACGGAAAGTCGATGTATTTCTTTGCAAAAATGATAGGTACATTTGTGGGTGCAATCCTGTTGACAAAATTTGCACCCCGAAAATTTCTAATAGGTTCTTCAATACTGGCAACTGTTGCTTTAACAGCCTTAGCATTTACCTCTAACGAGATTACTGCATGGGTTATTATATTTGTTGTAAGTCTTGGAGTTTCCAATATCTTCCCCCTGATTTTTTCAATTGCAGTTGGTAAAATGCCCGACCGTGCTAACGAAATATCAGGATTGATGATGATGGCAATTAGTGGTGGCGCAATTATTCCGTTTATTGTTGGATGGGCCATGGATTCGTGGTTGCCCGGAGGAATATTTGTTCTTGTTGCTTGTGGCGTTTACCTGCTGTTTATAGGTTTTATTAGCAAAGCAAAATAATTACATATCTGGCTTGTTTATATGTTTAAGAATTTAATTTTATTTACTCTTTTTTTCTTGTTGTTAAAAGTTTCTTTAGCACAACAAGTTGCAAGTCGTATTCCCGGAAGTCCGTATCCCGTTTCCGGAACACCATCGAAATTGTATGTTACTAACGATTGGGGATGGGGAAGTGAGAAGCAATTTACAACCTTAACATTGCAAGGTTTACTTGCCAAGGCAGGTAATACCATGATTTATAACGAAAGCGGTGTTGGTTATTCTGTTTGGGTCGAAGATTTGGTTGCAAATTATGGCGTTACAGTTGACAAAATATATTACAACAATTTTAAAGGTTTAATAACCCATTTTCAGAATAGTTTTGATGGTTATATTTTATGCAATATAAAAGATAATTCATCGAATGTGGCTGTGTCGTTATGCGCACAACTGAATGCGATTGCTGTTACTCCCGAAAATGAATCCTTAATGGTTTCGTTGGGAAAACAAAAGTTAATGGATGTCAGAGGAAAAGATGAGGAGTGGGCTTTGGAATCAGATTATGCTTCAAAGTTCAGTAAAGATATTGTTAGTTTTCAGAGAGAGGATAAATGTGCATTTTTAAGCGATTATTCAATTTTTGCCGATGCTTTTCAGTTTTTCGATACTGACATTAACAGCGAGCTAGTTAACGATGCATTTGAGAGAATGAACAGTAACAGAGTTGTAATGGGATGGGGTCCCGATGAGGAAAATACGGTAAAAAAAATCTCACAGAATTCGCTTCAGTTAAATGGAACCGACTGGACAGAAAACCTACCTGTTCTCTCGAATTTTGAAGCAGAGTTAAAACAAAAAACTCATGCGGCAACGGTTAACGACGAAGACAATGTTCATACGGTTTGTTTTCTGGTTTCTGACGGAGATAATTTCGACTGGTTGTTAAAAGAGTTTTATGGTCATCCAAAAGCCTATGGCAGCCCAAACAGAGGTCAGGTTAGTATTGGCTGGTCAATTTCGCCTGCGTTAAGCGAATTGGGACCAACCATTATGAACTATTTATACGACAATGCAAGCAACACTTCTTCAGCAAAAGATTTCTTTATCGGAAGTACTTCAGGTATTGGATATATGAATCCTGACTATTTCCCCCACCTACAGGAATCGGCCGATTTAACAAATAAATTTATGAAGAAAGCCGATTTAAATATATTGAATATAATTGGCAAAAATTACAGAACAAGCGATATGCAAAAGTTCTTATCTCAGGATAATATTGATGCAATATTCTATTACAAATACGATAATTATGCAGGATTAAACGGGAACATTTACATTGTTAACGACAAACCTGTAATAGGTGCCCGGTACAGGTTGTGGGAAGGATTTGATAATGCGGAAACTTTAGCTGCAAAGCTAAACAATCAGTCAACCGATGCATATTCTGCGGATGGTTACAGTCTGATTGCAGTTCATGCCTGGTCGTTTAATCAATATGTTGTTGACGAAATAAACGCTTGTGCTTCAAGACTTAACAGCAATGTAATTGTTCTCCCGCCTGATGAGTTTGTAATGAGAATTAAGAAAAAGTTTGGTTTGCCAACGGCAGTTAATACCGATGTTTTTACCGAAGGATTTAAAGTTTATCCCAACCCTGTTTGTTCTGATTTTATGAATTTTAAAGGAGATTTTAGAAGAGATGATGTTATTGAAATAGTTGATGTTAATAACAGATTAATACTCAGGAGTATTATTAAAAACGAACATATAAATACTTTGAGAATAGATTTGAAAAACAGTATCAGCAACGGTTTATACATCGTTAGAATTGTCAGAGACAGTAAGGTTTATACGACAAAAGTTACGGTACAAAGATAAAAGGGTAATAAAAGATAATATATGCTTATAAAATATTCTATATTCATTTTAACTCTATTTTTTTATTCATTCCCGGTAAATGCGAGTGAAAAACAAAAAGTAAAAGCCGGTACACAAACACCTCAGAAGTTTGTAGAGAGCGTACCTTTAAATTATCTTTTGTATTTGCCTGAGGATTACGACCCGAATCGCAAAGAGGGTTACCCAACAATCCTGTTTTTACATGGAGCAGGCGAACGTGGAGATAGTCTAAACATATTAACTCACTGGGGACCGCCACGAATTGCAGAAGAACAAGGACTGCCTTTCATTGTGATCTCGCCACAATGCCCCAAAGGTTACTGGTGGACTTCTATGATGTTCCCCTTAAAAAGTCTGCTCGATTATTCTATAAAAACATACAATATTGATACAAGTCGAATTTATCTTACCGGATTGAGTATGGGAGGTTACGGAACATTTGCGTTTTCGTTGTTGTACCCCAACTATTTTGCAGCGGTTGCACCCATGTGCGGTGGAGGGACACCAAGTATGGTGAATTTTTGTAATAACTATCCGCCAATTTGGGTTTTTCATGGCGATGCCGATAAAATTGTACCAATCGGGAGCTCACAAATAATGGTTGATAAAATGAAAGATGCCGGATACGATGTGAAATTTACAATTTATAAAGGCGGAGATCATTATATGTTTCAAAGAGCATACCGGGAGGAAGGACTATTCGACTGGTTTTTAGAACATAAAAAAGAATAAAATATTCATAACATTAAAATAAAATAATTAACTCATTAAAAGTATGAAAGAACTAATTGTAATAATTTTGGGATTTACTCTTTTTATAGGTTGTAATTCCGTATCAAAAAAAGATATTGAACTTGCAAACAAAATAAAAAGCAATGAAAATTTCCGGGTAGTTAAACAAAAGGCCAAAGAGCTTATTTCAACCGGATTCTCGGCAGGTGCCGGTTACGGTGAAGTGTGGATACGTGATTTTAATACCTTCGTGGAACTTGCCTTGGAAGTAAACAACAAGGAACTGGTTAAAGAGAAACTATTGATGTTTTTTAAGTTTCAGGGCGACGACGGGAATATAGTGGATGGTTATATTCCAAAAGAAAAGAGTGCTGCCGGAGGATATGATTATATCTATTCAGATTTGGCACCGGGTTTTGCCGCACATAAAAATACCGTTGAAACCGATCAGGAATCATCGTTAATACAGGCGGTTTACAAATATGTGGAAAAGAGTGGTGACAAAGAGTTATTAAATCAGGAGATTGGCGGAGTAACCATTACAAAAAGAATGGAAAAAGCCTTTGAATATTTACTTAATGACAGATACAGTGAAGAGTACGGTTTAATAATCGGGGGAACAACCGCTGATTGGGGCGATGTGCAACCGGAAACGAAATGGGGTGTAAATATTGATGACAGCACGCACTGGGCCATCGATATCTACGACAATGCAATGTTGGTTATTGCTTTGAAAAACTTTATCGAATTGGTTCCGGGATCAGCTCGGAAATGGAAGTCGGTACTTACCGGTTTTGAAACGAATATCAGAAAGTATTTATGGGATGCAGATAACAATAAGTTCATCCCGCACGTTTATCTTGTCGGTTCTCCTTTTCCACCGGATTTTAACGAGAACGAGATCTTTTACACGGGAGGTACGGCAGTAGCCATCGAAGCCGGTTTGTTAAATAAAGAAGAGGTGAAGATCTCTCTCGAAAAGATGATTGCCAATAAGAATGCTGTTGGCGCCGTCACTATCGGGTTGACACTGTACCCCGCATATCCCGATGGTTTCTTTCAAAATCCGATCCTGACAAAGGCATATACTTATCAAAATGGTGGCGACTGGACCTGGTTTGGCGGCCGGATGTTGCAGCAGCTTGTAAATTATGGTTTTGTGAAAGAAGCCTACGAACAGGTTTTACCGTTTAACGAAAGAGCTATAAAAAACGATGGTTTTTACGAATGGTACACCATAAAAGACGAGCCCAAAGGATCGGCTGCGTACCGTGGTTCGGCAGGAGTTTTGTATCAGGCACTGGTGTTGATGGAAGAGTGGGCTGCAAAAGTTGAGGGGTAAGAATGTTTAGTTGAAAATATTGATTATGAAGATTTTAAAATTGTATATTCTGTTTCTGATTCTGGGAATTTCAGTTTCCTGTTCAAATTCAAAAAAAACATCTGTATCCGAAATAAATTACATTTCAAAAGTAAATACTTTAATTGGCAGCGATTCGGAGTTTTCGCTTTCCAACGGAAATACCTACCCTGCAATAGCTTTGCCATGGGGAATGAATTTCTGGACACCGCAAACTGCCGAAACGGGAAATAACTGGATGTATGCCTACGATGCCCATAAAATAAATGGGTTCAGGCAAACGCATCAGGCAAGTAACTGGCTGGGCGATTACGGGTGCTTTTCAATTTTTCCCTTAACAGGAGAACTGAAAATTAAAGAGAAGGAGCGGGCTTCGTGGTTTTCGCACAAAGCAGAAACGGCAAAGCCTCATTACTATAAAGTTTATCTTGCCGATTACGATATTGTTACCGAAATTACGCCCACCGAAAGAGCTGCCTGTTTCAGGATTACGTTCCCCGATTCAGAAAACTCGTACATTCTTTTGGATGGTTTAGATAGAGGTGCTCAGGTGAAAATAATACCCGAAGAACGAAAAATTACAGGTTATACACGATACAATTCGGGTAGTGTTCCCGAAAATTTCCATACCTATTTTGTTGCTGTTTTTGATAAAGATTTTGAAACTGTTTCTACCTGGAATGGCGAAAAAATAAATGTCCGCAACCAAAACGAAGAGGGAGAAAAAGTAGGTGCAGTTGTGGGATTCAAGACAAAACGTGGAGAGCAGGTAAACGTTAAAGTTGCATCTTCATTCATTAGTATTGAACAGGCAGAACTGAATCTGAAACGGGAGATTGGTAAAAAAGATTTTGAAACCATAAAAAACGAGGGAGAAGCAATTTGGAACAACGAACTTTCGAAAATAAAAGTTGAAGGTGGTACCGAAGCGCAAGTCAGTACATTTTACTCTGCCCTCTATCGTACACTCTTATACCCAAGAAAATTTTATGAGTTCGATAAAGACAATAAAATGGTGCATTACAGTCCGTATAACGGGAAAGTGCTACCCGGCTACATGTTTACCGATAACGGTTTTTGGGATACATTCCGTGCTGTATTTCCATTCTTTACTTTAATGTACCCCAACCAGAACTCAAAAACTATGAAAGGTTTGGTAAATACATACAAAGAGAGTGGCTGGCTGCCCGAGTGGGCAACTCCCGGTCATCGAGACTGTATGATTGGCTCCAATTCAGCATCAATAATTGCCGATTCGTACCTGAAAGGAATTCGCGGTTACGACATAAATATTTTATACGAAGCATTATTGAAAAATACAAAAGGACATCATAAAGATTTTCATTCGGTGGGCCGATTTGGCGCAGAGTATTACAACAAATTAGGATATGTTCCGTACGATGTTGGTATTAACGAAAATGCCGCCCGCACACTTGAGTACGCTTATGCCGATTATTGCCTTTATGAACTTGCAAAAGAATTAAAGCGACCTCAGGAAGAAATTGAACTTTTCAAACAGAGAGCTCATAATTATAAAAAGCTGTTCGACCCGGAACATAATCTGATGAGAGGTAAAAACGAAGACGGTTCATTTCAGTCGCCGTTTAATCCCTTAAAATGGGGCGACGCTTTTACCGAAGGAAATAGTTTGCACTACACCTGGTCGGTATTTCAGGATATTGAAGGATTAATAGATTTAATGGGAGGCAAGAAGGAGTTTGTGCAGATGCTGGACACCGTGTTTTCGATGCCACCCGATTTTGATTGCTCGTATTACGGAATTATAATTCATGAAATAAGAGAGATGCAAATTGCTAATATGGGTAATTACGCGCACGGAAACCAACCAATTCAACACATGATTTATTTGTATAACTACGCGGGGCAGCCATGGAAAACGCAAAAATATGTTCGCGAAGTGATGGATAAACTTTATCTCGACACCCCCGATGGTTATTGTGGCGACGAGGATAACGGACAAACATCAGCCTGGTATGTTTTTAGTGCAATGGGTTTTTATCCGGTTACTCCCGGATCTGGGCAATATGTTATGGGATCTCCTATTTTCAAAAAAATTACTTTGCAACTTGAAAATGGAAATACTTTTGTAATTGATGCACCGGACAATTCTCAAGAAAACATTTATATAAATAAAGGTTTTTTAGATGGAGAAGTATTTAATAAAAATTGGATAAATCACTCAACTATAACAAAAGGCGGCAAATTGGTTTTGAAAATGAGTGATGTCCCTAATAAAAAGCGAGGCGTTTCAAAAGATGATAAACCGTTTTCGATGTCGCTTGGACAATAAAATAGTGGATGATTTTTGAATTCTAAAAGTACTCGATTCAAGTAGGGATATTGTCAACATTAACCTATCTGGAAATGGGTTTAAAGAAGGAGTGTTTTTTGTGAAAATTGAAAGTGAAAATAATTCTTATTCAAAGAAAATTATTAGCAGTAACTAATTTGGTGAATTGAAACCATTAATATTTAAAATAGTCTATTATGAAATTGTATCTATTTTTGAAATCGGTTATTGTTTTTGAAATGCTAAGCATTCTATTGCTATTCTCGACAATAAACGTTACGGCACAAACATTATCGCCCAAAGAAGTAGGATTTCTTCAAAATCAAACCTCTGTTATTTCGCAAGAGATAGAATGGTATTTCGATATGGAGAAACCCAGATATCATTCAACCGAAAGAAAAAATGCACTTTATTTGGTTGACGCAATTACACACGCCCCGAAACCACACAATGATGCGATAAAAGAGTTCTTTTTCAACCGGTACAAAAAATCGCTCGAAAGTATAAAAGAGATAAAAGTAGATACGGGTGTTGTAATCTGGAATATTTACAATATGGCATACATTGTAAAATCGAAAGATGTTACGGTTGCATTCGATTTGGTTTTGTTGCCAGATTGTATGATAAAAGAGGGTGAAATGAAATTGCATAAAAACGTTTTAACCGAACTTGTTGATTTATGCGATGTTCTTTTTGTAAGTCATAATCACGAAGACCATTTGGATAACTATGTTGCACAAGAGTTTTTAGCACAAAACAAACCGGTAATTGCCGAAAAACATATTTTTAAAGACAAAAACTTTTACAATAAAATTACACACCTGAAAAACGATGGTAACGAGATAAAATTTCAAGTACCGGGTGTTAACAAAAAACTTTTACTGCGCATTTATCCCGGGCATCAGGCAGTTGCAGTTGATGTTGCGATTGACGATAATTTTACGGTTGTAACTCTGCCAAATAATATTACTGTTGCTCACTCGGGCGACCAAAGCTGGGGGGCAGATTTTAGTTGGCTCGACAAAATGCACAACGATGTTGATATTGATATTTTAATGGTAAATACATGGACTGCCGCCCCCGACAGACTGGCAAAAGGGTTAACCCCAAAAGTTATTTTACCGGGGCATGTTAACGAAATGGATCACGGAATAAACGGTCGTATTCCGTATTGGAAAAGCTATAAGTCATGGAAGAACAACAATGACAAAACGGTTCATCTGTTTTGGGGCGAACCCTATTCATACAACAAACAGATACAGGAATATTAATTCATTATAAAATGAAATCTTTGATTATCTCGACTTTTTTCTTTTTAACTATTAGTATAAGTAGTTTCAGTCAAATTCAACTACCTTCTATTTTTGCCGATAATATGGTTCTGCAACAAAATTCGGAGGTGGCAATCTGGGGGTGGGCAAATCCTTCCGAAACTTTCAGAATGATAACAAGCTGGAATAATAACGACACAATTTTAGTTAAGGCAAACAATCGTTCGTTCTGGGAAACAACTCTTCAAACCAAATCGGCAGGAGGTCCGTATTCAATCGAAATTATCGGGAGCCGGCATATTAAATTAGAGAATGTTATGTTTGGAGAGGTGTGGCTTTGTAGCGGGCAGTCGAATATGAGTTATAATTCGAATCAGGGAGTTTACGGCGGCAGCGAGGAGATTGCCAATGCAAATTATCCCGACATTCGAATCATGAAAATCCCAAGAGTTGGAGCAAATTATCCGCAGACAAACTGTGGAGGCGAGTGGCAGGAGTGTACTCCCGAAACCATGCGGTCGACAAGTATTGTATCATATATTTTTGCCAAAGAGTTGCATAAGAAATTAGGTATTCCGGTGGGTATAGTTGTCTCTTCGTGGGGCGGAACACCTGCCGAAGTGTGGATTGAACGTGAGCGCATTGTGAATAATCACGAGTTTGATAATTACAGATATATAAACTATGATACCAACTGGCCAAGCGAGCCGGGTGCAACCTACAACGGAATGATTGCTCCGTTAATTCCTTACGGAATTGCAGGGGCAATCTGGTATCAGGGCGAGTCGAACTGTAAAACTTATCCGGTTTATGCATCGATGATGAAAACACTGATTGAAAACTGGCGCACCAACTTCAAAAAGATTTTCCATTCTATTTTGTACAGATAGCACCCTTCGATTACGGCGACGAAATTCATTCGGAACGGTTGCGCGAACAGCAGGAGATAACAACTAAAATTGTGCCTAATACAGGTATGGTTATTATAACCGATTTGGTTGACGATATAAAAAATATTCATCCTAAAAATAAAATACCTGTTGGCGAGCGTCTTGCAAAACTGGCTCTTGCCGAAACATATAAACAAGATGTTGGTGCATATAAAAGTCCAACATATAAAAATATGAAAGTTAAAGATGGAAAGATTCAGGTCTTTTTTAATGATGTTTTAACTGGTTTAAAATACACAGATAAAAGTTCAACAAAATTTATAATTGCCGGCAGCGATAAAAAATTCGTTCCTGCAAAAGCAAAAATAGAGGGGAAAACAATTGTAGTTTATTCCGATGAAATTAAGGAACTGGTTGCTGTTCGCTTCTGTTTCGACAATACTACACTGCCCGATGTTTTTAGTAACGAGGGGTTGCCCGTGGCTCCGTTCAGAACCGATAAATGGTAAAGATTATAATTATTTAAAGAGATAAAATGAGAGTAACAATTTTAGTTAGTTTGTTGTTTGCTGCAATTTCATTGTCGGCGCAAAATAATTCACAGTTTATATCGCAAACTGTTCCCGATTCAATAAGTGTCGGACAAACCTTCGATATTTCTGTTGTCTTTAAAAATACAGGAAATAAAACCTGGACAAGTGGTTCTTATTACCGGCTTGGAACACAAGCTCCACAAGACAATACTGTTTGGTTAGGAACAAATCGTGTTGCACTTCCGAATGATGTGGCACCTGGAGAACAGGTAACATTTGTTGTAAGTTTAACTGCCCCCGACAAGGAGGGAATTTTTGTTATTCAGTTTCAAATGGTACAGGATGGAGTTGAGTGGTTTGGCGAAAAATCGAAAATCGTTCCTTTTGTCAATTATTCCAATCCCAATACTATTTTTATATATACTCGTCAACCTGCTCCTACAAAAATTCAGTCTTACGATGAGGCTAATGTCGTGGCATCGCTTCAGGGAATTATTAACCGGGATGAACCGGTTGTTTATGTTTTTGAAGGTTCGGGGAAGCGTCGTCCTAAGTATTGGTTTGATAAAATGACATCGGAAGGACGCTGGCTTGAAGGGCGCGATACAATTGAGTTAAGTTGTATTGAGGCTCTTTTTACGCTTGCAAAAGATAAAATTAAAGGTGCTGTAATATGGGATACCAGTATTGCCGCATCGATAAATGTTGCTACAACCATTGCAGGAGTTGAAGATTTGCTTGTTTTTAGTCCTGAATATGCAGAGAAAAATCTTGAAGCGTGGGGGTTGAATATCGAGAAAGATTTGCGGGGCATGTTTACCGGAAGCGAAACCGGAAGTAAAAAGAATGATGCTTATCGTTGGGCTATTCGGGAGTATTTGAGTAAAGGATATTGCTCCGACCATCTGCTTTGCCTTTACGAGGATTCGTATTTAACCCGAAAAAAAGGAGACTTAAGTTATGTAGTTACAAGAGACTGGGCAATTCAACACCGCTCGTTTGTTTACGACCTTTCTCCCTGGGGCGACGAGACTCCGTTAGACGACCCAAATCAACCTCTCGGCACCGACCTTGAAACTTATAAAATGATGCTTGCAGAAGTGCTGAAACAGACAGATGGGGAACAGATGACCGAGGTTGCAGGTTTTTTCTCGTTTATGAAATATAGCAATATGCCGGGGCATCCCAGTAAACACGACCCTGTTCCAACCGAATGGGAGACCGTTTATATAATTTCACCTTACAACTGCTACCAAAATACTGTTGCAAGCAGTTGTTACAATCAAACTTTTCACAGTAAGGCACCCATCGATGATTTAAAACAGAACCGACCTGCCGACACATTGGAAATAGAGGAGGGAAAAACTTACATCTGCATTTTAATGGCCGACTATGATTCGGGAACTCCTCTGTATGAATTTTTAGTTGATTACTGGCACGACGATAAGCGTGGGCGAATTCCACTGCTTTGGGGAATTAATCCAAATCTGGTGGAAACTTATCCCGATATTATATCCTATTATTACGAAACACAAACAGCTAACGACTATTTTGCTGCCGATGCCAGCGCTGCCGGATATATGAATCCGAACCGTGTAAAAGAAGAATATCTGCCTCTGTTTGTTGAGCATAATAAAAAGTTTTACGAGCAACTCGATATGACAATTTCACCAATGGTGTTAGACTGGGACGAACCTACTGCAGCAGTTAAAGATGCATTCACAGAATTTTCGCCTGATGGTTATGCCACTATTGTTATGGATTTGCATGGTAATGGTGGAAAGGGACCCGAGCCACAGGTTTGGGAGGGAATGCCGGTAACAAATCTTCTTAATGTTGTGGGGCAAATTACGGATAACAATGCAGCAGCCAATGCAATGTCGAGTGCAATGCCGCACGTTCCGGCGGGTACAACCTCTTTTTATATGTTCCGTATTGTTTGGTCGTGGCCAACCGACGTACTTAAAACGCTTGGGTATTTGAAAAGCAGAAGACGCGATTTGGATATTGAGATTGTCGATCCGTATAACTATTTTAAACTGTTTAAAGATTATTATGCACCAACTGCAATTTCGGAAGTTGAATCAAATTTGTCGGTTATTTGTTATCAGGACTCTAACTCTGCCGTGTTATCTGTTAAAGCAGAGTCTATTCCGAATAAAGTTGAAATATATTCAATTGCCGGAAAACTTGTAAAAGTTGCAAAATCAAACTTCAATTCCATTTCAATAAACGAATTGCAACCCGGAAATATGTATCTCATTAAGGTTTATATGAACGAAGGGATTGTTGTTAAAAAGATTATTAAAGAGTAAACACTTCGATAATATTTCTATTTGGTTTTAAACAACTTCATTTGAATATTTTAGCTTTCTTATTTAAAAAAAACAAAGTAAATGAAAATACGATTATTAACATTATTAATTATTTTTAATACGATATCTGCGTTTTCGCAAGACGTCGATTTATTAAAAAACTACAATGGCGATTTTGAAAACGGGATAGTTTTCTGGCGATTCTTCGAAGTTCCGAATAACATTGGTAGTTCGTGGGAAATAACAGATGATGCTGTAAGTGGAAACCAGGCGATGTTACTGGATTGGGTGAAAACTGATGGTACTGTTAATGATCGTGGGTTCGACAATTGGACTGCCAGGGTTCCGGTAGTGGGCGAAGAGGAATATACCGTAAAAGCTTTTATGAAAAGTGACGAAGACTCAGGGCTCCGTGTTGCTTTTACAATTGGTTATTTTAATATTGAAGGGGGAGTAATCTCGCAAGTAAACAATAGTTATGAATTGACATCTACCTACACCGAACACGGATTCACAGTTACAACTCCTTCGGATGCTGCATTTTGCTGGATTGCTTTTCGTATGTTCAATGCAGCAAACTACCGTGTTGCGGGAACAATGTATCTCGACAATGTTCGTTTGTTAGGCGACTCTTTAGCTTTTGCGGGATTGTCGCCAAAAGTAATGCCAACCACCATCCCGACCGACGATGTACCCATTGCCAGTATTAACGTTACCGATGAACCTTACAACGCAAAAAACGATGGAAGCGAGGATGCTACTTTTGCATTTCAGAATGCCATTAACAGAGCTTCAATTGCAGGTGGAGCAGTTCTGTTTATTCCGTCAGGGAAGTATCGTTTTGATGGAAATTTACAACTGCCTTCGAATGTGGTTTTACGCGGAGAATGGGCAAACCCTGACAGTGCAGGGAATGTTGCCGGAACAGTTCTTATGCCTTTTGCCAATAAAGACAATGAAGCGGGTGACCCGTTTATTAAAATTAATACAGGAGCCGGAATAAAGAACTTATCTATTTGGTATCCCGAACAAAATATCTCTTCTGTAAATTCCTACCCATGGACAATTCATTGCACCGGAGTTAGTACTTCTGTTGTTAATGTTACTCTCGTTAATTCATATAAAGGAATTAAAATAGGACCTGAGCCAAATGCGTTACACTACATTCGTAATGTTTACGGAACTCCTTTAGTGCAAGGAATTTGGTTGTCGCAGGTAACCGATATTGGAAGAATTATGAATGTTCATTTCGAACCGGAATACTGGAGCAATTCCGGGCTAAATAATTCTCCTTCAGAAGATGATATATTAAACTGGCTTAGGAACAATACAACAACGGGAATAACAATGGGACGGTCGGACTGGGAGTATATTTACGATGTTTCGCTTGTTGGTTATAAAACCGGAATGACAGCTTTTAAATATTCCGACTCGGGTTCCAACGGTGTAATATACGGTATGCGTATTGAAAAAAGTAAAACCGGAATTGATATCGTCAATATAAATCCCATCGGTTGGGCCATTACAAATTCAACTATAAAAGTGGAGGGAAGTAACTCTGTTTGTATTCGTGCCGGTAACGATTTTAATTCTGTGGTACAATTTAATACCTGCATTTTTGATGGCGACCCAAAATTTGCCGTTCAGTTTTCTACAAATGCTACCGGAAGACTCTCTTTTCAAAATTGCACTTTTCAGAATTGGGGACAAAACAAAAAGATTCCGGCTATATACTGCAAAAAGGGGGCAGTGTCTCTCTTGGGAAATACGTTTAAGCTAGATAAACTTCATCTGTTTTTGGGTGAGAATGTGAGTAATGCACAAATTATAGATAATAATTTCCCATCGGAGTTAATAATCGATAACCGAAGTGAAAATGAGGTGATTGTTTCGCAGGAGTCGCTAAATTTTAAAAAGCTCAATATTCCTCCTCATCCTTATGCAACAGTACCCCGGCCTGTAACCAACAATTTATTTGATGTAATTAAGTACGGTGCAGTTGCCGATGGAATAACAGATAACACTTTGGTATTTCAGACTGCACTTGATTCGGCTGGTAATAACGGAGGCGGAACAGTTTATATTCCGGCCGGAATGTATCGGCTAAATGGTCATTTAATAGTTCCTCCGGGTGTCGAGTTAAGAGGAACATGGGACGTGCCGCATCATACAAGGAGTAAGGGCTCTATTTTGTTGCCTTTTGAAGGGAAAAATGATGCAAACGGAACTCCTTTTATTTCGCTTAAAACCGGTTCTGGAGTGCGTGGATTCGCAGTTTGGTATCCCGAACAGAGTTCCGATTATTTTTTCCCCTATCCATGGACAATTCAAACTTTAGGCGAAAATTGCTGGATAAAAGATGTAACACTGGGAAATCCATATCAGGGTGTCGATCTTGCATCGTATCCAAGTGGCGGGCATATTGTCAGCTATCTCGGGGCAGCTCCATTAAAAACAGGAATTTCGGTAGATAAAAGTTCAGGCGACGGGTGGATAGAAAATGTTCAGTTAAATCCTCATTACTGGGCTCATACTTCAGGTTTTCCGCAACCTGTAGTACCCGATATTAAAACTATTATTTCGTATCAGCAAGCCAATCTCGATGCTTTTAAAATAGCCGGTGCAACAAACGAACACATGTTAGGTAATTTTGTATTTGCGGCAAAACGTGGATTGTATCTGGCTTCCGATGATGGGAACTCAAATATTGACGTTTTCCTGCATGGTACTGATGCCGGGAACAATGCAGTTTTCTTGGAGAGCAAGGCAGGCTCGAAAATTAATCTTATAAATACGCAGCTTGTTTTGTTGGGTACCGAGCAAAATGGAATTATTACTTCAGCTCCCGGATTTGATGCCGATGTGGCTTTTTACAATACAATTTCGTGGGGAGGAGCTGGCCCCACTACTAACCTGAGTGGGAACGGAAATGTTCTGATTCAGCAAATACACACGCACAACGGTCTGTTTAAATTAAATAATACAACTGCCCGGCTCGAAAATATTTCAATATCAGCGACCCTGAGTAAGCAATTTAATATCGGGAGCAATGTCGCCGGATTAAAGCTTTTTGGGAGTTATGCAAGTAACGGATTCAAATTGTATAACAATGCTGCCAACAGAAGTATTGTTGAAGCAGATTACGTTTTCAAACAGAATAGAGAGACGACAAAAATATCAACGGGTTGGGAATTTGATGATGTCCAAAATACCTGGGACAATACCTTCTTTGGGAATAAAGATGTTACAATTGAGGATAGTATCTCTTTTAAATGTAAAGCAATTACAACAGATGCTGCACATTCCGGACAGCGTGCTTTGAAAATTACTGGAGGTAAAATAGAAGGAGATACCGCTATTTATAAAGTGTTTGATTTTCGGTTTCCGATTTATTATATTTCTACACTCTCATACTGGCTCAACCCACAAAACGAATCGGGAAAAACAGGACATCTCGATTTGCTGTTTACCGACGGAACCCGTTTATCGAAACTTGGAGCTGTTGCCGACGATGGATTACCTTTAAATGCAGCACGTGGTACAATTGGGGAATGGACCGAAGTTAAATGTGGAATTGGGGATTATGCACAGGGGAAAATTATACAATCGGTTTTGGTTGGAGCAAAATTAGATTCGGATGAGAATTATAATTTTTTAATTGATGATTTAAATGTCAAAATATCTACTTCTGTGCAACCGGCACTCTCCGATAAAGGTGCGTTATTACTTAATCAGAACAATCCGAATCCATTCGATAGTCGTACAAACATCAGCTATTTATTAGATAAAGATGGATTTGTAACACTTTCAGTTTATAATACACTTGGTAATAAAGTTTTTATTCTAAAAGAGGAGCAACATCAAATTGCCGGAAGACATGAAATTAGCTGGACACCGGAGAATATGGAAGCAGGAATTTATTTTTATCGATTAGAATTCATTTCTGATTCGGGAGATAAAACAACAATCAATCGTAAAATGATATTAAGTAAATAAATACGTTATAAATTATAATTTAATAATATGAAAATCAAGACAATAACTCTTTTACTGTTCATATACTCATCAGCAATTTTTTCGCAGGAAGTAGATATTCTAAAAAGCTATAACGGCGATTTTGAGGGAGGAATAACATACTGGCGTTTTTTCGAAGTTCCAAATAATATTGGAAGTGCATGGGAGATAACTGATGATGCAATAAGTGGTAACAATGCAATGAAATTAACGTTTGTTGCTGCCACCTCTTCTGTTGCCGACAGAGGGTTCGACAACTGGGATGCAGATGTAGCTGTTGTTGCAGGTACCGAATACACGGTAAAAGCATATCTAAAAAGTAATCAGGCATCTGGTTTAAAAGTAAATATGCTATTCGGATTTTTTACTGACTCAAGAGCGCCAATACAACCTCAGAGTGGTGTAGATTGTGCGCTTACCGATAATTATAGCGAATATGAACTTACAGCTACTGCTCCTGAAAATGCTGCTTCCTGCTGGATTGCATTTCGTTTGTATAACGAAGCGAACGAGCGTGTGGCGGGTACGGTTTATCTCGACAGTATTCGTATTATGGGTCCTTCGAACGAGTTGGCACCACGCGTTAGGGCAACCACGTTACCAAGTAACGATGTTCCAATTGCCAGTGTTGATGTTACAGAAGATCCGTACTTAGCTAAAAATGACGGTTCGGAAGATGCAACTTTGGCTTTCCAGGATGCCATTAACAGAGCTTCAATTGCAGGGGGAGCTGTGGTGTTTGTGCCGGCCGGTACTTATCGTTTCGACGGCAATTTAAACATTCCGGAAGGTGTAACTTTACGTGGCGAGTGGGCAAACCCCGACAGTGTTGGCAGTGTAACCGGAACTGTTTTGATGCCCTATTCAGGGAAAGGATTCAACGAAGGAACACCATTTGTTTCTATTCAGCGGGGAGCCGGAATCCGAAACCTGTCGATTTGGTATCCCGAACAAAATGCTGCGTCAATTAGTCCGTATCCATGGACTGTTCATTGTCATCCCGACGGTGATGCCGGAAAAGGAGATAATACATCTGTTATTAATGTTACACTTGTTAACGCTTATAATGGAATTAAAATTGGACCCAACTGGAACGAGCTGCACTACATTCGTAATGTGTTTGGCACTCCGCTAAATCAGGGAATCTGGTTGTCGCAAACAACCGATATCGGAAGAATAATGAATGTTCGTTTCGAGCCAAAATACTGGAGCAAATCGGGTCTGACGGATGCACCTTCAGAAAGTGCTATTTTGGAGTGGATGCAAAATAATCCAACCACCGGAATTGTAATGGGGCGTTCAGACTGGGAATATATTTACGATGTTTCGCTGATCGGTTATCAGACCGGAGTGAAGATTATTAAATACACCGACATGGGGCCCAACGGTGTGATCTACGGATTAAATATCGATAAAAGTAAGATTGGAATTGATTTGGTAAATCTGAATCCAATTGGCTGGGCAATAACAAATGCGACAATAAAAGTGGAAGGTAAGAATTCAGTTTGTGTTCGGGCAGGTAATAGCTTTAATTCTATTGTTCAGTTCAATAGTTGTAAATTTGGAGGAGACCCGAGATATGCAGTTCAGTTTTTAAACTCCTCAACAGGAAGACTCTCTTTTCAGAATTGTACTTTCGAGAATTGGGGACAAACAAAAGATATCCCGGCAATAATATGTAATAGAGGTTCCGTATCGCTTATTGATAATACTTTTAATCTTGATAAACTTCACCTCTATCTGAGTGAAAATGTGACGAATGCACAGGTACTTGATAACTCATCTCCCAACGGATTAATAATAAGTAATAAAAGTAAAGGTAATGTACTTATTTCGCATGAACCTTTAAGTTCTGTAAAGCAAAATATTCCGGTGCATCCTTATGCTGAAATTCCCCGGCCGGCTACCAACGATCTGTTTAGTGTTATCGATTTTGGTGCAATCCCCGACGGGTTTACCGATAATACCAACGCTTTTCAGGCTGCTTTAGATTCAGCAAGCCGAAATGGAGGTGGTACAGTTTATATTCCGGCGGGTATGTTTAAAATAGCAAGTCATATTGTAATTCCATCGGGTGTCGAACTTCGGGGAATTTGGGATGTGCCACATCATACAACTTCCAAAGGAAGTGTGTTGTTTGCTACTGAAGGAAAAAACAGTGAGAATGGGACTCCTTTTATTTCGATGGAACCTGGGTCGGGAGTTAACGGATTCACTGTTTGGTATCCTGAACAAAATACCGTTGATTTTTTCCCATATCCGTGGAGCATACAAACTCTCGGCGAAAACTGCTGGATAAATAATATTGTGCTTGCAAACAGTTATCAGGGAGTCGACCTTGCATCGTACCCAAGTGCGGGGCACGTTGTCAGCTATCTTGCAGGAGCATCTTTAAAAACCGGCATATCAGTTGATAAAAATACCGGTGATGGCTGGATAGAAAATGTTCAGTATAATCCTCATTATTGGGCGCGAAGCACGGGTTACCCGCAGCCTCCGTCGCTCGATTTTGGAGCTTTAATTGCGTATCAGCAGGCGCATCTTGATGCTTTTAAAGTTGCATCGGCAACACACGAACATATTTTAGGCACATTTGTTTTCGCTGCCCGGCGGGGGGTGTATCTTGCAGCCGACGATGGCAATTCTGTTATCGACGTCATTCAACACGGAACAGATGCAGGTAGCGACGGAATATATCTCGATAGTAAAACCGGTTCGGAAATAAATTTTATAAACACGCAATTGGTTCTGCTTGGCTCTCAGCAAAACGGAATTATTACGTCGTCTTCAGAATTTGGAGGTGATGCCTCTTTTTTCAATTCCATTTCATGGGGTGGCCCCGGTCCGACGTCAAACATTGATGGCAATGGAAATATTCTTATTCAGCAGATGCATACACGCAACGGACTTTTTAAACTTAAAAGTGGTAGTGCCAGATTTGAAAATATAACGTTATCTTCATCACTTAGTCCTCAATATAAGATTGAATCGGATAACTGTGAAGTGAAAATTTTTGGTAGTTATTCAGGAAATGGCTTTAAAATACTGAATATGAATACCGATAAAAGTGAGGTTGAAACAGACTACTATTACTATTACAAATCGGAGGTAACAGATTTTATCTCGACAGGATGGGAAAGCAACGAAACAGAAAATACCTGGGATGATATTTTTTACGGGTATAAAAATAGTGAAATAACCGACAATAAAACGTTTCAGTGTAAGGCGATTCTTACGGATGAAGCATACTCAGGAAGTAGTGCGTTAAAAGTTACTGCCGAGAGCATTGAAGGAAGAACACCTATGTTTAAAATATTCAATTTTAAAATTCCAGTATTCGGCGAATCTTATTTTTCGTATTGGATAAATCCGCAGGATGAACCGGGGAGAACCGGGCACATTGATTTGCTGTTTACCGATGGCACACGGTTGACTGAACTCGATGCAGTTGCCGACGACGGTTTGGCATTAGATGCACCGCGCGGAACAGTTGGCGAATGGACAAAGGTAACTTGCCCTTTTGGGAAATATGCTGAAGGGAAAAAGATTCAGTCGGTATTGGTTGGAACAGAATCAGACAGCGACGAACAATACAGTTTTTTGGTTGATGACTTAAAAGTTGTGGGCGTGGTAACAGCGAGCGAAATTATTACCGATTCAAGACTTTCGCTTAATCAGAATTATCCCAATCCGTTTAGCGAGCAAACTACCATCTCTTTTCAGCTAAATAATAGTGGAGTTGTAACTCTGTCGATATACAATTTATCGGGCGAAAAAGTGTCGCAAATTGAAGCCGGGAAATATATGAATGCGGGGCAATATAAAGTTAAATGGATCCCCGGAGATAAAGAACCGGGAGCTTACTTTTATAAATTGGAATTTACTACTGACTCGGAGAATAAAACAGTTCTAACTAAAAAGATGATTCTAACTAAATAACTTATAAAACTAAATTTATAATACCGATAATTATATTCTGAAGCACAAGACGAATAGCACAAAAATGCGAGAATGAAAAACACAGCTAATTGATATTTTATTTATAACATCATAAAAACACAACTGTAATAATTTAAAGAGGAGATTAAGTGTAAATTAATCAGGTTGAGAATTAATCAGTTTAATTGAGGCAATAAAAAAGAGAATTATGATTAGACGCGAGTTTATTAAACAAACAACAGTTATGACTGCGGGAATAGCAATGAAGCCTAATCTTCTGGCAGCAAATAACAATGATAGTTTAAAAGGATTTATTGTTTCTGATGCACATTTTGGATGGGCACATACTATGCAACCATCGCCTGAAAAACAAACGAAGGCAATAAAAAATATAATGAACAGATTCCCTGATTTGGATATGTTTATTGACACCGGCGATGCTCACCACAACGACCATCATAACAATGAGAACCCGTATAAAGCACGAAAAAATTGGGTGGATATCATTCAGGGAGGATGTGGGCAGCTTCCTTTTTATTACGTGATTGGAAATCATGAATTGCGGTCGAATGAAGATGCCGACCCGGAAATGAGAAGTAACATAATGGGCAGTACCACTTGCCGACCTTATTATAGTTTTGATATACAGGGAATTCATTTTATCTCGTTTCCTGAGCTAATTAGAGCAATTTATATTACCGAAGAAGAATGGGATTGGCTTGACTTAGATCTTTCTCTTAATCGCGATAAAACAATAATTATGCTATCTCATAATAATATTATTGGTACTACATCCGGAAACGAACCGGGCTACCGTGGTATAATGGATAGTGAAAGAATGCTTGAACTTTTCAAAAAAAATCCAAATATAATCTCTTGGATGCATGGTCATAATCACAATTATGAGATTGTAAAAGAGCAAAATATGTTATTTGTTTCAAATGGTCGGATTGGCGGTTTCGATCCAAGTGGCGGTAAACATGGAATTGGTGGAATCTATTTTGAAATATCTACAGATGAAATATTGGTTAAATGTTATTCGGCAGAAAAAGATCGTTTTCTCGACGAATTTAACACCTCTCTGAGTCAGGATTTAAAGGTGAAAACCAGTTATAATAAAGAGGGCAGTTATGCATACAGTTATGGTGTTGGTGGAGCAACAAACGGGGAGCATATTCCGGCATATCATCATCATACCGGAGAAAACACAAATACAGAATTGTTTCTTACAGGTTGTACTCACGCGGTAATAAATGACGACCCCGAAATGACAAAATATACTGAAAGAGAAGCTTATCATGGATTAGATAAAATACTTCTTGCCGGAAAAGTAAACCATGGAAACGATGGCTATGAATATCTAAATCCGGGAATACGTTTAAAGGCAAATGATAATTGGTGGACAACGTTAACCATGCCAAGTGATAGCTATGACAAATATTCGTATTACCGCTGCCCCGTTGGGAAAAAATATAAAATAAGTATCGATTTGGATGTTAAAGGAGAGGGAACTCAAAGATTATGGCTTCGTCTTCATGTATATGATATTAATGGTCAAAAACTTCGGATTGTCCAGTCTGACGAAATAATGCTTGGAAAAGGGAAACAAAAACTGGAACGTATAATTAATGTCCCGGAGATTAAGACCTTTGAAACGATATACAACAATTCTGAAAGCGATAAACTTGTTAACATCGCAATAGAAGCTTCGTTTACAGGAATGAATACTGATGTTGATATTTTTGCGTTAAAAATGGAACAGCAAAATAACAATCAAAAAACTGTAGATACAGGAGTTGTTATTGATGGAAAAGAATATCGTGTTGATGGATTACTGAATAAAGGGGAGATTGTACAACTACCTATTGACCGGTTGGAAAAACCACGAAGTGTAAATGAAATAATTGCAGGCGGTAATAAACGGGTAACTTATCTAGTAAGACACTCAGGTTTAATATGGCAGGTTAGGAATGCTACAGTTGCATACACAAAAGATTATATGGAAATTAACAAGATCAGAAATTATATTTCTGACAAAATGGAAATTATAATTGCACCCTTGCAAAAGATTAACGAACCCTACCTGCAAAGAATAAGAAAGGCTGAACAAATTCAATTCAAACCATTCAACCCTTCAACCCAGAGCATGGCAGTTAAAGTTGATAAAGTATATCCGGAAGCTGAGATTGAAGTGTTTTCTCAAATAGAGCCGAAGCAGGTTAAAGGAATTGAAAAGTGGAAATATGAAAATAATATACTTCTGGTAAGATTAGATAAACCGAGTAATGTTCAGATTAAATTTGACTAATTATTTTAAAGAGTTGTGTAGTTAGTAAAGTTTAAATATTTTTATTATGAAAAATCTAAAGAATAATGTTAAAATGCAAGAATGGAAATTACAGTTAGTAGGCTTTTTATTCATTATTGTAGGTGGTTTTATTTCCTGTACTCAAAGTACTGTTAATAATGCGGGTACTGATAACGCAAAAAGCATTAACGCCGATGTTATTGTAACTAATCGTTCAACTCTCGATTTCCCTGTTGGTAGTTGTGGTGGTTTTACCAGTACCGGTGTTAGGTGGACAGCCCCTGAAAATATGGTTGTGAATATAACAGGTGGAGCGTGGCGAGCAAGAGCTGGCAGGCAAGGGCTTATTTTTTCGATGTGGGTTAAGAATGAACCTGTAATTAAAAATATTCTTATTTATGGAACATCAAAAAGCACATATACATTTAGCCGAATGATAGCTGATCAAAAATCGGGAATAACCGGAGAGTACGATTTTGTTGAGCTGGTTAGCCAACAAGGTCAGGATGAAACTTTTTTAAAGGATATTTCTTTTGAAAAAGGTGATGAAGTATATATAAAAGTTGAAGGCGGTAATTTCGTAGGGTTGAACCTGTCAATTGGGAAATATGATTTATCAAAAGATTTTAATATCGCAAATAACCCAAATGGGGCATGGGCTTATGGTGCTGTAGAAGTTGACAATGCAGGTATCCCAAAGTTATTGCTGTTCGATTCTAAATCGTATGATTATGATATTAGTATTTTACCAAAGGGGCAACCTGCATGGACTAGCACAACACTATCAGGTAGAGCATCATTAATGAAATTAGATGGAGTAATTCCGGTTACCCCTGAAATTAGATATGATAATGGTTCGAACATATATGTTGAGGCTCTTGTAAATGGCGAATGGGAAGGATTATATTGGTCTGCAGATCACCACATTAAATATGAATGGGAATATTGGACTCCGTTGGACTCTTTTGAAAATAATTCTTTTGAACTGGTAATTAACGACCAGTTACTCTCAGAAAATTGGACAGTAGTAAGCCATGGTGAAATTGATTCTGATAAGATAGGAAAACACTATATGGTTGAATTGTTGAACAATAAAATGCCTGTTAATGTTAAAGTCCACACGTTACTCGATGGTACGCCAATTTTACAACGTTGGCTTGAGATAACCAATTTGTCAGATAAATCTATTGCTATCAACTCTATATATCCATGGGTAGCAAAAATGATGGCTCGTGCCGATTATAGAGAAGAATATGCTGGTAATATTGAGCATGCATTTCGATTAGGGAATTTTACAAAAAAAGAGCATCTGCATGAGGGGTGGTTCGAGTGGAGAACTTTAACTGAAGGCATAACCGAAATTGGTTGCCAAGAGGGTTCATGTTTTGACGATCCGTTCTTTATTATCCGCAACGAAATTAGAGGGCAATATTTAATTGGTGCATTGGCATGGCCAACTAACTGGCACATGGAACTTGAGTGTAACGAAGATTTCGTTTATATGGCGCGTTTAGCCGATGTGTTGTCTTTTAAAATAGGACCACAATCAGACACTCCTCTTTATGTTTTAGCTCCCAACGAATCAACTAAATCCCCAGCCGTTCACATGGGTTACGTTTCCGGCAATTTAGACGATGCGGTAAATGCAATGCACGAACATGTTCGTCGGTCTGTAATTCCTTCACGAAATACTGATATGGCTCATTTAATTCAGTTTTCAATTCCCGGCGATCAGGGTTATTCGTCATCTGATTTTGGCGATCCCAGTAATTTTACTGAAGACGAAGTAAAAAAACGTGTTGATATGGCCGCTGCTATAGGTGTTGAATTGTTTACTGTTGATGCTCGTTGGTGGGATTTTCATGGAGATTGGACTCCTTCTAAAACACGTTTCCCTAATGGAATTAAGCCAATTGCCGACTATGTGCATTCAAAAGGTATGCTGTTTGGTTTATATGCCGAAATTGAGCGTGCCGGAGTAGGGTGTAAAATACTTAATGAGTATCCTGAGTGGCAGGGACCGGGTGATGCTCTTAAAATTAATGACCCGGAAGTAGCAGAATATGTCGAGAAAGAGTGGAGAAGAATTATAGAGGAATATGATATTGATCTGTTCAGGCTTGATTTTAATGCATTTGGTACAAAGCAGGGTGCACAAACAGAAAGAGATGGTTTTACCGAGAATAATTATTGGAGATATTATGAAAACTTCTTTGCCATAGTTGAACGTCTGCGTAAAGATTATCCGAATGTAATTTTTCAACAATGTGCTATTGGAGGTGGACGAAACGACTATGCTACTGTAAGCCGGTTTGATGAATCTTATTTAACAGATGGGTTGCGTATTCCCCGACTATTTCAGGTTTATAGTGGTCAATCACTCGCACTCCCACCCGAAATATTTGTTACACTAATTGGTGCCGATGGATGTTATAGTGTAGGCACTTCAGAAGATTTAAACACATATTTTAGAGCAACATTTACATTAGGCACTCCTTTTATTTTTGAAGGAATGACTGCTAAAAGTTTGGGTGAAATGAACTCTGCTGTTAAAGAGGGATTTTTAAAATATGGAAAAATTTATAAAGAATTTATCCGTCCTATATTGCCTACATGTAAAACTTATCATCATGCACCAGTTGACAGACTGAATGGAGTAAACACAAATCCATGGTTTGCAATGGAATACACTAATCCGACTGGTACTAAAGGTTGGGCAACAATAGCTAAAATTGGTGGTGCTGATAGCGATGAGTATATTTTTAAACCTCGTGGTTTAGATCAAAGTAAAACTTATATATTAACAATCGATAGTTCTGGCATGAAAATTGAAATTGACGGCTTTTCTTTGGTTCACAATGGGATTTTGGTTCGTTTAGATGCCATTGGTCATTCTGAATTGTTAATGTTTGAAGCTAAATAAAAAATGATGAAAAGAAATCTCATTAAAATGGTTGGTGCTGTATGTATAATGCTATTTGCGTATGGATCACAATCATGTAACTCTGAAGAGGAGGATTCAATTGAGAATCCAATTGAAGACCCAAGCACAGGAAAGAATTCAGAAATAATAGGTTCATCACATGTAATACCGAGGTATTATTTTGGTGAAGAAGATTGTCTTAATCAAGGTGCAGATGTACTTTTAGATATGGGATCAAAAGTTATTAAAATTTGGTATTATAATGGTGGTGAAACACCAGATATCATGTATCCGTGGAATTCAAATTGGACTACAGGAGCTACATCACTTCTTGATGGTTTAAACAACTCACATTACACCGAGTTATTTGAAAAACCATTTAAAACATTTGTGCTGAATGTTGCCTCCTTTGTAAGTAGCAATGCATATTACTGGAAAGACCATCTCAGTCAGTCGCAAATTGAACAGGAAGAAGCAGAGTTTTATGAATTTACAAAAGCGCTGCTGAAAAAGTATGAAGGAACGGGTAAAATTTTTATACTACAACATCACGAAGGCGATTGGCACGTTCGTGGACATACCGATGCCGAAATAGATCCGGAGCCTGAAGCGCTTGAAAGAATGGTTGAATGGCTAAATGCGCGTCAGCGAGGTGTTACCAAAGCACGGAAAGAGATTAATGCCAAGGATGTATTTGTTTATCACGCTGCGGAAATCAATGTTGTTGTAAAATCGATGCAGGGTAATCCAAATATGGTAAACAAAGTGTTACCTTTTACAAATCTCGATCTTGTTTCGTATTCATGTTATGATGCATGTTTGGCGGCTGCCGATAATAGAAATTCAATTCTGCTTAAATCTGCCATCGATTATATTAAACGACAGATGCCGGATAGCGAAGCATTTGGGGATAACAATGTTTATATTGGAGAATATGGTGTCCCTGAAAACAATTATACTTCGGCACAAATTAAATCTGTTATGGAAAATACGGTTGAATCCGGGCTTGAAAAGAAGTGCCCATATATCATCTATTGGCAATTATATTGTAATGAGTTAATAAATCCGGACACCAACCTGCCCGTGACTTCCAACGATGATGTGAGAGGTTTTTGGTTGATAAAACCCGATGGAACTAAATCGTGGCATTATAACTATCTGAAAGAAATGTGCAAAAAATAATAAAAAAATGAAAAAATTATATCTTTTTTTAGTATATGGTATTCTGTTTATAGGAATAGCAAACGGTGAAAGCATTCGCAAATTTGGAGTAAAACCTTCAAATTCGGCCGAAACAAACAAAATCAATTTGCAAAAAGCTATTGATTTAATGTCGCCCAAAGGTGGTGTTCTTTATGTTGAGCCAAGCGATTCTTCATACCATATTGCGGGTGGAATCATTTTAAAAAAGAATGTTTCGCTAATTGGTGCAAATGCTGCAACACCGCGCGGAACAAGTCATGCTACAAAACCACAACCGGTTGGAAGTGTTTTTAAAATTACCGATACCGAAAATGTTTTTATTACCGTTGAGTCGGCAACTCAAATTAAGGGAATACAATTTTGGTATTCGGAGCAGGCAATTAAAGACCCTGCTAAGATTATTGAATATCCGGCAACAATCAGGCTTTCATACGAGCATTCAACGCAAGGTGTAACCCTTAATAATCTTACTTTTTATGGCGAATATCTGACTATTGATTTTGCTGCTCCAAAAGGTAAAATCAGCGAACTGCTGACAGTGGAACACTGTTTCGCTTATCCGTTAAGTGGTGAGTTTATCCGCATCGACTACTGTTACGATATTCCACGAATATTACATTGTCATGTAAATCCTGCCATAACTCGGAAATTTGCAGGCAGCTATTCAAAAGAGATTATTGATGCTGTTATAGCAAAAAAAACTTATGCCTACTCAATAAATCATACCGATAATGCCCAATTAATTGATGTTTTCTCTTTTGGAACTTACGGCGGTATTTATTTGGGAGGAGAAACATATGGGCAGCTTACCAATTTTAATTTCGACTGTGTAGCTGTTGGAATACATAAAATCGGAAATAACACTTTTAACAGGAACTGGCAAATTGCACAGGGGTCAATAATTGCAAATACCGGAGATAAAATCAAAGATATTCATCCGATTATAATTGAAGGAGTCGGACATACAGCAATTTCAAATGTCGAGGCATTCTCGGGCGATAACCCGGCACTTACAAACCATGGTGTTTCATACGATTTTCTTACTGTTAAAGGGAAGGAGAAATGTACAATTTCGATGTTCGGATGCCGGATGAGGAACTATGTAGCCGACAATCCTTTAACAGTTTTAAATAAAAAAGCCATTATTCAGGTGTATGGTTGTATCGATAAAAATGAAGAAATATATAAGTATCAGAAGTAAAAATTCGGATATATTAACCAAATAATATGAGTAAAACATCGTTAGTAATCTTTCTTTTATTGCCAGTAATTGTTCTTATATTCTTGTCCAACACTGTTGGTGCTCAAACAATTTTTCCTTCACAGTCAGATTTTAAATATTTGAAAGGTAAAGATGCAGCGGGGCTTTCTGCCTTGTGGATGAAACCAAGATTCGACGATGGTAGTTGGAAGAAAGGAGTTGCTCCGTTTTGGTATGGCGATGGAAACGGGGGGACACAATTGAATGATATGCCAAATAACTACTCCACAGTTTACTTGCGCGACACTTTTCTGTTCAGAAATACAGGTAGTATCGATAAAATTATTTTTAATGTTAATTACGACGATGGTTTTATTATTTGGATAAATGGGTATAAAACACTTAAAGTGAATGCTCCCGTACTGCCGGGATACAGTTCATTAGCTACCGGGCATCACGAATCGGGAAGTTTTGAGCAATTTTCTTTGAACCTGTCGGATGCTAATTTAATTGATGGCACAAATTATATTGCAATACAGGGTTTTAATATTGGTTTAACCAGTACCGATTTTCATTTCGATGTGCAGATAAACGCAACATCATCGTTGCCCGAATATCCCGGTAATTCTGAAGTTACTTTTAGTGAGAAATCAGGATTTTATTCCTCTCAGTTTAATCTTCAACTAACTACTTCGGCAACCGATGCAAAAATTGTTTATACACTCGACGGTAGTAACCCGCAAAATTCAACAACTGCAATTACATCCGGTTCTGTTGCTAATATTTCAATAAATCCGGATAATACAGAGGGAAGAGCAAGAACACCGGCAGTTGTATTAAGGGCATCAATTACAAAAGATGGATACAAACCGGGAAAGCCCAAGTCTCGTACTTTTATTTTTCTTGAAAATGTAAAAATGCAATCGTATCCCGGAGGTAACTGGCCTGCCGGAAGCATAAACGGACAAACTATTGATTTAGACATGGATTCGAGAGTTGTAAATAGCCCCGAATACTCTTCGTCAATCGATGGTGCATTTATCGATATTCCCTCAATTTCAATTATTACCGATAATAGTAATCTGTTTAATCCTACAACTGGCATTTATGTAAATGCCCGACAAGACGGGAAAGAGTGGGAACGGGAGTGTTCTATCGAACTTATTAATCCGAACGAAGATGAGGGATTTGGTGTTAATGCAGGCATACGTATTCGTGGTGGTTTTAGCCGTTCCCCAGAATTTGCAAAACACAGCTTTCGTCTGTTTTTTAGAGAAGAGTATGGCGATGCAAAATTGGACTATCCTCTTTTTGGAGATGAAGGAGTTGATCATTTTGATAAAATCGATCTTCGGACAGCTCAAAATTATGCATGGAGTAATGGCGATAGTCGGAATACAATGGTAAAAGAGGTGTTTTCTCGCGATGCACAAGGCGAAATGGGACAACCCTATACACGAAGTCGTTATTATCATCTCTATTTAAATGGTATGTATTGGGGGCTTTATCAAACTCAGGAGCGTTCGGAGGCAAATTATGCCGAAGATTACTTTGGTGGCAAATCAGCCAATTATGATGTGGTTAAAGTTGAAGCACTGATTTACGATGTTGTTGCTACGGATGGGAATCTCTCCTCGTGGGAGAAAGTTTACAACAAAACAAAGATTGGCTTTGTGAGTAATAATAACTATTTCGCACTCGAGGGGAAAGATGAAAATGGGAATTCTGTGGACGGAGCAGAAGTGTTGGTTGATATAGATAATCTTATCGATTATATGATTCTGGTTTTTTATACCGGAAATGGAGATGGACCGGTATCGGAGCCGCTTCACAATAAACAACCCAATAATTTTTATGGCATCTATAACAGGGAAAAACAATCTCCCGGATTTCGCTTTTTTTGCCATGATGCAGAGCATGCACTTTATAATGTTAACAGAAACAGGGTTAGTCTCGAAAACAGAACCAACGGATTTAATATGATTGTTAATGAATTTAAAGAGTTTCATCCACAGTGGTTACATTATAAATTAAAGTTTAACAGCGAGTACCGGCAAAGGTTTTCCGACAGGGCACATATGTTTTTAACCAATGGAGGAGTGCTTACCCCGCAAGAAAATGTAAAAAGATTTAATAACAGGGTATCTCAAATCGAAATGGCAATAATTGCCGAATCGGCGAGATGGGGCGATGCCAGAGGAAACTCAAAACCTTTTACAAAAAATGACAATTGGATTCCGGAGTTAAATAAAATGTACGATGAATATTTCCCGCAAAGAACTTCAATAGTCATTAATCAGCTCAAAAATGCCAAACTATATTCAAGTATTAATGCTCCAATAGTTAAGAGAAATGGAGTTACTGTTAATTCGCATATCGTTAAATTCGACAATCCAATGTCTGTTACACTAAACAAATCTAATGATGTTGGTGTAATATATTATTCTACCGATGGAGTTGATCCGCGAGAGATTGGTGGAGATATCTCTAAAAGCGCAAAAATTGATAATAATAAGCCCATTGAAATAAGTTCTTCAACAACACTCAATTCAAGGGTTTACTACTATGGAACGTGGGGAGCATTGCGACAAATTAAATTTATTGAAACAACTTCGGACTATTCGTCGCTAAAAGTAACCGAATTACATTACCATCCGCTTGATTATATAGTTGGTATCGATACAACAGAAGGGAAAAAACTTGAATTTATAGAGTTTAAAAATACCGGCAACGAGTCGATAAATCTTAGCGGACTTGTTTTAGACTCAGCAGTATATTATGAATTTCCTGAAAATGAAGTATTGGAAAGTGGCGAGTTTTATGTAGTTAGCTCGAAGACCGACAAATTTTATGAATTTTACGGAATGGAGTCGTCGGGAAATTACAAGGGATATTTCTCAAACGGTGGCGAGGAGGTGCTACTGCACGATTCTAATGGCAACCCGGTAATCCATTTTACCTACGACGATAAATCGCCCTGGCCTGAATTACCCGATGGCGAAGGAAATTCGCTGGTGTCGGAGATTCGAAATCCTGTGGGAGATCCAAATCAACCTGAATACTGGACAAGTTCGGTAAATATTAGCGGCTCGCCATTTGCCGACGAACCTTATCCGTCGGGCAACGGTTTGTTAACGGTTAATGATACAGATGCACTTATCTATCCGAATCCAACAAACGACGTTTTAAATATAACTGTTTCGAACGACGATTTTGCCAATGAAATGGAAATTGAAATTTACTCAATAACCGGGAATTTATTATACAAAAAACAACACTCATTACAAACTTCTTTAAGCTTGCAACAGTTAAACCTTTTCCCCGCTTTTTATATTGTGAAAGTTAGCTGCACTAATTTCTCTAAAAGCTATAAGATATGTTTAACCAGCAGATAGTCTGAAAACGGTATACGATTTATTCCTGCCACCTTGATTACTCAAATACAAATATCGAATAAATCTCTTTTTCGGTTCATTAATTTGAGATAATTTATTTAAACGTTTAAGATACAGTTTCACATAACAACAGAAAATAATATTTAGTTGCTAAATACTACTAATCAGACTGTAACAATAATTAATACAACTTAAATACATGACAACCTCTCTTTTATAAATATTTTATTAATAATATTACTATAATATTTGAAAATATAGAAATAAAGATATAACTTTGTGTCAATATATATAAGAATTATTCATCTAAAACCATTTAATTATGAAAAAAAGTTTACTTGTATTATTTATGTTAGTAATTGTATCTGGTGTTTATGCTCAAAAAGACATAATGGCAGATTACAATGGGAATTTTGAGCAAGGTACACCTGCTCTCTCCTCAGTTTTTAGAGATGCCTTGGTTGATGCTGATGGTTATCGGGATATTATTGGCGATCAGGAAATTACAGACGACCCGTATGTTGGAGATAGTGCATTGTACACTATTTGGCCGGCATTTTACGAAGGTTTGGCCGAGCTTGTTTTAGACACCTGGAGTGCTGGAATCCCTGTAAAAGCGGGTTCAAGTTACGAATTTAAATTTGCTGCTTATAAAATTGCAGGTCCTACCGCTGTACTTCATT
Organism: Bacteroidota bacterium; assembly: GCA_024278975.1. Classification (GTDB taxonomy): domain Bacteria; phylum Bacteroidota; class Bacteroidia; order Bacteroidales; family Prolixibacteraceae; genus Draconibacterium. The sequence continues at coordinate 60,324 of JAJRSD010000015.1, forward strand.
CAACCGTAGGATTTTTTGATGCAGAAGGCAACGTACTTTATGAAGAGTCGGGAAACTTTACACTTGGAGACTTTTATGAAGAGTTTGCACAGGCTGCGATTGTTGCACCAGAAGGTGCTGCCACATGTTGGGTAGGGTTCAGAATGTTTGGTGCCGATGGCGCACGATGGGCTGAAGATGAGGTTGAAGCCATGATTGATGAGATTAAATTGCTTGAGACCGGTCCAAGTACCGATATAATGGCAAATTACAATGGAAATTTTGAGCAAGGAACACCACCTCTCGCTTCTGTTTTTAGAGATGCTCTGGTTGATGCTGATGGTTATCGCGATATAATTGGCGATCAAAGTATAATCGACGACCCTTATGAGGGCGACAGTGCATTGTACACCATTTGGCCGGCATTTTACGACGGTTTGGCCGAACTTGTTTTAGACACTTGGAGTGCTGGAATACCTGTAAAACCAGGAGCAAGCTACGAATTTAAATTTGCTGCTTATAAAATTGCAGGACCCACTGCTGTATTACGCACTACAGTTGGATTCTTTGATGCAGAAGGCAACGTACTTTATGAAGAGTCGGGCGATTTTACACTTGGAGACTTTTATGAAGAGTTTGCTCAAACAGCAGTAGTTGCACCAGAAGGTGCTGCAACTTGTTGGATTGGTTTTAGAGTGTTTGGGGCCGATGGCGCACGGTGGCCAGATGATGAGGTTGAAGCCATGATTGATGAGATTAAATTGCTCGAAACAGGTGGAGATACTACACCTCCTACATCGATTAGAAATGAAATGGCAAATGCTGAAGTTAGAGTTTATCCTAATCCTGTTTTGGATCGTTTGCATATTGATGCTAAATCGAATATTAAAAGCGTAAGTGTTTATAATATTTTGGGATACGAAGTTATGCTCCGTAATCTTAATCAAGGCAATAATGCGAGTATTGATTTTGCTGAATTACCAGCAGGAATGTACTTAGTTAGAGTGATATCGCAAGATGGATCGGCAACTAAAAAAATATTAAAAAATTAATACATATTCTTTAACTTAAATATTGCCTAAAACATTTAGTCAGTTTCATTATTTGAGTATTCATAAAAAACACTTCCTTTAAGTATATTTAAGGAGGTGTTTTTTTTATCGGTTTATTTGTTTAAGAGTTTAGCATATTTCAATAGTAATGGATATTACAAAAAAGATATTTGGAAGAATAGGAAAGCAAGCAGTTCACTCTTACGTACTTGACAATAAAAGTGGAATGCAAGTCGAGATTATTGAGTTTGGTGCAATTGCTAGAAGTATTAAAGTGCCAGATCGTAATGGGAACATTGGCGATATTACTTTGGGTTGGGATAAATTGGAAGATTACGTAAACGATAAAACCTATTTTGGAGCCACCGTTGGCAGAGTCGCAAACCGTATTGGAGGTGATAAGATTTTAGTTAATGGCGTTTCTTACAAGTTAGCTGCAAATACACTACCCGATTTCGGAAAGAACCATTTACATGGTGGGTTTAAAGGATTTAATAAAGCTATTTGGAAAGGGGAGGAGTTTCAGGATGATAATGAAATTGGGGTAAGACTAAGTTATTTTAGTGAGGATGGAGAGGAAGGTTATCCCGGAAATCTTCAATGTGAAGTGAAATACACACTTAATAAAGATAATAAACTTGGTATTAGTTTCCGGGCAACTACAGATAAGACCACACTTGTAAATTTTACACATCATAGTTATTTTAATCTTGCCGGTGCCGGGAATGGAAACATTCTTAAACATCAGGTGCAGATAAATGCAGAAAAGTTTACCCCTGCCGATGAAGATTTAATTCCCACAGGCGAAATTGCCGGTGTTAAAGGGCTGCCGGTTGACTTTAGAGAAGAACGCAGTATTGGGTCAAGATTCGATGAAATGCAGTTTCGCAAGTTTAAGGGATACGACCTCAACTACGTATTAAACCATAAAGTAAAAGGTGGAAATGACCTGGTTGCAACTGTGTGCGACCCACCAAGCGGAAGGGTAATGGAAGTTTTTACAAACCAGCCCGGAATGCACTTTTATACCGGTAATTTCCTGAATGGAGAAGTTGGGAAATCAGGCGTTTCTTACGAGCAATTCGGAGCTGTGTGTTTCGAACCACAGGGATATCCCGATGCTCCCAATCATAAAAATTTTCAACAAATTGTATTGCAACCCGGCGAAGTTTATTCTCAGAAAATAGATTTTCGGTTTTCGATTAATGTAGAATAGTTAAATATCTTAAAATAGTCACCATAGAAAGAGGTGTAAAAATTAAATCAAAAAAATACTTTAAATGAAAAGAACTTTAATTGTTTCAACCATAGTTGCTGCCCTTGGCGGACTCCTGTTCGGATTCGATACCGCTGTTATTTCGGGTACTACACATATGCTTCGGAGTGTTTTCGACCTCACATCATTTGAACTTGGCTTTACAGTTGCAAGTGCGCTGATTGGAACAATTATCGGAGCTATTTTTGTTGGCAAACAGGCTGACAGATTCGGGAGGCGTTATGTTCTGTTTATACTTGCTGTTCTCTATTTTGTTTCTGCTTTGGGGTCGGCATCTACAAACGATTGGTATATCTTTTTAATTTTTCGTTTTATTGGCGGACTTGGAGTTGGCGGGGCATCGGTGGTTTCTCCAATGTATATTGCCGAAATTTCTCCTGCTAAATTCCGTGGTAGATTAGTGGCAGTCGCTCAGTTGAATATTGTTTTTGGAATGTTACTGGCATATTTTTCAAATTATATTATTGCAGGCCTTGAACTCGGCGCAGTGGAATGGCGTTGGATGTTTGGTGTTGAGGCAGTTCCTGCTGTATTGTTTTTTGTCTTTTTGTTTGCAAATCCGCGAAGTCCCCGGTGGCTTGTTTCAAAGGAAAAAATTAATGAAGCAAAACATGTATTGTTAAAATGTGGTTCCGATTCAGGAAATATTGAAGAAGAAATTGAAGATATTCAACGATCTCTCGATTTTAGTCATCACTCGGCGAAAGAACCGTTTTTTACAAAAAAATATAGACTGCCAATAATGTTAGCTTTTACAATTGCTCTTTTTAATCAATTGTCGGGGGTGAATGCAGTTCTTTATTATGCTCCGCATATCTTCAGTATGGCAGGTTTCGAAAAGAGTTCGTCGCTGCTAAATTCGATGGTTGTGGGAGGTGTGTTTTTTATCTTTACAATTGCAGCCATGGCAGTTATCGATAAAATTGGAAGGAAAAAAATAATGATTGTGGGTTCGGTTGGTTACATAGTTAGTCTTGGAATTATAGCATGGGCATTTTTTGCTTATGGAACAGAGTTTACAGATGCTGGAAGTTATATTGTTCTTGGTGGCTTGTTTCTCTTTGCTGCTTCGCATGCGTTCGGTCAGGGTTCGGTTATTTGGGTTTATATAAGCGAAATTTTCCCAAATAGAGTACGCGCAAAAGGACAATCGTTTGGAGCCACAACGCATTGGGTAGCGGCTGCTTTAATTTCATGGACATTTCCTTTAATTGCCGAAATATCGGGCGGATATACTTTTGCTTTTTATGGCGTATGTATGGTAGCTCAATTAATCTGGGTGTTAACAATAATGCGTGAGACAAAAGGCATTTCGCTTGAGGAGATACAAAAACAGATGGGAATTGAATAAAACAAATATTGAACATGAAAAAAATACTTCTTTTTGGTGCAGGGAAAATAGGCCGTTCGTTTATCGGACAACTATTTAGTAAATCGGGATACGAAATAATTTTTGCTGATATAGATACGAATATTATAAAACTACTTAACGAAGCAAACTCTTATAAAGTTATAACTGTCGATAATAACCACCCCGAAAAAGAGGGCGAATTTACCGTTGAAAATGTTTCGGCATTGCACTTATCTGAAAAAGATAAAATTATTAAGAATATTGTTGATGCCGATATTATTTCACTCTCGGTAGGAAAACGGGGATTGTTGGGTTTATCCGAAATGCTGGCTGAAGGTTTTACCGAACGTTATCGGGTTAAAAAAGACCAGCCGGTAGATATTATTCTTGCCGAAAATGTAAGAGATGCAGCAGATTTACTTCGGAAAGAATTAAAGAATCATATTACTGATTTACCAATAAATGAATATGTTGGATTAGTTGAAACAAGTATTGGGAAGATGGTTCCGATTATGAATGAAGAGCAACTAAAACTCGATCCTCTCACAGTTGTTGCCGAGCCATATAACTCACTAATTGTAGATGCACTGGGTTTTAGAAATGATATTCCTGAGGTTGAAGGATTGGCACCTAAAAAGAATATGAAAGCATGGGTTGACCGCAAAATATTTATTCATAATATGGGGCACGCAACTCTGGCTTACCATGCTAATTATTTAAATCCCGAATTAATTTATACGTGGGAAGCACTTGAAATTAATCAATTAAAAGATGTTACCCGAAGAACGATGATTCAGTCGATGGAGATTCTGATGGCCATTTATCCCAGTGAGTTTACAAAAAACCAACTCACAGAACATATCGACGATCTCCTGGATAGATTTTCGAATAAAGCATTGGGCGATACCATTTTCAGGGTAGGATGCGATCTTTCTCGAAAACTTAATAAAGACGACCGATTGATGGTCCCAATACTTGCGGGAATTGAAACAAAAAAAGATTACTCTCTGATACTTGAGGCATGGGTAAAAGGATGTTTTTTTAAAGCAACCGACAAACAAGGAAAAATGAATCCTGAAGACGAAAAATTTAAAACAAACTTTTCAGAAAATCCTATCCTCGTTATAAGTAAACACTGTAAATTTGACAGAGAAGAATATCATGAACTTTATGATGGAGTTCTGAAAATATTAAAAGGAATGAATTCTACTCCGACATATTAAAAAAGGGAAACAGATTATTCAGTAAGTAAATTCAAAATCTAATATATTAACATTTCGTAGTTGCATTAAAAAAACATACTGCCTCTACCAACCCGTCTTGCTGATTGATTGACTTGGGCGTAACTTTGCCCCCATGCGAAAAAATCAAAAATACAGCAAAGAAGAGATGTTCCTTGCCGTTGAGCTGTGGCAGGAAAGTGGTTCAAGCCAGATTAAGGGATTATGAAGAAATAATATGACTGGAATTGACGAAGTTATTTTGTGCGATAACAAGGCAAAAAACGCAGGCATAGCATAGATACGGTGAGGCTTTTTAACGAAGTTAGCGTGCAAAAGAACAAGTCAAAACGGTTA
>JAJRSD010000016.1 GCA_024278975.1 Bacteroidota bacterium
AAATAACCTAACCGTTTTGACTTGTTCTTTTGCACGCTAACTTCGTTAAAAAGCCTCGCCGTATCTATGCTATGCCTGCGTTTTTTGCCTTGTTATCGCACAAAATAACTTCGTCAATTCCAGTCATATTATTTCTTCATAGTCCCTTAGTCATCTGATGAAGCTATAATTAACTGATTACCAGATTCGAATTTCCTATCCTTTTTGCTAAACCATTCATCTGATGACTTTTCAGAATAGACTTAAAGTTGTTGAAAGAAATCGTTTCCTTTGTCGTCAACAATTATAAATGCGGGGAAATTCTCGACCTTAATTTTACGAACAGCTTCCATTCCTAATTCGGCAAAGTCAACAACCTCAACCGATTTAATACTATTTTTTGCAAGAATTGCTGCCGGTCCGCCAATTGACCCAAGATAAAAACCACCATGTTTTTTACAGGCGTCGGTAACTTGCTGCGAGCGATTTCCTTTTGCAAGCATAATCATAGAACCACCATTCGCCTGAAACTCATTGACGTACGGATCCATCCGTCCGGCAGTAGTTGGGCCAAAACTACCACTTGCCATTCCTTTTGGTGTTTTTGCAGGACCTGCATAATATACCGGATGCTTTTTAAAATAGTCGGGCATTGGTTTTCCGGCATCAAGCATCTCTTTAATTCTCGCATGTGCCATGTCGCGGGCAACAATTAAAGTACCACTTAAATTCAACCTTGTTTTAGTTGGATATTTCGATAACTCGGCCAACACATTTTCCATGGGCTGGTCTAAATCAATATCAATTGCAGGGCTTAAACTTGGTGCTTTCGATGGTAAAAAGCGAGCCGGGTTTTTCTCCAACTGCTCAAGGAAAATCCCATCTTCGGTAATTTTTGCTTTTACATTTCTGTCGGCACTGCAACTAACACCCAGTCCCACCGGACACGATGCTGCGTGGCGCGGCAAGCGAATTACACGAACATCGTGCACAAAATATTTTCCACCGTACTGCGCTCCAATTCCACTCTCCTGACAGATTTTCTCTACTTTGGCTTCCCATTCCAAATCGCGAAAAGCTTGTCCGCCTTCGTTTCCTTGGGTAGGCAAATTATCGAAATATCCGGCCGATGCTTTTTTAACGGCTGCCAGCGTTGCTTCGGCAGAAGTTCCACCAATTACAAGTGCCAGATGATACGGAGGACAGGCAGCAGTACCTAAATCCATTAATTTGCTTTTTACAAATTCAGAGAGATTCTCTTCGGTAAGTAACGACTTTGTTTTCTGATACAGATACGATTTATTTGCAGAGCCACCACCTTTTGTAATAAACAGGAATTCGTACTTATTTCCTTGTTCTGCATAAATATCGATTTGTGCCGGCAAGTTTGTTCCTGTATTTTTTTCCTCCATCATTGTAAACGGAACAACTTGTGAGAATCTGAGATTTCGTTCCTGATAAGTATCGAATATCCCTTGAGACAGATGTTTTGCATCATTTGCTCCGGTATAAACATGTTCACCTTTTTTGCCCATTACAATCGCAGTTCCGGTATCCTGGCAAGTTGGTAACTCACCTTCGGCAGCAACCGCCTGATTCATCAACATGGTGTGTGCCACAAAACGATCGTTGTCGGTCGCCTCCGGGTCTTCCAAAATTTTAACCAGTTTCTCGAGGTGTGCCGGGCGTAAATAAAAAGAGACATCGGTGAAAGCCTCTTTTGCTAAAAGTTCAAGCCCCTCTGGTTCAACTTTTAATATTTTTCTACCATCAACTTCAATAGTCGAAACAAAATCTTTTGTAAGCAGTCGGTAATTTGTATCGTCTTTTAAAATCGGATACGGTTTTTGATATTTAAATTCAGTCATAATATAATTGTTAAAGTGTTTTTTTAATCAGGCTAACAAAGGTAAAATTATTCGTTGTTTTAACTCGACTTTTTCTAATCAATTCCATCAGCCCTGAAAACTAAATTAAAATGGTTTATTGTTTTACCGCGAACGGATTTCACGTCTCATAAACATGGTGTAGGCGATGGCAAAAAATACAATTGTTCCGGCTATTAGTGCTGTTGTTTGCGGCCAAACCAGCATCAAACTTTGCCCAAGTGGCAATGGGTTCGGAATTGCCCCCCGCATTTGTTCCATAGTTAACGGACCTAAACTACGCACCGATGGCATTAAAAGAGTAGTTGTTGCATCGCTAAAAAGTTGCCCAGGGTTTATGCGCATCAGGTTTTGTATCGTCTTCTCGAAATGAATAATTTGGCTATCGCTAATTGCACGGACAGGTTCAATTGCTTTTGCAATTAGGTTTACAATCATATTAAAAAATACACTAAAGAATAACCAGATAGAAATTCCTGCCAATGCTGAAGTTGCCGATTGGCGGAATTTCACAGAAAACAAAATCGATAAATTCAACCAAAAAGCAACGTAAACAATACTGACAAGGGTAAATAAAATTAATCGTAAAAACTCCTCGGGGGTTGGGGGAATTCCTATAAATATAAGCCCAAACCCAAGTACCATAAAAGCTAAAGCAAAAAACAAGACAGTAAGAACGATTATTGATGCAACAAATTTTGCGTTTAACAAGTAATCGCGATAAACAGGCTGCGACAAAACCCGGCTCAAAGTGCCCCTGTTTTGTTCCGAGTTAATACTATCGAAGCCCAGACTAATACCCAAAAGCGGGCCAAGGAAACTTATAAAGACAATAAACGAGGGCAGTGTGCCATCTGATATAGTATATAATTTTAAAAAGAAAAATGTCCCTTCGGGATCGTGAGTGTCAACTGCCTGCGAGAAGTTATTAAGTGCCGTATAAAGCGACCCTAAACAGGTTAGAAGAATAATTGAAACCAAAATTAAGAATCGCTTGCTTCGTACGGTATCTCCAATTTCCTTGTTAACAATAACCCAAAACGGATTGGGTGTCCATTTTGCATTTGATGTTATTTTATTTTTATTCATTGTTTTGTCCCTCCTTCAAAATAACGGTTATAAATGGCATCGAGCCCATATTCCTTTCGGTTTAAATAATTAAGTTTGAAGCCATTATCAACAACAGCCTTTGCTATCTCTGCCGACACATCAGAAGAGCATTCAATTTGGTAGAACCCCTCGTTTTTCGATATCATTTTAATTTGTTCTATCGGTGTTAAAATATCCTCAAAATTGGTTATCGGTATCTCTCCATTTTTCGACCGGAACGAACTATCAATTCCAACCTCTACAAGGTACATTCCGTGGGTGAAAAGTTTTTCCGATAACGATTTTATATCTCCCTCGGCTAAAAGTTTGCCTTCGACAAATATTCCAACCCGATCGCAAATTTGCTGTACCTGATGCAGGTTATGTGACGAAAAAAGCACACTTATCCCATGCTCATCTCTTAATTCGGCAATTAGTTTTAAAAAATCCTGTACCCCTTTGGGATCGATCCCCGAAGTGGGTTCATCGAGAATAATTACTTCGGGTGTTTTTATTAACACATCGGCAAGCCCCAGTCGTTGTCTCATTCCTTTTGAATATTTGCCGGTTTTTTTATTTATCTCGTCAGATAAACCAACCCGATTCAACAATATTTTAGCTTTATCAACGGCTTCACTCTTTATAATCCCATTAAGCATTGCAGTATAAACAAGATTCTCTAAACCCGTCCAATCGTCGTAAAATCCCACATCTTCAGGCAAGTATCCAACTCGTTTTTTCACCTCTATCGGATGAGTAGTAGAATTTATTCCACACACACGAACCTCGCCCGATGTTGGTTCTGTAAGCCCGAGCATCATTAAAATTGATGTTGATTTCCCTGCACCATTTGGTCCGAGCAGTCCAAATATTTCACCTTTTTCAATTGATAAGTCGAGTGCATTTACTGCCGTAAAATCGCCGTACTTTTTGGTTAAATTAACCATCTCTATTATGGATTCAGCCATTGCTTACCTCCTTCCAAATTTTTTAAACAAATAAAACACCCCGGCTACTGCCAGCACAATAATTAGAATACCAATCCAACCGGTAATTACAGGTGTTTTTACCGAAACCCTGAAAGATACCGATGAGTTTACTTCTGCTGTTTTTGCATTTATTTTAGTTATATAATCACCCGGGATAGCTTTTTTATCTGCCTTGATAGTGGCGTAAACTTTCTCTGTTTTACCGGGCAATAGTTGATCTATCTTATCCTTATCGAAAGTAACATCCCACTTTTTAGGTTTGTTTGAGCTTAATTTTATGTCTTCGAGCGTTGCCGAGCCACTGTTTGTAACAAGCAGTTCCACCTTTTTTTCGTCGCCGGCAGTTAATCGCCCGCTTAACAATCCGGAAGGTGTATTAAGTGTTAAATCGAATGTTCCGGTAATTACAACTTCAAATTCGAGTTTAGCCAATGTGCTGCCCGCCACAGCTTTTATCGGTATTTTATAAGTTCCTGCCTTAACCGTATTAGGTGGTTTTATATCAAAACTGATATCTTTTGTACCGTTTGCATCTACCTCTGTCGATGTGGCTTGTTTGTAACTCGGTTTAATAGCAACAACCCATCCGCGCGGCGCTTTAGCCATTAGTGCATACTGTTGTTTCTGAGCTGTCCGGTTTCTTAAAACGGCCTTAAAATTAAACGATGATTTTGACGTGCCTTCCATATTTCTTTGGTCGCAGCTAAATTCCGACTCGCTCGACCCGGCTGTTGAAACATTAATTACCAATTGCATTTCAGCCTTGTTCCCTGCCTTAACATAAAATGTATAATTCCCTTTTCTTACCTGATATGGAACATCAATTTTAAGCGAGAGCGTTTTCTTCTCACCCGGTAAAATTGCTAATTTGTTTACACTATAACCGCCAGCCATTAATGTGTGATTCCACGATCTGGGAATGTTACTTACAAAAACACTTTCGTTTTGTACGTGGCTGCCCTTGTTTAAAACATCGATAGAATAGCTCACCGATTTTCCGGGAGCAACCGATATTTTGGTATATGGCGTGTACAATAATAAACTGTCGGCAGTTTGTGCCGAAATTTGCTGAATAGCAGCAATCCCCAAAATTGTAAATACTAAAATTTGAGAGTAAATTTTTAACTGTTTCATAAAAAATCCTCCTTTAAAAATTTTGATTTGCTTTTTTAAAATCATAATTATTTAAAATTAAAACTGAACAACTTTTTGTTGAATTAAATTTGTGTTGAGGAGAAAAAAACATACTGAAATATAACTTATATAAGAGGAAGAGGTGGTGGTAAGTCGTTGAACAAAGGAATAATTGTATTTTGCCAATAATTAAGCAGATTAAAACTGCAATGTTTTATTTTGTTAAAATTAAACCCTACTGAATTTATTATTTCTTCGAATTCAAATTCTGTTTCTAATTCAGTATTCGCGGGTAAAAGTGCGATAAGCTCATTTGTTTTCTGTCGAATATTTTTTTGCGTAATCTTCGGGTGGTTATGTCTCAAGAATTGAATATCGATATCTTTTGTACCTGCAGAAGAAAATTCTTTTGCTAACAAAAAAATACCCAAAATAGCAATTATCGAAAGCCGGTTCATAAATTTATACTTTTTAAAAAATTAGTTTGTAAAAATAAAACAAGGCAAACTTATAGTTTTATCATTTTAAAAAATATTTAACAATGTTAAGGATAGTTAACGGGAAAAAATTATTTAAATCGACTCAATTCAAAAACAGACCTAACCGCTATTATTAAAAATGGAGCGAAATAATCCCTAATTTTAACCGGATACCAGTGAAATACAATATCTTAAATATTTTTTTAATTTTAGCACTTGTAATGCAGATAGCTTTGGTTTAATTTAACGGAGTGCCTACACAAGAAAATGTATATGAGTAAAAATTAAGACAGGGTTACCGGAAAGTTAATAAAAATAAAAATGAACTGAATATTATGAGCCATTTCAGAATTAACATACTACTTCTCACATTAATTTTGTTCCTCGTTTCTTTTTCGCTGTTGGCACAGAACTACGTACAGGTTTGGGGCGACGAGTTTAATACACCAGGTTTGCCAGATAGTACAAAATGGAAATACGAAATTGGGAAAGTCCGAAACTCCGAATTACAATATTACACTTCGAAAAGAGTTGAAAATGCCCGAATTGAAGACTCCGTTTTAGTAATTGAAGTACGAAAAGAGCAATATGAAGGTGCTGATTACACCTCTGCGAGTATTATCTCTAAAGGAATTGGCGACTGGAAATATGGTAAAGTTGAAATTAGTGCTAAAGTGCCAACCGGTAAAGGAACATGGCCAGCACTTTGGATGATGCCAACATACAGCGAATATGGAGGCTGGCCACGAAGTGGCGAGATTGATATTATGGAATACATTGGTGTTGAACCTCAAAATTTATGGTACAATGCCCACTTTCTTGGAACCGATGGCACGGGGCATGATTCCAACGGGAGCGGCGCGGTAAAAGCAATTACTAATCCGTTCGACCAGTTTATAAAATTTACACTGATCTGGACTCCCGACAATATGGAATGGTACGCCAACGATGTAAAATACCACGAGTATAATAAACCTGCCGACGAGTACAGCGTATGGCCCTTCAACAAAGAATTCTATCTAATTTTGAACCTCGCTTACGGTGGAAAATGGGGCGGTTACGATGGAGTTAACGATTCTCTTTTACCTCACAAATTTCTTATCGACTACGTGCGTGTTTACCAGCTACGCAAAACGGAAAGCCCATTTTCGTTAACCTTAGAACCGGCAAATGGAGGAACTGTTGAAGTTTCACCGCAAATGGATTTTTACCCCGAGAATACACAAATCACAGTTACTGCAATTCCCGACTCGAATTACGTTTTTAAGTCATGGCAACATCAGAGTGCAGCCAATCCTTACACATTCACAATCAGGAAAAACACAACACTTTCAGCTTTTTTTTTGAATGAGAGTGAACTACTTACAAACGGAACTTTCGATTATAATTTTCAACCCTGGCAATTTTACGTTAACAGCGATTACAACACCTCTTATTCGGCAGAAGTTAAAGAGGGCAGATTGATAATTGACATTACACAATCTCCTTTAACCGACTGGAAACTTGGATTTCAGGAGTTGGCTCTTTCATTGCAAAAAGGGAAATACAAACTAACTTTCGATGCATTTGCTACCCAGCAAAAACAAGTTTTGATTACCGTCTCTAAAAACTACCCCAACTGGAGTTCACATTTATCTAAAAGAATAGACGTTAACACCAACGATAAAACATACGAGGTTTTGCTTGATATGCCAACCGATGATAATAACGTGAGGTTGTTTTTTGGAATTGGAAAATTTCTCGGGAAATTTAGTATCGACAATATTAGTCTGAGCCGGATAATTCCAACTGCAAACAATGAGATTATTGAATTAAATAATAGTTCCGATTTTAAAATATACCCAAATCCAAACAGAGGAGAATTTACTTTAGAATTCACAAAATCAACACTTTCAAAAAATACAAGTTTGAGAATATATAATAGTAGCGGTGTTCTTATTCAATCGGATGCTAATTTAAAAAGTGAAAATCTTATAAACCTGAATAACACTCAACAGGGAATATATTTTGTTCAAATAATTACTGATAGTGGATTTATTACAAAGAAGATTTCGATTAAATAGTTAAAAAAATTGGCCTACTTTATAAAGTAAAAAAATATAAATTTAGTTATCGGTTTGGCTATGCGTAGTTTGGGTTTCTGAAACGATTAATTTTCAATTTGCCACTAATTTCATTTCTACCGGTGTGTTGGCAAAAGGCATACTCTTTGACAAGTTTTGGTTTGTGGGTCGGGTTTTTTGAGCGACTTGGCAAATGCAAAGCATTCACGAACACCGAAAAAAAAAATAAATAACACGTGAGTAATTGTATGTCTGTTGCTTTGGCTATTTGTTTTTTATACTTTTTATTGTCATATCAAAATCTGATAAATATTTTTTGTCTTGTTTTACTCTGAATTTCTCGTATTCTTTTATTGCTAATTCTGTAGCTACTGCTCTCGATATTTTCCCTTTGTTATTCAAAATTTCTTCTTCGTTAAATTGTAAAAAACTTTTCTGTTTCTAATGTATCAACCGAATAATTGACCGAAGTGGCATAAATATCAGTTATTTTCTGATAAACCATTCGTTCGCTTGCTCGTATTTCTCTAATCTCTTCGAGCAATTCGTCGAAAAAACGAGTATCGAACCGACTACCTTTTGTAAATCGTTCTTTGTCTATGGTGAAACCTTTAAAAATGTAATTCTTTAATTTATCGGTTGCCCAAGTTCTAAATTGCGTTCCTCTATTAGTATTTACACGATAACCAACCGCAATAATAGCCTCCAAAGAATAGTGTTTTGTTTTATATTTTTTACCGTCAGATGCAGTTACCGAGTAATACTCGACAACTGAATTTTTATCTAATTCGCCTTCTTTAAAAATGTTTTTTTAGATGTAACGAAATATTATCGGTGCTACACTCAAACAGCTCTGCCATTAGTTTTTGTGTAAGCCACAAATTATCAGCATCAAAATAAACATCTATCTTTATTTCTCCGTCTTCGGTTTTGTATAGTAGTATTTATGAGTTGTTTTCTTGCATCACACAGCACCCTCCACAATTTTAATTTCATCTTCTGTTAAGCCATAAAGCTCATAAACCATTTGGTCTATCTCTTTATCAGTCTTTTCTATTTCGGCTTTTAAGGTTTGGGCTTCGGCTTTTTTCTCTTCAAAAAGCTCCATCCATTCCATTTCGTCTTTCTTAGTCAGTTTTTCGCCACTTGCTTTTTTTATTGCTTTATTTAGCTCTTTTATAAAGTCTGCAAATTCTAATTCGTGCCAATTTTGTAGTTTTTTGCTTAGCTTTTCTATGCTGTATTGTGATTGTAGGTATTTTGTAAATTTACCTAATATTGATTGCATTTGAGTTTTATTTTTCAACATTAGGTCAGTAAAATATTCAAATTTTTCATTATCAATATCCTTAAAGTTTGGTATAGAAAAAGGTTCTAATACTTTCCTTTTTACACCTATATAACCACCTCTGAGAATGTTTCCTGTATTTGATAAATAAAACCAAAAAAGAGAGCTATTGATTATTGGAAGTATTGATTTGTAGGTGTAATTAGTATCTTCTTTTAAAAGTAAAGTATGACATTTGCTATTATGGTAAAAATTATTTTCATCATAAGTCATACTGCCTCCAAAACAAACTTCTGGTGTAATAATCTTAGGCTGTTCTAATACTGATATAGCTTGGTTTCTACTGTATTGATACCAATGTTTGTTATTATACTTTCCTTTTTCTCGTTCTCTTAATATATTCTCATATACTTTTAAGTATTCAAGTGTATTTGGATATTTAGCTTCAATAATTTCAGGTTCTATCAATTCAGCTTTTCCATTAATTAATTGGTATGGAAATATTAACCATTCATTATTTTCTAAATGGCGAAATTTATTTACATCTTCTCCCCTTAAATGAGGTTTAAGGATGCCTTTTTCTATTTTATGAATATTTCCATTCTCATCTGTAATATTTAAAAAGTTACCATCTATATTGCCTTTAATACAAAATACAGCGTCTTTCCCAGTTATAATGCCTTGAACAAATCTTGAAAAAATATCTTTTAGTTTTAATGGTTGAAATTGTATTTTTGTAAGAATATCACCAATTATTTTATCTGTTAATATCCATTGTTCACTATTTAACAACGAATACGGTACTTTGCTAAATAAGTTAATATCAAATAATTGCGATGGCTTTAAATGTTTAAAGTTAATATCTTTTTTTTGTTCTTTTGTTAAGTTAATTATGCAAGTATATGTAGAAGCATCATCGAAAACCATTTCTGAACCAAAATGAATTAATTCTGATACAGCCACATTATCAACAAAAAATTGTCTTATACCAATGCCAAAATCTGAAATTAAGAATTTATGAGGAAGAATAAATGAAACAATTCCATTTTGGCTTATCAATGAAAATGACTTCTCCAAAAATAATGCGTATATATCATAATTTCCCGTTGCAGAATTAAATGTTCTTTCGTAAAATACTGTTTGTTCAAAATAATGCTCTTTTAAACTCTGCATTCTCACATAAGGTGGATTACCAATAACAACATCAAAGCCACCATTATATTCGGTACGGAATGCCTGTTCTTTGGTGCATAGAAATTCTTTTTTTAGTTTTTCTATTTCGCTACTTTTAGGAAGTTCGTGCTTTACACGGTTATTTCGGATATATTCTATTGCATTATTTAGGTAGTTTTCGTCTTTTATTTCGGATTTTCCGAACTTTTGCGTCCAGAGAGAATTATATTTTTTCTTTTCTTTTTTCGCATCGGTATCGGTACCGGACAAGGGGACATGTACCCTTGTTGTGCTAGTAGCACTCGTAGCAGTAGAAGGTATCGTTATTCCTTTTTCGATATTATATTTCCTGCTACTTACAGCTTTTAGCTTTCCTACTATTCTATCTCTATCTTCTTCATCACATACCAGTAGTAGATGCATATGGTCGCCGCATATATTATACTCGATTATGTCAATGGGATATATCCCATTATTATCAAACTTGCTTTCTTTTACTATTTTGGCAATAGTTTCAGTTATTATTATTTCATCTTTTTCATCTAACCATATAGCTTCACCTTTTTTTACATAATTATCATACATTCGTTGCGAATATCTCGAATTATGTGTTGCTGTGGTTATATGCCACGCTTTCTTCGTTTTTTTTGTGAAAATATGCGGAAATTCTTCTTGCCAATTAAAAACTTTATCTCCAGCAACTTTTGGGTCGTCAATTAATGAGTTTCCACATTTTATATTGTCGTTTAATGTATTCAGCTTTCTACGTGGTTGGGCGGTGCGTAACCATAGCGAAAGTTTTGCAATTTCAACACTCTCTTCGTTTAAATCAACCCCAAAAATATTGTTTTCTAAAATAGTATTTTCTATGTTTTGAAAAACTATTCCGCCACCAAAAAGCGAAGTTTCCAACTCGTCAATGTAAGTATGTTCTTTTATAAGAAAATCTAATGCTTGATTTAAAAAAGCACCAGAGCCACAGGCAGGGTCCAGAATTGTAAGGGTTAAAAGCCAATTGCGGTAATCGTCAAGTTTAGTTTTTAGAGCTTTTAATATCTCCTTTTTTCGTCCTTTTCGGCTTTTATGATATTCGGCTTCTGTTATTTCAAGTTCTTGCTTTTTTTCTTTACAAAGTTTACCAATTGTATTATCTACAATGTATTTGGTAATATACTTTGGTGTATAAAAAACACCGTCTTTTTTTCGTTTTGTTTTTTGCTTGTCAAATTCTGTCCCCTCAATTTCGGCATTTACGCTTTCAATTTCGTTTAGCGAGTTTTCAAAAATGTGCCCAAGAATATTTACACCTACTTGGCTTTCAAAATCGTAATCGGAAAGTGTTTTTGTATGTTTGTAAAGTACTTGGTTGTCAAGTATTAAACTGTCAAGAATAGGGTCAGGCTTAAACAAACCACCGTTATATGCAAAAATTTCAGCTTTTTTATTAGTTCCTTTACGACCTTTGTCAAGGTATTTAAAATAGAGTTTAAATCTATCGTATAAAGGAATATCTGTGTCTAAGTCATTGAGTTTATCCCAATCTTTTAATATTCTAAGCGTTGAATTTGGCGGTAATAAGCCTTTGTCTTCTGCGAAAAAGATAAACAGAAAACGGTCAATCAATTTTTGAGATTTCTTGAAGAGTGCAAGTTTTATATTCTTTGTTGCTCTGTCTTTATCTTCTTTTTGTAGTTCGTTTCTAAATATTTCGTTATTAAGATTTTGTTTTACCAAATCTCTAAAAAGTTCTCTTTTAAATTGCGAATAATCTGAATAAAACTTTTTAGTGATACTTTCTTCTGCTACAACACTATCGGTTTTTATTTTTAGAGGAACATTGTTTAGTATATTTTCTTTGTGCAGACATAAATACAGTAATTCAAATTGTTCTTCGTTCAGAGTAAATAAATTAAACTCTTCAAAATCTACTGCATTATTTATGTAAAACCTAAGTTTCTCAAAATTAGAGGTAATCACATAAACACAAGCACTTTGATTTACTTTGTAGTCAAATGCTTGTTGCCTTATTCTTTCAAGGTCTTTTGTTTTGGTGCTTTTCAGTTCGATTACAGCTAACGCTTTACCATCTTTCAGTATTGCACCGTCTGCTTTTTTTGCTCCTTTTTCGTTTTTTAATTCTGTCGTAAGGTTAAATTGTGGTTTGGGATTTAAAGTATAATCAAACACTTTCACAAAAAGTTCACGCAAAAATCCTTCTTGAAATTGTTCTTCTTTACTTTCTCGAATGTTTTCTTGTATTTCAGGATTGTGAAAGTATTCAGCATATTTTTTAAACGCCTTGTCAACTTCTTTTGTGTTTTGAAGTTTCAAGTATTTTTTTAAAACAGATGTCTGAAATAATCCCATATAATTTATCTAAATTTAATCAATGCATAAATGTATCGTTTTTCTTTGTGGTTAGGGAAAAATAGCTCTTTTGGTTTTCAACATTGTTTCAACTTTTTTTTCAAATTACCACAAAAACCAAATATTCTATTTGTGCTGTGGGTTTTCTTCTTGCTTTTTCACTTATTTCATTAAATACTCAGTCGTTCTTTTAGCGGATACAATTAATCACTGTAATCCCCAGGTTCTCAAACGAATCCATATTTGCCAATGCTTTTGGCACCTCTTCCAGCGAAATTGTTTTCCCTAACATTAACCGTGGTTGCACTTTCCCGGTTTTTATCATTTCGAAAACTGCTTCGTAGCGGAACGACTGCATTCCATGGCTGCCAATTATTTTCAATTCGTAAGCCACCACTTTGTCCATCGGAATTTTAGGATGTTGATGATCGCCGGTAGTCAGCCCCACCTGAATGTGCCTCCCCCGTTTCCGCAAACAGGCGATAGAATTGAAACAGGTCTCCTGACTTCCAAGCGCATCGATGGAAACGTGTACCCCGCGTCCGGTTTTGTCTATTATTTTTTGAGCGATATTTTCAACAAAGTTTGCATTAATTGTAATAATTGCACCCATTTTTTTTGCCAGCTTAAGCTTTTTATCGTCAATATCGATGGCAATTACATTGGCTCCCGCCCCTGCCGCGATGTTTATTGCCGACAGCCCCACTCCGCCACAACCATGCACTGCCACCCACTCGCCGGCAGAAACTTTTCCCTGATCGATTACCGCGCGAAAGGAAGTGATAAAACGACAGCCAAGGCTGGCAGCAGTAACAAAATCAATTTCATCGGGCAGGCGAACTAAATTCACATCGGCATATTTTATCTCCACAAATTCGGCAAACGAACCCCATGCGGTAAAACCCGGCTGAAACTGGTGGTCGCAAATTTGGTGGTTTCCAGAATTACATTCTGTACAATGCCCGCAACCGCTCACAAAAGGCACGGTAACGCGGTTGCCAACCGTAAAGTTTTTTATACCTGAGCCTATTTCTGAAATCTCTCCTGCGAGTTCGTGCCCCGGAACGTGGGGTAAAACAATATCGGGATCGTGGCCCATCCAACCGTGCCAGTCGCTGCGGCAAAGACCGGTAGCACCAACTTTTACAATCACACTATCATCTGAAACAGTAGGGTTTACAACTTCTCGTACATCAATCGATCCCTGGAATTTTTCGTAATAAACTGCTTTCATAAAAACGAATTTTTTATCCTGTGAGTATTCATATTTTAATGGTTCAGTAAAGTAAGCTTTTATTTTTTAAACCTATTGTTATGGCACAAAACAACTTCGTCAATTCCAGTCATATTACATCTTTATAATCCCCTGGTGCAGAGCACCAAAATATTTGTACCAAATACACTCAATATCTTTTTGTTTAAATAACAATAAGATTTATATTTGCACAAAAATTTAACAAAACCAGAATTTATGAAGTTTGGATATTTCGATGATAATAACAGAGAGTACGTAATTACAAACCCTAAAACTCCGTGGCCATGGATTAATTATCTTGGCAACGACGATTTTTTTAGTCTGATTTCGAATACTGCCGGAGGATATAGTTTTTTTAAAGATGCCCGCTACCGGAGAATTACAAGGTTCAGATACAACAATGTGCCTATTGACGACAACGGTAAATATTTCTATATAAAAGAAAACGACACAATTTGGTCGCCGGGATGGAAGCCGGTAAAAACAGAGTTAGACAGATACGAATGCCGGCATGGATTGGGTTATACAAAAATCTCGGGTACAAAAAACAGACTGAGTGCTGAGATAACTTACTTTGTTCCGCTTGGTAAATCGGCAGAAATTCATTCGGTTAAACTAAAAAACCAGTCATCGAAATCTAAGAGGTTTAAACTTTTCTCTTTTGTTGAATGGAATTTATGGAATGCGCTGGACGACATGACAAATTTCCAGCGTAACTATAATATTGGCGAAGTTGAACTCGATGGCTCAACAATTTACCATAAAACAGAATACCGCGAGCGTCGCAATCATTACGCATTCTATTCTGTAAATTCTAAAATTGATGGATTCGACACCGACCGCGAATCGTTTGTTGGATTATATAATTCGTATGCCGACCCCGATGTTGTAAAAGCCGGCGAGTCGAAAAACACAGTTGCACATGGCTGGTCGCCAATTGCATCGCACATGCTCGAAATAGAGTTGGCGGCGGGCGAAGAGAAGGAGCTGGTATTTGTTTTGGGTTATGTTGAAACAGTGACGAGGAGAAATGGGAATCGAAAAAAGTAATTAATAAAACAAAAGCTAAAGAGTTAATTAATCAGTTCAACAGCGCTGAAAAGGTAAATTCAGAACTTCGGAAACTTGACGATTACTGGACCGGTTTACTATCGAATTATCAGCTAAAAAGCCACGACGAGAAGCTGGACAGAATGGTAAATATCTGGAACCAATATCAAAATATGGTTACATTTAACATGTCGCGTTCTGCCTCTTATTTCGAATCGGGAATTGGCCGTGGAATGGGTTTTCGCGATTCGAATCAGGATTTAATTGGTTTTGTTCATCTCATTCCTGAAAAAGCAAAAGAGCGTATTTTAGATTTGGCAGCTACTCAACTTGAGGACGGCGGTGCATATCACCAATATCAGCCGCTTACAAAAAAGGGAAATTCCGATATTGGCGGGAATTTTAACGACGACCCACTTTGGCTAATTCTTTCGACTACACTATATATTAAGGAGACCGGCGACTTTTCAATTCTTGCCGAAATGGTCCCGTATGATAACGACGAAAGCAAAGCGCAACCCCTGCTCGACCATTTGAACCGCTCGTTTTTGCACGTTGTAAATAATTTGGGCCCGCATGGATTACCATTAATTGGTCGTGCCGACTGGAACGACTGCCTAAATTTAAACTGCTTTTCTACCAATCCCGACGACTCTTTTCAAACTACTGAAAATAAAACGGGAGGAGTTGCCGAGTCGATGATGATTGCCGGAATGTTTGTTTTATACGGAAATGATTATGCCGGTCTACTAAAACAGTTGGGCAGAAATGATGATGCAAAAGGTGTTTTGGTTGAAGTTGAAAAGATGAGCTCGGCAATTGTAAAACATGGATGGGACGGTAAGTGGTTTTTACGGGCTTATGATTTTTTTGGTAAGAAAATAGGAAGTAACGAAAACGAAGAGGGTAAAATATTTATCGAATCGAATGGATATTGTACCATGGCAAATATTGGCAGCGAAAAAGGGTGGCCAAAACTGGCACTCGATTCAGTAAAAAAACATTTAGACAGCGAATTTGGAATTGTACTAAACAATCCGCCTTACACGGAATACGATGTCAGCAAAGGCGAGATAACAAGTTACCCTGAAGGTTATAAAGAGAATGCGGGAATTTTTTGCCACGATAATCCGTGGATAATGATTGGCGAAACAGTTGCCGGAAATGGCGACCGCGCATTCGATTATTACAGTAAAATTTCGCCTTCGCATTTAGAAGAAATCAGCGATTTACACCGAACGGAACCTTATGTTTATTCGCAAATGATTGCCGGAAAAGATGCATGGAAACCGGGCGAAGCTAAAAACTCGTGGTTAACCGGAACGGCAGCATGGAACTTTTTTGCCATTTCGCAACATATTCTGGGTATTCAGCCAGAATACGATGGGTTGGTTATAAATCCGTGTATTCCCAAAGATTGGAAAGGATTTAAAGTTATCAGAAAATTCAGAGGAACAACCTTTAATATTGAGGTTCAAAATCCTAAAAATATTTCGAAAGGTGTGAAAGAACTTATTGTTGACGGAGCTCTTATTCAGGGAAATAAAATTCCTGTTCAAATTAAAGATATTTGCGAAGTTGTAGTTGTTTTGGTGTAAATATCTTATTCAAAAATATCAACCATTCACAATTTATTTCTTAATAAGAAGTTGAATATAAAACTGTTTGTTAGTTTTGTGCCGATGAAAAAAAATCTCACCTTTTTATTATTTTTTATGGCTGCCAGCATCACTCTGTTTGGACAGCGAAATAATGCTACTTTAAAAGGAATTATTAAAGACTCCGATGGAACACCTCTTGACATGGTTAACATTGCAATAAAAGAGTTTCCGCTGGGAACCAGCTCAAACAGGAGAGGCGAATTTATTCTACGTATCCCTGCTAAAAGAAACATTATTATCGTTTATTCATCGCTTGGATTTGCACCTGTTTTAGACACAGTTTTTGCTGACAACGAAGAAAATATTTTCAGGAATATTATTCTGCAAACCACCAATATGCAACTCGATGAGGTTGTTGTTACCAACCAGAGAATTGGCGATGGTATTACCAGAATTGACGCAAAAATGCTGGATATTTTGCCAAATGCAGGCTCGGGTGCGGTGGAAACAATGCTTAAAACTCTCCCGGGAGTTTCGAGCAATAACGAATTGAGTTCGCAATATTCGGTACGAGGTGGAAATTTTGATGAGAACTTAGTTTATGTAAATGACATTGAGATTTACCGTCCGTTTTTAATTCGTTCCGGTCAGCAAGAAGGTTTAAGTTTTATAAATAGCGACATGGTTTCTACCATCGACTTTTCTGCTGGTGGTTTCGATGCTAAATATGGAGATAAAATGTCTTCGGTACTGGATATTAAATATCGTAAACCAAGCGATTTCAGGGGCTCAGCTTCGGTTAGTTTATTGGGTGCAAGTGCTCATTTTGAGGATGTTGCACTAAAAGGAAAACTGTCACACATTTCGGGAATTCGATATAAAACCAACCAATATTTATTGGGTAGTTTAGATACGCAAGGCGAATACAGTCCTAAGTTTTTAGATTTTCAGACTTATATAACTTATCGGTTTTCCGAGAAATTAGACATTTCGTTTTTGGGAAATGTTGCTCAAAATCAATATAATTTTGTTCCGCAAACACGGCAAACAACTTTCGGAACCTGGGATGCTCCACTGAATACAACAATTTACTTTGCTGGTCAGGAAGTTGATGATTTTCAAACTTATACCGGAGCACTTTCGGCAAACTACCACCCAAACAGAAACCTAAATCTAAAATTTATTGCATCAGCATATTATGCTACCGAAAGAGAAACTTACGATATTGAAGGGCAGTATTATCTTAATCAATTGGAAAGAAATATGGCATCGGAAGAGTTTGGCGACAGTGTTTTAAACCTCGGTGTTGGCTCGTTCTTAAATCATGCACGCAATAACTTAAATGCGATGGTTTACAGTTTTTCTCATAAAGGGGCATACAATTCCGAGAATCATTTAATAAATTGGGGAGTAAAAATTCAGCACGAAGAGATTGAAGACCAAATTAACGAGTGGATTTTCCGCGATTCTACAGGATATTCTATCCCTTATTCCGATTCGGAAGTTGGTTTATATTACACGTTAAACAGTAAAAGTAAAATAAGCTCCAATCGTTTTACCGGTTTTATTCAGGATGTGTGGAACGCACCGGTTAGTAGTGGAAATTTATACTTAACAGGAGGAATTCGATTTAATTACTGGGATTTTAACAATGAATTATTAATTAGTCCGCGAGCCACAGTAAGTTATTATCCCGATTGGGAAAGCAAAATATCGTTTCGTTTATCTGCCGGAATGTACCATCAATCGCCATTTTTTAAAGAGCTGAAATTTACCGACGGAACAATTGATTACAATACAAAAGCTCAACGATCGTATCAGATTGTAGCCGGAACCGATTTGATTTTTACTGCCTGGGATCGCCCATTCAGAGTTACTTCGGAGGCGTATTATAAATATATGAACCGACTGATTCCATACCAAATAGATAATGTTCGGATTCGTTACTTACCAGAGCAGGAAGCGGTTGGTTATGCAACCGGAATTGATATGAAAGTGAATGGCGAATTTGTTAGCGGTGTGCAGTCGTGGGTGAGTTTATCGTTTATGCAAACAAAGGAAGATATTATTGACGACGGACATGGTTTTATTCCGCGCCCCACCGACCAACTTGTAAATTTCAGTATGTTTTTTCAGGATTACCTGCCCGGAAACCCAACTTACCGAATGCAACTCTCCGCATTCTACGGGTCACGTTTACCAACCGGGCCACCAAACTCCGAGCGTTATCAGGATGTTTTCAGAATGCCAGCCTACCGGCGAATCGACCTCGGTTTTTCGAAAGTTTTCATAAGTGCTGCAAATCCTGTAAACCGCAACTTGTTACGTCATATTAACGACATGATTTTAAGCCTCGAAGTTTTTAACCTGCTAAACATCAATAATACAATTTCATATTTCTGGGTGTCGAGTATTTATGGCGATCAGTTTGCCGTTCCAAATTACCTTACCGGACGACGATTTAATTTGAAGTTAACTTTGAAGTTTTAGATAGTTTCGCAGATGGTTAAAAGTGCAAATTCAAGTCATACTATAACTAAAAAAGATCAACCTGCACACCTCTAAAATATTTCACAAATACAACTTTTTATTCAAAAAACACAATAAAATATTGTTCTTTAATTATAAACATAAACTCATTTGTAATTATCGATATTATATTACATTTGCCGAAATTCTAAAATATATTTTTATGAAAAATTCAAAATTAAGAATTGGTTTAGCAGCAATTATCCTATTGTTTACTGTTAGTTTAATAACATCGTGTGGTAAAACAGATGTGAGTGATGGAGATGAAAAAGGGATATTTAGTTTAACTGTTGATGGCACAAAGTACGATGGAACTGAGGTTTTTAATGCTGCTGCGATAGGCATCAGAACTATTTCTGCTAAAAACGATAAAGATATTACTGTAACTGGTTATATCAGCTCTAAATAAAATTGTATAAATCATCTATTTCAGGTGGTTGTAAAAAGCCCGGGATTGAGTTTCAATGCGGGACTTTTTCATTAAAGCTATTTAAAGAAATTGCTATTCAACCGGCTCCCCGATAATTTCTAAATTACGTATCATACTTTTTCCTAAAATACCGGCAGTACCACGTACGCGAATAGCAATTTTACCGGCATCCAAAGGTTTGTCATCAGTTACATCAATTAATGTTTCACCATCAATTTTCAACCACAGTTTCGAACCTTTTTTACCCATCTCAACCAAATGTCTCCAACCTGATTTCATCACATCTTTTTTAGCCAATCCAATTTCACTTTTCACTCCGTCAGTTTCCGGATGCTTTCTGAGAAAAGGTGTAGAATTATGTGCCATCACTCGAAAACCAAACATATAATCTTCAGCTTGTTTAGTCCAGTGCCCAAAACTACCATTATTGTCATCGGCAATAGTTAAACCGGTAGATTCTCCCATATCCGAAGCATTTAATAACGCAACCAAAACAGTAGCCGCATTCATCGTCATCACCTCGTAACGCAAAACAACATCCTCGTATTTTTCAGGAGAAAATATCATAAATCCGATACTTCCTTCCACTTCTTCCATCATAAACTGGCCATGGGTTACATAACCTTTTCCATCGCCCAAATTCTGCCAACTTTCTAAATCTTTGGGTGAATATTTTGTAACTGTTTGTGCATTAATTATTAAAACAAAAAGCATTAAAGAAACTGTAGTTATTATTTTCATAATTTTATATTTTTCGGTATTAATGATAAAACATGCGCCATTGGCATTTCAGGTGAGAACTTGCCAATAATCATTTAAACTATTCTGATAAAATATTATAAGCCATCAAAGCACCGCCATGGCGAATATACATTCGCCCATTATGGATTACCGGGTGTGCCCAATGTTGCCCGGAACCTAACGGAACATCAAATTTACTGATTATTTCAAAACTATCGGGGCTCATTTTAACCAATGCAATCTGCCCTTTATCGCTATAACAATAAAATAGACCGTCGGCATAAAGAATAACACCACTGCCAAATTCCGACGAAATTAACTTTTCCTTGCCCGTTAAAGTATTTATGGAGTACCAGTTTTTTGTTTTGTATGCCGAACCGTAAATTATTTCATCGATAACTATTATTCCTCCCATCAGATTTTTATAGTCTTCGTTTCTCCAAAGCTGTTCAACACTTTTTCCGTCGTCAGAAAGTTTTAAAGCCAATATTCCGCTGTTATTTTCTTTCGATGAAGTTCCCGACACATAAACAACACCATTTTCGTAAACAGGTGTATTTGCATGAATATTATATGATTGCATTTGCTTCTCTCTCCAATAAAACTCTCCTGTTTCGGCATCAACTCCTATTACCGAAGTTGCCGTCATTGTAACCACCAGCCGGGTGTTGTTATGTTCTACTATTACCGGAGAACAATAAGCCGACGGCTCTTTAAAACCACTGCTTTTCCATATTAATTCTCCGTTATGCCGGTTTAAAGCCACAACATTAAACTCTTCGCCACCGGGTGTACAAATTAATCTATCTCCATCAATAAGTACCGACTCGGCAATTCCCCACTGTATATTTTGCCCATCAAATTTTTTCAACAAATTAACCGTCCAAATTATATCTCCGTTATCGGCATTAAAACAAAATACCTTGCCCATTCCGCTTATCAGATAAACCAATCCATCAACAACGAGCGGTGTTGAACGCGAACCGGTATAATTTTTATGCCACTCTACACCATACTCCTTTTGCCATTGTAGGTTTCCTTCCAAATCGAAAGAATAAAGCACACCAATTGTATCCGGCATTCCGTTTATAAAAATGCTCTCATTACCAATTCCAATACTACTATGACCCGCACCCAAGCCTTCGAAACTCCAAATCATTTCCGGTCCGTCTTCGGGCCAGGATTTCAACAAACCTGTTTCATAAAAAATCCCCTCTCTATCGGGCCCACGCCATTGTGACGGGCTATCTTTAAAATTATTGCAACTGGTAGAAAAGAATAACCCTGATAAAAAGAAAAACAGATAAATTTTCATTAATACTTTCATGCTATATTTTTTTAGAAATTGAATAAACCATTAACGCATTGCCGTGCCGAATATACAATTTTCCGTCTTTAATAACCGGATGCGCCCAATGTTGGAGGGTTCCAAGCGGAACACTGAATTTGCTGATAACCTCGAACTTTTCGGGAGTAGCCTCAACCAGTGCCATTTCGCCTTTGCGCTCGGTGTAGCAGTAAAACATGCCATCGGCATATATTACTGTTCCGCTGCCCAACTCTTTGCTTTTGTGCAATATTTCTCCGGTATTCCAGCTAATTACTTGCCAGTCAGAACGCTGATAAACAGAGCCGTAAATAGATGAGTCGATCCTAACAATGCCGCTCATTAAATTTGAGAATTTTAAGTTGCGCCATACTGCTTTGGCTTTTTTGCCGTCTTCCGAAAGTTGTAATTGTACCAGCCCCGAATTGTCATTCCCCGATTCGCTTGAAACAACAATTTTACCATCGAAATAGAGGGGGGTATTTGCATGGATTGAATTTCTCTGAAACTGGTGCTTCCTCCAGTACATTTCTCCTGTATCGGCATTAATTCCCATTATTGAACCCGATGTCATCGCAATTAGCAACCTATTCCCGTTATGATTTATTAGAATTGGGGAGTTATATGTTGCCACTTCTCCGTACCCTTTTGAACTCCAAACCATTTCGCCTGTAAAACGGTTCAGGGAAACCACGTTATTTTCCTTTCCACCAGGCACGCAAATTAAATTATTGCCATCAATAAAAACCGACTCGGCATAGCCCCACCGTGGGATTATGTCAACTTGTAAATCTTTTACAAAATCTACCGACCAAATTTCGTCCCCATTTTCGGCATCAAAACAATAAACTGCCCCCGCTCCACTTGCAATATAAATGTAATTACCTATAACTGTTGGGGTTGAGCGGGTTCCATGGAAACTTCTACAAAAATCAGGACCGTAATCTATTTGCCAAAGAAGCTCTCCATCTAAATCAAAAGCAAACAGTGTTCCAAAAGTTGTGGCTGTATCTTTTATCCCGGTAACATGCACTTTCCCATTTGCCACTGCCACGCTTCCATATCCAAAACCAAGCCCCTCGAACGACCAATCCATTTCCGGAGCATCTTCGGGCCACTGTTTTAATAATCCGGTTTCAAAGTAAATTCCATCGTGGTTGGCTCCCCTCCATTTTGAATTTTCGGTTTTCTTAAAACACGAAGAAAAAGAGGCTGAACAAATAAAAAAAACAAGCAAAATTTTATTCATGTTTAATTGTTTTATGGCTGGAGATAAATATAGAAAAAATAAAATAATTTTACCTTTGTGTAAATAAAATTTAACATTATGAACGACCCTTTTGGAGAAGCAATTAGTGACTATTTTGAAAAAGGAAAAGCTCCTAAAATTACTATAAATACAAATTATACCGAAGATGAACAGATTCCTGTATCGTACCTTTTTCGTACAGAAAAAGAGATGCCTGACATTGAAATTACTGCGTTAAAACTTTGCAAAGGGAAAGTTCTTGATATTGGGGCTGCAGCCGGTTGTCACTCGATTGTGTTACAACAGAAAGGGTACAATATTACTGCTCTCGAAATTTCGGAAAGAGCCGTTGAAGTTTTGAAAAAACGCGGAATTCAGAAAGTTATCAGAGAAGATATCTACTCTTATTCAGCAAAAAAATACGATACTATTTTATTATTAATGAATGGTGCCGGAATTGGCGGAACAATTGCAGGTTTAAAAAAACTACTCCTACACTTAAAAACTTTGTTAAACGAAAAAGGGCAAATTCTTATTGATTCATCTGACATAAAATACCTTTTCGAGGAAGAAGATGGTTCGGTGTGGATTGATTTAAACAGTAAAAAATACTATGGCGAAATGGAGTATGAAGTTACCTATAAAAAATCGACGACTAAATTCGAATGGCTTTTTATTGATTTTAATTCATTAAAAAATATTGCTAAAGAATTAGATTTGAATTGTACACAAGTCTTAAAAGGCGACCATTTTGATTATCTCGCTAAACTAAAATAATATGTTCAAAAACACGAAAAAATATTGTTGCTATTTTTAAAAAGTATTTACTTTTGTACAAATAAATTATATTCACCCAAAATAAATAATCATGGGAATTTGTGGATTTATCGCACCTCAGGAAATTATTATTATCCTTATAATTGTAATTATACCAGTCTTTTTTATCATTCCGGTAGTAATTGCATTAATCGATATTCTAAAAAATGAATTCGAAGAAAACAATAAAATTATTTGGGTTTTGGTAGTTGTACTATCGGGAATTATCGGTGCAATTCTCTACTACTTCATCGGGCGCAAACAAAAAATAAAGAAATTAAACTAATTAGATTCCTTTCCTTTTTATTTTTGCAGAAAAGTTTCTGATGTTTATAGAATAATTCAGGCAGTTCACCGATAATATTTCTCCATTAAAAACAAAAAGCATAATTTGGCAAACGAATTAAAGAATTAAAACTGCGAAGAAATATTCTTTAAACAAAAACAGAAAACAAACAACACTATGAAAGCAATTATTCTAATCTCCTCAATTTTTTATCTCCTCGGACTATTTATTGGAAACCAAATTGACTTGGTAAAAAAGAGTATTCCTCCGGTTGAGAAAATTATTTTACATAAAATTAAAGAGTACAATCCTTCAAAAACAATAAGTTTTATGAAGGAGAAGCAGAAAGAAGATTCAGATGTAACTGCTAACGACACGAAAGATACAGAACCGACATCAGAATCAAAAAAGTGATCTTTTTATTTCCATCTAAATTATCTTTTAAAGAGAACTTCTTTTTCGTATTCCTGAATTTCGGCAATATACTCCATTCCCACAGGCACATTTTCTTTTAAACAATAGTAATCCCAAACAGCACTAAAAGGCATTGTTTTAAGTTCTTCGAGCATGGCAAGGCGTTCGAAATTCTGACCAGCTTCCTCCATTTCAACCAGCGATTTTGTAGGTTCTAACATTGCAATTAAAAATGCTTTTTGAGATGCTCGGGTTCCGGTTACATACGCGCCAATTCGGTTAATTGATGCATCGAAAAAATCGAGACCGATATTTACACGACTAAGGAAATCGTTTCTAATAATTTCTGAAGCAATTAGCTGAACGTCTTCGTTTAAAGTTACAACGTGGTCAGAGTCCCAGCGAATTGGGCGTGTAATGTGCAAAAGTATCTCATCTACAAATTGTAAAACCGACGAGATTTTATCGCCAACCTGCTCGGTTGGGTGGAAATGACCGTTGTCTAAACAAATTAACTTATTGTTTTTAATTGCATATCCCATATAAAAATCGTGCGAGCCAACTGTCATCGACTCAACCCCAATTCCGAATAATTTACTTTCAACGGCATCTTTCATGTGCTCTTTTGGATAATCGATTTCCATCGCTTCGTCCAACGATTTTTTAAGCTGAATACGATATCCGTTTCTGTCGATTGGTGTATCTTTCATACCATCAGGAATCCATGTATTATGAACGCACGGGCTTCCGAGTTGCTTACCCATTTCGGCAGACATTGCGCGGCATCGTTTCAGGTGTTCTACCCAAAACTTACGGTTCTCCTCATCTTTGCTAGACAAAGTAAAACCATCGGCAGATCTGGGGTGCGAAAAACACGAAGCGTTAAAGTCCATTCCAATTCCCTGTTCTTTACACCAGTCAATCCAACTCTGAAAATGTTTTACTTCAATCTGGTCGCGGTCAACTTTTTCGCCTTTAAAATCGCCATAAATTGCGTGTAAGTTTAACCGTTGTGTTCCCGGTAACAGCGACAAAACTTTTTCCAAATCGGCTTTAACTTCAGCAATAGTTGTAGCTTTACCCGGATAGTTTCCGGTTGCCTGAATTCCTCCCGAAAGATCGGAATCTGCAGTTTCGAAACCACCAACATCATCGGTTTGCCAACAATGCAACGAAATATTAACATCTTTCATTTTTGCAATTGCAGCGTCTGTGTCAACACCAATTGCCGCATATTGCTCTTTTGCAATATCATACGCTTTTTGTACTAAATCTTTACTCATCTGTTTATTTTTTATCGATTAATTTTAAATTACTATTGCATGTAAAAAACCTCTTCCAACTCAACCGAGACAGGCGAATTATCAGTATTTGTTTCCATAATATCTGCCATAAAAGCCCACCACTTTTTTACGATTTCAGTTTCGCCTAAATTTTGCGAACCACCACTGGAACTAACTTTCTGAAAAGCAAAAAGCGTATTTGTATCTTCATCTAAAAAAATTGAATATTCGCTTACCCCCGAATCTTTTAATAGCTTTTTTAGCTCTGGCCATATTTCATCGTGTCGTTTTATATACTCTTTTTTTTGCCCTTCGTTGAGATGCATTTTAAATGCCAATCGTTTCATTACAATTTGAATTTTATGGGTATATATCCAACCCGATTTAATAAAACTATAATCTTTTTTACATAGAATTTCCAATGCCGACCAAAACAACTGCCAACAAAATTACGGCAATTCCTGCGGTAATTGTCCACTTTGTTTTTGGAGCAACGCCTTTCCACTCTTTACGGTAAATGCCCCACATATTTGCTGTTAAAATTATTGTTGACATGTGTAAAATCCACGAGCTGGCACCATTTCCCAGTTTGCTTTCGCCCATTCCGTAAAAGAAAAACTGAAGAAACCAGATTGTTCCGGCGAGCCCGGCAAACATTATATTTTTAGAAATTGGTGTTGCTTTATTAACAAAATCTTTATACGAACCATTTTTCAGACTAAGAATGGTTGTCCAGATAAAATTGGTGGTTAAACCGCCCCATAAAATTACCACAAAAGTTACATTGTTTTGAAACAAGTGACTTGAACCTTCAAAAAGGCTGTCGGGGGAACTGGCTGCAATTTCAGCCAAAGGTTTACCCGCTTCAATACCAAAATTAAAAAATGAACTTAGAATTCCCGATAAAACTGCAATAATGAGTCCTTTTACCAAGCTAAATTCTGCAACACTTTTTTTCTGTTCCTCTTCGGTAAGTTCTTTCTCCTTCATCATGCCGGCTTTTCCCGACAGACCGATTCCAATCAGACAAACAACAACGCCAAGTAGTACCATTTGTCCGCCGGGTGTTGAGAGCATGTCGGTAAACGAAGTTTTACCAATTGTAGGAACAATGTTGTAATAAATTGAAGGGACAATTGCACCGAAGGCAGCACAAAACCCGAGAACCACAGAGTTACCAAGCGACATTCCGAGATAGCGCACTCCCAAACCGTACGACAAACCTCCAACTCCCCACAAAAGACCCATCACAAAAGTTATAAAAAGAATTTGAGATGAACTGGAAGCAATAATCCCGGCAAACCCCGGAATAGTTAAATATGCTGCCAGAGGTGGTACAATTAACCACGAAAAGAATCCTCCAATAATCCAATAACTTTCCCATGCCCAACCCTTTACTTTGTTGAAAGGCATGTAAAAACTTCCCGAGGCAAAACCTCCAATCGAGTGATATAAAACTCCTAACAATGCTTGCATAAACTTTTGTTTTTAGTTGTAAATATTTATTGCGTAATTTTATTTTTCAAAACCATATTTTGCGTCACTTTATATAAAATACTTTGCCAGTTTAATAATTATGACTAATTTACAGTCAATAACACAACAAATATAGTACTGAATATAAGTAGTATCAATATTATTTTTGATGTTTTATTTATACTTTTTGACATTAAATATCATGAAAGACAATTTCAAATACTTAACGGTTGGGGACGATGATACAAACTGGGGGCTTTTTCTGAATGCAATTGGGTCGTCAACAATTAAAAGCGGCAGTGTTTATCCGCCTGAAGAACATCCCTCGGGATACAATTTTAATTGGGATAAAGGTAGGGTATTGCAAGAATTTCAAATAAATTATATTACCGATGGTGCTGGTATTTTTGAAAATGAATTTGGGAAATTCACAATAAACGCGGGAAGTATAATTTTTATTTTTCCCGGTGTTTGGCACCGTTACAAACCGCTGGCAAAAACAGGCTGGGTTGAGAATTATATAGGGTTTAATGGCAAATTTGCAAAAGAGTTGCTTTCTAATCCACAATTTAGCCCTAAACATGCTGTATTAAATATTGGAATTAGAGAAGAGTTGCTGGATACGTATTTGAAAATTTTCGATTTGGTTGAAAAGGAACAACCCGGATTTCAGCAAATAGCTTCGGGCATGGTTATGAAATTGTTGGGATATATTGTTTCGTTCCAGAAACAGAAAGGTTTTTCGGGAAAAAGAATTGCAAAAGTAATTGAGGAAGCCCGGTTTGCAATGCGCAGAGACGTGGAAAAAAGATTGAAATGAAAGAACTTGCAAAACAGTATAATGTTGGCTACTCTTACTTCAGGCAAATGTTTAAAAAATATACAGGGGTTTCGCCGGGGCAATATCATTTACAATTAAGATTAATTCGTGCGAAAGAGTTACTAATTTCAACAAATAAAAGTATTAAAGAGATTAGCTACGAACAGGGATTTCAGTCTATCTATTATTTCAGCAACCTTTTTAAAAAGAAAGAGGGTATGAATCCTTCAGAATTTCGGGAACGAAGACGGTGATTAATTTGAGTTTGCAACTACATCTCCACCATTTCGATAAATCTCCTCTAAATTTACAAATGGAACATCGTGTGATTCTTTTAATCCATTGTAATCAGGATTTAATTTTGACCAGTACGTTTTCTTTACGTTTGAGTCTAACCAACTCATTAACTTTTCAAATAACTCTTTGGTTTTGTCGGGCATCTGCTTTGCAAGATTATTGGTTTCCGAACGGTCTTCAACAATATTGAACAACTTAAGGCGACCATGCCAATCGAGAATTAATTTGTAATCTCCTTCGCGAATTGCAGAGTGAGGTGTTAGTGGCAAACCATCATAAGGATTATTATAACATAAATTGAGCGATCCCCCTTCAATAATAGCTAAAAGAAACCTTGCTCAGTCAGTTAATAATGAGTATATTAGCGGTGTAATAAAACAAATATAAACCATCACTGATTAAGTGAACAAGGCATTCTTTTATGAACACGAAGATAAACAAAATAAGCATAACAGACGACAAAATAACAGCACGTGGAGGCATTACCTTCTTTTTACGTTACATCGAGAATATTAAGCTGTATGAGCTTATTAGCAGTGTTGTTTTGTTAAAAGTTGTATTTGGCAAAAAGGGGCATCGCACAAAATAACTTCGTCAATTCCAGTCATATTATCTCTTCATAATCCCTTAATAAAATGATGAGCAGGTAAAAACTCAAAACTCAAGTTGAATTTATAAAACTTACCCTATTTTGTGGTTTTTAAAAAGTGAGCTAGTGCTATCGCTCAATTTAGGTAGTAGTAAATTGAAAACTAATAGTCTCAAAATCTCAAACTACGCATAGCCAAACCGTTGTAGTTCATTTAAGAAAAGTATTCGGTAGATTAAAAAAAATAATTGTACTTTTGTTTAAATAAATACTAAATAAATTTGGGAAAGAAAGATTTTATAAAATATTTGGACAAATACAGTAATGAAAGAATAAGAATGCGAATTACTGTTGAAAATGGGAAAGTTGTTGACATTGTTGTTCAATATGAGACTTTGATTGAAGGGAAATGGCACTCAATAGTAAGATATGATTGTGCTCACGGATTTTTCCACAGAGATGTTTTGTTTCCAAATGGAGAAAAAGACAAACAAGTAATTGAATTTGATAATCTTGAAACAGCATTATCATACGCAGAACAAGATTTAAAAGACAGATGGGAGTTTTATAAAAGTAGATACATTAAAAAAATTAAGAAATGACAAATAAAGAAACAATAAATAGGAATGTAGGTTTATCATTTGATTTTATTAGACAAATAGTAAAAAATCCAGAAATGATTAATAGAATTGAAAATAATTCAACTATTGAGTTTTTGCAAAAAGATTATCCTGAAAGAGAAGATACTAAACGGATAATCGCAGATAAATTTATAAAAGTTAAACGAAATTTTGAATTGATATAAGAAAAACGAACTACAAAACGATGTACAATGCGCATTTCCTGTAAAGCATCATAAGCAAGTTTCTGAACATGGATTTGGAAAGCACTATACGATAATTCTGCTCATAGAACCTGCCATATCCAATGTTACTTCTTCAACCATTGCCCTGAGGGTTTCATCAGACAGGCGATTGCAATTAACTGTTTGGGAGAAGTTTAGTAAAAATTGAAAAACCATTGAGGATGAACGTGAATATCAGGCAAAAAAATACTCCTCATTAAAAAAATGAGAGGTATTGGATTCTATGAGAACAAGCTCCTTTTTAGCAAATTGAAATAGAAATAGAGTTTGTGATTTTACGTTTGCACAATCCTGATTTGAATCGCATTGGGAACCGGATTCTCCGAAATAAGTACAAGATAGCCTCCGCCGCCGGCACCACTGAGTTTCCATCCGAGGGCGTTATCTTTGTAACTGTCTATAATTTCTAAAATATCAGGCGAAACCATATTTGGGAACATGGTAACTTGTGCCTTAAAACTTTCTTGCATTGCACTGCCGAAATCCTGTAGGTTTTTATTTTGAATGGCATCCCAGCACTTATTGGCAGCATTGGCCAGATTCTTTGCATTGGGTTGGTTAATTACGGTATCAGTTAGTACATTGAAATCTCCAATACGGGGCGAGAGTGTAATAAAATAGAGATGCTTCTCTATAAACTCCAAAATACTACTATCGGTTTCTGTCTCAATAGAATCGGGCCAGTAGTTCTCTTTACCGTAGTTAAGTTTGTTCACCCCGGGAAAAACAATGCCAATTGAATCTTGCGAACCCGATATTATTGTTGTTCCCGGAGGGTTCTCAAAGCTAAAAAGTGTTTTTGCCAAAAGCTCTTTATTGCCTTCCGGAATATCGGTTTGCCAAAGTTGAATTGCCTTTTTACGTGTACTGCTCGACATACCACTTCTATCGTTAAACTGGTAATCGGGGTGAACACTGATTGTAATTACCGGACCCGGATAATATTTCGAAACATAGGGTTGGTCGAGCCAGCCACCTGCCAAATCTAAACGAAACGGGATATTACAAACCTGACGTAACGATGTGGTCGAGCGGGCAGGTAAACCACCGTGCGGAATACGTTTGCTAACAATTAGTTCTATACCAAGTTCGTTACACAGCTTTACTTTGTCGGGGGTAAAACCATCTTCGTTTACAAAAAAGATATCGGGCTGAAGTTCGCGAATCTCTTTATCGAAATCGAGCAGACCGCTACCTGAGTTTACCCATGCTTTTGTAACGTGTTTTATGGCTTGCACCATAAAAAGCCGCTCCTTATCGGTATTTACAGAAGGGCGTCCTTTTAGTTGCTCAATGGTTTTGTCTGACCCAATTCCAACATACAAATCGCCATGTTGCGATGCTTCCTTAAAAAAGGCAACATGCCCCGAGTGTAGCATATCGTAACAGCCTGAAATGAATACTTTTTTTGTCATTAATATTTTGTGTTTACTATTTGTTCAGTTTTAAGAATAACAAATATAATTGTTTTTAGCTGATAGAGAACTGTTCTCTGTTGTTCTCTGACTTCGTTCTCTGATTATCATTTTATTATTTCCCCATCCCAAAGTTTTTGCAAAAATACCTGCCAGGGTAAAACCAAAATATTGCCTATTTGCCGTGGGTGAGAATCGTTGGATATTAATATTGATTTTTTTACTGAATACTCTTCAGAAAAACTTTTTAACCCTTTCAGGTGGCGTGGGTTTGCATTCTTTGTTGATTTCACTTCAATGGCAATTTCATGATCGCCCAACACAAAATCAATTTCAATCTTTGAAGCCGTTCTCCAATAGGCAATTGAATAGTTTAGACCGGAATAGCTGCTATGTGCATAAATTTCCTGATATATAAAATGTTCGAATGCATCTCCAAAGGCTTCACTTCCCATTTCTATTTTTCCTCTTTTTAGCAAATAGTTAGCAATTCCTACATCGAAATAGTAGAATTTGGGTGCAAGTATTACCCTGCGCTTGGGTCTCTTTTGAAACGAAGGAAGGAAGCGACCGGTTAAAGTATCTTCCAAAATCTGAAAATACTCTTTAATGGTAGGCGAACTAACAGCGCACTCCGAAGCAACATTTGTATAATTAACTATCTTGCCGTTGGAAAATGCAGCAACCTCAAGAAAACGAGAGAAAGAGGATATATTCCTGATTTTAGCTTCTGCCATAATCTCATCGCGCAAATAGCTGCCAATGTATGCCGAAATTAGTTTTTGTGGATTTGCCGAAAGATAATGCCGGGGCAACAATCCGTTATTTAATGCTTTCTTAAATACATGATAATTTAAAGTAGTAATTTTAATTTACATGATAATTTAAAGTAAAAGTAATTAAATAGTAGTCTATGTCATCCAAATAATAGATAAGTTATGACTAAAATGTTTTTGCGTGTGTACAACTACCAGATAAAATTACTTTTTCGGGGTCGATAGGTCGCAAGTAACTTATTATTTCGTGTTGTATTGAATCTGATATCATGTAAAAGAGAATGATGATTAATGAATGATAAACTTCGACCTAAAAAGCTAAAAAACATACGTTAATTAAAGTTATAACGTAAACCTATTTGAAAACCTAACCGGTTTGGATTGGTATTGGCAATGTCTCCGGCAACAGTAAAATCAATAATAAAAGGTGTCGGTTTATTTGAATAACATAGGTTGAGCAATAATGATGTTTGGTCCCGCACTATTTTGTACGGCTGATTCCAGGTGCCAAAATGCCTTACAAAAGTTACCATACTTTTCCACGAAATATATTTATTCAGATTTCCTTTTAGTCCGATGTGATGAGCAAAAAAACGGTTCGACTCCAGTCCCATGCTAATTCCCTCTTCTTTTTTTACAGGAAAAAATAGCGGCGACGAGATGGTTTTTTTAAAATATGTAACACCCGATTTGTAGATCGAATGGTTATAATAATTATCGAACTCCCGGCGCACCCATTTCTGATCCTCGCCGCTCCAGAAGTATAGCGAATCGGGAACACTTTGCTGTCGTGTGTTGGTATATTCATAAAGAATGTGGGTAATAAATTTATCAGGGTCGTTAAATTTTACCGACAACCCAATGAGGTTATCGGGCCAGTTACGCAGGTTTACACCCGAAAAATCTTCGAACGGGTGGCTGATGTTTAGCACAACCTCGCCTTTTTTGAATTTTTGCGTTAGCATAAGCTGGTAGGTTCCATACTGGTTACCGGCAACATTATTCTGATCCATTTGAGGAAAATCTTCACCACCGGCTGAACCTGTTATATATTTAAAATAGGCATTGCATCCTGTGGGCATTTCGCCAATTCTCTCGTCGCGCGAGGTACCTCCCCACATCACAAAATGCTCGGCACCGCCTTCAATACTAAAATTATCAGAAATTTTGGCTTTCAGGTACAACGATTTATGGTGCAGGTGTGTCCCATCAACATACCGCTCATCGTTAAGAATGCCCTCTTCGTACTCTCCTTTAAATGATAGGAATTTGCCGATAAATGGCAGAGGCTTATATTTCGCGACACGTAATCCAATTTTTGGGTAGGGACGTGCATTTCTGCTTTTGGCAATATTCCCGTTCGAAGTGGAAAGTCCGTCGAAAATAAGATCGTTGTGTTGCATGCCTACCATAATCTCCCAATTATTCAGGTTGAGCATTGCAAAAAGCTGATTCGCCTGAAAATAACTGCTGTTATCACCAATACCATAATTCAAATCGGCTCCGGCTTTTACAAACGAGTTCGAGTCGTTGAAAAAGTAAATGCCTGCTCCGTTTATCTCCGAAATGTTCAGGATGGAGTTG
This sequence comes from Bacteroidota bacterium, assembly GCA_024278975.1. Lineage (GTDB taxonomy): Bacteria > Bacteroidota > Bacteroidia > Bacteroidales > Prolixibacteraceae > Draconibacterium. Next base: position 33,251 of record JAJRSD010000016.1, read on the forward strand.
CCGGGGGCAATTTTCCCATCGGTGTTGGCCCACATCCATAACGGCATCTGTTCTGATGTTGAAATTAGTGTTGAGTTAGATATTGCAAGGGAGTGATTGGTCTGGGCCGATGTGTAATATACAGCCGGGAAAAGTAGGAGTATAAAAAGAGAAATACGTGTAAATATCATTTTATACGAATAATTGCCATAATTAAGTTATTTTGAACGGGCATATTTAAACACGATATTACAAAAAATTTTCCAGAAATATTGCCAGTTCGTACGGAAAGGTGCTTTATCATAAGCATCAAGGAATCGTTTCTCCGAAGCAATAATTTCGTCCAGTGTTTTTGGCAGATCTGCATAAAAGGGAGGTAACATCCCGGGGCGATACTTTCTCCGGCGTTTACGATATTCTTCGGGGTAGAGACTTAAATATTGTTTACTTAACGGACGCACACCCACAAGTTTAAGTTCCAGCTTAACGAAATTAATGAACATGGGAAGTTCATCGATCCAGAATTTCCGGAACACCTTACCGACGGTGGTAATTCTAAAATCGCCGGAGAATTTCCCTCCTGCCTGCAAACTATTTTGTTTATATACATATTCCTGAAGGTATTCGGAATAGGCGTGCATTGTCCTTAGCTTATAAACTTTAATGATTTTACCGTTTTTCCCTTCGCGGTTAAGGGTAATCAGCGGGCCGTAGGTTGGGCTGTAATCGAACGAAGGCTTCTTTATTTTACGTACTACAAAGTGAAACCTGCCTTTAAAGAATGCCTCTTCAACAATTTCAAACCCACACGAATAAATGCGCCCCAGCATTTCCGCTTTCGAGAGCAGCCGGTTGTGCCCATTGCTAAAAAGAAAATATATTTTTTTAAATCCCCACACCTTGGGTGACACCCGATGCACAAAAAAATCGGCCGTGTAAACGCACCAGTTTATTACCGGCGGGTAGCGTTCGAGAATCTTCTTTTTACGTAACGAATAGGTATCTATATTGCCAACAAAAAGACCTCCATTTCGTAACTTCGAATTTACCGACTCAAGGAATTTATTAATTCTCCCCACATCGTTTAACCGCCGAAGGTTAACAATCGACTCAAAAAGATGTGTCGATTTCTCTACCTCGAATTGCGTTGTGCTTGAAACCACGAGGCTTTCAACAGCTTCTAAATCAATGTGGGAAGAGATATAATTGTAAGTTAACTGATTGGTTTCGTCAATTACCAACCGGGCAAGGGTATCGCCCGTTTTATCAATATCGAACGTGGATGTACTCGAAATAATCAGATTACTGGGAGCCTCAACATCGATGTGTCCGGAAATAAAATTTAGAGTAGCGGTGTTAGTTTCGTCAACAATTTGCTGTTTCATCTTATGTTTTTGGATAGGTTCTTTGCACTAAAGTAATATTTTTTTTGAGTATCCGCAAACTTACCCAAATATTTACTCTTTAAATGCAACACTTTTAATTTTAATGAATTGCGGTAATATTTTTAGATACCCCCTGTTTCCACTTACAATCACCTTTTACATGCTCATTTCATTTATCTTAATTTTTAGATTGTCTAAATTCCGGGGTTTTCATAATGATCTACAATATTTGTAACAGCATAAAGAGGAAACACTTCAATATTATTATACTTTGAAAAGTTCTCTTGTGAAATGCGGATTCCTATTATAATTTTCTTTTCGTTTAAAAACAAATAGAGGCTTTGCATACTACCTTTTATCCCGGATTTTACTTCTATTGGCAGTATCTTTGCATTCATTTGAATAAGATAATCCACCTCGGCCTGACTGTTTCTGGATTCTCGTTGCCAATAACACTATTCACCTCTTTTATTGAAACGTTTCATCAATTCCAAGCCTACATATAATTCTGCAATAAAACCTTTGTTAATAGGTTCAAATATATTATCCAAGAGAAAAACGCTTAAATCGAGACCTAGTATGCGTTGATAAATACCGGTATCAAAAACAATATATTTGCGGAATTTAGCATTTATCTGGGTTCCTAAAGGAATACCATTTGCCGATGAATGTGTTACCGGATAAATTAAACCCGCCATAGATAACAACTCTAAGCATAATTTTACTTGTCCTCTGTTAGTAATTAGTAATTAGTAATTAGTAGTTAGTTATTAGTTATTAGTTATTAGTTAAGAGCTGAAACTTTAAACTTTGAATTTTGAATTTTAAACTTTAAACTTTAAACCCGAAACCCACTTCAATCCCTCCTCCCCGTTCTCCAATATTTTACAATCAGAATAACAGCAACAATCAGGATAATAAGAAAAATGAGTAGTTCAATCTGTTCCATCGGATTTAATTATTTTTTTCATCACACGCATTTTATGTGTATAACGTTGTGTATCAACATTGAAAATCCCAAACTGGTCAACATTATCAATTCGCACCTGACCGGAAGCGTGAATTATTTTATTACGTTTCCAAATAATTCCTACGTGTACAATATTCCCCTCGTCGTCGTCGAAAAATGCAAGGTCTCCCGGTTCGGCTTCATCGACAAAACTCATTGCACGTCCTATTTTTACCTGTCCGGTAGCATCGCGTGGAATTTTAATACCAATCATTTTATAAATAATCTGCGTTAAGCCGCTGCAATCAATTCCGAAAGGTGTTCGCCCGCCCCATAAATAAGGTGCATTAAAATATTTAAGTGCCTGGTTAATTGCAATCTCGCGAGGATTTTTCAATTTACCATAAACCACCGAACCGGTTGCCAGATATGTGTCGCGCGTAACCGAAAACTGCTTTAGATAGGGTCGCCAAATTGGCAAGGTACTACCTGCAACCAACATTAAATTCCGCTCATTATTTACCGGAACAATTGTCATTATATCAGAAGTTATTGCCGTTGCTGACCGTTCAATTTTTCGTTTTGTACGTTCTTGAATCGGTGTTATCATTTTAGAATCTACCCAACCTTCGTACCCATCGAAAGCAAGTTTTACATTTGTCCAGCCAACTATCTGTTCGCGCATTTCAAAATGCTCGCCAAATAAAATCTGTGTAACCATTTCGCTTTTCTCCGAGGGTTCAACTCTTACAGGAATAATGCTTAGGTTGGAAATTCCGTAGTTCATACGCTTATTAATATTTATCTTTTAGTTTTTGCTTAACCGAGTTTTCACAAATCTATGAAAAAAAGGGATTTTAGCAGTCTGTTGTTATCACTTTTTTGAATTTCATAAACATTTTAAATCAACAAGTAACTTCTCTATTTCCCCAACCAATTTAGAGTGCGAACCCGAAAAATGATTTACCATTATCGAAAATGAAACTCTGTTTCCTGAATCTAATTTTAAATACCCCGAATAGCAACGAACACGAGTCATCGAACCACTTTTTGCTTTTAAAGTATTGTTGGGAAACAGCTGAGAATCAAACCTTGAAAGTGTTCCTTTTCCGGCAGTAGGCAACGAGTTTAAAAATGGCTTTTTATTTGAGCTTGTATTCATATAATTTAATATGGCAATAAAAAACTGTGGCGAAACTGCATTAAAATGCGACAGTCCACTTCCGTCTTCGATAAAAATATTATCAGTCGAAATTCCTTTCGATTGCCAAAATTCTTTAACTATTCCGATGGCTGCCCGCCTGTTACCCACCCCTGTTTTTTCAACGGCAATTTGTTTTAAAAGATGTTCGGCAATCAGGTTTACACTCTCGTAGTTTAGTACTTTTATAATTTCTGCCAGCGTTGGCGACTGTTGAATATAAACCGTTTGAAAAGCCTTTTTATTCACTTTCTCGAATCGCACTTTTCCCGAAATAAAAACTCCCTCTTTTGCCAAATACTTTAAAAACTCGTCAGCAAGAACCTCTTCGGGATTGTGAATGGCTGCTTTAATTGTAAATGCTTTTCGGTTACGCGGGATTGTCCCACGAATCACTCGGTTCTTATCAAACGGACTACCGAAAACATACGCCATGTCGCTATTATTATCGGCCGATAAAACTTCATTTTTAATTTCAAGTTCATCAATTTTTGGATTCATAGAAATTATTTTTGTAGCTTTTCCTGCTTTTATTGGCGAACGAAAAGTAATACGAAACAGATTATCATAAACTGTAAAAGCATTTGCACCGGCTCCATAGTAATTTCCAATATCTTCCCAAATCCAAGTACCGGGAATTTTTTCAGTGTCGTAAACAGAACCGTCTAAAATTAAATCGCCTTCGACTTTACCAATTCCGGCAGATTTTATTTGTTGCGCCCAAACTTTTAAAAAGTGATTATTGAAATAGTGTTCCTTGAAATGTTCTGAACCCAAAACCGGGTCGGCTCCGCCAATAATAACAAGGTCGCCGTTTAACGAATTATTCTTTTCTGTCTCTCCGATGTAACCTATTTTAGTTTCAAATCTATAATCGGCTCCTAACAACTCAAGCGCAGTTGCCGATGTTATCAATTTCATTGTTGATGCCGGAATCAGAAGTTTATCATCGTTTAACCCAAAAAGGGTCTCTCCCGATTTCAATTCCTGAATACAAATTCCCACCGAAGCATTTTTGTATTCAGGTTGTTGAAGCACCGTATTCACTGCCTCGCCAAACTTATTCTGCGTGAATCCGCAATTCGCAATTAAAACAAATAGTAAAATTGTAAAAAACCTTATCTTCATTTTTGTTACTTTTGGATGCTAAAATAATAGATTGATTAGTTTTTATCTGAAAGTGAGCAGATTATTTCAACAAATATTTCTAATCTCACTACTCAAAACTTGTAATCTAAATACTATTTAAAAATGCTACGAACATTGTTAATTGTTGGAACAGGAGGATTTATAGGAAGCGTGATGCGATACCTTGTTCAGGTTTTTGTTGAAAGAGGATTATCAACTACATTTCCGTGGGGAACTTTTGTGGCAAACATTGCCGGGAGTTTTATTATTGGTATTGTTTTCGCCTTTGCCGAAAAAGGAAATTTAATGGGTGCAGAATGGCGTATGTTTCTTGCAGTTGGTATCTGTGGCGGCTTTACAACTTTTTCATCGTTTACATATAACAACCTTACAATGATTAACGAACACTCTTTTGGTCACTTAATCTGGAATGTGGGGGGTAGCTTATTCTTTGGTATTCTTGCCGTTTACCTTGGAGTTATTATTGTAAAAATGATATTTTAGGAAGGGTTTTTTTTTGATAATCGGTAATATCATCCAAAACAAAATCTTAATGAAATGAATTTTAATATTTTATATTTAGTGTGGATTGGGAATTAAATACCCCCTGCCTGCGTCAATTACCTAAACGGTTAATTGACTGCGACTATCCCCCCTGAATCAGGGGGATAGTTGGAACTTGCAAGCGCTTGCGATTGTAAGTGGAGACAGGGGGTATCTAAAAGAATACTACCTCAATCTATTGATGTTCATCATATTGTATTTAAGGGTAGTTGTTTAGGTAAATAAGCGAATATCCATTTTAAATAATTTTTTATGATTGAGCAGATAAATTTTGCAGTTTCAGATTCATCTAAGGGATTATGAAGAAATAATATGACTGGAATTGACGAAGTTATTTTGTGCGATAACAAGGCAAAAAACGCAGGCATAGCATAGATACGGTGAGGCTTTTTAACGAAGTTAGCGTGCAAAAGAACAAGTCAAAACGGGTAGGTTATTTCTTCATAATCCCTAAATATTGAGGAACAGTTATTTTTTTTCCAATTCTCACAATTAAGTTGAAACATAATTTTGTGATTTTCGTGTAATTAAATAAGTTTTAAAATATAATCTAACAATCAACAAAAATGAACATATCAGAAAAAACCGGAATTCTAAAAATTTACGTGGGCGACAACGACAAAGTTAAAGGAGAACATCTATCGGAAAAGATTGTTTTTGAAGCACGAAATGCAGGAATGGCAGGCGCAACAGTTTTTAAAGGAGTCATGTCGTTTGGGGCAAGCCACTCTATTCGCACTATGAAAATATTTGCACTTTCGAGCGATCTACCTGTGCTAATTGAAATTATTGATGAGATTGAAAAATTAGACCAATTTGCAAAAAGAGTTAATGAATTGCTCGACCAAAGCAAAAAAGGCGGATTGATTACATTTCAGGAGTTGGGTGTTGTGCGCTATAAAACCGGGGAAAAATATAAGTAGTAAAATTCCAAATTTCAAAAAAGCAAATAACAAACAATACCAAAACTCTTAAAAAGTGATTTTGGGGGAAATAAAAAAACAATCCCTGCAACAAATAAGCAGATTCGCCACTGCATTGCTAATGATATATTTATTAAAGACCCTGAAACAAGTTCAGGGTGACGTTCTTAAATAGTGTACAGTTAATAGATAACGTTATGCTGAACTTGATTCAGCATCTATCTGTCATTTCTCCGATTTTAAAGGAGAAATCTGTTTCAATTTTTAGATTTCAGGACTACCCCGGAATTATGATAAAAAAACCGTTCCTTGTATTTTAAGAAAATAAGGAACGGTTCTTTTATTTGTACTTAGCCTATTTTTCGGAAAAAAACTTTAAATCGTTTACTGTTTTAACCAGTTGAATAAATTCAGAACGATAACCTTCCTCGTCAGTTCCTTTTGAATTTCGTGCTAAATCGAGAACAGTTTTAATAGTTGTATTTCCCATAAATTCAGAACCTCGCAATAACATTCCGAATTCAGCAACTGCCGCCGAAAATCTAAAATTATCGGTGGTGTTTTTTGTTAGCTTATTTTGTACCGATAATTCGAGCAGTTTACTTTTGTTGCTGTCCGGATTTTTATACCGTAATTTAATTGTCAGCAACTCCTTAGCTGCTTTTCCTGAAACAAGCTGCGACTCCTGATATTTTAGTTTATCAACAGAAGGAGCAGCCCCAAGAGAACTAACAGGTACAATTTCGTAAAGTGCGGTAACAGTGTGCCCTGCTCCCATTTCGCCGGCATCTTTTGTATCATCGTTAAAATCTTCGCTGTTTAACAAGCGGTTTTCGTAACCCACCAACCGATACGATTTTACTTGTGCAGGATTAAATTCCAATTGAAATTTTACATCTTTTGCAATGGTAAAAAGTGTACCACCAAACTCGGTAATAAACACTTTCCGTGCTTCCTTGATATTATCGATATAGGCATAATTTCCGTTTCCTTTGTCGGCAATAGTTTCCATTTTATCATCTTTTATATTTCCCATTCCAAAACCGAGAACGGTCATAAAAATACCATTTTCACGTTCTTTTTCAACCAAACGTTCCATCTCTGAAGTGCTTGAAACACCCACATTAAAATCGCCATCGGTAGCTAAAATAATTCTGTTATTTCCACCTTCAATAAAGTTCTCTTTGGCAATTTTATACGCCAGTTTTAGTCCTTCGCCACCCGCAGTAGAACCGCCTGCATTCAGCTTTTCCAATGCTTCCAAAATGGTTTTCTTTTCGTTTCCCGGAGTAGAATCCAAAACTTTTCCGGCTGCTCCGGCATAAACAACAATCGCAACACGGTCGGTGGGACGAAGCTCGTTTACCAACATTTTATAAGCGCGTTTCAGCAAAGGCAATTTGTTTGGCATTCCCATCGAACCCGAAACATCTAATAAAAACACCAGGTTCGAAGGTGGCAATTCACTTTTATCGATGCTTTTTCCTTGCAGGCCAACATGTAGCAAATAGTGGTCGGTATTCCACGGACACGCTGCCAGTTCGGTAGTTACACTAAACGGAACATTACCGGTTGGCTGCGGATAATCGTAATGAAAATAGTTAATCATCTCCTCGGTGCGAACAGCATCAACCGGGGGCAGTTCTCCCAGATTTATGTAACGACGAACATTTGAATACGATGCATTATCGACATCGATGGAAAATGTTGACAGTGGATTCGCAAGGACATTTTTAAAGCCATTTTCGTGAATTGTGGAATAGCTTTCGGTGTTCCAGTTCTGTGGAGGCGCCGGCATTCCGACAAGAGCATGCGACATCATTACTTTACTACTTTTCGATGAATTTCGAACTGCCGGAATCGCATCGTATTCAACCTGCGATTCGTTTTCAGTAATTTGTTCCTCTTTTTCAAACTGAATAGTAACATCAATTCTGTTAGCTGCCCCACATTTACGAGTAAGAGTTTTATAATCGGTATGAATAAAACTCAAAATAGTATCGCTTTGCGGAACTTCGATAATATACCATCCTTTATAGTTGGTAAAAGTTTTAGAGAACCCCGCTTGCGATGTAACTTGAACGTCTTCAACAGGCTGACCGTAACTATTTTTTACGTAACCGTAAACTTTTCGCAAATTTTGCCCCTGAACGGAAATAGCAAAAACCAGAGTAAATATTACTGCTGTAATAACTGTTTTCAAAAAAAATCCTCTTGTTTTTTTTGTTGTTTCTCTTTTCATGATTTTCTATTTTTAATTTGATTTCATTAACAGGATGCAACAAAGAATCAGATTCCATAAATAATTGTAAGTTTTTTAGTTTTTAGTAGTAGTATGATGGAAAATCATACCATGACTCGAACTTGAAGACTGAATTCTTTTTAGTGTACGACAAATATACAATTTATGAAGTTGCCGAACTATTTTCAGATTCGCCACTTTCCCTGATTTAGGAAAAGAAAAACAGATAAACTCTGGAGATAACATACTGCCCGGGATTCTCCCTTGATTCAGAAGAGATTCTCCTACCCTGGAGAGGGAATTAAATATAAAGTTTCATCCACCTATTTAAAACATCGCAAAACCAGCGGCAAGTGTCTTCCTCCAAACTTTTCTCTTTTGAAATTAGAAAATAGTTCGACATTTTTAAAACCCGTATTTTTCAGCAAATCAATTAATTCTTTGCTTTTTAAAGCTAACAACGATGTTTCGTTTGTAACAATTTGGCCGCTTTCTTTTAGATGTAAATCTGTTTGAAATTTAATGAGTGAGCTATTTTTTTCAAATTTATATTTCCGAACAAATTTAATATTTACAGTTTCTATTAGCGGGAGTTCAGAAATCTGTTCATCCAAAATATAATCGTAATTGAGAATTTGCAGAAGAAACAATCCGCCGGGTTTTAACACTTTATTTACACCTTTTAGCATTTGTTGAATTAAAAGAGTAGTAGGCAGATGAACTAATGTATTTCCGAAACATAAAACTGCATCAAATTGCTCTGGTTTAAAATCGGTTTCAAGTTCGAGCATATCACCAATTTGAAACCTGGGTGTTGCAAATTTCATTTTTCTATTTAATTCAGCAGGTTGTAATCTGCTGTTGCCGCTAGCTTGTTTAAGCAAGTCTTCATTTAAATCAACCCCAATTACATTTGCGTTTTTGCTTGCAAGATTAAAAGCCAGTTCGCCGGTTGCACATCCAATGTCCAGAATTTGTTTTTCAGATAAATTACCAACACAGTTTTTTACAAACTGCAATTGCATGGGATTGTATGGAAATATATTAGAATAATATTCCGAAATTGAGGTGTAGAATTTGTTTTGTTTTTCGTTCATTTTAAAACTTATTATTTGTAAGAATTTGAAACCTGAGACTGCGACTGAAAACTACTATTTCAAAATCCTAACCCGCGCATCAACGGCAATAATCTCGTTTTCGTTTCCAAGCAGCGGATTAATATCAATCTCTTTTATTTCGGTAGCAAAGCGAAGCAGGCTCGACAATCTGACTGTTATATTTGCAAACTGCTCTATATTAACTCCTTTCTGGTTTCTGACACCTTCGAGAATACGGTACGATTTCAGACCTTTAATCATCGAAATTACCTCTTTATGCGAAAGCGGAGCCAGCCCCGAAGCGATGTCTTTTAAAACTTCAACAAAAATTCCACCCATTCCGCAAAGTATAACATGCCCGAATTTATCTTCGTATTTAGCACCAAGAAACAGTTCGGTTCCCGATGCCATTTGTGCGATTAAAACACCTGTAGCATCTTTTATCTCGTTTAAATGGTGAAACTCTTTTCTAACATCTCCAATGTTTCTGATATTCAGAACAACTCCTCCAACATCAGTTTTATGCAGTGGTCCCACAACTTTCATTACAAGCGGAAATCCAATTTTAAGTGCTGCCAAAACCGCCTCTGTTTCAGTATTTACAATAATTTCTATAACTCGCGGAATACCGGCAGCATCGAAAAGCTGATGGATTATTTCGGGAGGCTGATAACCGTTTTGGCTCTTTTCAATTATCCTTTTAATCCTGTCAATATCTACTCCGTCAACAAAAATTTCATTGTCCGATGGTTTTGGCGTGTTCATCACTTTTGTAAGTGCACGCCCCAATAGTACTTCATCGGGAAAATTTACATTGCCGTGCGAAAGAAAGTGCGCAACATCTTTTTTTACATTAATCAGCGATGGCAGTATCGGATAGATAGGTTTTTTACAACTACGCATCTTTTTATCGAGCAAGTCGTAAACATCGCTGATGGGAAAAAGCCCCGGACTACCAAAAATAACTGCCATTCCATCAACATCGAAATCATTTTCGCAACTGTCAATAATGTTCCCCAATTGCTCGGCTGTGCCTGTGGCAAGAAAATCTATGGGGTTTTCAACCGATGAACCCGGAAACAGTTTTTCCAGTAATTCTGATTTTTTTTCCGAATCTTCAATCTGCGGAATCTTCAAACCTCCCGCTTCCAAAGCATCGGTGAGCATAACTCCCGGACCTCCGGCGTGAGTAATAATTGCCAGTTTTTTTCCTTTAAGTTCGTTACACATAAAAACTGTTGCCACCGTTGTTAACTCCTCGCGACCGTAGCAACGAACAATTCCGGCTTTCCTGAATAGTGCATCAACTGCTGCATCGGAACTTATAAGTGCACCCGTGTGCGACGATGCTGCACGACTGCCAGCTGCTGAACTCCCTGCTTTAATTGCTGCAATTTTACACCCTTTTTCTATTAATGAAGTTGCGTGAAAAAGTAACTTATCGGGATTGTTGATATTTTCGATGTAGAGAAGCTTTACTTTTGGACTAACACCCGATTCATAATTCTCATCGAGGTAAGCCAAAATATCTTCAACACCGGTTTGTGCACTGTTTCCAACCGAAAAAACATTTGCAAATCGTAGTCCTTTTGGAATACCCGATTCGATAATAAATACAGCAGTTGCTCCCGAGCCCGAAATAAAATCGCATCCTTCGGGAGTTAGTTTTGGAATTGGCGTTGTAAAAACGCTGGCGTGTGCCGGTGTCATCACTCCAATACAATTTGGTCCTATTAAACAACCATTGTTTTTATTAACTATGTTAGCAATTTCAGCTTCAAGTTGTTTGCCTGCTTCGCTGGTCTCTCCAAAACCGGCAGAAATTATTATAAATGCTTTTGTATTTTTCTGCTCAGCCAGAATAGTAATTGCATGTAAACAAAAGTTGGCCGGAATTGCAAGTATTGCCAGTTCGACTGAGGGCAAATTCTCAACTTTGCTAAATGTTTTAACTCCCTGAACTATTTTGTCTTTGGGATTTACCGCAAACAAATCTCCCCGAAATCCATTGTCGGTAAGGTTTTTTACAATTTTACCTCCCGGCTTCGAAATATTATTTGAAGCTCCGATAATTACAATGCTTTTAGGATTTAGTAATTCTTCGTTTACCATCTATTTTTTTTTGATTCGTTAAAAATATATATTTCTAATGCAATCATTGCTGATATATTTCAATTTATTTAAAGTGTGCCGTATTTTTTATTGTAACTAATAAGATTATATTTTTTGATTTATTACTTTCGTTTTTCGAAAAATAAAATTAATGAAGAGACTTCTAACTATAATATTCATTTTACTATCGATAATAGTGAAATCCCAGACTTTTGAATATCAGGTTTTATTTGAGGGAATAGGAGACAATCGTGAGTTTTTTAGTAATGAGGCATTCCCGCAAACTATTCTCGGAACACGTGGTGCATTTGAGTTGGGAGTTGAAATGGACGGTCATCGTTTGCGAGGAGGATTGAGTCAGTTGTTTGAATTTGGCAGCGATATCGATTCGCAAAAACCTAAGCTAACAATGTATTACCAGTTTAAAGATGAGCAGACAGAATTTATTTTTGGTGCTTTTCCGCGGCGTGGTAAAATTGATTTTCCGCTGGCAATGTTAACCGATACATTGTTATATTACCGGCCGAATATTGAGGGTTTGTTTGGTAATATAAACTGGGACTGGGGACATCAGAATATTTTTGTTGACTGGGTTAGTCGTCAAACCGAAACTAACCGCGAACAATTTATGGTTGGTTCGTCGGGCGAAATAGGTTATAAAAATTTATTCATTCAAAACTATTTTTTAATGTTTCACGATGCTCATACTGCAAGCGATATTCCAGGCGACCATATTAAAGATTATGCAGGTTTTGCATTGCAGGGAGGTATTAGAACTAATGAAGATTCGAAATTAACCGGATATTTTAAAGCTGGTATTTTGGCATCTTCTTTTCGCGAGCGCAATGTAACCGACGGTTATATTAATGCCGCAAGTTTTTTTGCTGAAGCTTATGGAAATTATAAAAATTTTGGTGTGAAATCTGTTTTGAATTCGGGTGCAGGTCACCGGTTTGCGTATGGCGACCAGTTTTACGGGGTTAAAAACTATTTACGCACCGATGTAATCTGGTATTTTATAAATCACGAAAAAATAAAAGGTCGTTTTAACTACTCTTTTCATTTAATCGAGTGGAATGATATTGACCAGCAACAGCAACTCTCTATTATTTATGTTTTCGGGAAATAGAGAAGTATTTAGAGTGAAAAATATTATGAATCAAAAAATAAATTAACCAAATGAGTACAAAATACACTATCGGATTAGATTACGGAACCGACTCGGTGCGGTCGTTAATTGTAAATGTTGAAACCGGTGAAGAAGTGGCAAGTGCAGTTTATAACTACCCGCGCTGGCAAAAAGGTGAGTATTGCGATGCACCTAATAATCAGTTTCGCCAACACCCGAAAGATTATTTGGAGGGGTTGGAATTCACAATTGTAGAAGCATTAAAACAAGCGCCTGCCGGAGTTGCCGAAAATGTGGTTGGAATTTCGGTCGATACAACCGGTTCAACTCCAGTTGCAGTTGACGAAAAGGGTACACCGCTTTCGTTAACAGCAGGTTTCGAGGAAAACCCAAATGCCATGTTTGTTCTGTGGAAAGACCATACCGGAGTAAAAGAGGCTGACGAAATTAATGAGCTTTCACGAAAATGGCAAGTAGATTATACAAAGTTCGAAGGCGGAATTTATTCGTCAGAATGGTTTTGGGCAAAAGTGTTGCACGTTGTTCGCGAAGATGCCGGAGTGTTGCGTGCGGCCTATTCGTGGGTAGAACATTGCGACTGGATTCCGGCGCTTTTAACCGGTAATACAAACCCGAAAACATTGAAACGCAGTCGTTGTGCCGCCGGGCATAAAGCAATGTGGCACGAAGCTTTTGGAGGTTTGCCATCGGAAGAGTTTTTGGTTAAACTCGACCCGTTATTAAGTGGATTACGCGATAGATTATTTAAGGAAACTTTTACTTGCGATATTTCAGCCGGAAAATTGACTCCGGAATGGGCGGCAAAACTGGGACTTTCGACTGATGTAGTTGTTGGGGTTGGCGCGTTTGATGCTCATCTTGGTGCTGTGGGTGCCGAAATTGAACCTTATTATGTTTCAAAAGTAATGGGAACTTCAACCTGCGATATGTTAATTGTGCCCACTGATGAAGTTGGCGACAACTTGGTTTCAGGAATTTGCGGGCAAGTCGATGGTTCAATCGTTCCCGGAATGATGGGACTGGAGGCCGGACAATCTGCTTTTGGCGATATTTACGCATGGTTTAAAAAAGTTTTGGAGTGGCCTCTTCAAAATATTCTAACTGAAAGTGAGTTGATTGACGAAGCAACAAAACAGAAACTGATTGAAGAGACATCGGACAAAATAATTGCAAAACTTAGCGATGAGGCAGCAAAAATCCCCATTGCCGAAAGTGGAATTGTGGCACTCGACTGGATGAATGGCCGGCGCACACCCGATGCAAATCAATCGTTAAAAGGTGCAATTGCCGGACTAAATCTTGGTTCCGATGCACCGCGTATTTTCCGTGCTCTGGTAGAGGCAACTGCATTTGGCTCGAAAGCTATTAACGACCGTTTTATTGCTGAAGGAGTTAGAATTGACGGAGTGATTGCTTTGGGAGGAGTGGCAAAAAAATCGCCACTGGTTATGCAAATTGTTGCCGATGTTTTGGACATGCCAATAAAAGTTGCCCGCTCGGAGCAGGCTTGTGCATTGGGAACTGCAATGGCGGCAGCAGTTGTTGCCGGTGTTTATCCGAACACTGCCGAAGCACAGAAAAAAATGGGCGGCGGCATTGAAAAGGAATATCATCCAATTCCTGAAAATGTGGAGAAATACAAAGTTCTTTACGAAAAGTATAAGAAATTTGGAAAGTTTGTCGAGTTCGACTTTTAATTTTTAAGGATTCCATCTTTTTAAGAAGAGATGGAATCCTTAGTATTATTGAATATGCTAGCTAATGTAAATCATTTTTTTCTTAGCGCATTGGCAAGAGTCCTAAAATTTAAAACCTCTCCATTTTAGAGAAGAAGAAGTCAGCTTCAATATTTGCGTTATCATCGCTGTCGGAACCATGTACAGCGTTTTGTTGCAGGTTGGTTGCATACAATTTCCTGATAGTTCCGTCAGCCGCATTTTCAGGATTAGTTGCACCAATTAAAGTACGGTAATCTTCAACGGCATTCTCCTTTTCGAGCAGTGCGGCAATAATAGGTCCCGAACTCATAAACTCTACAAGTTCTCCGTAAAATGGTCGCGCTTTATGGACAGCATAAAACTCACCCGCCAATTCGGGTGTTAAACGAGTTAATTTCATCGCCTTAATTACAAACCCTGCTTCGTTTATCATTTTCAAAATAGCTCCGGCACTGTTGTTTTTAAAAGCCGTAGGCTTTATCATTGTAAAAGTTAAATTCCCATTCATATTATATAATTTAATAAATGTTATTATTCCACAATATTATAAAAAATTGGATTATTATGACCTTGCTCCCTTAACAGATTTAGTATATTTGCGAATTAAAATTTTTAACTATTTTGAAAAACACTGAAATAGAGATTATTACATCGGTTAAGCACGTTCTGGCAGAGGATAAATTGAATATTGTAATTGTACCACACGAAAGTCCGGATGGCGATGCAATTGGTTCTGCAATTGGTTTGGCCGAAATATTAACAGATTACGGACACAGCGTAAATATTGTTACACCAAACGACTATCCCGATTTCCTGAAATGGTTTGCATCTGAAGTCAATATAATTAACTACTATGACGATAAAAAATCGGGAAAAGCAGTAATTAAAAATGCTGATGTTTTGGTTACTGTAGATTTTAACGAAGCGAGTCGTGCCGGAAAACTTGAGAAAAAGTTGTTGAAGTTTAGTAAAACAAAAATCTTAATCGACCATCATCCGTATCCCACAAACTTTTGCGATTATATGATTTCCGAACCTCAGTATAGTTCAACTGCGGAATTAATTTTCGATGTTGTTAATCAAATTGGGTTGGGCGATAATATCACTCAAAATGCAGCAGAAGCTTTATATACCGGTATTTTAACCGATACCGGAGCATTTAATCATAACACCTCTCGACCAAATACTTTTAAGGTAGTTTCAGAATTAATGAAATTTGGAATAGATACAGAAAAAATTCAATCGGGTGTTTACCATAACTTTTCAGCCAACAGAATGAAACTGCTTGGTTACTGCTTGAACGAAAAAATGGTTGTTTATCCTGAATATCGTTCCGCTGTTATTACTATTTCGAAAGAAGAACTCGAACGGTTTGATTTTAAACCGGGCGATACAGAAGGTTTTGTAAATTATCCGCTATCAATAAAAAACATTGTTTTTAGTGTGTTGTTTATAGAAAAAGAGAAACTGGTAAAAGCATCATTCCGCTCGAAAGGTAATTTTGCAACAAACCAATTTGCAAAAGAACATTTCAATGGAGGCGGTCATTTGAATGCTTCGGGTGGCGAATCGAAACTTACATTAAAAGAAACTTTTAACAAGTTCACGCAACTTTTACCGGAGTTTAAGCATCAGTTATTGGAGACAGTAATTTAATGAGTGTTAATATGAAAAAAGTAGCTTTAAAGTTTTTTACAGGAATATTGTTGATTGCATCTCTTACGTCGTGTTTAGGGTTTGCTGATGAGCCAGTTGTATCTTCTCAACGAGCTGAGCAGGCAGAGTTATCGGCTTATTTAAAAACTTTAACTGAGAATGGAAATGATATCGACACGACCGATTCCGGGATTTATTATATAAAGCTCGAAGAGGGCGAGGGAGAATTCCCAAAAGCAGGAGATACATTAGAGGTTGGCTATGTTGGATATTTTGTCGATAAAACACTGTTCGATGCCTCGGATAAATATGAAGAAAATGGCACATTTGAATTTGTTTTGGAAAACCCTCCTAATATTACGGGCTGGGATAAGGGAATGAAACTAATAAACAAAAATGCTAAAGTTCAGTTAATAATACCGTCGCAATTTGCATACGGAAGTACAGGGTCGGGTGATATTCCGCCGTATAAAACATTAATTTTTGTGGTAAAAATGATAGATATAAAACATTTGTAATAAAGTTGATTTAAAATTTAGATAAATATATGAAACGTTTTTTAACAGGATTGATTTTAATAATAGTAGCAGTTGCTTTTTTTGCATGTGGCGATGACAATAGTTTAGAAAAGTTACGAGAAAATGAGTTAGCAAAATTAGATGTGTTTATCGAAGAACATTACCCCGATTCCGTTGCCAAAGCATCAGGATTGTACTATATAGAAGCAATTAAAGGTGAAGGTGATTCGTTGAAACCCGGCGATAGAGTTCAGATTTTTTATGCTACATGGACAATCGATAGTATTTTAGTAGATGAAAGTGAAGGATATACAATTGGGCACCGGTTTGAGCCGCTGGAATTTATTGTGGGCACAGGAGGTGTAATTAAAGGATTGGACGAGGCCGCAACTTATATGCAGTTAAATACAAAATCAAACCTTGTACTTCCCTCCGAAGTTGCATACGGACAAAATGGAAGTGGTGCAATTCCAGGATTTACAACCCTGCTAATGGAAGTTGAAGTGTATAAAGTCTATCCGTTTTAATTTGCCCACCGAAGAAGAACAGGAAACTGTTTAACAGTTGTTATTTGGTTTTTATTGAATTGAAAAATATTCAGATATGAACAGAACTCACCTTCTAAAAAAACTACTGCCCGGTTTTATTCCTCTTTTTGTTTTTATTGCAGCCGACGAAATCTGGGGGACTAAAATAGGGTTGTTTGTTGCAATTAGCGTAGGAGTTTTAGAACTGCTTTACATTGGATTTAAAGAGAAACGTTTCGATAAATTTATTCTCTTCGACACGTTACTTTTAGTTGTTCTGGGTGCTGTTTCTATTCTTTTGGATAACGATATTTTTTTCAAACTAAAACCCGGTTTAATCGAACTAATCTTGGTTGCAGTCCTTGCAATTTCGGCATTTTCTAAAGTAAATATTATTGGTTTAATGGGGCAGCGATACCTGAAAGATGTATCGTTTAATAATGTGCAAATGACTCAGATGCGCAAAAGCATGAAATACCTTTTTTTTATTTTTGCCGGTCATACAATTTTAGTTTTCTATGCAACTTTTTTTATGAGTAAAGGTGCGTGGGCATTTATAAGCGGAGGATTATTCTATATTTTGTTCGGCGCATATTTTTTGTTCGAATTGTACCGCCAGCGAAAAAAACAAAAAGAGTTGGCCGGCGAAGAGTGGGTCCCATTAGTTGATGAAAAAGGAAAGGTTATTGGGCAGGCTCCCCGTAGCGAGGTTCATAACGGGAGTAAGTTGTTGCATCCTGTAGTTCATTTACATGTAATAAACCGTAACAAAGCAATACTATTACAAAAACGACCGATAACAAAAGATATTCAGCCCGGAAGATGGGACACTGCGGTTGGCGGTCATATTTCGGCGGGAGAAACTTTGGAGCAGGCTCTTAAAAAGGAGGCATTCGAAGAAATTGGATTGGAGAACTTTTCAGCTAAGTTACATAAAGCGTATAAATGGGAGTCGGATGTTGAAATGGAATTTATTTATATGTTCATTACTTTCGATTATAAAAATTACCGTGTTCATTCCGATGAAGTGGAAGAGGCTCGTTTCTGGACAAGGAAACAGATTGAAAATAGTTTGGGTGAAGGTGTTTTTACTCCCAATTTCGAATCGGAGTTTTTACTCTTGAGACGAATGAAGTTATTGTAAAATCCATCAAGCGGTTCTAAACCTACCCATCTAGCGGTTAAAACCGCTTGATGGGTAGTAATTCAGAACAATTTCTTCTGCAACTCCTCCTGTACTAAAAAGTCAGATTGTTCCTTAAAACTATCAAAATCCAGTTCTATAATTTGGTAGGCTAATTCCTTTTGTGTCAATTTCCCGTTTCTAATATTGGCATAATCCCGGAATGAAGAAAACTCCCAATCTTCAAGCTGAGAAACCAGCCCTGCAATAACCGGATTTTGATGAATATAAAGAAAACAAACGGTCGCGTAATCAGCCTGATTACCCGTCAAACGATTTGAACCGCTGGACGGGTAATATTCCTCGTTTAGCATTTTAGCCTTCGTTTTATGGGCAAATAAACTTTCTCGTCTTCCTTCCTGTTTGTTTATTGCCTGGGTATAGCTACTTAATAGTGTCCCAATGTTTTTAGCCAATAGCTGTAAATCTGGTCTATGTTTCTCCGAAACAATACTGCAACTTTTCTCCGTCGCCTCTATTAATAAATGAAAATGGTTGGGCATTAGTACCCACGCTAAAATATTACAGACAGGATAAACCAATTTCTTGATTTTATTCAGAAAAAAAATATAGTTCTCTTTTGAATAAAATATGGTTTCGTTTGAACGGTTGTAAATGTGGTAGATTGCGTTGGGTTCGAAATTCATTTTTGTTTTAAAGGTAAGGAAATATTTTAAACTACCCGCCAAACCATCAAGCGGTTCTAACTTACCCATCAAGCGGTTTTAAACCGCTAGATGGGTACTGTTTCCTACACCCATCAAGCGGTTCTAAACCGCTATATGAGTATTGCTTCCAAACCTACCCAGCAAGCGGTTCTAACCGCTAGATGGGTAAGTTTCAACCAATTAAAAATATAACCGGTTGTTTATGTAAATCAGGCACTTGCTTTTTCCACTGCTCAATTGTATTTGTAACAATAGATTCGTTTTTGCCGGTAATATTAGCAGCAATACAAAGCAGAGTTGAGGGCGAGCATGTTTTAAGCAAATCGCTTATTAACTGATTATTGCGGTATGGTGTTTCAATAAATATTTGTGTCTGTCTGTTGTTTCTGATTCGTTTTTCCAAAGCAGAAATCTCCCGAATTCGCTCATTGGGTTTTATGGGTAAATATCCTACAAAAGCAAAGTTCTGCCCATTTAAACCCGAAGCCATTAATGCAAGTAAAATAGACGACGGACCTACAATTGGAACTACCTGAAACCCTTTTTCGTGTGCAATTCTAACAACATCGGCGCCGGGGTCGGCAACTCCCGGGCAGCCGGCTTCTGAAATCACACAAACATCAAAACCCTGTTGAATCGGGTTTAGGAACGCGGGGAGCTCCGAACTTCGGGTCCTTTTATTTAGTTCGTAAAATGTACATTCATCAATATTAATTTCCCTGTTTACCTGTTTCATAAAACGTCTGGCAGTTCTTATATTTTCAACAATAAAATACTTTGTGTTGGTAAGAATTGGGTGAATTTGTGACGGCAAAACATTTTGCCAGTCGCCATCGCTTAAAACTGTTGGGATAAGATATAATTTTGCCATTTTTGTTTTTTTTGTAAAAGTAAAGAATATCACTGTTTCACAACTACTTTTTTTAATTTTACACAATGTTGCAAAATAAAAAATTAAAAATAGAGGCCATCTTTCTCGGAACTGGCACTTCGCAAGGTGTTCCGGTTATTGCATGTAATTGCGATGTTTGTATGTCTAATAATCTGAAAGATAAAAGATTACGCTCATCGTTATTATTGAAAATTAACGGGCATAACTTTGTTATTGATGCCGGTCCTGACTTCCGGCAGCAAATGTTACGCGAGCAGGTTAATTCACTGCGAGCCATTCTGTTAACACACGAACATGTTGACCATACTTTTGGGTTAGACGATATTCGTTCGTTTAACTGGATACAGAAACACCCGACTGATATTTTTGCCGAAAAGCGCGTACAGGAGGCAATCAAAAATACTTTTCATTATGTTTTTGCTGATTCTAAATACCCGGGAATTCCGAAAATGAATCTTCATTTAATCGAAAACCACCCCTTTTTTATTGATGATATTGAGTTTATTCCCATTCGTTGTTATCATCATAAATTACCTGTTTACGGGTTTCGGGTTGGTGATTTAACTTATATAACCGATACAAATTATATTGAACAAAACGAGTTGAAGAAAATAAAAGGGACACGAATTCTGATTATAAATGCCTTACGAAAGGAGAAACATATTTCGCATTTTAGTCTGTCTGAAGCACTGGAAGTGATAAATAAAATTAAACCCGAAAAAGCTTTCTTAACTCATCTTAGCCACAGTTTGGGAAAACACAACGATATTCAAAATGATTTGCCCGAAAATGTATTTGTTGCTTTCGACGGATTGTGCGTAAACTGTTGAACTACTGGTTTAGAATTCAAAAACTAAAAACTGTGATTTCCTTAAGTTTTGGGTGATGAGTACCCCCTGTTTCTTAATTTGCCCGGTCGAGCCGTTCAAATTGCGAAACTATCCCCCTCGCGAGGGGGATAGTTCGAGCTTTGTTGCGAGCCTGTTGAGCAAAAAGGTTGAACAGGGGGTACAAAATTTAAAGAAAAGAAGCTTTGAGTTTAGTTTTTAAAAACTAAAAACTGCGACTGCAACTTTCCTCACTGAGACTGCGACTTTCCTCTACTCTCTCCTAATCCAGGGAAAAACAATAATCAAAGCCGAAATCAGATAAATTCCCCCGGCGAGAATAAATGCATAATTCAAACTAATATTATCGGTAATCCAGCCAAGTAGCGGTCCAATTACAGCAAAAGTTATTCTGATTATGAAATTACGAACCGATAACATTGTAGCACGCACTTCGCTTTCGGTGTAAAGATTTATGTAATTTTTGAGAATCGGTGTTGCAATTCCGCGTACTAAATAGAAGAGAAACATAAAGGCAATTCCCCAAAAAGTAATTGCAATTCCGGCAAGAAAATAACCGATGGACAATAACAAAATAATCACTAATAATGTGTATCGCTTTCCTAAAAATATTTCAACACGATGGGCAAAAACAGAGGAGACGCCTACTGTTAAATTTAAGGCGGTCCAAAATATTCCAAACATTTCAACAGGTAAATCAATCGCTTTAAAAAATGGTTGTACCAGCCACGCAAAAGTTAAAGTTGCCGTGCCGGTTACTGCCGAAAGTAAAATAGAAATACGTAGATTTTTATTGACAACAAACGTTTTACCGATATTTTTAAGCAGCTTTTTTATCGAATGAATATGTTCAGTTGCATGAATTTTAGGTTCGATTAAAGTTAACGTAGCAGGAATTGCCATTGCTGCCACAGCAAACTGAAAATAGAACGGAGTCCGTAAACTTATTGCCGCCAGAAAACCACCAATAATACCTGCGAATGCCTCTGCAAAATTCCCAACCGATGTAATTCTGCCTTCCTGTTTTGTGTATTCTTTAGTTTTATTATCAGCTTTTAAACTATCGAAAAGCATTGCCGAGTCGGCACCAGAAACGAAGGAGTGCCCAATTCCAAGAATTATTTCGGCAACTGCAAATGCCCAGAACCCATAGGAAAAACTGTATGCTAAAAACCCGGCACTTCCTAAAACAGCTCCTAAAATCAATGTTTTTTTTCGTCCCCAAATGTCTGCCATCCAACCCGATGGAATCTCCATAAAAACAATTGCAAGGGAATAAATAGCTTTCAGAATAAAAATATCGTGCATTCCCATTCCGTTATCCTGATAAAACAAAACAACAATTGGCATTACCATGTTAAACCATTTCGATATCTTAACAATATAAAGTCGTGGAATATTTTTACTGAAATTTGCCATAAATTAGTTTTGCAAAAATAGTAATCGTAAAAGGGTACACAAATTACTACTAAATACTTTTCATAAGTTTTAAGTGCGTTTATCAATTTGGTTAATAATTAAAACTTTACATGTTATTTTTCTTTCAAATTAAAAGAATATTATATTTTTGCTAAATATTAAAATTTAAAAATAGAATAATGAAGTTATCAATTCCAAAAGATTACAAACCAATATTAGATGTAAATCAGACCGAGCAGGCGATTAAACAGATTAAGGATTTCTTTCAACTAAATTTGGCTTCAGAACTGAGATTAAGACGAGTAACAGCACCTCTTTTTGTAAAAAAAGGTACTGGTATTAACGACAATTTAAATGGGGTCGAGCGTCCTGTTTCATTCCCTATGAAAGATTTGAACGAGGATGTTGCCGAAATTGTACAGTCGCTTGCAAAATGGAAACGAATGGCTTTGGCAAATTTGGGAATAAAAGATGGCTTCGGACTTTATACCGATATGAATGCTATTCGTCCTGATGAAGAGTTAACCAATATTCACTCGTTATATGTTGACCAGTGGGACTGGGAACGTGTGATTACAGCGGAGGATCGCAATCTCGATTTCCTAAAATATATTGTTAAGAAAATATATTCGGCAATGGTTCGTACCGAATATCATATTTGCGAAACTTATCTCGATATTTTCCCCGAACTTCCTGAGGAAATAACTTTTCTACACACCGAAGAACTGGCGGCAAAATATCCTGATTTAACACCTTTCGAACGCGAAACAGAGGAGGTTAAAAAGCATGGAGCAATTTTCGTGATCGGTATCGGTGGCGAAATGCCAAATGGTGAAATTCACGATGGCAGAGCACCTGACTACGACGATTGGAGTTCAGCTACTGGAAATGGATTTATAGGTTTAAATGGTGATATTATTATTTGGAACAGCGTGTTAAACCGTGCTTTCGAAATTTCATCGATGGGAATCAGGGTCGATAAAAAAGCTCTTATGAAGCAGTTAAAAATTAGAGATACCGAAGACAGAACTGAATTATTGTGGCACAAAATGTTGCTGAACGATGAAATGCCGTTAACAATTGGCGGAGGAATTGGGCAGTCACGCCTGTGTATGTACTTTCTTAAAAAAGCACATATTGGCGAAATCCAGTCGAGCATTTGGCCCGATGAAATGATTAAAGAGTGCAAAGAGAACGATATCAATCTGTTGTAGAAATACCTGTTCCAATTATTTTGAATAATGTTTTTTGAAATTTGTTCATCGCTATTTAATATTTATTTGAATTTTGGGTTTTGCTTATTGTTATTCATGTTTTAAAAATTATCTTTGCACCGCAAAAAAGGATGCCTTGGTAGCTCAGTTGGATAGAGCAACTGCCTTCTAAGCAGTAGGTCATGGGTTCGAATCCCGTCCAGGGTACAGGTTTAAAAAGCTAAAAACAAATAAATTAGAGAGGGTTTTACAAGAGTAAAACCCTCTCTCTTTTTTTGCTCTTGTACAGCCTTATTTGTACCATTATACGGTAAATGTTTATAAATAATATTGAGAACTATTTTTATTTCAAATTTTAGAATTGCCCAAAAGAATAACTTTTTGTGTTGAAATTGAATTTGAAGATTGCAGCCTGACAAAATAAGTTCCTGCGGAAACAACTTTTCCTTCACTGTTTTTTCCATCCCAAATCAAGCGGTTGATGCCATTTTTTGCTGTTGGCACGTTGAGAGATTTCATCTTATCTCCCAAAAAATTAAAAATGTCGATATTAAATTGGGAAATTCCATCGGAATAAAACTGAATGGTAACCGTTTTAGAAGCTGGGTTCGGGTAACACAACAACGACTGCTCCTTGTCGGGGGCACTTATTTTTCTGCTGCTTGTTGAAGGTTCATCGTAAATATCGGTCAGTTCGCCCCGTTTGTACAACGAAACATTTGCCGGCCATGCAATTTGAATTTTATCTGCCCCGGAAATCTCTTCACGAAGGAGGGGGAATTCAGCGTCATCGTTTTTACGGTCGAGAACAACCGTTGCTAACAATATATTATTGCTGTTTCCTAAAATCTGATTGTAGCCGCCAGAGCCTTCAGTAATGGCAACAATTAATCGTCCCATTCCGTAAATGGCAATATTTTCCGAGTCGCGGATAATTACCGACGGGCTCCTCCCCTCTCGTTTAATACTGTGAATCCGTATGTTAGCAGAGTTTAAAATTTCCAGATTAGTACCGAGGTCATCAATATTTCCGGTACTCCGGGTTTTTGTCGATTCCATATTCAACCCGTAAAAAGTAAGCGGCTGGTTTGTATTTTCGATGAAAACCTGCCTGCCTGCAACACTCGACGCAGCCTCCTCCTGATGCGGGGTGATAAAATGGCTGCCTCCTGCATTTCCACTGAAATGGTAATTGTAACGGGGTTGTTTTCCATAATAGGTTCCCCATTTTTTACCATGCCGGCACATCATTATCTTCGAGTTTTCACCCGCTTTCCAGTGAATAAAACCACCTGTAATATTGGCTGCTGAAGTTGCCTCATCCTCAAAACCGATAAAACCGAAAAATGTGGTAGCATTTGCATCGTCAACAGTCTCAACCATCGCACGGCTGTATCCTCCCTTCCACTTCGAGGTGGAGTATAAATTTGAAAAATTCTGGTCAACCCCGAATAGCTTTGTGCTCGCTTTTAAAATCAGCGGTTTGCTGATGATGTATTTCCCTTTTGGCAGAAAAACCTCGTCGTTTGCCGAATTGTCGATTGCATTCTGGATAGCTGCCCAGTCGTCGGTAACGCCATCTCCTTTTGCATTGTAGGGTGACTTTTTAACATTTGCCGTTTTTGTGTCAAGCCCCTCGTAAAAAGGCAGCTTTTCCCATAAATGCCGCGACAATAGATTTTCGGGCGGATTTATAGTATCCACTTTTGTTAACGGTTCGGGTATCTGTTTTATCTCGCCATCGATAACCGAATAAGTCTCAAAAAGTTTTGTATTGTTGGCTTTTCTTTGGTCGTTGTAAGTGTACTCTTTTACCTGTTTCCAGACTTCATTTCCCGCGATTGCCACTCCCTTTACACTTTTAACAATCGCTGTGGCACCTTTTACAAAAACATTTTCCAGATAGATACTTTTTCCAACCGAATTATCGATGGCAGTACCACCATTTTTCATCTCTATTTTACTGTCAACCAGTGTTATTGTACCGGTTGCCGACGGATACCAACTTTTATTGGATACATGAATTGCCTTTTTTGCGTTGGTAACAATGTTTAAACCCACAATTGAAAAAGGGCAAAAATCTTCGGAAGTAATTGCAAATTCAGTCTGGTTGTACAATCGCGCGCCAACCAAAACCGCACCGGCTGCGTTACCGTTGTTGTAAATGCCATATTTCCCTCCTTCAATTTCAACATTGGCAATAAACGAATTCCTCCCCGGTACGCCAAGAATTCCACAATAACCTCCGGTTGCCACGAATTTGCAATCGTAAATTCCGCAATACTGCGCTGCATTAAAAGCTCCGGCTATGGCTCCGGCATGTTCGTTTACATCAAAATCAATATTTCTTATTTCCCAGCCAAAAATTACATTGGGCTGACTCATGTAATTTGGAGGAACCCCGGTAAGCGGATTGTCGGGTTCGACTTTCGAAATGCCTTTATTGTTGGTTGCCGAAAAATACCGCCAAACAATTATTGGTCGCGGGCTGCCGGGATTATCAAATCCAACGGCATCTGCTGAAAGTTTTATGAGCGGCCGTGAGTTTCCGGCATAGGAACCAACCAAAACATGCGCTTTTTTCCCGGGTGGATTGCTGGGGCGATTTCTGCCGGAATCCCAAAAAGCCCAATAGTAACACTTTAAAACATCGGAAACGAGATAAGTTCCCTCGGGGAAAAAAACCACCAAATTATTTTCGTAAGCATCGTCAATCGCTTCCTGAATCCCCGCGCGGGAATCTCCTGTTCCATCGGGATTAACGCCGTTGTAATGGGTAACAACGAGATAACCCAGTTCGTAACGGGCATCGTCTTTCGCTGACTGTGGAATGGTTGCCCATGCCGGGTTTTCAGAAAGGAATGTCAGGAGAAATATTGTGAACAGAATGGGGACGATGGAAGATTTTAAGGATATGATTTTCACACTTATCTGTTTAGCTATTAAATTTGTCTTTTTTCAATTGCCTCAAATATCGGATTTCTTTTCTGTTTTTGCTACTCTTTCAATAAAGTACTACCCAAATTATAGTTCTGAATTTTTGGTAAACCGGCGTTTCCAACTCCTCTCTCCATCAAATTTTCTATTTCCGAAAAATAGTTTTGATAAACGCCTCTAGGATTTGTTTTCTTGTTTTTACAAACCGATGCTGCCATTCCTATCACCTCACCCATCATTCCGGTGGTTCGCATTAATCGCACTGTACCAAGTGCCACATGCGATACGCTGATATTGCGACCTGCCATCATCAGATTATTTACATTTTTGGAATATAAACAGCGGAACGGAATTGGATAGGGATAAATTGCAATGTGTTTTGCAATCGACTTAAACGGAGCTCCGGGAAACAACTCTACATTTTTAGGGTCGGGATAATGCAGGTCAATCGTCCATGTTGTGGGTGCAGTTCCATCGGGATAAATTCTCCGTTCGGTTAAATCCTGTTCAACCAAAATATAATCGCCAACCAATCGGCGCGACTCGCGTTTACCGGCAACAAAAGCTACCCATATTAACTGTTCATTGGCAAACTTCTCATTTTCTGCTAAATGATTTTTCACATACGACCAGTTGGAGAAAACAACGAGTAACCCGTAATCGCGTACTTGTTCCAGATTTTTTGTCATATCGAGTCCCATTCCCGTTTCCCAGTTCCAGTCGCCACGAGTAATAGCTTCGGCTTTTTCATCATTCCACGGCAATCCCCATTTAATATCGGGAAATTTACTCACGGCACTTTTACTCTCGGCAAACCATTGTACCGATGCGCCCATCATTAAGCTGTCGGCTTTTTGCGGTGCAGTTTTTTCACCAAAAACAGCGACACCTTCACGGCCGGTCATAAAATCGGCACCTGCCAAAACTCCGATAGTTCCGTCGCCTGTACAGTCGGCAAAAAGAGGAGCTTTAAAAACCAGTTTCTCTCCGGTTGCAATATTTTGTGCTGTAACTGATTTAATAGTACCATTTTCGGTAACCACTTTGTTGGCATGAAAATTCAGAAACAGTGAAATATTCTTTTCAGCCAAAACTGCACTTAACTTTTTATCGTCTTCGTAATACTTGCCGGGCTGGGCATTACCACCACGCAAAGGACCAATTTCATTAACTAAATTCCCGAGAGCCGGATAAGGTTCCTGATTAATTCTGGCTCCGAGATGGACACGCACCTCCGAGCTATTGTTGCCACCCAGCACAGGTCGGTTTTGAATAAGTGCCACTTTTACTCCCAGCCGGGCAGCAGAAATTGCTGCGCAAGTCCCGGCCACTCCGCCGCCAACAACAACAAAATCGAATTTGCCAGCCCTCTGTGGTTTTTCCAACTTACGTTGTTTTTTTGTTTTATAATTTGTAAAATCATTATAATTATTCGATGGGATAAAATCTGGGTCGGTGGTAAAGATTATTGCATCGCACCGACCGTTAAAACCAGTTAAGTCGTGCAACGAAACGGTATTCTCTTTTTCAGAAATATCAACTTCACCTCCGGCTTGCCAAGCCCACTCTTTACTTTCTGTCCCAAATATTTTGTCGATTGGTTGACCATTTATCAATAACTGAAATTTCCCCGGGGCATCGTTTTCTGACCACTGTGCCGCCCAGTTGCGTGTGCGGACAAAAAGATAGTAAGTTCCGGCTTTAGGAAATTTTACTTTTGTTGAGGCATCTTCAACCTGAATTCCCAGACCGTGCGCCATTAAATATGGCGAGCCCATCACATCCATAAACTGTTGGTCGATTACCCAGCCACCCGGGTTTTCAAAACTTTCGGCTTCTATAAAAATTGTGTTGGTTTTAGCAAATGCAATTGTTGCAAACAGAATAAGTATGGCGTTAAAGGTAATTCGTTTCATCTGAAAAAGTATTTTACTATTTGTATTCTAACCATGTAGTAGCTGTACAGTTTGTATCGGTAATAAAACGTATCCAGCGTGCCTGAAAACTTTCAGGAAATTCGTATTTATATGTTTCTCCGGGTTTAATAGTTATCTCTTTATACAACATCCACGGACCGTGACCAATTGGGTTAACCTCAAATTTAAAAGTAACTGCTTTGCCTGAATCATGAGAAATTTCAACCAATTTTTTATCGTAGAAACCAATTAAATACGGGTCGGAAGAAGTGCCTGCTTTTACCTGCGAATCTTTCCACGGACCGCCGTGTCCGGTGGGTTTTCCCATCTCCCATAAATCGTCGATTGTGCCCACCCAAACGGCAGCATTTCCATCGTCGGAGCGGATAATATGTTCGCCTGCTTTTGCATTCGAGTCAATACCGCTCATTACCAACATTCCACGATACGAAGCATAATCGTGAATACGGAAATTGTGCGATGCTACCGGTCTTATTTTAGCAAAACCATCGGCATTCTCGGCGGGGAGTTCGTAAAATGTGCCGGAGCAATTAAACAGGTCGCGTTCGGTTGCAACTTCACGACAAATACGTAATTGTGCCCTGTCTATTAATTTTTTGAATGAGTCATTCCCAATCGGCAACCGCCATCTGCGGTTTTTATCGTCGATAATCAGAACCGATGATTCTTCAATATCAACTACATTTTCAGGAATGGCAAATTTCTCTTTTATGAATGAATTTGTTTCGTAATCATCTTTTTTTATCAGGTTCAAACTTTTATCCAGTTCATAATAACCGGTTTCAGTAACCAATCCGTTTGTAAAATTCATTGCTGAAATACCAAGTGCACGTCGGTTGTCTCCCAGACCGTATAATAATCCGCCAATTACTTTAGGTTCGTCAACCTTTGCGAGTCCTATAAACATATCGGATGGTTTTCCGGAACGTTCATCATTATTGGTATAATTAAAGTTTATTGTGGCAATGGTATTCGATTTTGCAATAACACGAATCCATTCTCCCTTTTCTTCTGAATTAAATTCAATGTTTGCCGATGCTCCGGCTATCAAAGCAACAGTTTTTAATACTTCCCAATTCCTGTTCCCATTTTTATCCACCTCGAAAACAAAAGCAGCATCCGATGTACCTGCATTTTGAACCCACGCGGTCCTTTTTTCCCAACCCGCAAAAAGCATTGGTTCTGATATTTCATTAGCTTTCACTTCTTCGTTCAGCCAAACCGAGCCGGAAGCAGTATTTGGTCCTAATTCATCAGGTTTTTCGAACGAGGTAAACCACAAATTTGAGTTCGATTGTCCCGGTCCTTCAATGTTTCCCTTCTGTTTTCTTTTGTTGAGAAACTCTTTTTGAGCAGAATCGTCGCACCCAAAAACAAGTTGGTTGTTCCATCGTGCGTAATCTCCAATTACTTTTAAATAGGCTGAACGCGGACGAATTCCTGATGAGTTTTTAGCAGTAAAATTTTCAGGGAATTTCCAGAACATTCCGTGCATGGTCATCAAATAATCCGGGGTTTCTTTTGTGCCAATATCACGAATCCGCGGCCACTCAGTGTTCCAACCATGTGCACCGTCGTAACTGTGACTTGCTTTTGGCAGACGATAAAAATCCCAACCCGTTTCAGGATTCCGGACGCCCAATATAATTGATTTATGATCCCAGCCGGTTGCCCAAATCGGGTCGGTTTTGGGGTTCTCATTTCCGTAAATTCCGCCCGGTCCTGTAACTTCAACAAACTGGTTACGACGAACTGCTGTCCAGTTTTTACCGTTCCACTCGGCAAGTACACCGGCTTCAATATCAAAATCGGTTAAAGCTTTTGCTGAAGCTTCGCCGTTATTGGAATATACCATAACTCCCTGCCCTGAATATAAACCTTTGCCGTGTGCGCCG
The DNA here is from genome assembly GCA_024278975.1 of Bacteroidota bacterium. Taxonomy (GTDB): domain Bacteria; phylum Bacteroidota; class Bacteroidia; order Bacteroidales; family Prolixibacteraceae; genus Draconibacterium. The sequence continues at coordinate 63,393 of JAJRSD010000016.1, forward strand.
GGCAATGTGGCATTTTGGGGATTCACATCAGTATCGTCGTGATTAACAAATCGCCCATTTTTATTTCCATCTTTATAAAGAGTGGTTGACACAAGGTTTTTTACATCCACTTCGTAGAAACCTTCTTCCATTGTCCCATAGTAAATTTTATCGGCAGGATTGGTTAAATGGCGGGCATTTCCGGTGTGTCTCCCGGGCATTTCGGAATATGGAATTACACGAACATTCCGATTCGTATCGATGACATAAGGACCGATAAAAAGCTGATTGCTCTCTTTATGAATCATACGGTTTGCCGGAGTACCACCAATACTTTCTTCACGAATAATTTGTTGCAGATTAGGAGTTATTTCATATAATTTATCAGATGAACCCAAAGGTTTATGCGGTCCGTAGGTAATCACCCAAAGTCGGTCAACCCACGGAACTACAGCGCCAGTTCCACATTCTCCCTCGTTATTGTAATACGCCAGACTTGGGTAAATACCACTTACCTGAACTGGTTTTTTCGCCTCCTCTTTTTTTGTTTGGCACGAAATCAGAAGAAACAGAATTGCGGAGAGTGAAATTAATTTTATCATTTTAGAATTATTTTTGCAACTTTTTTATTCCACCTCAAATAAATAATTACCACTCTGCACACTAAATATTTTATAGCCATCTTTTTCGCCGGCAGCTATTACTGATTTTGAATTCGAAACTGATTTTCCACTTTCAAAAACTTTCTGGTTTTGTTTTGCAGGAACATAAACCGTTGCACTGCAACTAACCGGAACGATAACTTCCATGGTAAATTTATCATCGCTGTTCTCCCAAAAAATTCCTGCTTTTCCAAAAACAGTTTCGTTGTAATATTTTGCAAAAGATATTGAATCGACAGGTTGAGGTTTGAAAATAATATTCCGGTAGGCGGGATTTTCCAAATCAACGTTCATACCTGCCAGTTTACGGTAATACCAAACCAAACCGCCGCCAAACATTGGGTGATTGTGCGAACCATCGGTATTCCATTCTTCCCAGGTTGTAGTTGCACCAAGTTCAAGCCAGCGTCCGTAACCCGGCTCGTCTTTTTTGTTCATCGCTTCATAAGCCAAATCGTTCATTCCATTGTCCGATAAAACCTCGAAGAAAAATTGTGTTCCAAAAATTCCGGTATCCAAATGTCCGTCGTTGGCTTTAATATTCTCTTTCAGAGCTTTTATAACTTTTTTATACTGACTGTCGGGAACGCCCATTTTAAGTGCAAAAATATTGCTTCCGGCAACTCCGTAACTTCCTTTCTGCTCGTTATAAAAACGTTTATGAAATGCTTGTTTCGTTGATTCCGCCAACTTTGCATATTTTTCAGCTTCATCTGAATTCCCTAAAACTTTAGCCGATTTAGCTGTAAAATCGGCACATCGCCAAAAATAGAAAGTATGTACTAAATCGTCGGCAGGCAGTTCGCCGGGAGTAACCCACTCGCCCAGATTAAACCATTTTAAAATTTTGCCATCTTCACCTCTGCGTTTCGAAAACATAACTCCATCATTGTCAACCCAGTTTTGCATGTATCGGATATACTCTTTCATTGCCGGGTACGAATCTTCCAGAATATCGACCGCGCCATATTGCCTATAAAACTCCCACGGCATTATGCAAATTGCAGCTCCCCACGCAACTCCACCGCCACTGCCCGGTTGCCACGGAGCAGCATTCGGAACATAACCGGTTTCAATATTTTGCGCTCCGATAATGTCGTGTATCCATTTATGATAGAAGCTTTTTGCATCGAAATTGTGCATCACTGTAACGCATGCAACCTGTCCGTCGCCAGTGTAAGCCGAACGTTCGCGATGCGGGCAGTCGCTGGCAATTCCACCGTGCATATTATCTGTCTGACTGCGTTTCCATATTTTATTAACCTCATTAAAAAGCAGGTTAGAGGTTTCGAAAATTGCTGATTCTTCTATAAAAGTATTAACAACTTCGGCAGATATTTGCTCCGGATGTAAATCGCCCTTCCAGTTTACGATTTCAACCTCACGGAAAACAAACCAGTTAAAACGAGCCGAATAATTCTGATTTTCCTTTCCACTGAAAATATAGGAGTTGTCGCCCGAGAAATTATTACTCAAATATTTGATTTCAATTTTATGACCTGCCGGCGCTTCTATACCAATAAGTTTTACCCAGCCCGAAACTTCTATACCAAAATCGACAATGTAATTTCCTTCGTAATTCTTTTCAATTCTGATAGGTTTCAGATGTTCAACAACTTTGTCGGTGTGTGCGGTGTGTGCAACCATTTTGCCGGTTGGCGCTTTTCTAATTGCAGCATTTTCCCAACGCAAATCGTCGAAACCGGCAGTGCACCAACCGGGTTATTCCAAGCGGGCATCGTAATGTTCGCCGTAATAAACCATATCCATTAAAACGGGGCTTTTACCAACTTTCCAGCTTTTATCGGTTGCAATTATCTCTTCCGAACCGTCGGTGTAAGTAATGTGCAACTGGGCTATAAAACGAGGTGAGCCAAAAGCTTCAGTCCATGCCGATGCCGGATTATAAAAACCATTTCCAACAATCCCGCCAATTGCATTGTTGCCTTTTTCGAGCAACGCTTTAACATCGTAGGCAAGGTACATAACTCTGTATTCCTTAAAATTATCATCGAGATGAATAAAGCGATTTGATAGATTCGGCCGTTTCGAATAGTTTGTAAAATTTGGAGACAAAACATCATCGCCAACTTTATTGCCATTTAAATACAACTCGAAATAGCCCAGTCCGGTAACATAAACTACCGCTTTTTCAATCTCTTTTTTTAGGGTGAAGTTTTTTCTGAACATCGGAGCGGGCGGCGGAAGTTGCTCCGGAATATGTACTCTGCGGTCGTTTGGAAAAGGAAGCGGCTCCTCGCCCTGCCAGGGTGCGCCAATCCATTGTGCTTGCCAGTCGGAAGATTGCAGTAATCCCATGTGCCAGAATGCGGGTTCGCTCCAGACCGATATTTCTCCATTTTTATCCCATACACGAACCTGCCACCAGCAATCTTGGCGTGAGTTTAATTTTTTGCCGTTGTATTTTACACGAGTCGATTGATTACCGGAAACTTTTTTACTGTCCCATAAATCAGGACTGTTAAGTTGATTTTTCGTCCCGGCAACCCGAACCTGCCAAGCAGTTTGAGTTTGACCGCGTTCGTCACTATCTGCAATGTTTATCCATGCCAGCCGCGGTTGAGCAACGTCAACCACCATCGGGTTTGTTAGATACTCGCAGGTTAATTTTGTGGGTTTGATTTTTGAAAAAGAATAATTGAAAAAGGTAAATACAAAAAAAGAAAATAGAAATAATTGTTTCATTTTTAAAAGATTAGCGAACTGATTAAATAACTACATTCAAAAGTACTAAAATTACGTTGTAAACTAAATGAATATATTTTTCTGTTCATTGTTGTCCGGTAAAGATGTGAATATTGAAACAGATTGCTTCACTGTATCCGTAATTACTTAAAACTAAAGTTTTTATGATTTGAGATGCCCGTCATTGCTAGAGTTTACTCAATTTTATTGAGCATAATGAGGAGATGACAGAAAGATGCCGAAATGAATTCGGCATGACGTTTTAAGGGAGATTGTCAATTAGAACGTCACCCTGAACTTGTTTCAGGGTCTTTGAGAAAATTGCAGATAATCAAAGTGTTACAAAAATCTGTCATTGCGAGGATTCACTCAATTTTATTGAGCATAATGAGGAGATGACAGAAAGATGCCGAAATGAATTCGGCATGACGTTCTAAGGGAGATTGTCAATTAGAACGTCACCCTGAACTTGATTCAGGGTCTTTGAGAAAATTGCAGATAATCAAAGTGTTACAAAAATCTGTCATTGCGAGTGTAACGAAGCAATCTCAAAACTTTTACCGGAAACTAATGATTTCTATTCCTTCCCGTAGTATCTGAATTTGGGAACAAACTTATAACAACCGAACTTATGACTTTCTATTATTACTTCTTACATTTGTCTGAAATTTAAAATTCAGGAATGACACCACAAATTGACAAACTAAAAAATACCGATTCGGGAAACTTTTTTCTGTTGGCAGGTCCGTGCGCCATCGAAGGCGAAAAGATGGCAATGGAAATTGCAGAAAGAATTACTGCTATTTCGGAAAAGCTAAAAATACCATATATTTTTAAAGGATCGTACCGAAAAGCAAACCGTTCGCGATTAGATTCGTTTACCGGAATAGGTGATGAGAAAGCACTGAAGATTTTACAGAAAGTAGGTAAGACTTTCGATATTCCGGTGGTTACCGATATTCACACGGCAGCAGAGGCGACGATGGCAGCAGAGTTTGTAGATGTTTTGCAGATACCTGCATTTTTGTGCAGGCAAACCGATATTTTAGTTGCTGCGGCAAAAACCGGGAAAGTAGTCAATATAAAAAAGGGACAGTTTCTTTCGGCTGAGGCGATGCAGTTTGCAGTTACTAAAGTTATGGAGAGTGGTAATAAAAATGTGATGTTAACAGAGCGTGGAACAACTTTTGGATATCAGGATTTAGTGGTTGATTACCGAGGAATTCCTGTAATGAAAAAAATGAATGTTCCGGTTATATTGGATATTACACACTCGTTACAGCAACCCAACCAAAGCAGTGGAGTTACAGGTGGAAAACCCGAATTAATAGAAACAATTGCCCGCGCAGGAATTGTTGTTGGTGCCGATGGTATTTTTATTGAAACTCACCCAAATCCGGCAGTGGCAAAATCGGATGGTGCAAATATGCTGAAGTTGGATTTACTGGAAGCGCTTTTGGAAAATCTTGTTGCGATAAAACAAACCATCAATAAATTTAAATAGAGAAAATATGAAAAACAGACGTTCGTTTCTAAAAAAAGCAGTAGCGGGAGTTACGCTTGCAGGATTAATTCCTTTTGCGAAAAGTAGTAATGCCGGCGAAGTAAAAATTACCGGTGCGTTAATGCACCACGTTTTTTTCTGGTTGAAAGAGCCTGAAAATAAAGCTCATCGGAAGCAATTTGAAAAGGCAATGAATGATTTGATTAGGGTGGAGACCATTAAAATGAGCCATATTGGTATTCCGGCTGCAACGGAAGAACGTGGTGTTGTTGAGAATTCGTACACCTATTCGTACATGGTTATGTTCGATAGTTTAAACGACCAAAATATTTACCAGAAACACCCAATCCACCTAAAATTTATTGAAAAGAATTCTCATTTGTGGGACAAAGTTGTGGTTTACGATTCGGTGGATTAGGATTTTCTTAATTGCAGGTCTTGCGAATTCTTCCGGTACATTTCTATGTTTTTTTCTAAATCATTCATCTGATGAACATTAGATAATACGGGATTTAATTCACTTTGCAAGCAATATCCCCCTTTTCAAAAAAATCGATAATTTGTTCGGCGGCGGCTACTCCTGCATTTAAATTTGCTTCGGCAGTTTGTGCGCCCGCTTTTTTGGGTGTAAAGAAGTAACGACCTTCAAACTTTTCGGAAAACTCCTTTTCACAATCAGGAGTTACATCCGACATATACTTAACTCCCTGTTTCTTTCCCATTAGTTTCACTAAATCGGGCTCGTTAATCACCTCTTTTCTGGCTGTATTTACAAGAATACTTCCATCTTTAAGGTGCTTTAAAACCTTGTAACTAACCGATTTTATATGCTCGCCTTTTGCGGGTACATGAATTGAAACCACATCACTTTTTTCGTAAAGTTCCTCCAGCGAGTGGGTTACTTTTAATCCGATTGCGGCGGCGGCATCTTTACTGTATTGTGTGTAAACAATGACTTTCATTCCCATGGCACGGGCAATACGAAAAACGTTGCGGGCAACAAAACCAAAACCGTGCAAACCCAGAGTTCGTCCACGAAGTTCGCCGCCGGGTTTCCCCGAAAATAGTTCTCTAATTCCTAAAATGGCAAGTCCAATTGCCAGCTCTGCCACGGCATTTGCATTTTGTCCGGGAGTGTTCATCACCACAATATCATTTTTGGTGGCAGCTTGCAAATCAACATTATCGTATCCGGCACCGGCACGTACCACAATTTTTAAGTTTTTGGCTGCATTTAAAACTTCAGCATCAAATTTATCGCTTCTGATTATTGCTGCATCAACTGTTGCAACAGCATCTAATAAATCTTGTTTCGAATTGTATTTTTCAATTAATTGGACTTCGTATCCGGCTTTTTTAAATATTTTATTGATTTTTTTTACTGCCACCGGAGCAAATGGTTTTACTGTTGCAATTAATACCTTCTTCATAATATATGAGTTTTTATTTTCTTCAAAAGTATTACTACACAGCCGAATGAACTATGATAATTGTCTCTGTTATTTGTTGTCATTTCAAAAAAAAATGCAAGACCAAAGTCCTGCATTTTTATAGAAGTCCCCTATAATAAATTGATATTTTTATTTCGTTTTTTCAAATTCCTGCATAGCTTCAACAAGTGCGTTAACACTCGAAATTGGCATTGCATTATAAACAGATGCACGGAAACCACCAACCGAACGATGACCTTTAATTCCTACCATTCCCTTCGATGTGGCAAAATCAAGAAACTCTTTTTCCAACTCTTTATATTCGTCTGTCATCACAAAACAGATGTTCATTAACGAACGATCTTCAGCATTTGCAACGGTAGATTTAAACAATTTATTACGGTCAATTTCACCGTATAAAATACCTGCTTTTTCGATGTTGGTTTTCTCCATCGCCTCAACTCCACCATTTTCTTTTAGCCAGCGCAAGGTTTGCAAACAGGCAAAAACGGGCAAAGTTGCCGGAGTATTAAACATCGAATCTTTATCGATGTGTGTTTTATAATTTAAAATTGTAGGTATCTGACGTTCGATTTTTCCCAGTGCCTCATCTTTTACAATAATTAGAGTGGCTCCCGATGGCCCCAGGTTTTTCTGAGCACCGGCATAAATAACATCGTATTTTGCAACATCAACCGGGCGGCTAAAAATATCTGACGACATATCGCCAATTAATGGAATATCAACTTCCGGCTCGGCATGTAACTGAGTTCCGTAAATTGTATTGTTGGTTGTAATATGAAAATAGCTTGCGTCGGCAGGAACTTTGTAGCCCTTTGGAATAAAATTAAAATTGGCATCGGCAGAAGAAGCAACTACATCAACTTCGCCAAAAAACTTCGCTTCCTGAATTGCTTTTTTCGACCACGCTCCGGTATTTAAATAGGCAGCCTTTTTATCCATTAAGTTGTAAGGAGCCATTAAAAACTGGGTACTTGCACCACCCTGCAAAAAGAGCACCGAGTATCCTTCAGGAACTTTCAGGAGTTCTTTTACCAAAGCCTGAGCTTCGTCCATTACCGCAACAAACTCCTTACTTCGGTGCGAAACTTCCATTACAGAAAGTCCGGTTCCGGCAAAATTCATGGCTGCTTCGGCAGTTTTTTCTTTTGTAATTTCGGGCAAAATTGATGGCCCTGCGTAAAAATTGTGTTTTTTCATTATATAACTATTAAAAGTGAGTTAATAAATCTGTTAATTGCAAATTTATTCTATTCTAATAAAGAAAAGACTCTTTATTTAAAATAATAATGTTGAGTAATAATTATTTAAAGAACTTCAAAATCAAACTCACAAAAAATATTCTAAATAAACGGCAGTTTTACAATCTCAGCCGGAATAGTTTTATTTCTGATTTTCACATAAATCTGAGTACCAAAAGCGGAGTATTCTTTGGCAACATATCCCATTCCAATTCCTTTACCCAACACCGGTGACATTGTACCCGAAGTTACGTTTCCAATAACCGAACCCTCAGAGTTTAACAACTCATAATCGTGCCGGGGAATTCCTCTTTCGAGCAAAATAAAACCTCGTAAACGGCGGGTAACCCCCTCCTTTTTTTGCATCATTAAAAATTCGCGATCAACAAAACTGCGTTCGTGGTTAAATTTTGTAATCCACCCTAAACCGGCTTCAATTGGAGAAGTTGTGTCGTCAATATCATTTCCGTATAAACAGTAACCCATTTCGAGGCGCAGTGTGTCGCGTGCTGCAAGCCCAATTGGTTTAATCCCGAATTCGGCACCGGCTTCGAATATTGCTTTCCATATTTTTTCGGCAACGTCGTTTCTAAAATATAGTTCGAAACCGCCGGCTCCGGTATATCCTGTTGCCGAAATAATTACATCAGAAACCCCAGCAAATTTACCGGTTGTAAACGTGTAGAATTTAATTTCCGAAAGATTAATATTGGTAAGTTTCTGCAAAGTCTCGGTTGCTTTTGGTCCCTGAATTGCTAACTGACTAATATTGTCGGACGCATTTTCGAGTTCGGCTCCAACATCATTCTGACTAACAATCCAATCCCAGTCTTTATCGATATTAGATGCATTTACAACCAGCATATATTTTTCGGGCTCGTAATGATAAACCAACAAGTCGTCAACAATTCCACCTTCGCCGTTTGGAAAACAACTGTATTGTGCGTGCCCTGGTTTCAAATTACGCGGGTCGTTCGATGTAATTTTGTTCACCAAATCGAGAGCGTTTGGTCCTTTCACCCAAAACTCGCCCATGTGCGAAACATCGAAAACACCAACCGTTTGGCGAACTGTCATGTGTTCGTCTTTAATTCCACTGTATTCAATGGGCATTTCGTAACCGGCGAACTCCACCAATTTGCCACCCAAATTTTTATGTATTTCGTTAAATGCAGTTCTCTTCATTTTATTATGAATTTAATGTTGCAAAACTATCTATTCAAATATTTCTTACACATGAATTATATCAGAATTTCAGCGTTTAAAACTATGAAAATATTTATTAATTTGCGCATTATATACAAATCAGTATGACTAATAGTTTTCAACAAATTAATATTAAACAACTTGACTCTGTTTCTTTCGGTGATGATGAATTTAAAAAAGAGTTAATCGAGATCTTTCTGGAGCAAATACCACTGTTTATTTCAAATATAAAACAGTATTTTAGCAATGGTGATTTAATAAATCTGGCAAAAGAAGCTCACACAGCAAAATCGTCTGTTCTTATTTTTGCGATGGTAAGTACCGGAAAACTATTAAAAGAGATTCAACTATTATCTGAAAACAACGATATTGAACCACTTCAATCTCTTATCGAAAATGTTGAACTTGAACTAACCGATGCAGCAAACCAGTTGCAAATTATTATGAGTGAATTATAGTTGAGTCCTCTCCGAAAAGTAAAAAAAATAGATTCACGACAAAAAGTATCAAGACACAAGACAAGTAAAATAATCATCCGCCTCCCGCGAAATCAGGACAAGTTGTGTTCCAAAACTCTTTGCCATGAATGTTTCATCCGATGGTTTCTCAGAGTGAGCTCAATTTTTAACTTTTTAAAAAAATTTGAATTATGAGAATTAGAATTAATCTTCAGTTAAAAAAAACGAAGGTGAGAAATGATGGGAAATATCCTGTTTATGCAAGGTGTGTAGTGAATAGTCGAAGAATTGAATTATAAACTTCTGTCTATGTAGCTTCGACCGATTGGGATAATTTGAGGCAGCAAATTATTGGAAACTCAGAGGATATTCGTATTCTGAATAACAGACTGAGCAAATTTATTTCGCACATTAATGATATATTTAATCAGCTTGAAGCTGGCAAAGAAGATTTTGATATCTCAGATTGGATATGATTAACTCCCAAAAATTTCTTCATAATAATCTTCAATCATCGTAATATCTTCTTCAAATAATTCGTTGAAATCTTTTTGTCTTTTTCTTTTTGACAATTTTCCTTTATTCTGATTTAATAATTTTATAAGTAAATCTACTCTTGTGTCAGGCAAGTTTATCAAAGAATTTATTTAGTTTCTTAGAACCAATTACAATATGTTGTAGCCGATCTATTTCTGATAAAGTTAAAGCTTTTTTCCCTGCCTGTCCAATTGCTTTTCCCCAATTCCTTGCCCGCATATTTGGAGGGAATTCTCCTTCTATTGCAAATGAGGCTTTAGAATCCTTTAGTAACAGAAATGCTGCTGTCCTTCTGATAAGTTCCTTATCTCTTCCATCTAATCCTTTATCAATAGATTCCTGAATATTTGTTGATATATACTTTTCAAGTTTTTCACTCCTTCTGATCATTGGACAGAATTCAGGAGTACCTGGGAGGTTATTTTTTACCCGATGCCGGGTTGAGTTAATAGTTGGTCCCGGATATTGTAAATTCAGATTTACAATTTCCACATAGGTTCCTGTTTTTAAATCAGGGATATTAATCTTAGTTCCCAATAACCATTCGTAAAGAAACCAAATTCTTCTTGAATACTGACCCGTTGGTTCATTAAGAATAGCTTTTTTTATAGCTTCTTCTCCAATATATTGAAATATTGTTTTTAGAATTAGTAAATCGATACCTTCATATTTTAGTGCAAAAATGATTATTCATACTCTTGTCTTGTGAAATATAGTTACAAATATAACATGAAAAATGATTAACGATTATCGAATTTCGATTACAGAATTGAGAGGAGTAAAATTTCTCCTTCATTCCGTCGCAGGACGGAATCTTACACTTGTTAGCAGCAAAGAATTTTAACGGCTAAAGCCTGAGTTTTATTCTTGCGGTTTTAGTCACCTACCTAAAGGAGGGTGTAATATTCTTGCTTTTGTAATCGTATTAATAGTTCCAGGGTTGATTGTTCAACTGTTTCCGTATGTAACATTTAAACCTTGTTTTAGGAATATTGAAAAAAAGTGAAATAAAGTTTAATGTTTTGGGGTCGATATAATTAAGGTTGCATAAAGTTTCTATTACAACTTCTGTTCCGTAATATTCTTTCAGAAGTTGAATTTCATGAAGTTTGCCAAAGTTTATTACTCGTTCAATTATCAATCTTTTTGACTTGATTTCGTTCAGTTTATTTATGTCAATATCCCAAAAATATATTTTGTTTATATGTTGTAGTAATGCTGACATAACTTTTTATTGTGCTAATGTAATCAATTTTTTGATCAATAAGTGCATTGCTCCAAAGTTCAATCGGTTTATTATCTCCCCTCCAAAAACGAAAACCTTCCGGTGTTTTAAATTGTTTTAACCACACTTCTGTCTCATATTCCTCCCCAAGCGAATCACTCAATTTACTAACAAAATGTTTAATGTAAATTTTCTTTGCCCACGCTTCAGCTAAATTGGATGTTACCGATCTTGACGAACACAGGCTTTGCATACTACCTTTTGTCCCCGATTTTACTTCTACTGGCAATATCTTTGTGTTCATTTGAACAAGATAATCCACCTCGGCCCGACTGTTCCTGGATTCTCGTTGCCAATAATACAGTTCGTTTCTTTTGCCGATGAATGTGTTACCGGATAAATTAAACCCGCCATAGATAACAACTCTAAGCACAATTTTACTTGCCCTCTGTTTAAATCAGGTGCCGCTTTGGTATATACAAATTTATTAGAATTCTGGGCAACTACTGCCTTA
>JAJRSD010000017.1 GCA_024278975.1 Bacteroidota bacterium
AGCAAATACTCAGTTGGTAGTGACGAAACAGGAGTTAAAGTAAATGGTGATAAACACTGGGCGTGGACTTGGCAAAACGAAGAAGCCACATTTATTACCATCACCGATAATAGAGGACAAAAATCCATAACCAATACTTTTCAAGATGGGTTTAAAAACTCTGTTTTAGTTCACGATTGTTGGGGAAGCCATTTTAATACTCCAGCAATATCACACCAAATATGTATAGCACATTTACTTAGGGATATGAATTATTTGAATGAGCTTTACGGTCATAAATGGAGTAGTGCATGTAAATTGCTTTTTCAGTTAGCCCTACGTTTGGAAAAGCAAATGGGAATCGCGGACTATTAGAAATATAAAAGTGAAACAGAAAATATCAGGACAATTTAGATCACCACACGGTGCATTCAGGTTCGCGGTTTTACGTTCAATAACTGATACAGTGCTGAAAAATAAAATACCAGTCTTAAATTCATTAGAATTTATTGCTAATTTAGGAATTGATTAGTAACGAATTAAGTAATATTTTTACTTTTGGCATTCACTTAATCATAGACTTTTCTTTTAGTCTTTTCACATAAATTCTATTAAAATGAAACGAAACTATTTTATCGTTGCTTTAATATTGATTACATTTTTTGTAATTTCATTTCTTACAAACATTCTCGGAGCATTAAATCCTAGCGTGTCAAGCAGTTATTTATTAACTGAAACAATGGCGAGTTTTTTACCTTTTGCTTTTTTTATCGCCTACGGAGTAATGTCTATCCCATCGGGGTTTTTACTTGAAAAATGGGGCGAAAAAATGATGATGATATTGGCATTTGGTTTTGCATTTGCAGGTGCACTTGGTTTCGCAATCTTCCCATCATTCAATATTTTCCTTGTCTCACTTTTTACTATCGGAACCGGAATGGCAATATTACAGGTGGTTATTAATCCACTATTACGGGTTTCGGGTGGCGAGGAGAATTATGCTTTCACTTCGGTTTTAGGACAGTTGGTATTTGGACTTGCATCATTTATTAGTCCTCAGTTATATTCGTATTTTGTTGTAAATATTGATAAGGGAGATGTAGAGAAACCTCTTATTAAGTTGATGACAAATTTAGTAGAGAATTCTTTTTCGTGGGTTTCGGTTTATTGGTTTTTTGCGTTTATAAGTCTGTTGATGATTGTTATAATAGTGTTCGTAAAACTTCCGAAAGTTGAATTGCAGGAAGATGAAAAAGTTGGTTCGAAAGATAGTTATCTCGAACTGTTTGCTAATAAATATGTGATACTCTATTTTTTTGGAATCTTCTCGTACGTGGGTACCGAACAAGGTATTTCGTACTGGATGTCGAAATTCTTAAGTAATTATCATGGTTTTAATCCCGAAACAGTTGGAGCCGGAGCAGTTTCGTATTTCTGGGGTTTGATGACTATTGGCGGTGTACTCGGATTAATTTTAATGAAACTTCTCGATAGCAAAATTATCCTTCGATGGTTTACTATTTTGGCTATTATAAGTGTTGCTGCAGGATTATTCGGTAGTAGTAATATATCGTTGTGGGCATTCCCGATTTCCGGTTTTTTTCTATCGGTAATGTTTCCGGTAATTATGTCGCTGGGACTTAATTCTGTAAAAAAACACCATGGTTCGTTTGCCGGAATTTTAATGACAGGTATTGCAGGCGGTGCAATTGTTCAGTTAATAATTGGTGGATTGAGCGATCTAACTTCACTAAAAATAGGAATGATGTTTGTTTTTATAACTCTGGGATATATTTTGAGTATTAGTTTCTGGGCAAAACCTCTAATTCAAAACAAAACTATTTTTGACAAAGAAAAACCTGATTCAAAATAACATTAAAGTAAAATTATTCAAACCGATTTAGCATAATTGCTTCAATAACTTCCGCCATCCGTTCCGGCGACTCTTTTAGTTTTAAATACGAATGATTTGTTTTCTTCCCCTTTTTCCAGTGGTTATCGCCATTATCGTCAACTTTACAAACACCACCGCTAATTTTTCTCCAGTATTCGCCAACACCCCCTTTTACTGCATACAATACTGCTGTTTGGTCGAATGAGGAGTTGTCAAGGATTTCACCTTCGAAATTTGCTTTTATCCATGGTGCATGTTCGCTAAAATATAGAAATCCTTTGTAGAGTGGGGTCTCCTTGTCGATATCGTTAAAAATTGCTCCTGTTTGTATTTGTTCACCCAACTCAAATCCCGAGAAAACAATTGGCACATCTAAATTTTCGATTACAAATTTTGTAACTCCCGGCATATTTCCGTTAAAATTCCATTCCCATCCACCTTTTGGGAATTTGCCTCCCATTATTACAAACTCTTTTACTTTTAGTGAAATTAATTCGGCACCAGTTAATGGCGAATAAGAATCGGGTTCGGATTGAATGAGCCGCTGAATATTTAACAACGGGCCAACGGCAACAATTACAATACTATTATCCTCATTCGAAGCAAGAATTTTACGATACAATTCGGTAGCATCCGGCACATCGTTGTATGTCAGAGTATGTTCAAAGTTATCGGCAATAATTTTATTGTACTGCAAGTCGGATGTTGAAGTCCCGTCTTTTCTCGTTCCTATGGGAATATCGGGGTTTAGATAAAAGCGGTTAATTGCGTCAATTGCCGGAACTGCATATTTATCAGTTCCCCAATTCATTATTGCAAGCAGTTCGCAGTTGCCACTTTTTACAAAGTTGTGTAACATTGCCAGTGCGCCTAAATCGTCGGCATCGCCACCAATATCGGTATCTAAAATTATCTTTGGCTGAGCTTGTAAAACATTGCTATTCAATATAAAAATCAATATAAAAAGTTGCAATATAAATTTCATTATACTATTTTTTTAGGACAGAAACGTATTCTTTTATTTGTTTAATTCTCCTCTCTGACTTAACAAAACTGCTATTGGACGGGTCTCCGGGAACTCAGACATGATGATAATTAAAATAACAGTTATTGGCACACTCAGCAACATTCCGGTTACTCCCCACATTACTCCCCAAACAGCAAGGGTAAGTAGAACAACAAGTGGACTAATATTTAAAGTGTTGCCCATTAATTTAGGTTCAATGAAATTACCAACAATCATTTGTATGAAACCAACAATTACCAGAACTAATAAACCCTGAGTAATTTCTCCGAATTGAAGAATTGCAAATATTGCAGGGAAAACAGTTGCTATTAATGAACCAATTGTTGGAATAAAATTTAAAATGAAAATTAGAAAAGCCCAGAAAAATGGTGCGTCAATTCCGATAAATAGAAGTGCAAAATAACTCAGAAAACCAGTTGACAGACTTGTTATGGTTTTTAGTGCTATATAGTTTCCAATAGAGTGGTCTATTTTATTGATAAGAGCATTAATATGCTTATATCGTCTTTTATCGGGGTACATTGCTTTTAGCTTATGAGGAAACAGGTGCTCTTCCAAAAGCATAAAAAAAAGGTAGAGTAATACTGTAAACGTACTTCCAAAAATACCTGTTATTGCCGAAAAAAGCGATGAAAGTAATCCGCCAAAATTCATGTCTTTGGCATAATCAGTCATCATCAAAAAAATATCGATATTAAAATGTTGGTTGATAGAGTCGGTAATTTTAGTAATATTTGCTTCGTACACCGGAAGTGTACTCGACAACTCCTGAATATTGCTGGAAATTAAATTAGCCGCAAGAACTAAGAAACTGAGAAGTAATACCGCTGAAGTAGTAGTTAACAACCATATTGGCCATCGACTTATAAACTTAACTTTTGATAATATTTTTTTTATTACCCGAATCAGAAACCAAAAAAAAATGGCAATAATAAATGGTATAATTATCGACTGCGCAATTATAAGAACCACAACCACTGTGATTGCTACAAGGAAAATGTAGATTTTTTTTGTTGTATCCATAATGCTCTATTTGGTGGTGCAAAATACGAAGGATTTTTTAATATATTCAATCTATTTAGCTTTTTGGGTATTGGACAAAGCGAAATCACAATTCTAAAAACCGAAAGTTTTGTGGTTTGAGTATAGTAGAAATTAAATATTTGGAGGGAGGTAAACTTGTTGTGCTAACCACCTCTGCAAAAAAAAATTAATTTCGATTTATTAAACTTCCTAAATATTTTCTAACTTTAAAACATGATTCAATCGTATCAATGTCCGGTTTTCTTTTATCTCGGTATGCCAGAGTGTCTCGACGATGACGCAGTTTCGCATTAGCTTTTTACATTTCCTCCAAATTCTCGACACTAAATATTTTTGAAATAACCTATTAAAAACAAATATCATGCATAATTTACTCACTATAAAAAAAGAATTAAACCAACTGGAAATTAAATTGGTAAACAGTGGAGTTTGCACCGGAACTAAATGGAAAGAGACCAAAGGTAAATTTATCGAATCGTTTTCGCCTTCCGACGGCGAATTAATTGCCGGAGTTCGTCAGGCAAACGCCGAAGATTTCGATGAAGTTATTGAAACTGCTAAAGGTGCTTTTGAAAAATGGCAAATGATTCCGGCTCCAAAACGTGGCGAAATTGTTCGTCAGATTGGTTTGGAACTGCGAAAATATAAAGAGCCACTTGGTAAATTAGTCTCTTACGAAATGGGCAAAATTTATCAGGAAGGTTTGGGTGAAGTTCAGGAGATGATTGATATCTGCGATTTTGCCGTGGGGCAGTCGCGACAGTTGTACGGATTTACAATGCACTCCGAGCGCGAAAAACATCGTATGTACGATCAATATCATCCGTTGGGAATTGTGGGAGTAGTTTCGGCATTTAATTTCCCGGTAGCTGTTTGGGCGTGGAATGCAATGATTGCGCTTGTAGCCGGCGATGTAGTTGTTTGGAAACCATCGTCGAAAGTGTATTTATGTGCCGTTGCAATTTTTAATATCGTCTCTAAAGTTTTAAAACGAAACGATGTACCCGAAGGCGTTTTGAATTTGGTTGCTGCTGATTCGAGAGATTTGGGCGACAAACTGTTCAGCGATAAAAATATCCCATTGGTTTCGTTTACAGGCTCAACTCCACTTGGTAAAAAAGTTGGTAAACTAGTTGGCGAAAGACTTGGCAGAACAATTCTTGAACTGGGTGGAAACAACGCAATAATTATAACACCAAATGCCGACATGGAGATGGCTTTGCGCGCAGTGGTTTTTGGTGCGGTTGGTACTTGTGGACAACGCTGTACTTCGACCCGCAGAATAATTGTTCACGATTCTATTTACAATGAAATTAAACAGAAATTAATAGCTATTTACAAGAAGTTACCTATCGGAAATGCTCTCGATTCTAAAACTTTGGTTGGCCCGCTGGTAGATAAATATGCAGTTCAGAATTTCCAGAATTCAATAGAAAAAGTTAAAGCCGAAGGAGGTAAAATTATTGTTGGTGGCGACTCTTTAACAGGAGAAGGATTTGAGTCTGGTTGTTTTGTAAATCCTTGTATTGCCGAAGTTGAAAATCATTTCGAAATTGTTCAGGAAGAGACTTTTGCGCCACTTTTATATCTGATAAAATATACCGATTTAGACGAGGCAATTCGAATGCACAACGATGTTCCGCAAGGTTTATCGTCTGCAATGTTTTCAACTAATATGTTAGAAGCAGAAACATTCCTTTCTCAAGTCGGTTCCGATTGTGGAATTGCCAACATAAATATTGGTACTTCGGGAGCCGAAATTGGTGGTGCTTTTGGTGGCGAAAAGATACTGGTGGTGGCCGCGAATCGGGTTCCGATGCATGGAAAGCGTATATGCGCCGACAAACAAACACAATTAATTATGGTACCGATTTGCCACTTGCACAAGGAATTGAGTTTAATGTTTAAAAATTGAGTTTTATAGGTATTTCAAAAGTTGGTTTTTCCGTCATCCTGAACTTGTTTCAGGATCTTTATTATTTAGTTGAGATTCTGAAATGAATTCAGAATGACGAAGATTTTTAAACACTTTTTTAATGATGAATAAAGTATGAATAACATATTAATTTTTGGTGCAGGCAGGTCGAGTAACTCGTTAATTAAATATCTCGCCGATAACGCCAACGAGTTTAACTGGAGAATAAAAATTGTTGATATAAAAGTTAACGAGAACGAAAATCATCCTGCCGTCAGCTACTCGGCATTGAATGTAAAAGATGAGTTTGCAAGGGATTCAGAAGTAAAAAGTGCAGATTTGGTAATTTCAATGCTCCCTGCACGATTTCATAAATTTGTGGCAAAGTCGTGTGTAAAGTTTTCGAAAAACCTCTTAACGGCTTCATACGAAACTGCCGATTTAAAAGCGTTCGAAACAGAAGTAATTGATAAAGGACTGTTTTTTCTGAATGAATGTGGACTCGACCCCGGACTCGACCACATGTCGGCAATGAAAATAATTGACCGTATAAAAAATGAGGGGCACAAGTTGCTTTGTTTCGAATCGTTTACCGGCGGGTTGGTTGCTCCCGAATCCGATAACAATCCGTGGAATTACAAATTTAGCTGGAATCCGCGAAATGTTGTTTTGGCTGGTCAGGGCGGCCCGGCAAAGTTTATTCAAAACGGGAAGTTTAAATATATTCCGTACAACCGGCTTTTCAGGAGAACAGAAATAATTGATATTGAAGGCTTTGGAATGTTTGAGGGTTATGCAAACCGCGATTCGTTAAAATATATTGAAAAATATAATTTACAGGGAATTCCCACAATTTATCGCGGAACACTGCGCCGCCCAGGGTTTTGCAGGGCATGGAATGTGTTTGTCCATTTGGGCGCAACCGATGATTCATATCATCTTGAGGATATTAAAAACATGACTTATCGCGAGTTTATCAATTCATTTCTATACTATCATCCAACCGATTCGGTTGATTTGAAATTGTATCGCGCAATGCACATCGATCAGGATTCTGATATCATTTTCAAATTAAATTGGCTGGGCATTTTCGACGATACTAAAATTGGTTTAAAACGAGCAACTCCGGCACAGGTTCTCGAACATATTTTAAAACAGAAATGGAAACTGCAACCCGATGACAAAGATATGATTGTGATGTGGCATAAATTTATTTACCACGATTCAACCCTCAATAAAAAGGTAAAATTAACAAGTTCGCTGGCAGTTGTCGGCGAAAATAGCGAGCACACTGCAATGTCGAAAACTGTTGGTCTGCCATTGGCAATTGCAGCAAAATTAGTGTTAACCGGGAAACTGAATTTGAAAGGAATGTTTATTCCAACCCATAAAGATATTTACGAACCCATTTTAAATGAATTAAAGAAACACAGTATTATTTTTTCTGAAAAGGTGGATGATAATATTCCTGAGTATTGTTAAGAGAGGTTTATTTAACCAACCTCAAAACCGATAATACGGCACAGTGGTCGGAAGCAATTTCATCACAAATAACTCTGGTTTTTATTATCTGCCAGTTTTTAGCCGGGTAAAACATAATGTAGTCGATTTTTTTATGAGGATTGTCAGACGAATACGTAGGTTCAGGATTATCACCAAAACTGCATGTCCACTTTGTTTTCAAAATTAATATAGCTTCACTTTCAGGAGTATCGTTTAAATCGCCTGCTAAAATTGCCGGATATTTTCCATCTGCAAAAATATTATTAATTTTTTTTACCTGATCAATTCGGTCAGGGTTGTCCTTTTTATGCTCTAAATGAGTGGCAATAAAACTGATTGTGTCACCCGAATTCAGTTCTACCATAACTTCTAAAGCTGTTCGTGGCTCATTGTCTGCAGAGTGAGGAAGTGGAATATTCCTGCTTGCAATAATTGGCATTTTTGTTAATATCCCTTCGCCGTAACAACCACCGTCAAAATCCATCGCTTTTCCAAAAAGTGATGTCATTTTTGTCAGCCAGCCCAGCTCTGTTACCAAATCGTAATTTCTGGCGCGATTGGTTTTAAAATCGACTTCCTGCAAAGCAACCAAATCCGGATCGACCTCTTTAATTATCGATGCAATTTTATCCAAATCGAAATCTCCTTTTGTTGTTGCTCCGTGTAATATATTGAAAGTTAATACACGAACTGTTGGCTCCTCGCTATTTTGCGCAACTACAATATTGAAAACAGTAACAGTAGCTAATAAAAGTGTGATAATTTTTTTCATTTTGATATTAAATAAATGTACACGCAAATATCATATATATTTTTGAATTTCAAATTTTAAACTAACTTTGATTTTAAACAATCTAAACCTATTATAATGAATAAAATAATATCTGTATTTTTAATTCTTATCTCCCTGCTTTTTCTTTCCTGTTCTTCCGACAAACAAAACTGGACACATTTTAGGGGTTCAAAAATGGATGGACATGCCACTGTAAAAACTGCTCCACTACACTGGAGCGACACCGAAAATGTAGTCTGGAAAGTTCCTGTTAACGGGTTGGGTTATTCATCACCTGTTGTTTATGACAATCAAATCTGGATCACTTCTGCCACCGAAGATGGCACCGAATTTTACACATACTGTTTCGATTTTGAAACAGGGAAATTGCTATACGAAAAAATACTTTTTAAAAGCGACGAGCCGCAACATATTCATTCAACAAATTCGTATGCAACTCCAACTCCATGCATCGAAGACGGTTTTGTGTACGTTCATTACGGAACATTTGGCACGGCTTGTATTAACACCAATAATTTTAAAGTGGTTTGGAAACGCGAAGATATGCCGTGCAAACACATGCAGGGACCGGCTTCGTCAGTAATTATTCATAAAGATAAATTAATTGTACATCTGGAAGGAACGGAAGATCCATATGTTGTTGCACTCGACAAAAAAACCGGTAAAACAATCTGGAAAAGTGTGCGTCCGGCAGAAATTTACGATCCTCTGGAACCGGTTTTTAGAACGTCGTTTCAAACGCCAATTGTTATTGAAGTTGATGGGAGAGAGCTGCTAATTAGTAACTCATCGTTTATGTGTTTTGCCCACGATGTAAATACGGGCGAAGTTATTTGGACCATCGAATATGGTTTCGATTCAACAGTCAGTCAACCTTTGTTTTACGATGGTTTGGTTTATGTAAATTCGGGTTGGATATTTGAGGATAATAAACCGTACTTTACCAGACTTTATGCAGTCGATCCGACAGGGAAAGGCGATGTTACAAAAACTCATATAAAATGGATGAACGAAGATGAAATGCCGCAAATTCCAACTCCCTTAATTGTTGACGGCAGAATGTATATGGTTCACGACCGGGGAATGGTTACCTGCCTCGACCCAAAAACAGGAACTCCAATCTGGAAAGAGAAACTAAAAGGAAACTTTAACGCCTCGCCAATTTATGCAGCCGGAAATATCTATTTTATAAATGTAAAAGGCGAGTGTACAATTATTAAACCCGGCAACTCTTTTCAAAAAGTTGCCGAAAACGATATTAAAGGAACTGTAAAATCAACACCCGTTTTTGTTGGCGATAAAATGATTTTACGGTCTGATAAATTTTTGTATTTGATACGGTGATTTTCAGTCGGAATGCAACTTCGAGTTGTACCCCAACTAATAGTTAATTACATTTCAAAAGCACTGCCGGCAATTTCCATTACTCTTTCGAATTCACTAATCGATTTCAGGTCGAGAGTGCCGGTAATATAAATTATGGCATCCGATTGAACTAATAAATACTCATTAATTTTACCGCTTTTCTTTTGAAAGAAGGTGATTCTTTGGGATGGACTTTCGGAAGTCATTAATCTTGAGAAATCTTTTAAATTGACATTCGACATAAAAAGTTTATAAATATCTACTTTTGTTTTATCTCGACTATTACTGGTTCTCACCATCTCCATCCCTGATAGTTTACTAACGTATTCTTTAAATTCGACGGGTGCTTCTTTTGTTTCAGAAAGCATCTTAAACATCTCTCCCGTAACTTCGAAATACGAAATATTTTGCTGGGCCCTTAATAACTCAAAGACTTGATCTATTGACTGTCCACCTTTTTGAGCGAAACTCATTTCTCCTGTTATCAGGAATAAAATAATTAGAAATTGTGTTTTCATAATTTAGTAATATTTAAATTTTTCATTGGATTTTCAAATTCTATTTTATATGATTTTATGTCGTTTGATGGATTTGAAATAACATTGGTAATATCAAAACTTTTTAAAGTACTGTTTAACTCTCTCGAAAAATAGAGCAACGCATATTCCGTATTTTTCCGTATTTCTGCAATTTGTTGTTCGCTATATTTGTTCGTTTCAGTTTTTTGCTGAAATTTTGAGAGTATGAAAATGGATGATATTCCTACCAATAATAATAAAATGGCTGCATAGGAAAGTAAACGTTTAAAAAAATTTAACCGTATTTTTCTATTTGACGAAGTGATTTTTTCAAACGGATTAAAATCGGGTAACTGTTCATCTTTCGATTCATCGATTACTTTTTTATATACATCAATAAAATCTGTGTCGGAGTCTTTTTTAACGTCAGGTTTAAAATCGCCAACATTTAATTCTCCGTTAAGAAACGGCTCTATATTTTTTTTGTAATCATCCATTTTTTAGCTCCTCCTTAAAAATTTCGTATAATTTTTTCCTTCCCCTCGAAACGTTAACTCTAATCGAGTTTACACTCATCTCGAGTATTTCGCTTATCTCATCGTAATCATATCCCTGAAAATCTTTTAGTTCAATTGCCATTCTTTGTTGTGTCGATAAATTCTGAACTTCAATTTTTATCTTTTCAACCAGATCAATATTTTCAAAATTTAGATTTTCAGCGAAGTTTAATATCGCTTTGTTTTTGTAATTCAAATCTTCAGTTCGCTTCCGAAGTACATCAAAACAATGGTTTTTCACCGATTGCATACAAAAGCTTTCAATGTTTTTGTCTATTTGCAGCGACAATCTTTTACTCCATAATTTCAAAACAATCTCCTGTACCGCATCTTCAGCCTCTTCGCAGTTTTTTAAAATGCTAAATGCAAATCTGTAAAGCCTGTTTTTTTGTTGAATAATTAGATTTTCAAATTCGTCATTTGTCATTCAAAATTGTTCTTACGGTTGTTATTGTAACTGTTGTTTTCTGTAATACGAACGAAATAGAATTTCATTACAAAGTATGTTGATATTTTTATCAAACCGAAAAATTACCCCTAAATATTTCGTATTAAACCGAAGAATTACCCCTAAGTTTTTCGGTTATAAACGAGAAATTCACCCTAACTTATTAGGTTTAATACGAAAGATTTTCTTGATTATTCGGGCGCGCTACTTCAATTCTTAATCCGTCAAGCGGTTCGAAACCGCTTGACGGTTACAACGAGAGGTTGACTTTCCTATGTCAACTAATTTCAGCGAGTAAAGATTCGCCCTGTTCCTCAACGATATTAACTTTCACGCACATTCCAACGAATTAGCTTTCAATATAAAACAAGCAAATAAATCTTTCATACTTTTGCAGCCCAATTCAAAAAGACAATGGAAGAAATAAGAAATATAGCAATTATTGCACACGTTGATCACGGTAAAACTACACTGGTTGACAGGATTTTACACCAGGCAAATCTTTTTAGAGACAATCAGGAAGTACAAGACTTACTTCTCGACAGTAACGACTTAGAACGCGAACGTGGAATTACAATTCTATCGAAAAATGTTTCGGTTCATTACAAAAACACAAAAATTAATATTATCGATACCCCCGGTCACTCCGATTTTGGTGGCGAAGTAGAACGTGTTTTAAACATGGCAAGCGGTGTTTTGTTAATTGTTGATGCTTTTGAAGGTCCCATGCCGCAAACTCGTTTTGTGCTGCAAAAAGCAATCGAATTGGGTTTAAAACCAATTGTGGTTATAAATAAAGTTGACAAAGAAAATTGCACTCCGGATATTGCTCAGGAGAAAGTTTTCGATTTGATGTTTAGTTTAGATGCAACCGAAGACCAGTTAGATTTTCCAACTGTTTATGGCTCGTCAAAAGCCGGTTGGATGGGCGAAGACTGGAAAGTGGAAACTGATGATATTACCTATTTATTGGATTCAATTTTAGAACACATTCCACAAGCAAAGCCTAAAGATGGCACTGTTCAAATGCAAATCACGTCGCTCGATTATTCGTCGTACACCGGAAGAATTGCAGTTGGGAAAGTAACTCGCGGTGAATTGATTCCGGGCTCGCGTGTTTCTCTTGTAAAACGCGATGGAACGATAATTAAATCGGTGGCAAAAGAGTGTTATCTGTTTGAAGGACTTGGAAAAGAGAAAACCAAACAACCTGTTCCGTGTGGCGAAATTTGTGCAGTTATGGGTTTGGAAGGGTTTGATATTGGCGATACGATTGCAGATATTGAAGAGCCCGAAGGATTAACTCCAATTAGTGTTGACGAGCCAACAATGAGCATGTTGTTTGTTGCCAATAATTCACCATTCTTTGGGAGAGACGGGAAATATGTAACCTCACGCCAATTGCGCGACAGGCTGTTTAAAGAGACCGAGAAAAACCTCGCTCTTCGTGTTGAAGAGACCGATTCGGCAAACGCATTTTTGGTTTATGGACGTGGCATTTTGCATCTTTCTGTTTTGGTAGAAACCATGCGCCGCGAAGGATTTGAAATGCAATTGGGGCAACCAAAAGTAATTATCAAAGTTATTGACGGTAAAAAACATGAGCCAATCGAGGCGCTAACAGTTCAGGTTCCCGAAGAGTTTGCAGGAAAAGTAATTGAGCTGGTTACTGCACGTAAAGGCGATATATTAAATATTGAAGTTGCTGCCGAACGTTCTCATCTTGAGTTTAATATTCCGGCTCGCGGATTAATCGGGCTGAGAAATCAAATGTTAACAGCAACCGAAGGCGAGGCAATTATGGCACACCGATTTGCGGGTTACGAACCCTGGAAAGGCAATCTTGGAGTAAAAAGAAACGGAGCAATAATTTCACTCGAAACCGGAAATGCAATCCCGTATTCAATAGATAAAATGCAGGATAGAGGACGTTTCTTTGTAAATCCCGGAGAAGATATTTATGCAGGTCAGGTTATTGGAGAATACACTCGCATGGACGATTTAACTATAAATATTACACGTACTAAAAAGATGTCGAATATGCGTGCTTCCGGTTCCGACGATAAAATCAGTATCGCTCCGGCAGTCAAGTTTTCGTTGGAAGAGGCGATGG
This sequence comes from Bacteroidota bacterium, assembly GCA_024278975.1. Lineage (GTDB taxonomy): Bacteria > Bacteroidota > Bacteroidia > Bacteroidales > Prolixibacteraceae > Draconibacterium. The sequence continues at coordinate 13,157 of JAJRSD010000017.1, forward strand.
AATATATTCGTAATAACGAGTACATCGAAGTAACACCCAATTTTATGCGTATCCGTAAAATTGAGCTTAACGAACACGATAGAAAACGTACGGCAAAAGTAATTTCGGAATAGAGAATTCAAGAGATTTTAGAAAAGAGCGTCATTTTTAATGAGGCTCTTTTTTTTACGCGACAGACTCGCTTCTTAAAGTAATAACCAGAGGTTGAAGTTTGAAGGGAAATTGGTGTAACAGGTAGTATCTCCAATTTTTTTGTTAACGAGTTCCTAATTTTATGAAAAAATATTGTTAATGTTACAATTTAAATTATTTTTAGAGCATAACCGAAAAAATTGATTATTATGTTTACAAAAATGTCCTTAATGATATTCACCTTGTTTTTTGTAAGTTCGGCCTTAACGGCTCAAACTCCCACAAAATGGCGTGGCGAGAATAATAATGGAATTTACAACGAAACCGGTCTTTTAAAAGAGTGGCCTGCCAACGGTCCGGAAATACTTTGGCATTTCGATGGTTTGGGTGAAGGACATTCGTCGCCATCATTTGCAAATGGAGTAATTTATGTATCTACAATGATAGATTCGATTGGGTATATTTATGTTTTGTCTCAGGACGGAAAGTTGAAATGGAAAGCTCCCTACGGGAAAGAGTTTTTTAACAGTTATCCCGGTGCTCGTACGTCACCCGTTATTGTTGGCGATTTGCTTTATATCTACTCGGGGAAAGGCGTTCTTACATGTATGAGTGCAACCGATGGAGAGATAAAATGGACAAAAGATAGTTTTAACGATTTCGATGGAAAAAATATTACCTGGGGAGTTACCGAAACTGTTGCAGTAAATGGTGATTTAGTTTATGTAACACCGGGAGGAAAAAAAAATAACGTTGTGGCATTAAATCGTTTTAACGGAGATTTAGTTTGGTCGTCGGAGGGAGAAGGCGAACTCTCTGCATATTGTTCGCCATTGTTAGTTGAGTTGCCCGCGCGAACACTTTTCGTTACAATGACCGCCGACCACATTTTAGGTATAGACGCAGCAACCGGTGAAATGTTGTGGGCATATCCGCAAACAAATCGCTGGAAAGTTCATGCAAATACACCTGTTTTTTACGATGGCGGGTTGTTCTGTTTTAGCGGTTACGGACAGGGTGGCGTACGTTTAGATTTGGCAGAAGATGGAGCATCGGTAAAAAAAGTATGGTTTAAAACAGAACTCGATAGCCGGATGGGTGGAATTGTTGTGGTTGATGGATATTTATATGGCTCGGGCGATAAAGCACGTCAGTGGCGTTGTGTTGATTGGAAGACCGGTGAAGAAAAATATGTCTCGAAAGAGATTGGTAAAGGAGTGGTAATTTATGCCGATGGAATGTTGTATTGTTACAGCGACAAAGGCGAACTTGCACTTGTTGAGGCTACTCCCGAAGGATTTAATTTAATTAGTAAAACAAAAGTAGAACTCGGAACTGCACAACATTGGGCGCACCCGGTAATTAATAACGGACGTTTATTTGTAAGGCATGGCGATGTTTTAATAGCATACAAAATAAAATAGCAACTATTTGTTGTTGAGATTGTTTTTTTTTAAACCAACTAAAATTTGTAATAATGAAGAGATTATTATTAGCGATTGTTTTTATAGTTATTGTATTAACTGCAAGTACTCAAATTACACAATGGCGTGGCCCGAATCGCGATGGCCAGTTTCCTGACACCGGACTTTTAAAAAGTTGGCCTGAAAATGGTCCGGAACAAATCCTTGAAGTTGAAAATATTGGTAAAGGATGGTCGTCGCCCATTTGGGTTGACGGAACAATTTATACTACCGGAATGATTGACACGCTTGATTATTTGACATCGATTGATTCTGACGGAAATATAAATTGGCAAATTCCTTATGGTCGTTCGTGGTATAAATCTTTCCCCGATACAAGAAGCACCCCGGTTGTTGATGGCGATAGAATTTATGTCCAAAGCGGAATGGGAATGTTGGGTTGTTTTAACAGAGAAACCGGAAAAAAGATATGGACAGTTGAAGTTGACAAAGAGTATGAAACAGAGTACCACAGATGGGGAAACTCGGAGACCCCATTAATTGTCGATGATAAAGTTATTTGCTCGCCCGGGGGGAAAAAAACAAGTATCGTAGCATTTGATAAAATAACCGGAGAATTGGCGTGGAAAACCAAATCACTCGGGGGGGCACGTGCTTATGCTTCGGCAACAATATATGAATACAAAGATTTCAGATACATTCTTGCCGTTATTGGCACACACTTAATCGCCTTAAAACCCGAAACAGGAGAAATTGCATGGAGCTATAAATACCTCAACTCTGACAATCCTAAACAAACAGGTCTAATATGGACCAACACCCCCGTTTTTTATGAAGATGAAATATTCCTGACAATGGGGTACGACCATTATGCCGTAATGTTAAAAATGGACTCAACAGGAACTTCTGTAACCGAAAAATTTATCGATCAAACTTTTGATAACCACCACCACGGAGTAATATTGCACGATGGTCATCTATATGGTTCTAACTGGCAAAACAATAAACGAGGCAAATGGATTTGCATGAAGTGGGACACGGGCGAAATTGTTTATGTAGAAAACTGGGACACAAAAGGCGCAATAGTTATGGCAGATGGGCTTTTGTATTGCTACAACGAAAAGGGGAATGTGGGACTTGTAAAACCCGACCCCAAAGAATTTGAGGTGATCAGCCAGTTCAAAATCACCAAAGGTGCCGGGCCACATTGGGCACACCCGTTTATCGCCGATGGAAAATTATTGCTCCGCCATGGCGATGTTTTAATGGTTTACGATATTAAAGACGATTAGATAGTAAGTATTTAGTAATGAGATAAGAGTTATTAGTTTAGAATGTCACCCTGAACTCGTTTCAGGGTCTTTTAAAACAAATAAAATCTGTTATGGTATCATTTCAGCGTCTTTATAAAACAGATTCCGAAACAAGTTAGTAATGACAATAATCATTACAATTAATAGTAAAAAAGAAGAGTATTAGAAATAAAATGAAACAAATATTTGGCATACTATTTTTATTAATATCAACCCCAATTCTCTCTCAAAATATTGTTGAATTCAGGGGTGTTGGCCGCACCGGACATTATAACGAAACCAGGTTACTAAAACAATGGCCTGCCACCGGGCCCGAAATGATTTTAAAAATTGAAGGAATTGGCAAAGGATATTCTCAACCTATTTTTGCTGAAGGGAAAATATTTGTTTCGGGAATAAAAGAGGATACAATCGATATTCTTTCGGCATACAATTTAAAAGGCGAAATGCTTTGGGAAGCACCCTACGGAAGATCGTGGACTGCTTCGTATATTGACAGCCGCAGTACGCCAACATTCGAAAATGGAAAATTGTATATTGTTAGCGGAACAGGACAACTGAATTGTATCGATGCCAAAACAGGGAAAATTATCTGGCATGTGGATGCGAGCAAAAAATATGGTGGTGAAATATTTAAACACGGCGATGCCGAATCGCCCCTGGTTGTCGATAAGATCGTTCTGTACACAACGGGTGGAGAGCAGAATACAATTGTAGCTTTCAATAAAAGCGATGGTTCTCTGGCATGGAAAACAAAGAGTTTAGGCGGAGCAAAATCGTATGCATCACCAATTTTAATCCATCACAACGGACAAAAATTTATAATTGCCCAAACTTCCGAGAATATAATATCCATTTTTCCCGAGACCGGAAAAATAGCATGGAGTTACGATTTAATTCAGTATCATCTTAATAAATCAGGAGTTGGGGCACAAACAAATCCTCCTATTTATTTCAATAATGAATTATTTGAAACGAGCGGTTACAACCATCCCGGAATAAAATTTCTACTTTCTAATGATGGAAAATCAGTTGAGGTGAAATGGAAAAACGACACGATTGATACTCACCACGGAGGTGTGGTTTTGGTTGATGGGAATTTGTATGGGGCGAACTGGCAAAATAATTCGCACGGGAAATGGGTGAGCGTAAATTGGAAGACCGGAAAAACAAATTGGGAAACTGCATGGGAAAATAAAGGGGCAATAATTTATGCCGATGGGTTACTTTATTTTTACGAAGAGAAAAGGGGTAATTTAGCGTTGGTTGAACCTTCGCCTGAGAGTTTGAAAATAATAAGTACTTTTAAAGTGGAAGAAGGAACTGGTCCGCACTGGGCGCATCCTGCAATTTATAACGGAATGTTGTTTGTTCGCCACGGCAATGTATTAATGATTTATAATATAAAAGACGATTAGATTTTGAAATGTAAGACTAAATAATGAAATAGAAATTTTATGTGAATGTCATGCTGAATTTATTTTCAGCATCTTTATTAAACAGATTCCGAAACAAGTTAGGAATGACGTTAAAAACATCGACTTTTTTCATATCTCACTACTAAATACTCATTACTTTGTACTGAAAGATGACAAAACGAATAATAAATATCTCACTAATCCTCATTAGCCTGTTAGGATTTATATTCATTTTCTGGTGGTTGAACACCGATCCAACCAACGAATTTGCAATTAGTTTGGAAGGTGCTGATAATCGGGGAGAAGGAAATACATTTATTCAGGATGTAAATATTGGCGAACATTTCGAGGAGTTTGCATCAGAATATAAAGAGTTAAACGAAACCTGGCCACGTTTCCGCGGTGCCGATTTCGATAATATCTCAAAATCGCCGGTTAAACTCATCGAAAAATTTGGAGCGGAAGGGCCGAAAATATTGTGGTCGCTTGAATTGGGTGAAGGCCACTCGGGGGCTGCCATTTACAAAGGTCTTTTCTATGTATTAGATTATAACGAAGAGGAAAGGGCTGACAAACTGCGCTGCTTTTCTTTGCTCGACGGAAAAGAACAGTGGAGCCGCGGCTACGATGTGGCAGTAAAACGCAACCACGGAATGTCGCGAACAATACCGGCAGTTACCGATAAATACATTGTAACAATTGGCCCGAAATGCCACGTAATGTGCCTCGACCGCACCTCCGGCGATTTCCGCTGGGGGCTCGACATAGTTAAAGAGTACCAGAACGAAATCCCTTTTTGGTACACGGGGCAGTGCCCGCTGGTTGATAACAACGTGGCCATTCTTGCCACCGGAGGCAGTGCATTAATTGTTGCAATGGATTGCAAAACCGGCGAGAAATTATGGGAAACACCAAATCCGAAAGGTTGGAAAATGTCGCACTCATCCATTATGCCGTTTACTTTTGCAGGTCGCAAAATGTACGTTTACAGTGCCATTGGAGGACTGGTTGGCGTGGCTGCCGACGGAGCAAATGCCGGAGAAATTCTTTGGGAAACCTCGGCATGGAATCACTCGGTTGTTGCACCATCGCCGGTTTGCATGCCCGACGGAAAAATATTTATGACAGCAGGTTACGGTGCCGGAAGTATGATGTTGCAACTTACCGAAAACGGCGGAAAATTTACGATAGAACCAACCTTCGAATATAAACCAAAAGAGGGTTTGGCCTGCGAACAACAAACCGCCGTTTACTGGAATGGCCACCTGTTCGGAATTCTTCCTAAGGATGGCGGGTCGCAGCGCAATCAGTTTGTCTGTGTTAATCCGGCCGATCCAACGAAAATTGTTTGGTCGAGCGGAAAAGAAGCACGTTTTGGACTGGGACCCTATTTTATTGCCGACAATAAATTTTTCATTCTGAACGATGACGGGACTTTAACAATTGCCCGCCCCGACACAAAAAAATACATTCAATTGGAACAGATAAAAATTTTCAAAAACGGCCACGATGCCTGGGCACCGTTTGCCATTGCCGATGGTTACATGATTTTACGCGATTCGAAAACAATGGTTTGTATCGATTTAAATATTTAAGAGCTTGTTGAGATGAAAACTAAAGAACTTATAGTATATGGTGAGGAGTTATTTCGTGGAGTTGCAACACTGATTTATAAGGCTAAATCAAAAGTTGCCATTTATTTAAACGCAGAAACAACTATCTTATACTGGAGTATTGGAGAGTTTTTATCGCTTGAGTTAAAACAAAAAAAATTACTTAACTATGGTAGTCAAATTCTTGCGACAGTGTCGCAAGAATTAACAAGACGATTTGGTAAAGGTTTCACTTACACTGCTTTAACAAGAATGATAAAGGTAGCCGAATCTTTCCGTCATGAAAATGTTGTGACACTGTCGCAATATTTGAGTTGGAGTCATTTTATCGAACTTTCAACTATTAATAATGAAACAAAAAAGGAATTCTATTGTCTAATGTGCATTAACCAACAATGGGGTGTCAGGAAATTACGACATCAAATTAACAATATGTTGTTTGAAAGAACAGCAATTGCCGAACATCAGGAAGAAGAAATAAAAATAACTCTCGGTAATTTGGCTGAAAATAGACTTTTGCATCCTGATTTAGTTTTTAAAAATACATATATACTTGATTTTATGAATTTGCCACAAGGGTATTCTGAAAAAGAGTTAGAGGATGAACTTGTAGCACACATCGAACAATTTATCATGGAATTGGGTACTGGATTTGCATTTATGGAAAGACAAAAGAAAATTCCGGTTGATAGTATAGATTATAGGTTAGACTTGCTTTTTTATCATCGAAAATTGAAACGTCTTGTTGCAATTGATTTAAAACTTGGAAAGTTTGAGCCAAAGCATAAAGCTCAGATGGAACTCTATCTTCGGTGGTTACAAAAACATGAAATGCAAGCAGGTGAGGAAAACCCAATTGGATTACTTTTGTGTAGCGAAGGGAATACTGAGCATATTGAATTATTATTGTTAGATGAGAAAGAAATTAAGGTCGCTCAGTTTTTGACGGAACTACCTAGTAAAGAGTGGTTTGCAAATAAACTACACAGAGCAATTGAAATTGCAGAATTACATAAAAGCGTAAAATAGATGAAAAACAAAGGAATCATAATATTTTTAATAATCCTCGCGGTAGTAATTGTCGGGGTAGTTGTTGGTGATTTTATATCGAAACGTCCCGATAAAATGGATGCTAATATTTTTGAATACAACATTGATGAATTTAAAAATGTTGACAAGGATTTAATTCATTATAAAGAGACTAAAAACTTTAAAATTGGTTTTGAAAAACCTGCCGGAATTACAATCGAAAATGATAAAATTTATTTAGTAGGCGACCAAGAACTAAAAGTAATTAATAGCTCAGGGAAATTAATAACAGAAGTTCTGTTAGCAGATAAACCACATACAGTTGAGGTTGCCGGGGATAAAATTTACATCGCCTTCGAAAAGCAAATGCGGGTTTATAACGAAAAAGGCGAGCTGTTGAATGAATGGAAGTTAACTAATCTCGATTCGTATATAACTGCAATTGCAGTGCACGATGATAATGTTTTTGTTGCCGATGCCGGAACCAGAAAAATCATACGCTTTTCGGTTGAGGGTGAAAAACTAAATGAGTTTGATGGTAAAGCTGATGAGGAAGGGGCATTTGGGTTTATTATTCCGAGTCCCTATTTCGATATTGATATTAATGAGTACGGCGATTTGTGGGTTGTAAACCCTGGGTTGCACGCCCTCGAAAACTATTCACCCGAAGGAAAACTTCGCGAATACTGGAAAAGCACCAGCATGAAAATTGAGGGGTTTAGCGGATGTTGCAATCCTGCACATTTTACCTTTTTACCAGATGGTAGTTTTATTACCAGCGAAAAAGGGTTGGTACGGATAAAAATTTATAAACCGTCAGGCGAGTTTTCGGGAGTGGTTGCCCCGCCTGCAAAATTTAAAAATGGCGAGCAGGCACCCGATGTAGCAGTCGATTCAGCGGGTAATGTTTATGCTCTCGATTTCGACAGAAAAGTATTGCGGGTATTTAAACTAAAATAGAACTTTGAATCCTCTGTGGCTTATCCGTGCTTTCTGTGGTAAAATAAAAGAAATCTAACCACAGAGCTCACAGAGGTTTCCACAGAGTAACACAGAGAAAAATATGAATAGAAAAGAATTTTTAAAAACAACAGGCAGGCTTTTAATACTTGGTGGATTTACAGCCTCTGCCGGATATCTGATAGTCAATAAAAAGGTGACCGCGAGTTGCTCCGTTTCGCCAACTTGTAAAACTTGTAACAAAGTTTCGAATTGCGAAAATCCGAACGTAAAAGAGGTGAGGTATAAAGAAGAGACAAAAACTCCGTAGTAGTTGAATATGAATAACTCCGGGTTTTTCCAAAGGAATCCCTTCTGTCCAACCCGGGGAATAAAAAAGCGAAGCAAAACAAGGTGCATCCACGTCGGTTAAATTGAAAAACTGAAATCGCATGCACCGCACAATAAAAAGACAATAGAAGAGATGGAGAAAAATAGTAAATCACAAAACAGACGGAAATTTATACAGAACGGCATTCGTATGTCGCTGTTACTCTCGTTGGGAACGGTAAGTGTAGCAGCACTTAAAAATGTTACAGGCGACGATTACGTTTGGCAAATCGACCCGTTTAAATGTACGCAGTGCGGGCGCTGTGCCACCGATTGTGTGATGACTCCCTCGGCGGTAAAATGCATTCATGCATTCGATTTGTGTGGATATTGCGATTTGTGTGGCGGCTATTTTAAACCCGATTCCAATTCGCTCAGTACGGCAGCCGAAAATCAGCTCTGCCCAACGGCGGCAATCGAACGACGATTTATCGAAGAGCCCTATTTCGAGTACCACATCGACGAGGATTTGTGCATTGGTTGTGCAAAATGTGTAGCGGGCTGCACCTCGTTCGGAAACGGATCTATGCACCTGCAGATTATCCACGATATTTGCCTGAATTGCAACGAATGTTCAATTGCCCGCGTTTGTCCGTCGGATGCCATTAGCCGGGTAAAAGCCAGCGAAGCCTACAAAGTAAAAGGCGATTTCTCAAATAAACCTAAAGCCTGATTAGAAGAATGAGTACATTATCGAAAATAAGTTTTGAAGAAAGCTGTGAGCTACGAGTTACGGGAGGTGAATGCCAATCAATTGCCATCGGGCATAAACCTTCAACTTGTAACCAGCATTCTGGAATACGAAACAAAAGTTTTCTCCCAACTAAAAAACTCAAATTTGTTTTTATTACTATCTACTTTTTACTTTTTACTTTTTACTTGTCTGCACAACAGCAACGTTTTCCAAAGCCTGAATTCGACACGGGTTACGAACAGCCAACGCCCATAACACCCGAACCTCGTGCTCTTGCGATGGAATATTTCGATGTTTTGGTTCTGCTGCTGGTACTTTCGCTGGCCACCTATTTTGTGCTAAAAAGCCGTTCGCGTCAGAGTGTAATGTGGCTCTCAATATTTACGTTAATCTATTTTGGTTTTTACAGAAACGGGTGTATTTGCAGTATTGGTTCCATCCAGAATGTCGTTCTGACTTTCTTCGACCCGGAGTACGCAATTTCGATAACAACTTTGCTGTTTTTCCTGTTGCCGCTTCTGTTTGCCCTCTTTTTCGGGCGCGTCTTCTGCGGGGGGGCTTGTCCGTTAGGAGCCATTCAGGATTTGGTGGTGGTAAAACCCATAAGTTTGCCCAAATGGCTGAATAAAACATTGGGACTGATACCCTATATTTATCTGGCGTTGGCCGTTCTTTTTGCTGCCACCGGCACCGATTTTATCATTTGCAGGTACGACCCGTTTGTGGGGATTTTTCGTATGGATGCTAAATTTCACATGGTGGTTCTCGGTATTGCTTTGTTATTGATGGGAATGTTTGTATCGCGTCCATATTGCCGTTTTCTGTGTCCTTACGGAGTTTTGCTCAACTGGATGTCGCGGTTCTCAAAATGGCATTTAACAATTACGCCATCGGTTTGTATTCAGTGTAAACTCTGTTCCAACTCGTGCCCGTTTGATGCTATTGATTACCCAACCAACGAAAAAGAGGTGCTGAAATCGGGACTTGGCCCCAAACGTTTTCTTATTTATGCGGTGGTAATTCCGGTTTGGATTGCGGTGGGTATTTTTGCCGGTGCCAAATCACACACATTTCTATCGAAAGCAAACTCCACAGTTTATCTTGCTGAGCTGTTGATTTCGCATCCCGAGCTCAAAAACGACCCCGATAATATTGACGTTCAAATGTTCCTTACTGCCGGAAAATCAATGCAAACACTGGTTGAAGAGGCGGAAGCAATACGCGAAGAATTTTATATTGGAAGTATGATTGCCGGAGGTTTTCTGGGATTGGTACTTGGAATGACCCTGCTGAATACTGTGGTGTTCCGACGACGACAGGATTACGAGCCGCACAAAGGAAATTGTTACAGTTGCGCACGTTGTATCGATTATTGCCCGGTTGAAAAGTGATAAATTATGATTGGAGAATTGAGATAATGATAAACGTTGAAATGACAATTAAAAACTTCAACGGAGTTAAACATAAATAACCCCCGGGTTTAACCGGGGGATGCAAATAGAACAAAAAACAAGGCGCAGCCACGTCAGTCAAATTGAAACGGGTGGTTGCATGCGCCGCAAAAAAGAAATAAATTCAAAGTAGTAGAAATAAACATGAATTACAACGATAAAATAAAGCTCTCCCAAAACATTATAATAGTTGCAGGAATATTCTGTATAACCGTGGCTATGCTACTGCTGCTCAACTTTTGGCAGGTCTCGAAAAACGACCCCATCGAAAGTAAAGTACTCGAAGCCCTCGTTGAAAGGCTAAAAGATGAGCCCAACAACGAAGAGTTGAAAGTGGAAATCAGAAACTTCGATTTGCTGGCGCGGAAAGCCTATTTTAACAGCCAGTGGCAAGTGAAAACCGGAGCTTATCTGTTGCTTTTCGGAGCTATAATTCTTGCTTTTGCCCTCCATGTTTATTACACGGCGAAAAGCAAAATCGGGCAGCCCGATACGGTTCACGAAAATGAAATTATGGGACGTATTCTGGCGCAAAAAGGAATTGTGATTGTGGGAGCTGTTGTTTTTCTTTTTGCCTTTATTGCATCGTTCGCAACCGTCAACCACCTCAACGATTACGACTTGCAGGCAGAAACGGAGATGGAAGTAACGCCCGAAGACGAAGGGATTGAAGTAATAGAAGTTGGAGAAGTACCGCAACAAGTTCAGCAGCAAGAAGTAAAAAAGGAAGTTGCTGAACCGGGTGTTGAAGAGATAAATGTATCTAAAAAAACGGTTTCCAACGAAGTTCAGAAAGAGAATATTTCGGTGGAAGTTACAAAAGAGAAATCTACAGCAAAACCTGTAATATCAACTTCAAATTTGACACTTGCCGACCTTCAAAAAAATCACAACTCTTTCCGTGGTCCTCTCGGGCAAGGAGTTATTTTTCATAAAAATATACCCACAAAATGGGACGGTGCAGCCGGAACAAATGTGTTGTGGAAATCGCCTATTCCTAAAAAGGGATACAATTCGCCGGTAATCTGGGGCGATAAAGTATTTATTGCCGGAGGCGATAACACGGCGCGCGAGGTTTATTGTTACAACAGCAATAATGGCAAATTGCTTTGGACCGGAAAAGCGGATAATATTAAGGGAGCACCGGCAAAATTGCCGAATGTTACCGAAGATACGGGACTCTCGGCACCTACATTAACAACCGATGGAAAATGCGTTTTCGCCATTTTTGCCACTGGCGATGTAATTGCTTTTGATATGAATGGAAAACGTGTTTGGGCGCGAAATCTCGGCGTTCCCGATAATCATTACGGGCACTCTTCATCGTTAATTACATGGGATAATAAACTGTTTATTCAATACGACACTAACAAAGGAGGAAAAATTTTAGCACTGGATGTAGCCACAGGAGAAACGGTTTGGGAAACGGTTCGCAAATCAAAAATTTCATGGGCAAGTCCGGTATTAGCAAAAATAGATGGGAAATATCAACTTATATTAACTGCCGACCCGATTGTTGCCGGCTACGATATAAAAACCGGAAAGGAACTTTGGTCAACAGAATGTATGATGGGCGAAGTTGGTCCTTCGGTAGGTTTTAGCGATGGAGTTGTTTTTGCCGGAAATGAGTATGCAACTTTGGTAGCAATAAATCCGAACGATGGCTCAATTATCTGGGAAAACGATGAGTATTTACCCGAAGCTGCAAGTCCGCTGGCATACAAAGGATTGTTGATAATTGCCACCAGTTACGGCGTGTTGGTTTGTTACAATGCAAAAACCGGCGAACAATATTGGGAGCACGATGTGGGAACAACATTATACTCGTCGCCAGTTGTTGCCGACGGAAAACTTTTTATGATGGACAACGATGGAGTGATGCGGATTTATGAATTCGCAAAAGAGATGAAATTAATCAGCGAAAATGAACTGGGTGAAATTGCCGGAACTACACCCGCTTTTGCCGATGGAAGGATTTATATTCGTGGTGAAAAGAATTTATATTGTATTGGAAAATGAGGTGAAGACACTTATTTAATGTAGAGTTAAACATTTAACTATTTTTGTATTTTGTTTTTTTTAAGGGAAAAATATGACTGAGAAGCTTCATAATTTAGAGATATATTTAAAACTCGTTGATACAATTGGCAACACAATTGAAGAAGCGAGATTAAGAGCTGTGCGAGCAGTAAATAATGAATTAGTACAAGCCAATTGGGAAATCGGGAAATACATTGTTGAATATGAACAGCATGGCAACGAGAAAGCAGAGTATGGTAGTTCGCTTTTAACAAATTTGTCAAAGGACTTGAAAACGAGATTCGGCAAGGGATTTAGTAAGAGTAATGTGTACCTGATGCGCCAGTTTTATATGAAATATCCAAAATTCCAGTTAGTGACTGGAAAATTGACATGGACTCATTATTCCGAATTATTAGGTGTTTCGAATGATAACGCACGAAGTTTTTATGAAAAGCAGGTAGCGAATGAAAATTGGAGTGTTCGGGAATTGAAAAGACAAATAAGTTCATCATTATTCGAACGTATTGCGTTAAGTAAAGACAAAAAGGGTGTTCTTCAACTCTCAGAACAGGGGTTAATGGTAGAAGAGCCAAAAGATATAATAAAAGACCCGTATGTGCTGGAATTTCTCCAAATTCGAGAAGAACAAAGAATGAGTGAAAGTAAACTTGAACAAAAAATAATAGACAATCTCCAAACATTTTTACTCGAATTAGGCAAAGGCTTTTCGTTTGTAGGCAGACAATATAGAATTACATTAGCAAATGACCACTATTATGTCGATTTGGTTTTTTATCATCGAATACTAAAATGTTTTGTGTTAATTGATTTGAAAACGAGACACGTAAAGCATCAAGATATTGGTCAGATGAATATGTATCTCAATTATTTTAAAACTGAAGAAAGTATTGAAGATGATAATTCTCCGATTGGAATTGTTTTAGGAGCTGATAAAAATGACATTCTTGTTGAATATGCGATTGGAGGAATATCAAACAATATATTTATTTCAAAATACCAACTTTATTTGCCTGATAAGAAAGTTCTTGAAAATAAAGTAAAAGAATTAATTGATGAGTAAACTAATAAAAATATTGGGTTCAACTGTCATTATTTTGTTTGAATTGGGAATTTGGCTCTTTGATGAGAATTTGAATAAAATAATTGACGTAGAATGGATGGGATTCTTCTCTGGATTTTTCTTCGCTTCCGGAGTTTCACTGTCTTTAAGCCTGTGTGTAAAAAAGAATAAAACTAAAACTTTGCGTCTCCGCGCCATTGCGAGATTTTAATTATGACTGATAAATATAAAAATACAGACCAAATAATTTCAGAAAAGGGCTCAACAAAAAAGAGCCTGATTCCCATTTTGCAGGCAATTCAAAAGGAGCATAACTATCTGCCCGATGATATTCTTAAATATGTTGCTAAAAAAACATCAATCTCGGCAGCCGAAATAATTAGTGTTGCCAGTTTCTATTCGCAATTCAGGCTTGCACCGGTTGGCGAACATATCATAAAAATTTGTACCGGAACTGCTTGTCATGTAAAAGGTGCCGGGCAGGTTTACGATGCTTTTCGACGCGAATTTAAATTGCCCAATGGTATTGATACCGAAGAGTCGGGAACTTACACACTGGAAAAAGTTGCATGTTTGGGGTGCTGTACTTTAGCCCCGGTTGTTCAGATTGACGAAACAACTTACGGGCATGTTGCACCCGACCAGGTTGGGCAGGTTATCGAAGATTTCGAAAGCCAGACAGGAAAGAAAAGTTCGAAAAAAGCACGAAAAGCTGATGGCTCCGAAATTAAAGGCGAAATAAGAATTGGGCTTGGTTCGTGTTGCGTGGCAAGTGGCAGCGAGGATATTAAAAATGAAGTTGAAAGTGTTGTCAACGAAAGCGGGTTGCGCGTAACCCTTAAACACGTTGGTTGCGTGGGAATGTGTCATCAGGTGCCATTGGTTGAAATTGTACCAAACGAAGGCGAGCCTATTTTATATGCAAAAGTAAAACCCGAGGATGTTAAAAACATTGTTGAAAATCATTTTGATGCTCCCGGACTTTTCACCAAAACAAAAAATAAACTGCTCAATTTGGCAGAAACCATTCAAACCGATAGAAATTGGGATGGTGTTCAGCGTTATGAAATTAGTATGCGCGAAAAACCGGTGGCTTCATTTTTAGGGAAACAGGTTCCCATTGCCACTGAATATCGCGGAATAATTAACCCGGTTGATATAAATGAGTACATAAAACGAGGTGGTTTTACGGCAATGAAAAAAGTGCTGAAAACTATGTCGTCCGATGAAGTTATCGATGAGGTGAAAAATAGTGGAATTCGGGGACGGGGAGGAGCAGGTTTCCCAACTGCCGTAAAATGGGGACTGGTTAAAAAGCAAAAAAGCGATGTAAAATATATAATTTGTAACGGAGATGAGGGAGACCCGGGCGCATTTATGGATCGCATGATTTTAGAGTCGTACCCATATCGTGTTATCGAAGGAATGGTGATTGCAGCTTTCGCCACAGGAATTCATCAGGGGTATTTTTACATTCGTGCTGAATATCCGCTTGCGGTAAAACGAATTAGAGAGGCGCTTAAAATTTGTAACGAGAATAATTATCTCGGCGATAATATTTTGGGAACTTCTTTTAACCTCAATCTTCAGATTTACGAGGGTGCCGGAGCATTTGTTTGTGGAGAGGAAACTGCGCTAATTAGTTCCATCGAAGGTAATCGCGGATATCCGCGTATTCGTCCGCCATTTCCGGCACAAAGTGGTTTATGGGGAAAACCAACACTGGTGAACAACACCGAAACATTAGCTCAGATATCATATATTTTACGCGAAGGTTCAGATAAATTTAAAAATATTGGTACCGAAAAAAGTACCGGCACAAAAGTTTTTGCACTTGCCGGAAAAATTGCCCGTGGCGGGTTAATTGAGGTGCCCATGGGAATAACAGTTAAACAAGTTGTTGAGGAGATTGGTGGCGGAATTGCAAACGGACGTAAATTTAAAGCAGTACAAATTGGCGGGCCGTCCGGTGGTTGCATTCCTGCTGAATTTTCTGATACTCCAATCGATTTTGAGTCGCTCAGCGAAATGGGAGCAATGATGGGCTCGGGTGGTTTAGTGGTACTCGACGATACCGATTGCATGGTCGATATTGCACGTTATTTCCTTTCGTTTACGCAGGAAGAGTCGTGTGGGAAATGTACTTTTTGCCGGGTTGGAACAAAACGAATGTTAGATATTCTCAACAATATTACCACAGGAAAAGGTAAAAAAGGAGATATAGAGGAGCTGGAACATCTCGCGGGCTGGACAAAAAAAGGAAGTCTGTGCGGACTGGGGAAAACCGCGCCAAATCCGGTGTTGAGTACTTTGAAATATTTTAGAGATGAATACGAAGCCCACATAAACGGAGTTTGCCCAACGGGAAAATGCACCGATTTAATTACTTACTCGGTAAACGATGAGTGCATTGGTTGCACCAAGTGTGTGCAAAAATGCCCGGTAGATGCGATACCGTTTACTCCGCACGAAAAACATTGGATTGATACAGAACTCTGCATAAAATGCGATGCCTGCCGAGTAGTTTGCCCGGTTGATGCGATTGATGTTAAGTAGGTTGCAGGTTGCATGTTGCAGGATAACAGGATAAAGACAAAAATAATGAAAAATTATAGAGAATTGGAGGTGTATCAAATGGCGTACAGTCTGGCAATAAAAGTTCATAGAATGACTTTAACACTTCCAAAATATGAAATGTACGAACAAGGAAGTCAGGTTCGCAGGTCAACTAAAAGTATAAAAGATAATATAGTTGAAGGTTATGGTAGAAAATTGAATAAGTTTATAGATTACGTAGAAAAACATTGGAATGAGAATTAACCTGTAACCTGCAACTTTAAAACATGATTACATTAAAAATAAATAACAAACAAATCGAGGTCGAAGAGGGAACTTCAGTAATGAAAGCCGCGCAGCAAATGGGAGTTGAAATTCCAAATATGTGCACACACAACGAACTGGAGCATTTTACTTCGTGTATGGTTTGTATGGTAAAAGACCAATCAAACGGAAAGCTTTTTCCGTCGTGTTCGGTTGAAGCAACCAATGGATTGGAAGTGGTAACCGATGATGACGAAATAAAAGAGTCGCGACAAACAGCACTCGAATTGTTACTTAGTGAGCATGTTGGCGATTGTGAAGCACCTTGTCAGATAGGTTGCCCGGCACACATGGATATCCCCAAAATGAATCGTTTGATTGCTGCCGGAAAATTTGATGAGGCGCTGAAAGTGGTAAAAAAGGATATTGCTTTACCCGCTGTTCTTGGGCGAATTTGTTCTGCCCCGTGCGAAAATGCTTGTCATCGCAAAACGGTTGACGAACCCATTTCTATCTGTCTTTTAAAACGTATTGTTGGCGATGATGGAAACACAGTAGATTTGAATTCGCCAAACCCGACAGGGAAAAAAGTTGTTGTAATTGGTGCCGGTCCTGCCGGATTGGCTGCGGCATATTATCTTCAAATAAAAGGAGTTCAGGTTACGCTGGTCGATAAAAATAAAAAAGCTGGTGGGTTGCTTCGTACCGCGATTGATGATGAAATTCTGCCTAAAAATGTTCTCGATAAAGAGATCGACTTAATTGTAAAAACAGGGGTTGAATTTCGGGGAGGCGAGGAAATTAATACTGAGCTTTTTGAGTTGTTTAAAAATAAATTTGATGCAATAATTATTGCCACCGGAGCAATTTCAGAAAACCCCGAAATATTTGGATTGAAAGCAGGTCCAAAAGGAATTATTGCCGATAGAAATACCTACGAAACTTCGGAAGAAAAAATATTTGCCATCGGAAATGTGTTGCGTTCATCGCGGATGGCGGTGCGTTCAGTAGGACAAGGAAAAGAGGTTGCGTTTTCGGTGATGCAATTTTTTAATAAGCAGGGAATAAAAGGCGATCCACGGATATTTAACTCGCGGTTTGGTAGGTTGGTGGCCGACGAATTTGCAGAATATATTAAGGAATCGGTTGAGGGGCAACGTGTTTTACCGGAAAACGGTGGTTATTCAGGATTCTCGAAAGAGGAGGCAATTGCTGAAGCAAAACGTTGTTTGCACTGCGATTGCCGCGCCATCGACGAATGTAAATTGCGGGAATATTCCGACCAGTATAATGTAAATCAGCGACGGTTTAAAACCAGCCAACGCCGAAATATCACAAAGCAGATAAACCACGGCTCGGTAATTTACGAACCTCAAAAATGTATTCGGTGTGGAATTTGTGTTCGGCTCACCGAAAAATATGGAGAGGAATTTGGATTTACTTATATTGGCAGAGGTTTTGATGTTGAAATTGGTATCCCGTTTGACGAAGAGCTGGAAAAAGGATTGACTAAAATTGCCGTAAAAGTTGCGGAGGGTTGTCCGACTGGTGCAATTTCTTTAAAAAAGAATAGGGAGTAATTAATTACCCTTTCGGCTTCGCCACTTTCCCTTAAAAAGGGAAAGACGTTCTAAAATAATGAATAGTATAATTTGTAACATGTACAATCGTTGATTTGAACGTTTTCCCCTCGTGAGGGGAAATGTCGATAACTTGTCCCGATTTTATCGGGAGACAAAGGGGTAAAAGAAACAATTATATGAAAAAAATAATATATACAATATTATCAATCTGGCTAACATTCAATATAAATGCCCAGCCGAAGGATTCGTGGCCAATTTTCCGTGGCGACCAAAATCTAACCGGTGTTTCGAAAACCAAAATTCCAACTTCCCCAAAATTATTATGGACTTTTGAAACTGCCGATAATATTAAATCGGCACCTGTTGTTGCCAATGGAAAAGTTGTAATTGGCTCAACCGATGGCGTAGTTTATTGTCTCGATTTTAAGGGTAAACTACTTTGGAAATTCGACACCGGAAATACAATTGAAGCCCCGGCACTCATCGTAAATGGTACAGTTTATATTGGTAATTTAGACGGAATGTTATATGCACTTGATTTAAACTCGGGCGATAAAAAATGGGAATACGAATGTGAAAATCAAATTATTGGCTCGGCAAACTGGTGGACTGAAAATGGCACAACCTATATTTTTGTGGGGAGTTACGATTATTACCTGCACTGTGTGGATGCTAAAACTGGTAGCTTGAAATGGAAATACGAATCGGATAATTTTATTAACGGAGCCGCCGCCTGCGAAAACGGAACTGCAATGTTTGGTGGTTGCGATGGTTTTTTGCATTTGGTTGATATTGCCACCGGAAAGTTGGTAAAGAAAATTGATGTGGCTACATACGTGGCAGGGTCGATTACAGTTGAAGGAAACAAAGCGTATATCGGCGATTACGATGGTCGCTTTTTTCAGGTTGATATTACAACCGACAAGACTTCGTGGGTTTGGGAAGATAAAAATACAAAACTGCAATTTATAGCCTCGCCGGTACTTCTGGGAAATAAAGTGTTAACTGCCAATTATAATAAATATCTTTACTGTTTCGACAAAAACACAGGCGAAAAATTATGGGAATACAATACGGGAAAACATGTGGAAGCATCGCCGGTGATAGTAAACGATAAAGTAATTGTTGCAAATATGCGCGGCGATTTGGCAATGGTAAACCTTTCTGATGGCAAACTTGTTTGGAGTTACGAGATTGGGGGGCAGATTATCAGCAATCCAGCCGTTGCCAGCGGAAAAATATTTGTAGGGGCTTACGATGGAAACGTTTATTGTTTTGGAGAAAATTAGTTAACCGCAGAGATGCAAAGTCGCAAAGTTTTTCTTCGCGTCTCCGCGCCTTAGCAGTAAATAAAATAAATAGAATTTTTAAATGAATAGGAGGATAAAAGACATTTGGAAAGTGTGGACAAACTTCTGACTTCCGTCTTCCGTCTTCCAACTTTTTTACTATGAATATCATACAAATAATACCAGGTTCGGGAGGAAGTTTTTACTGCGGCAACTGTTTGCGCGACAGTAAATATGTTGATGCGCTGCGGAATTTAGGACATCAGGTTGTTAAAATTCCGATGTATCTTCCGTTGTTTGCCGATGAACACGACATTTCCGATATCCCGATTTTTTACGGTGCAATCAGTACTTATCTGAAACAGGTTTATCCAATTTTCCGGAAAGCCCCAAAATGGGTTGATAAATTACTCAATTCGAAGCCAATGATGAAAATGGCTGCGTCGATGGCAGGTTCTACCCGTGCAAAGGGATTGGAAGATATGACTATTTCGATGTTGTTGGGCGAGGAAGGTGAGCAAAAAGAGGAGTTGGATAAAATGGTAAACTGGATTGCCGGACATTGCAAACCCGATATTATCCATATCTCGAATGCACTGCTTCTGGGGCTGGCGAAAAAGTTGAAAGAGAAAATTGGAGTTCCTGTTCTTTGCTCGTTACAGGATGAGGATGTTTGGGTAGATGCAATGCACCCGCAGTTTCAGCAAAAAATTTGGGATTTAATGCACGACCGGTCGGAAGATGTTGACGCGATGGTTGCCGTAAGTAACTATTTTGCCGATGCGATGAAAGTAAAAATGAATCTTTCCACCGACAAACTGCATACTTTTTATCTCGGTGTCGATTCGGGAGATTACAAATATATTTCACCAAAAAAGAAACCACGAAACGTGGGGTATATCTCGAGGATGTGCCACGAAAATGGATTCGATATTGTAATCGATGCTTTTATTGAATTGAAAAAGCAAAAGGGTTTCGAAGATGTTAAACTAATTGCTACGGGCGGCTCAACAGGCGACGACAATAAATTTATTAAAGAGCAAAAAAAGAAAATCAAGGACAATAAACTGGCTGATTTCTTTGAAATTCTGCCTGAATATGAGAATGAAGCACAACACGAATTTTACAAGCAGGTCTCTTTGATTTCGGTGCCGGTTCGAATTGGAGAAGCTTTCGGAATGTACTTGTTAGAGTCAATGGCATCTGGAGTTCCGGTTGTGCAACCCGCGCTTGGAGCATTCCCCGAAATTATTGAAAACTCGGGTGGTGGCGTAACTTATATGCCAAACACGCCGGGTAAACTTTGCGAAATGTGGATAAATTTGCTGTCAAATCCGGAAAAACTTGAAGAGTTGAGTCATGCTGGTTATAAGGGAACAAAAGAAAAATTCAATATCCACAACCACGCTGCCGAAATTATCGGATTGTATGAGAGTCTTACAGTTCGACTTCGCTCACTGTGACGACCGTCATCATGAGGGTTCACCCAAATTAATTGGGCATAATGAGTAAATGACAGGGAGATGCTGAATCAAGTTCAGCATGACGCTATAATTTGAACGTCACCCTGTCCAAAGGTCTCCCGTGGAGAACTTGGTTCAGGGTCTTTTAAAAGAATATGTCATTGGCAGCGTAGTCGAAGGATGTTATAGAAAATGAAAATATTAGATTAGAAATACCCTTCGACTTCGCTCAGGGTGACAAAAAAGATAATTATGCTACTACAACTAAAAAACATATCAAAAGGATACGGAGAATTCGGAACACATAGTTTCCGTCCGGTTCTAAAAGAACTAAATCTGGAAATTGGAAAGGGCGAAAAAATTGCCATAATCGGTCCGAGTGGTTCAGGAAAAACAACTTTGCTAAATTTAGTAGGTGCACTCGATTTGCCCGATTCGGGTGAAGTAATTTTCGATGGGAAAAACATTACCGGATATTCAAAAAGGGAACTTGCAACTTTCAGAAATCAACATTTAGGATTTATTTTTCAGTTACACCATTTAATGCCGCAACTTAATTTGTGGGAAAATGTGTTGTTACCGCTTCTTCCACAAGGAAATTCTGTTTCAAAAGGACAAAAAGAGTGGGCTGAATATCTCATTAATAAAGTTGGAATTTGGGAGCAGCGCAATCAAAAACCATCAGAAATGTCGGGTGGCGAATGTCAGCGGACAGCCGTTGTCAGGGCGTTGATTAACAGACCGCAACTTATTCTTGCCGACGAACCAACCGGTGCACTCGACGAAGAAAATGCAGCGGCTCTTTCAGAATTGCTTATTCAGTTAAGCGATGATGAGAATATCACGTTGGTAACTGTTACACATTCATCGGAGTTAGCAGAGCAGATGGATAAAAAACTCATTTTAAGAAATGGGAAGTTGGTTTAAATAGAATTTTGTATTTTTGACTACTATGTTTTTTGGTCATTTAATGATTGATAAAATTTTAAAGCAATGGTTAATAAATCAATTATAGACACCGCCCTAAAATACATTACACTTATTCCAAAAGATTTAGATGTAAAAAAAGCTTATCTGTTTGGCTCGCATGCAAAGGGTTTAGAAACGGAAGATAGTGATATTGATATTGCAATTATAATTGGGAATATGACAGATTTTTTTTCTACTCAAATGCAATTAATGCGTATTCGGAGGGAAGTTGATTTAAGGATTGAGCCACATCCTATCGGAGAATCAGATTTTACAGTTCTAAATCCTTTTGCTAATGAAATCCAAAAATTGGGTGTTGAACTTAATTTTGACAGATAGATTGTTATATTGAGCGAAGGCGAAACATATTTTATAGTTAGACTGTCGACAACTACGCTCAGAATGAAAAAAGAAATAAACGTGCAATGACGCGATTTCAATACATATTAAAAACATTCGCACACTACATAAAAGCGAATTTATTGGTTGCAGTGGGAGTTGTAATTAGTACCATGGTTTTAACCGGTTCGCTGATAATTGGCGATTCGGTACGTTACAGTTTAGAGCAGGCAACGTTCTACAGGCTGGGCGAAACCACACATCTTGTTTCGGTTACCGAACGTTATTTCCGGCAGGAAATGGCTGACGAAATAGAAGCCGATAATCGTGAAATTAAAGCAACACCGATTCTGCTTTTGGAAGGAATTGCAGTTTCAGGCGGCGGTCAGCAGCGAGTAAATAAAGTGCAGGTAATTGGTGTGAACTCTGATTTTGTAGAAATTGCAAAATCGAATCTGTTTGCCAAACTCGAAAATAACGAAATAGCAATTAGCAAGAATCTTGCTGAACGTTTGCAGGTTTCGGAAGGCGATAATATTCTGGTTCGCATAAAAAAGGCAAGTTTAATTCCGATGAATGCTCCCTTTGTTTCGGCTGAAGAGACAAGCGTTTCATTGCGTGCAACTGTGAAAAATGTAGTTTCAAAAAAGGAGCTGGGACGGTTTAGTCTGAAAAATTCGCAGACAGCACCCTATAATATTTTTCTTTCAATAGAGCGGTTAAATCGATTAATGGAGTTTAAAGGCAAGGCGAATAAATTGCTTATTTCTACTCAGTTAGATAATAGTATTGTTGAAAAGTCGGTTAAAAATTGCCTGACACCGGAAGATGCAGGTTTGGTAATCAATGATATTGAATCGACCAACGAAATTGAAATTTCCACGGAGCGTGTTTTTCTTGAAGATAAAATTTCTAAAGCATTAAAAAAGTTACCCGGTGCTGAGCCGATTCTCTCTTATTTTGTTAATGAAATTGGAAGGTTGAAAGTCGGAAGTCGGAAGTCGGAAGCAGAGAAAAAAGTTCAAAGTTCAAAGTTCAAAGTTCAAAGTACAACCATTCCATATTCATTTGTTTCGTCGGTGGAAGATAGATTTTTAGCTGAAAACGAAATCATTTTAAACAGTTGGGCGGCTGACGATTTAAATGCAAAACCGGGTGATAAAATCACGTTGAAATATCTGGAAATTGGTCCGCTCCGTAAACTGGTTGACAAGGAGTCGGAATTTATTTTAAAGGAAGTTATTCCGATGGATTCCAGATGGAGCGACCCAACTCGTGTTCCGCATCTGCCGGGACTTTCAGATGCTGGTCATTGTCGCGAGTGGGATACCGGAGTTCCAATTGATTTGGATGCCATCCGTGATAAAGACGAAAAATACTGGGACGATTACAAGGGAACGCCGAAAGCTTTTGTCTCGCTTAACAAGGCTTTGGAAATGTGGGCGAACCGATTTGGAAATTACACGGCAGTTCGGTTTCCGGCAGATTCGTTCGATAAAGAAAAATACAATCAGTTATTTGCTTTAGAGATTAATCCGGCAGATTTGGGAATGACGATTGAGCCAATTCGAAAACAGGGAATTCACGCAGCGCAGAACGGAACCGATTTTAGTGGTCTTTTTATTGGTATGAGTTTTTTTATTTTAATTGCCTCTATCGTGTTAACATCGCTTCTGTTCAGACTAAATCTCGAAACTCGTTCTGCACAAGTTGGGCTACTTTCCGCTTTGGGATTTCAGCAAAAACAGGTACGTAGTTTTTATCTTATTGAGGGTCTGATAATTTCATTTGTGGGTGGAATAATCGGTGTAATCGTTTCGCTGTTTTACACTCAATTTGTATTTAAAATACTCAATTCCCTTTGGTTCGATATAGTGAGAACGAATGTGTTGGAGGTAAAAATATTACCAATAACTTTGTTTGCAGGGTTGATAATTAGCCTGATTGTTTCGCTATTGGCAATATCTGTTTCGGTTAGAAGATTTCAAAACAGAAAGGCGATTGACCTACAAAATACGCTGCATTCGAACAGTAGGAAATGGAGTAAACTAATTCGTAATTCACTTCTCTATCTATCGCTAACAATTTCAATAGCTATTTTTATAAAACAAATTTTCTTTGCTGAACAGATAAATCCGGCACTTTTCTTTTTAACAGGTGGCTTATTACTTTTTGGCTTGCTTCTGTTATTTCAAAAAACTTTGGTAAAGCTGGAATCGCACGAAAAGTCGGAAATCAGACTGGGAAAATTGGCGATGCTCAATTTAACCCGAAATAAAAGTCGCTCGTTAACTGTTGTAATTTTGTTTGCTCTCGGAACATTTTTGGTTGTTTCAACAGGTTCGAATAAATTGGATCTGTTTGCCAACGCGCAAGAAAAATCGAGTGGAACCGGTGGTTTTCTGTTTTTTGCCGAAACTACAATGCCGGTTTTGTTCGATATTAATAATAGAGAAAAGCGCGACGAAGAGGGTATTTACGAAAATTTTGAAGTTGTTCAGTTACGAAAAATTGAGGGCGACGATGCCAGTTGTTTGAACTTAAACCGTATTTCGCAGCCTGCAATTTTAGGTGTTGACCCCGGGAAATTACACGAGCGATTTTCGTTTGCTGTCAGGTTAAAAGAGTTGGGCAAATCTGACCCATGGCAGGTTTTAAACGATAAATTCGATGATGGAACAATTCCGGCAATTGCCGACCAAACTGTAATTCAATGGGGACTTGGAAAAAAAGTTGGCGATATTCTTTTTTATCAAAATGAACTTGGCGACACGCTTAGATTAAAATTAATTGCTGGTACTACACCTTCAATATTTCAGGGATTTATTATTATTTCGAATAAGAATTTCCTTGAAAATTATCCAACAAGCAGTGGTGCAAATTTATTCCTAATTGATGGTAAACCGGAAAATTCCAATAAAATAGGAGAAGAGTTACAATCTGTTTTCCGCGATTATGGCTGGGAAATGGAATCAACGGCAAAACGTTTGGTCGAGTTTTACTCGGTAACTAATACTTATCTCTCAATTTTCCTTGCGCTCGGGGCACTGGGATTAATTCTCGGAACAATTGGTCTGGCAGTTATTCTCGCCCGTACAATTTTAGAGCGTCGCCGCGAAATTGCAGTTATGCAGGCAGTTGGATTTGCAACTCAATCTATTTTCTTTATCCTGATAAAAGAGTACCTTTTTTTACTTTTTGCAGGAGTTTTAATAGGTTTTGTAACAGCCGTTGTCGCTACACTTCCGGCATTCCTGTCTTCCAATTCCGATGCTTCATTTTCGACAGTTGCAATTGTTGTTGCACTTATTCTTGTAAATGGATTTCTTTGGATTGTTGGGTTGAGTTGGTTTTCGCTCCGTAAGAAAACTTTGGTTGCCGGACTGAAAGTATTGTAAGTAAAAAAAGGGGCATCTAAAAAATTCACAACAATCTACTGATATACAAACCATTACATTCAGGAAGTAAATATTTGGGTAGAATTGCGGATATTCATCAACAATACCTATTCCCAATAATCAGCGATAACTGATTTCATCTCCGGGAATTTTTCATCGCTGTCGCCCACCTCTTTTTTCAGAGCGAGCAGCTCTTTTTTCATCTCCGAAATTATTGCAGAATATTCGGGGTTATTGTAATTATTCTTTAGTTCGTGAGGGTCTTTTTCTAAATCGTAAAATTCCCAAGCGGGTGTTGTATTTTCGCGATGTGCTCTCGGCATATTCAAATGTTGCCCGTAAAAAAATGCCAGTTTATATCTTTCGTTTCTGATTCCAAAATGCCCCGGGCGATTGGTTTGGTGCAGCCAATAACGATAATACATCGACTTGCGCCACCCTTTCGGCGTGTTCCCTTTCAGGTTTTCGCGGAAGCTTTCGCCTTGAATAAATTTGGGTTTTTCGATGTTGGCATAATCAGCAAACAGTGCTGCAAAATCAATATTCAAAATTATATCGTCGATACGCGAACCACCTTTAATCTCTTTGGGATAGCGAATTACAAATGGCATCCGTAGCGACTCTTCATAAATTAACCGTTTATCAAAAAAACCATGTTCTCCCAAAAAGTAACCCTGGTCGGCGGTATAAATTACAATTGTGTTGTCGGCAATTCCCTCTGCTTCGAGATAATCGAGCAGTCGCCCAATATTATCGTCGATGGCAGCACCGCTTCGTATAAAATCTTTCACCAGTTTCTGGTATGTTTTTTTACGCTGTGCAATACTGTCTAATCCATCAACAGAAAAAGGTAACTCGGGATATTTAGCCCAGAATTTAGGGTTTCTGGTATTTTCGAGATACCGCTCTTTCAGCGCATCCAATGTTTGTCCCGAGAATGTTCGTCCGGTTGTTTCTGCTCCAAAATCGTATAACGATTCCGGCACCGGTATTTCAACACCTTCAAGTAAATCTTTGTAACGGTCAGGAAAATCAAATGGTTCGTGTGTTGCTTTAAAATGACACATCATTAAAAATGGCTTGGTTTTATCGCGGCTTTTTAGCCAGTCGATTGTTAGTCCGGCAATAACATCGGTAGAAAAACCTTTATGTTCTACTCCACCTCCGTAATAATCTTCCCAGTTATCTGCTGTTTTCAGTACCGGATTCCAATATCTTCCCTGCCCCGGCAAAACATTATAATAATCGAATCCGGATGGTTCCTTTTTCAGATGCCATTTCCCGACTATTGCCGTTTGATATCCGTTTTTCTGAAACACTTTTGCAATGTTCATACTATCGGGTTCCATGGCTTCTGATAATGTATAAATGCCATTTCGGTGGCTGTACTGACCGGTTAATATTGTTGCGCGGCTGGGTGTGCAGATAGAATTTGTACAGAAGCAATTATCCAAAACGGCACCTTCTTCTGCCAATCTGCCGATATTGGGTGTATGAACAATATCTTTTAAAATTCCGCCATAAATTCCCCATGCCTGAGAAGTGTGGTCGTCGCTTAAAATAAAAAGGATGTTTGGTTTTGGCGCTTCTGTTTTTTGCGTGCAACCTTGTATAACGAGTAGTGCAAAAAACAGTAATAGGATATTTCTCATTTTATTAATTATTCTCGTGATATTCATCTTTATTGTTGAGGTTTCGAAAATACCGATTATTATTGAGAATAATAATGCTCGTAGATTCGTAAATGTCCAGCTCTGTCTTATTTTTTTTCAAAATAAATTATTTTTTTCTTAAATCAAATTCTTGAAAGCTATTAAAAAAAAGCAGGTCTTACAAAGAGGCTAAGAAACGGAGTCATATAAATCCCTATATCTTTACATAATTGTCAACATTTTAATCTTTAGAAATTTATCCCTAATTATTAGGATCTTTGCCATTTCCCAAGCACTTTGCTTTCACTGTGCCTTTTAACTGCACAATTTTATTAAGCACTAATGGCTTCAATAGTTTCTTTTAACACGTTTGGGTAAGTTGCATCAACCTTTTTAGTCTCATTCTCAATTATATTAATATTGTCGGTAAATGCTAAACTTACATTCAATTTATTGTCAAGAAATACAATTCTATTATTCTCAATATTTTGAATAAATTTAACTAATTGGTTTGTTTCACTTTTTGGATTTCTCCACCAATTTGTACTCCATATTCTATGGAAAACAAAACCATACTCTTCTAGAATCTTTTGTCTGTGCATGTCATATAAATATGCTTCTTGGCTTGAATGGTAAGCAGCACCATCACATTCTATGGCAATCTTAGGGACTCCTTTAATTTTCGAATCATAAACTAAGTCAATTCTAAAACCGGCAAATTGTAATTGAGGAATTATTTTTGATTCATCAAAGTGGTCTGTTAAAGCTTGATATACTTCTTCTTCAAATGGAGACTCAAGATCACTATTTAATATATCAATTTTTGAATTTTGAGTAGTATTTTCTGATAATGCATTTAGTACAGCTAATCGTTGTTCCTTATCTTCATCACTAACGGCTTTACAATATGCTAAATAAGCAAAGAAAACAGCACGTCTATTATTTGAACCTTCGATTAACAAATGCTCTTTATAATTGAGAAGAACCTCTTCAGGAATAGATGTACAGACATAAATCTTATATTTTGCTCTGGTAATGATAACGTTTAATAATTTGTATCCTTTTTGATGATTTATTGAGCCAAATCGTTGTGAGAATTTACCATCCTTATTTTTTCCATAGGTTGTTGTTAGGATTATTACATCTCGTTCATCTCCTTGAATATTTTCCAGATTCTTAACAAATAATCCATTCTCTTCGAGTTCTAATATCTTTTCGTTAAACTTTGAATAACTATCAAACTTGCGTCTTTCATTGATTTTACTTAAAATAAGATTTCGTTGGTGAATATTAAATGTCGCAATGCCAATTGTTGGATATTTACCATTTGGCAAACGACTAATATTATTCTCAATTATAGATAAAACGGTTTCTGCTTCAACCTCATTTGTATGATCGGAATAAGTACCATCTACCTGAATATATTTAATTGGAGTATATTCAAAGCTATTTGGTAATGGTTTCAATCTTTGATTATAAAAAGCATAATTTGAAAAGTCTATAAGATAAGGATGTCTAGATCTATAATGAAAATCTAAATGTTTCTTTTCAAAGCTTAACTCTGAAGCAAAATCGAGAACTGATTCACATGACAATAAAATATTATCTCTATCAACTGCAATTTCTTCCTCTTCCTCTTCATCAGAATCATCCACATCATCAATTGACCCATCAAATATTTTACTGAAATAATTAGAAGGAGGCATTTGATGTTCATCACCAGCAATTATAATTTGTTTCCCTTTTAACAAGGCAGGTAAATTATCTTCTAATTTTAATTGACTTGCTTCATCAAACATTACAATATCAAAATATTGATTTCTTTCTTTAAATAGATTACTACAAACATCAGGCGTTGTTAAAATAATTGGGAAAAAGGTTGTAAAAAAATCAATATCATATTTAACTATTTGTCTAAGGGATAGTCTTTGATACCTATTACTTTTCCTTTTATTATATAAATTCTCAACTGATAAATTATGGTCTCTGTTGTTAAATACTTTTGTTGCACTAATTTGTTTTGAGAACCAATACTCACGAATATACTTTAATTGTTTCTCATCAAAATTTGACAATGTATTATTTAATTCTTTATAATCTTTATCATCTCTTGGTAAATCTATATTTGCAGAATTAACAAGCAAGGAATCTAAATAGTGGATAAGGAAAACTTTCTGCCAATTTCTTTTTTTCTTTAGCTGATTGATAATATTCCTATTCTGCACTGAAAGAGAATTGTCATATTGAATCCATTTGAACTCATGTAAAAAAAGATCATTTTCATGATTAAAGAAAATATTATATGAATTTAAAATAGTTTTTATGTCTCTTAATATTGATTTGAAATTGCTTTTATCAATCGTTTGTTTAATCCAATTATCATTTTCAATCTGTTTACTAAGATTTAAACAATGATTTAAAATTGCTTTTTGGTCACTTAAAGTTTTC
This sequence comes from Bacteroidota bacterium, assembly GCA_024278975.1. Lineage (GTDB taxonomy): Bacteria > Bacteroidota > Bacteroidia > Bacteroidales > Prolixibacteraceae > Draconibacterium. The sequence goes on from JAJRSD010000017.1 coordinate 42,624, forward strand.
CTCTTTGATTTTGAGAATAATGAAGCCATTTTATATGATATACCATTTGTTTTCTGTAAATCAAAAAAGTCAGAATTACCTCTATAGGTATTTAATATCAATTCTATTTTAGACTGTCCCCCTTCAAAATCATCCATATAACTTTGAAAGTTTTCCTTGATATTTTGTTCAATTATAAAAGGATTGCCACCAACTAATTTCGAAGAATTCAAAAATGAATATTCTCTATTTGATTTGTAATCATTATAAAGGTCATTACCTTCCCTGATTAGTTCGAGAAAGCTATTTAGTTCCGTTAAATCATATTTAAAATAATCTTTCTCAATTTCAATCTTATATTTTTCTTTGTTACTTTTTTGTTCGGACAACAACCAGCCGATAATATTAGTCCAATTTTTATCTCCAAGAAGATTTTCTCCTATTTTTAGATGTTTTCTATTAATCGAATTAATAAGTGATTTTGCATTGTTAATACTACTATTTAATTGCGATTTAGAATATGTTGTTCTAACCTGAACGTTTTCAATTCTATCTCTTACTGAATTAACAACATTTCGTCTGCCTGTCTTCTGTACTTCTGTTATTTGTACATTCAAATTTGAAAGTCCCTTTTTATCAAGAGCTTCTTTTAAAACATTTAAGGCAGTTATTTTCTCACATACAACAATTGTTTTTTTCTTATTTTCTAAAGCATTAATCAAAATTGCTGTTAAAGACTGGCTTTTCCCTGTGCCAGGAGGACCTTGAATTAAAATATTACGTGTATTTTTCAAGGAATTTAGAATGCTTTGTTGTGAAGGATCAGTTTCTACAGATGATATTGCTTGAAAAGAATGTTCTTCCATTTCTCCAAGATCAATTGGGGATTCTTCCATGCCAAGCAGATTTTCATAGTCATCAATAATATTCTGTTTTTGCACTTCAAAAATTGAAAATAATCCACTAAAATCAATAAATGAGTTGTTAGATGTCGATAATAATTCTTCGTATTTATTTTTATTTGAGATTGATTTAATATTTCCTATGTTCTGTTTAAATGTTTCACGTATATTAGTTGATGCTATACTTTTAACTGTGTTTATTAAATTAACACAAATATCTAACAACTCTTCCTTGTCTATTAAACCATCATCCAATAATTCAGGGGATATAGGAGTTACTCTTACTCCCGAATCACTTTGCAGATGATTAATAAGAACTTCATTTATATAGGTAGGATCGTCTTCGTTTCTTTGAATAATCCAAGTATTAAGCTCTTTCGTTCTTACTATTTTCAATGACCAAATTAGAATTGGAGCAACTGTAAGTTTGTTATCTGAACGGTCTTTTCTAACAAGCAATGGAAACCCAAATCCAAATGTGTTTATTCCTTTTTCCGATTCAATTGTATCAGTTTGATTGATTAAATTTTCAAATGACTTTGTGATTTTATTCAGTTGAACCTTTTTATCATCATTAAATGAATTCAAATCAATTACATTGTCTTTCCAGCTAACTTTAAATTTTAAAGGCTGTTCTGACAAAAGTGCATTAACGAAATTTTGAGGTAGATTTTCATTTATATACGACAATCTTGTAAGATCAAATTTATATATTGAACGTGCTGGTATTGCATTTAAATGAACACCTCTTCTACTACCAACTTTTAGTCTATTTTGTAATTCAAGTAATAATTTATCTGTTGTTTTTATCATGTTGTATACGTTTGAATGTAATGGTGAATTATTATGACAATTATTTTTTGTATCCCTTGTTTGAACTAAATGTTGGCTTCCATAAGTTCGTTTTCTTTGGATTTGTATGTAGCTCTCTATCTCATCTTCTCTTTCAAAACAATTTCGTTTCTTTTCTTTTTTTATCTCTCCCTTAAAATAAAAGTGTTTTTTACAGTAGGATGCGGTATTCGAATATATTTCTTTCCTATCTCATTCTGTTTTGCTTTTCGTAGGTTACTTTCGGCTTCTGCTCTATGAACCGCCAAATTATCTGCCTTTACCCAGTTTTGGGAGATTCCTGTTTTTGTATTTATTTTTTGTGTCATAATATCTGTTTTTTAATATCGAGATTGATAATTTCTTTTAAAAAAAAGGGCCCGGAATAAATCCCGGAGCCCCGGGCTTATGATGTTTTGTGTTTCAACCAATTTAATTTGTCGCTAAATTCTTGCGCTCTTTTTTAGTTATTTTCCGATATACGAGTTTTCCGTTCTTTTTCTGTTTTACAACTCTCTTTTCAACATAATAGCTTAGCCCATTTTCCCGATATTCAAAAAAGAGATTGTCGGCTTCAAATATCTTTTCAACATCTAATTTAAGTCCGGTATTTAGAAAAATACTCTCTTGCAATGTTTCTGTACACTGGGTTTTAAAAAGGCGTGAATCAACCGGATTTTTACTATCGATATAAATTATATATCCATATTTATGTGCATTAGCACTAAATGCTATTACAGCCAGTATCACTATTATTGTTAATCTTTTCATCCTTTTTATATTCATTTAAAAATTCACTATCTCTTCAACTAATTCAATTTCGGTGTTATCTAATGGCTCTCCTTTTAGCGATGTTAGCAAACGCGAAAATTTTTCTGCATTGTCCTCCGGAACCATTTCCGCCTTATGATCTATTTTCGAGAGTAACTCAATAAAAGAGTCAACGGTTTTTATTTTTTGCTCTCTATCCGGGCTACTCTTTCTTGCCATATAATTAGCCCGTAAAAAGTTTGTTTTAATCATTCATTTTATTTTACGACAAACATATAGCTGAATTTTCTAATACTATATGACAGCAGATGTCAAAATAAAATTATGGCAGGTGTGCAAATAAGAAGCAGGTATTCAGCGAGATAAGGTTGTGTTTTGAAGAGGTGTGATTAAACTAATTTCTATCTTTATTTGGTTTATTAATAAAATACAGATAACTTTTGAGATAAATATGACATGGTGTGTCATATTCAATTTAAAATCTCTTGGCGAGTTGTTGGTTAAAAGTAAGAACAGATGAAGAAATATTACTCATTGGGCGAATTATTTAAAGAATTTCGAAAGTTTAAAAGTTATTCGCAAACGGAACTTGCTTCAATAATCGATGTTGATGTTAGAACGATAATCAGATGGGAGAAAAATGAGACACTTATTAATCTGAATCTGGAAAAGGAGATTGTGGAGCTTTTGAATATTCCGTATCAAATAATTCGAAACCTGAATACAGATAACCCAATTCCTGTTTTTTTCGATATGAAAACCAGAACCTATTCGCTTAGTGCTTTAATGATAAAAGCAGAGAGTATTTCGTGGTATAACTCGAATTTGCCGGTTGAAGATGAGCGGATTCATTATTTATCGAAAGACAGCGACGTAGAATTTGTAACCAATATTCAGAAGATGTATAAAAACCTAAAACCCATTAAGCCTGAGTTGGTACGAAAAGCTGCAGAATTGTTGCCCGAACTAAATCTTGTACTGCACGACCAGGCAGGATATTATGCGGGCCACATTACAATACTGCCGCTAAAATACGATAGTTATGAAAAGATAAGAAACCGTACGATGAACGAAGGTTCGTTGACACTCGCAGACTTTGCGCCTCGGTTTGATGAGACTCCGCTGGTATTTTATTTTTATTCTCTTTACGCCGATACAATTGAAAATTCATACTATATGATGAACCGGCTACTCTCTTATTTCAGAGAGAAAAAATTTAACGATTATCTGTTTTCGGGTATTACCTACAAAAAAAATAAAGCCAACGCATTTCGTGAAATCGGATTGAGAGTTATTTGGGAAGACTCGAATGAGAATGACCCGGAAGCCACCTACACATTTTTAGAGGGAAATCTGGACATGTTTCTATTTGGAAAAATGAGTTAGTTTTTATGATTATCCGTATTTACACTTAACACTTTACCCCTTCGCCTCCCGATAAAATCGGGACAAGTTATCGGCACTTCCCCTCATTGAGGAGAAGCAACTCCAAGCAAACGTTAGAGCAAACATCGAAAAACCCCTGAACTGTGTTGCGAGCTTTCTCCCCTTCAAAGGGGAGATGTCGATAGACAGAGGGGTAGGGCAATAGATAATTATAAATAACAATAGTTTTGGCTGGATTTTTGTTTTTCTTAAACAAAAATCAGGACAAACAGATTAGTAACCAGTACTTTATATTTTGGTAGTGCTGCTGAGTAATAACAACAGATTTAAGGGAACTTCTAATAATCAACACCCCGATCCGATTTCTTGCATGATTCAATCCAACCAAATAATTCCGATTTCATTGTATTAACCAACTCCGTGTTTTCAGAAGCAATATTATTTCTCTCCTCTCTATCATCCAATAAATTGTATAATTCAAAAGTCGCTCCTTTATCTATACTAATCAGTTTATATTTTTGTGTTACCCACGAGATTTTTTTCTGATACCGAAATCCTATTGGTTTTGTTCGCTCTTTTTTATTACCATTTAGAACTCCTGCCAAACTAACTCCGTCAACCGGTCTGTTTTCAGGATAATTCAGTTTAAGAATATCTACAATTGTTGGCAAATAATCGCTTGTTACCGTTGGTATATCGGAAACTAATCCGGGCTTGATTTTGGCAGGCCAGACACAAAAAGCCGGCACGCGTACACCACCTTCGTAAAGCGAGCGTTTACGTTCTCTAAAAGTGCCGGAGCTTCCGGGAGTACCTCTTTCCGGTCCGTTATCGCTGCAAAACCAAATCATTGTATTTTCTGCTTCTCCCAACTCTTCAAGTTTTTTCCAAAGTCGCCCAACTTGCTTGTCCATTGCCGAAATGGTTGCATAATAAATCTGTTCCTGATATGAATAATTACTGTATTCCGCCATCATTTTGCCGTTTGCCACAACTGGTAAATGTGGTGTGTGAATCCACACTGTTGAGAAAAATGGATTTTTATTTATTACTGAATTTTCGATAAAAGGAATTACTCTGTCCATTATTATTTTAGAATCATCGCCATCCAGATTTTCCGTTTCTGCCAATTCTACACCTTTCCAGTAAAATGTACCATAATCTTTTGCACTGTTTTTATTCTGAACTGCTTTCCATCCGTACCGTAAACTCTCTCCCTTTTCAGTATCAAACAGGGTTGGTTTAAACATTGGATCGTAGGTTGGCACTTTCGATTCGGTTACAAAATAAGTATCGTAACCATTCATAGTTGGAATACTGTAATGTGTTGAATCTCCGGGACGGGCACGGTTTGCATCCTTTACTTTTGTTGTTAAAGTTCCCAAATGCCATTTCCCGAAATGCCCTGTTTCGTATCCTCGTTCTTTTAACAATTCGGGCAATGTAATTTCTTCAGTTTTCAGATGCCCTGTGTTTGCGTTAGGAATTCCATAACGATACGGATTTCGTCCTGTCAGACAACTTCCGCGTGTTGGCGAACAAACAGCAGATGCCGAATAGAATCGGCTGAAGATTATTCCTTTTCCTGCCAAGGCATCTAAATTTGGAGTTTTGATAATTTCGTTTCCATTAAATCCTGTGTCGCCCCAACCGAGGTCGTCGCACATTATTAATATGATGTTTGGATTTTTATATTCCGATTTTTGTTGACAACTTAAAAACAGAATTGTTGCGAAGAAAAGTAAAAATAGATTATTTTTCATAATATTGATTTAGCCTCATCTCTCCTGAAAATAAGGAAAAAAATGTTCGTAGTTACAATTTTTATTTTTTTGATAAATCGGCACAAACCAACTTATTGTCGTTTCGAACAAAAATATGCTTATTTGCAAAAGCCGGCTGTGTCCATACTACTCCGCGCGGATGTTGTTTTTTTGTCGGTTCAATAAGTTTTGCCCTGCTTATCTCGGTAAATCCTTTTGGCGAAAGTTCCGAAATTATCAACTCTCCCTGTTCGTTAAACATCCATGTTTTATCTCTATTCTGAACAAAATGAATATTCGCCCAACGTTTTCTTTTTACCGCCGTTTGGTCTTCCCAAATCCGGTCGCCGGTGGCAAATTCCAAACAGCGCAATTCGCCATAACTGTCAACTCCATAAATAAAATCGTCGATAATAACCGGAGTATTCATCACACAATGCAGTGCATCGGTTTTTCGTTCGCTTTCGCCACAGCGTTGCCAAACTTTTTCGGCAGTGGTGTAATCGTCGCCCAGTTTAATTAATAGCGAGCCACTATAAAATGCGCTCACAAAAATATGGTTATCGTACAAAACAGGTGTTGCAATACTCATTCCCGAACCGGTTTTCCAAATAAACCGCCAGAATATTTCTCCGCTTTCAGGATTTAATCCCGACAGGCTGTTTTCGGTCCAATTCACGACCACCTTTTTTCTGTTTTTTTCAATCAGTATTGGAGCCGAGTAACCTGCCCTGTCGTCGAGGTTTCTCCATATCTCTTCGCCCGTATTTTTGTCGAAAGCCACAATTCCCGCATTATTGCCGCCACTAACATGAACAACAATTTTCTCGGCAACAATTAAAGGAGTGGAGGCAATTCCCCAAATTGGCATATTAATTTCGTACTCAACATTTAAATCTTTCTGCCAAAGTATTTTGCCATTTTCAGCATCGAAACAAAACAGATTTCCCATTGTACCGAGCGAATATGCTTTGCCATCATTTATAATAACCGAAGCCCGCGGACCGGCAGGATAGCCAACTCCCTCGTAAATACAATCGTAGCGAAACTCCCATATTTTTTCACCAGTATGTTCGTCAAAACAAAGTACACCTTCAGTCTGTTTTGGACTCGTTTGCAAATCGGTTACATAAACTTTTCCGTTGTAAACTGTTGGTCCCGAGTAACCTGAACCAATTTCAACCGACCATTTGTGTTCAATTGTATCCAAATCAAATTTCTCAACTATCCCACTTTCGTTCCAAATGCCATCGCGGTTTATACCTCGCCAGTCAGGCCAGTCTTGTGCAATCAACCATGAACTTACAAAAAACAAAAAAGTAACCAGTATAATTTTTTTCATCTAAATAATATTTTCTAAAAATTAATTCTATTCCAAAATCTTTAAAGGAATATGAACATTATAAGTAGGTTTTATTGGCTCTCCCTCTTTTTTAACTTCGCGGGCAGCACAAAATAAAACTGCCGGATTTCCATCTTTGTCGAACCAGATTTGTGGGCGTTCAAGGTTTTGTAATTTTGTTGTATCGCCACTCTCCCATACAATTTCTGTTTTCGAAATCATTAAATTTTTTGATGGTTTCCAATTCAACCCATCCTCCGACTCGAAAAGTGCAAGCGATTTATAACCGGTATAATGTGCATACATATCTTTTACAACTGAATAATATTTCCCGTTTTGATACCACAGAAACGGATCTTCGGCAGTGGCTTCGGTCAGTAAAGTTTCTTCGGCAATTGTAAATGGTCCGGTTGGTGTTGGCGCAGTTGCCAGACAGTGAATCGGGTCGAACTTGCCAGATGTTTCAGCACCCGGTTTTCTGGCTTTAAACATCATTAAATAATTTCCGTCGGGAGTTTGACAAACACTTGGATTTACCATGTACCCGTGTGCCGGTTTCCCTTCCTGATAATCTATTAACGGTTCGGGCAAAACTTCCCACGGACCAGTAGGATTATCTGCAACGGCAACTCCTATTCGTTGGGTGAAAATATGATTCATCCAGTCACTCAACCCCAAATCTTCTTTTCGGTGCGAAATAAAATAGAGGTAATATTTATCGCCAAATTTTTTGATATGCGGATTGTGTGCTGCCTCTTCGTTCCAGTGTCCGGCACCAAACCCGGTTAAAATTACTTTTTGAAATTTGTATGGTCCGGTTGGCGATTTTGAAGTTGCATAAACAATATCAGAGTTTTTAAGCCATCCTCTAAAACCTGTTTCCACTGGCCAGCGGGTATAAAACAGGTGGCAAATTCCATCGTCGGTTTGTACCATGCTTGCACCCCAGATATTATAATCCGGATTTTTTAAAACTGAATGCAAGGCAACCGGTGCCAACTCAATTTTTAAATCTTTTCGCGATGTCGTCTTTTCTCCTTATTACTGCTGTTTGAGCATGATATTATCAAAATAACAATCGGAAGCAGAAGTATATATTTTTTGTATGTAATCATTTTAATAAAATTAGTTTAGTCCTTTATAGATATTTCGCCACTCTTTTATCAATTCGGAATTTGTTCGATCGTCTTTTGGGAAATTAGGACTGTAAAGCATTGTTTTATTACGAACAACTAACTCCCCATCTTTAACAAACTCAACACCACGTTCACTCAAATGTTCAACCATATGTTTATGCCATTTTGCTAATTCGTTTTTATTTTTTTTCGATAGATTAGTAATTTCTCCCGGGTCGCTTTTTAAATTAAAAAGCTGCTCTTCGCCTGTTCTGAGAAACCAGATATATTTCCATGTTCCATCTGTTAACGCTGCCCAATAATTATCTTGACTATAAGTTGTTGCGTGCTCTAAATCTATAAAATCCCGCCATTCTGAATCTGGGTTTTCAACTAATTTAAATAACGATAATCCATCCATCTCTTCAGGAATATCGGCATTGGCAGCATCTAAAAAAGTAGGGAGAAAATCACGCAATTCAGTTGGGTTTTCCAATTTTGAGCCTCTTTTTAGCTTCCCTTTAAAACCTGCCTGCCATTTAAAAATAAACGGAACATTTGCAGACCCCTCGTAAGCATACGTTTTTCGCCAATGATGATGGTCGCCCATCATATCTCCATGGTCGGATGTAAAACAGATTATTGAGTTTTCGTAGATTCCTTTTTCTTTAAGAGCTTGAATAATTTTACCTACCATTTCGTCTATAAATGTAATATTTGCATAATAATATTTCTTGCTTTCAACAGCATGTTCAATTCCAAAATTTCCGAAAGCAGCACTTTTACTACCATGTATTGAATCTAATGAATGACACCAGTCTCCGATTACCGGTTCGGGAATTTCCACTCCATCGTACATATCTACAAATCGTTGCGGTGGATCGTACGGACTATGTGGACGTGCAAACGAAATTTTCAAAAACAGTGGTTTTTCCTGATTGTAATTTTCAATTAATTCAACAGCGGTTTTACCTGTCCAGTATGTGGGATGCAGTTTTTCATCTAACTGATAAACCGCGGCACTGTGCTCATTCCAGCCAATTCCGGTAACATCAGGATCTTTGTCCGGTGCATTTATTTTAAACCAATCGCGGTAATCACTAACAAAACCATCTTGTTCAACACGTCCGCTTTCGTCAACTAAAGTTCCATGAAAACCATGTAATGATTTTTGGGGAAACCAGTGCATTTTACCAATCCCAAAAGTATAGTAACCTGCCTCTCTCAACATTTGCGGCATCTCGTATTTGTACTTTCTGGCTACTCTTCCATAACCCAACATTCCATGGTGCCAGGGCGACATTCCGGTTAATAACCCTGAACGCGCCGGAGTGCAACTGGGGACCGACGAATAGCCATTTATAAAGGTTACGCCTTCGTTGGCTATTTTGTCAATATTTGGAGAAATTACGGCATCGTTCCCCATACAACCAAGAGCGTCGGCACGTTGTTGGTCCGTCATTATAAAAATAATGTTGGGTTGCTTTTGGGCAATCGATACAACTGAAAGAAATATTATTATTGCGGTGGTAAAAAATTTAATATTCATATTACAAGTTTTAAGCTTATTAGAATTTTTCTAAATTACTACTTATTTACTATTTTAGAAAAGATTATCTTTTCTGTTTAAAAAACTCCTGCATTAATTCCGAACATTCAGTTTCCATAATTCCGCCAACAACTTCTGTTTTAGGATGAAGTGCTTTTGCAGCAAACTTTTTATATCCACGTTTCTCGTCGAACGCACCAAAAACAACTTTACTAATTTGCGACCAACCCAATGCCCCTGCACACATTACACAGGGTTCGAGTGTAACATATAAAATGCAATCGGTTAAGTATTTTCCTCCCAAAAGATTTGCAGCGGCAGTAATCGCCTGCATTTCGGCGTGGGCTGTTACATCGGTCAATGTTTCGGTTAAGTTGTGGGCACGAGCTATAATTTTTCCTTTCGAAACTACCACAGCACCAACCGGAACTTCGCCTTTTTCGAAAGCGATAAGCGCCTCCGAAAACGCTTTTTTCATAAAATATTCATCATTAAAAGGTTTAATCATAAAACTAATTTAAAAAGCTGTAAAACAATGCCGATAAAATTGCTAAAAACTTCTTATTTTCGCAACCTAATTTAAAAGAATAAATCATGTTCAGAACTCATACTTGTGGCGAACTAAAAATAACCGACGTTAATAACGAAGTTACTCTCGCCGGCTGGATACAGCGAATTCGCAACCATGGTGCAATGACATTTATTGATTTGCGCGACCGTTACGGAATAACACAGCTGGTAATTGATGAAGACAGTTCCGACACTGTAAAAAAACAGTTAACCGAATTAGGAAGAGAGTTTGTAATTCAGGTAAAAGGAACTGTTCGCGAACGCTCGAGTAAAAACAGAAATATTGCTACAGGCGAAATTGAAATCGGTGTAGTAAATATTACGGTTTTAAATTCATCTGAAATACCGCCATTTACAATTCAGGACGATACTGATGGCGGCGATGATTTAAGAATGAAGTATCGCTACCTGGATTTACGTAGAAATAAGGTTCGAGATAATTTGATTTTGCGTGCTAAAATGGCTCATGCAGTGCGTAGTTATCTAAATGAAAAGGAGTTTATCGAAACGGAAACGCCGGTTTTAATAAAGTCAACTCCGGAGGGTGCACGTGATTTTGTAGTTCCATCGAGAATGAACGAAGGCGAGTTTTATGCCCTTCCACAATCGCCGCAGGTTTTTAAACAGTTGTTGATGATAGCCGGTTTCGACCGTTATTATCAAATAGTAAAATGTTTCCGCGATGAAGATTTACGTGCCGACCGCCAACCTGAGTTTACTCAAATAGACTGCGAAATGTCGTTTGTTGAACAGAAAGATATTCTGGAGACTTTTCAGGGATTGACAGAATATCTTTTCAAAGAAATATTAGATATTGAAGTAACTGAATTTCCATGGATGCCATATTCCGAGGCGATGGAAAAATATGGATCCGACAAACCAGATATCCGTTTTGATATGCTGATTAATGATATTTCGGATGTAGTAAAAGGAAAAGGCTTCGGCGTTTTCGACTCGGCAGAATTTGTCGGGGCGATTAATGCCGACGAATGTTCGTGCTACACTCGCAAACAACTCGACCAACTTACAAACTGGGTAAAACGCCCGCAGATTGGAGCGAAAGGTTTGATTTATGTGAAGTGCAACGACGATGGTAGTTTCAAATCGTCGGTAGATAAATTTTATTCGCAAGAAGATTTAAAAATTTGGGCCGATACAGTTGGTGCAAAACCACACGATCTGATTTTGGTAATGTCGGGCGACAGAGAACAAACTTTGTCGGCTCTCGGAGAGTTGAGATTAGAGATGGGAAATCAACTTAAACTTCGCAAAAAAAATATATTCAAACCACTTTGGGTTGTTGATTTTCCGCTTTTGGAATGGAACGAAGAGACTGAACGATTCCACGCAATGCATCATCCGTTTACTGCGCCAAAACCTGAGGATATCCATCTGCTGGAAACCGACCCTGGTAAAGTTCGTGCAAATGCGTACGACCTTGTTATTAATGGTGTTGAAATTGGTGGTGGTTCAGTTCGTATTTTCGATTCGGAGTTACAGGCAAAAATGTTTGGTAAGTTAGGATTTACAAAAGAGCAGGCGCAGGATCAGTTTGGATTTTTGATGAATGCATTTAAATATGGTGCTCCGCCACATGCCGGTATCGCTTTTGGTTTCGATCGTTTGGTTTCGTTATTTGCCGGGTTAGATTCAATTCGAGATGTAATTGCATTCCCTAAAAATAATTCTGGTCGCGATGTGATGATTGATTCTCCATCGCAAATTGCTCAGGAACAGTTGGATGAATTGAGTTTGAAATTGAATTTGAAAGAATAATAATTTAATGTTTGAATGGCTTACAAAATATAGAGAAACAAAAAAGGGAAGCATTTGCTTCCCTTTTTTGTTATATAGATTATAGATTTTATCTCTCTACTTTTTTCCTTGAAGAGTAGTTAATGTGCAGTGCTGCAGATTTCCGCAATTCTTGCTTAATATCCGATACAATTCCCATTTTCGTATTCTCATCAATTTTTAATGAAGTAATCATAAATTTCTGATCTGCTTCATCTCTTGCTTCTCTTTCAGCAATAATGTAATCTTGAATATCACCTACATTTGCCCATTGGTCGTTCAACTGAATACGTGGAGCTTTTCCGAAAGTAGCCTGGAATTGTTTCTTTGGCTCACCTACGTAAATATAACTAACCAGCGATTTTTTCTCGAGTTTACTCAATTCAGTCGCATTAGGTAATTTCTGCGAAACATTTACTGTAACCTCGCGCATTGTTGTACTAACCATAAAGAAGAATAACAACATAAATACGATATCTGGTAACGATGCCGTTGAAATTGGAGGAAGTTCTTTACCTCCTTTTTTTCTAAATTTACTCATAATTTTTTCCTTTAGGTTCAGCTTCAGATATTCTTGAAGGATAAATTGTACGAATTGCTTTTTGTTCGTCTTTCTGTAAATTAGAATACGATTTTTTAAATTTCGCCTTTGCTAATTCTTCCCTCAATTCATTAATGGCAGCAACCAGTTCGTTTTGAACAGCAATATATGTTCCGTATTTTGTATCTAAGTCATTACGTAAAGAAATAACACCTTTTGTTACTTCAACCGAACCAAAGAAAGGTACTTCCTTGATTTCTTTTTCGGGTAAATTTTCTTCGTTATATGGGTTTGCCATAAACAGTTTTGCCCTTTCACGTAAATCCTCAATACGAGCATATTCATTTTCCACCAAAAGATCATTGTTTCTATTAACCAACACAACAAACACGTTACGTTCTTTAATTTGTGTATCGTCTTCAATTTTCTCTTCTTGCCATTGTGGAAGTCTTCTTTCAAGACCACTGTCAACGTCCATCGTGGTTGTCACCAGGAAAAAGATGAGCAACATAAAAGCAATATCTGCTAATGATGTAGCTGCTATTTCAGGTACTTTTCTAGCCATAATTATTTTTCCTGTTAATTATATTACTACGATTTAAACATGCGAACTAAAGGAGTTAGGACAATTGATAAAATTGCTATTCCTAACAAAATATATGTTGCATATAAACCTGTATCTACCAATTTCGCAACTCCCTCTGTTAAAGATCCGTTATTGATGAATTTATCAACTCCAATAAATTGTGGAATTTCTGATGATGCCATCATGTACGAAACTAAGGCTACAACACCCATAAACACAAGGGAAATTATTCCTCCTTTTGCAGCTTTTTTGTCGGTAACTGTTTGCATCAATCCTGCAATTATTGCAACTCCAGCACCAAAAGCGATAAGGATATAAGCCCAAATAAGATTGGTGTTAATCCAACTCAACATTGATGGATCTGTTTCAACGTCCTCATTAATATTAACCATCAAAGAAACAATTAAAACTGCTGAAATTAGGAGTAGAACCCACAATACTATAGTTACTATTTTTCCTATTTTATCCATGTATTCAATTATTTTTTCAAGTTGTATTTTACTAATATATCTAATAACGAGATTGAAGCATCTTCCATATTATTGATGATACTATCAATTTTAGCGATACAGTAGTTGTAAAAGATTTGAAGGATAATAGCAACTACAAGACCTGTTACAGTTGTAATCAAAGCTACTTTAATACCACCAGCAACAAGTGCAGGAGAAATATCACCAGCAATTTCAATTGCATCAAAAGCTCCAATCATACCAATTACCGTACCCATGAAACCAAGCATCGGTGCAAGTGCAATAAACAGTGAAATCCAGCTTAATCCTTTTTCTAAAAGACCTGCCTGTACACTACCATAAGCAATAACCGATTTTTCAGCAACGTCTAATCCTTCTTCAACTCTATCGAGTCCCTGATAGAAAATACTTGCTACCGGTCCGCGAGTTGATCGGCAAACTTCTTTTGCAGCATCAACACCTCCACTTTCTAAAGCCTCCTCAATTTTAGCTAAAAGTTTTTTAGTGTTACTGGTTGCGAGATTAAGGTAAAGTACTCTTTCAATTGCAAACGCTAACCCTAATATCAAGGTAATTAATACGAATGTCATGAAAGTTGGACCACCTTCAATAAACTTTTGTTTTAGCTGGCTGTGTAAAGATTTACCTTCTTCAGCTACTGCTGCCGCTTCTTCTTCAGGGTCAGCCGTTAAATCTACCTGCTCTTGAGCGGCTGTTGTGTCTTTTGCAGTTGCATTGTCTTGTGCAATCACAACGTTTGATGCCATAAAAAATAACATCCCAAATACTGCTACTAACGCGAATAGTCTTTTCATAATTGATTTTAAATTTTAATTAATAATCTTTTGATTTTGTTTTATATTGATTTTTAAAATTTTTCAAACTCTTAACAAAAAATGTGCCTCTTTTAATTATTTGTATTTTCAATAAAAATAGAACGACTTCTCTTATAATTTTGCGGAGAGAGAGGGATTCGAACCCTCGGTACCGTTTCGCGGTACACACGCTTTCCAGGCGTGCCAGTTAAGCCACTCCTGCACCTCTCCAGTATTTTTTACTGGTCTCCTCAAAAAATAAGGGCTGCAAATTAATAAAAAATTGCGAATAAAAAATAAAGCTATTCACTAATTTCCCCTCGCAAACTTTTATTTAGATACATTTTTACATCATCAGTATTTAAACCTTGCCCCAATAAAAACATAAGTTTTGTAATGGCAGCCTCAACAGTCATGTCTTTCCCCGAAATTACTCCTGCTTTTATTAGTTCTATACTTGTTTCGTACTGCCCCATAACTACTCGTCCTCCTTCGCATTGTGTGATGTTTAACACAATAATATTTTTTTTAATAGCACGTTTTATACAACTAATTAACCATCGTGTGGTAGGAACATTTCCTGAGCCAAATGTCTCTAAAACAACTCCTTTCAGTTCGGGGATATTGAAAATGGAATTAAATACACTTCGACTAATTCCGGGAAACATTTTTAGAATTACAACATTGTCGTTGAAACTGGTATTTACTTTTAAAATACCCTTATTTTCTGGTTGGTAAATGTTTTTACTACTATATTTAATGTCAACTCCTGCAATTGCGAGTTCGGGATAATTAACAGAATGAAACGCACTAAATAGTTCAGAATCGCTTTTTACCGTTCGATTTCCACGAAACAGCCTGGAGTCGAAATATATACACACTTCGGGGACTATACTTTTACCGTCTTTTTTTGAAGATGCAATTTCAACCGATGTAATTAGGTTCTCTTTTCCATCGGTTCTGAGCATACCAATTGGCAATTGCGAGCCTGTTAAAATTATTGGTTTGTCAAGATTTTCGAACATATAACTCAAAGCAGAAGCAGTATAAGCCATTGTATCTGTTCCGTGCAAAATTACAAATCCATCAAACTTATTGTATTGCTTTTTAATCTTGTTGGCAATTTTTATCCAACTTGTCGGGTTCATGTTTGAAGAATCAATAACCGGATTTAATACCTCTGTTTGAATATTCAAATTGAATTTGTTGAGTTCGGGAACCTCTTCTAAAATTTGCTCGAACCTTACGGGAGTCAGCATTCCGGTTTGTGGATGTTGTACCATACCGATTGTGCCTCCTGTATAGATAATAAGAATCGAGGATTTTTTATTTTTTGCTTTAGCCATAAATTACTTCAATAATAGCGCAATTTATTAAATTCCAAACAGATTGCGTGCATTCAAAGTAGTTATTTCTGATACTTGTTCAACAGGAATTTGATAAACCTCTGCCAACTTTTGGGCAATGTAAACCAAATAGGAGCTTTCGTTACGTCGTCCGCGCTTTGGAACCGGAGCTAAATACGGTGAGTCGGTTTCTAAAACCAAATGTTTTAAATCTATTTTTTCGATTGTTTCACTCAGATTACTGTTTTTAAAAGTTAGTACTCCTCCAATTCCGAGTAAAAATCCAAGGTCGATAACTTTTTTTGCCTCAGTATTATCGCCAGTAAAACAATGAAAAACACCCTTTAACGAACCATCTTGCTCTTCGTTTACAATTTTGTAAACCTCATCAAAGGAGTTTCTTACATGAATAACAATAGGAAACTGATTTGATTTAGCTAATTTTATTTGATACCTGAATGCATCTTTCTGTTCATCAATAAATGTTCTGTCCCAATACAGATCGATACCAATTTCGCCAATTCCGTAGAATTTATGTTTGTCTAACCAATACTCAACTGCCTGCAACTCCTCTTTATAATCGGCAGCTACCGAGGTTGGGTGCAATCCCAATAGTGGATAACATATATGAGGATATGAATTACTTAAATCAATCAAACGTTTCATTGAGCCTGAATCGATACCCGGAAGTATGATTTTTTTTACATCGTTATTATATGCATTCTGTATAATTTCGTCAATATCAGAATTAAATTCGTCGGAATAAATATGTGAGTGCGTATCAATTAGCATATCGAAAGAGTAATTTCGGCTAATGTATAAAACTGATTTATTTTGAATTATAATTATACATTATCTAAAAATTAAATCTTCAGTATTAGATTTTTTATTTTTTTTAAAATTAGTATTGAATTATTTCCAAAACCGTTGCAAACTGTACTATTTAGATTATAAGTGCTAACTAAAAAAGTTCGATTCTGCCCAATTTGATAATCAAATTAAGAAAAATCGAACTTTACAATTCGTTAACAACAAGTATAAAAAACGAAAAATTATCTGGTTTGAGTTGTATTAAACAACTCCCTGTGCAAGCATAGCTTCGGCAACTTTTACAAAGCCACCCACATTTGCGCCTTTTACGTAATCAACTTTACTTCCACTCAATCCATATTCCACGCAGGTTTCATGAATGTCTTTCATAATTCCTTTTAATCGTGCATCCACCTCTTCGCGAGGCCAGTTTATTCGCATACTATTTTGCGACATTTCTAACCCTGAAACTGCAACACCACCGGCATTGACTGCTTTGCCCGGTGCATAATCAATATTCTCCGACAGGTATTCCATGGCTTCTGTAGTGCATCCCATATTCGAAACTTCTGCTAAAAGTTTACACCCATTTTTTACCAGGTTCTCTGCATCCTCAAGGGTTACTTCATTTTCGGTAGCACATGGCATTGCCACATCAACCGGAACTTCCCACGGATGTTTGCCTTCAACAAATTTTGCACCAAATTCTTCGGCGTAAGGTTCTACAATATCGTTATTCGTAGCTCGCAGTTCGAGTAAGTAATCAACTTTTTCTCCGGTAATACCATCAGCATCGTAAATATATCCATCGGGGCCAGAAATAGTAACTACTTTGCCACCCAGCTCATTTATTTTTGTAATAACTCCCCATGCAACATTTCCAAAACCTGAAACGGAAACGATTTGTCCATCAATGGTTTTGTCGATTCGTTTTAGCATGTGCTCTAAAAAATAAACTGCTCCAAATCCGGTAGCTTCCGGGCGAATTAAACTACCACCCCACGCCAAGCCTTTTCCGGTTAATACTCCGGTAAATTCATTTTTCATCCTTTTATACTGTCCAAACAGATATCCAATTTCGCGACCTCCAACTCCAATGTCGCCAGCCGGAACATCAGTATTTGGTCCAATGTGTCGATATAATTCAGTCATAAACGATTGACAGAACCGCATGATTTCGCCATCTGTTTTTCCTTTCGGGCTGAAGTCGGAACCTCCTTTTCCACCTCCCATTGGTAAAGTTGTAAGGCTATTTTTAAATGTCTGTTCAAATCCTAAAAATTTAAGAATACTTAAAGTTACACTGGCATGAAATCGCAAACCTCCTTTATACGGGCCGAGTGCCGAATTAAATTCGATACGGTAACCACGGTTGATTTGTACATCGTCGCGGTCGTCGACCCACGGTACACGAAACATAATTACACGCTCCGGCTCTACCATCCGTTCCAGAATTTTGGCTTTTTGGTATCGCGGATGTTTTTCGTAATAGCTCCAAACCGATTCTATTACCTCTTCAACAGCTTGGTGAAATTCATTTTCACCGGGAGTCCTCCGCTCCAGGTTTGCAATAAATTCTTTTATATCTGCTTTCATTACTTTAAGTTTTAAAATGATGGGCAAAGATATATATCTTAGAAAATATAAAACAAGAATTTAGTGAATATTCAGCAAATTTGTAATGCGCTTAAATTCAGAATGTTAGTTTAATAAAAAAGATGTTAAAAAACAGTCTGTGATAATTGTCAGGATTTTTGAGTTAAAATCATCTCGAATGAACGCTAAGGTGTGACTATAAGTTCAAGAAATAATTTTCTGATATATTATAAAATTAAATTGTTATTTCTATCGAAATAGTCACTTTGGAAGATGAGGTGTTTTTCTATCATCTATATTTCTCATTTCCCTACAAATCATTGCAAGTTGCGCCTCCTTCGAAATGAAATAATAAGCTCATAAAAAAAGCTCTTCCCAAAATGAGAAGAGCTTTTTTGTATATTTTTCAGAATAGAATTCTACTACATCATTCCACCCATTCCGCCCATTCCGGGAGCTCCACCGCCCATTGGCATTGGAGGAGTATCTTCTTTTTCATCAACAATAACTGCTTCGGTAGTTAAGAACATTCCAGCAATTGAAGCTGCATTTTCTAATGCTACACGAGTTACTTTTGCCGGGTCGATTACACCAACTTCATATAAATTCTGGTACTCGTCGGTACGTGCATTGTATCCAAAGTCGTCTTTACCTTCTTTAATTTTCTGAACAACAACAGCACCTTCTTTCCCAGCATTTTCTACTATCTGACGAAGAGGTTCTTCGATGGCGCGTTTGATAATTTCGACACCTGTTTGCTCATCATCGTTATCGCAAGTAACATCTTTTAAAGTATCAACTGCGCGAATATATGCAACACCACCGCCAGGAACAATTCCTTCTTCAACTGCTGCACGAGTTGCACTCAACGCATCGTCAACACGGTCTTTTTTCTCTTTCATTTCAACTTCCGAAGCTGCTCCAACATAAATAACAGCAACACCGCCAGCCAATTTAGCCAAACGCTCTTGTAGTTTTTCTTTGTCGTAATCAGAAGTTGTAGTTTCAATTTGTCTTTTAATTTGACCAACACGAGCGGCAATAGTTTCCTGGTCGCCAGCACCGTTTACAATAGTTGTATTCTCTTTGTCAACAGTAATTTTTTCACACTGACCCAACATTTCAACAGTAGCTTGTTCCAGATTCATGCCTTTTTCATCGGTAATAACTGTACCACCTGTTAAAATTGCCAAATCTTCCAACATCTCTTTTCTACGGTCACCAAAACCGGGAGCTTTTACAGCACATACTTTTAACGAACCACGTAAACGATTAACAACCAACGTTGCCAGTGCTTCACCATCAACATCCTCAGCAATTATCATTAACGGACGACCAGTTTGAGCAGTTGCTTCCAATACCGGAAGCAGGTCTTTCATTGTGCTTATTTTTTTGTCGTGAATAAGAATGAAAGGATTTTCGAGGTCAGCCGACATTTTTTCTGCATCGGTTACAAAGTATGGAGAAATATATCCACGGTCGAATTGCATACCTTCCACAACATCAACATAAGTCTCTGTTCCTTTGGCTTCTTCGATTGTGATAACACCTTCTTTGTGTACTTTTTTCATTGCCTCAGCAATTAAAGCACCAATTACAGAGTCATAGTTTGCAGAAACTTTTGCAACCGATTCGATTTTTGCATAATCGTCGCCAATAGTCTCTGCCTGATCTGCAAGGCTTTCAACTACTTTAGAAACTGCTTTGTCGATACCTCGTTTTAGATCCATTGGATTTGCCCCGGCAGTAACATTTTTTAAACCAACAGACACAATCGACTGAGCTAAAACAGTTGCAGTTGTAGTTCCATCGCCAGCATCGTCGCCGGTTTTAGAAGCTACCTCTTTTACCATTTGTGCGCCTAAATTTTCGTATGCATTAGATAATTCAATCTCTTTTGCAACAGTAACACCATCTTTTGTAATCTGCGGTGCACCAAATTTCTTCTCTATTACAACGTTACGACCTTTTGGTCCCAATGTAACTTTCACTGCGTCGGCCAATTGGTCAACTCCACTTTTCAACAAATCGCGAGCTTCAATGTCGAATTTAATTTCTTTTGCCATTTTGTTCTATTATTAAATATTTACTTTAATTTTTTCGATAACCTGTCTTATCATATTTTGTGCCAAGTGGTTTTTAGTTTTCAATTCGAAAATATTGGGACAAAATTACATTGGTTATATTTTGTTATCACACAAAAGTCAATTCAAACAACTGATATTGTGCGACTTAATTCTTTTAGTATTTTTTCTGACAGGGTGGCAGTAGTAAAACTATTTATGGTGAACAGTTGAAGTTTTAGAGCAGTTTGCTGTAAGTTATATGATTGATTAGACTGGTGAAGTCTACTTTATTCATTTTAATACAGAACAGCAATTATTGTAGAGTCAGAATTGTTAACTCCTCTTTTTACAGTATTTTAATTTAACGTGCCTCAATCGTAAAAACTAAAAAAGCCATTCGAAATTAATCGAATGGCTTTTAAAATATAGTAGTTTATTTTACTTGTTACTTTCGTCTGTTGCAGCCGGATTAATTGGCTGTTCTGCTGGTGCAGTAGTCGGAAAACTTGGAACCTGAGTCGGGTCGATTGCAGTTTCGATTTGCTGCTGAACTTTAGACTGGTTGGCATCTGCAACGCCGCGCTGAATAAAAGCTGAGCCCAAAACTGATAAAACCAACAACGATGCAGCCAAAACCCATGTTGCTTTTTCGAGGAAATCTGCAGTTTTACGAACTCCCATTACCTGACCCGATGATTGGAAATTACTTGCCAAACCACCACCTTTTGAATTCTGTACCAAAACAATTAGTACTAAAAGGATACAAACGATAAATATTAAAACTGTTATTAATGCGTACATTATATTCTGATTAAATGTTCTTAATTTTTTCTATTTCTTCAATTCGGGTTGCAAAGTAAACACTTTTTTCCGGATATTTCAAACTTAATTTTTTATAAGTCTCCAATGCTTTTTCGTAATTTTTTTGCTGAAAATAAATAGTTGCCAAAGTCTCGGTAACAATTCCTTCGTTTTCAGTAGTCGAATTCTCTTCAACCTCTTTTATTTGCGGGGTCGATAGACTTTTATTATCATCAGAATTTTGCCTGATCGCCCCGGGTTTGGCCGATAAAAACTTATCAATTAACGAGTCTCCTTGTAATGTTTCAATTTTACCATCCAATTTATATGACGGCAAAACACTACTCTCCAGTTCCAGATTATGATGTTGTTTATGAAAGTTTGTATTTAGAAACTTATAGAGTAGTTTCCGATCGGTAATTAAAACAGCAACTTTTTTTAAAACCACATTAAAATCGGGCGACTTAATTTGCTTCAGATTTTTTAAATACAGCAGCCACGCAACCTGAAACGAAGGATGCTCCTCAACCAACAATTTCAAATCGTTAACAGTTTCGTGATTAAGCAAAACCGGGTTTGTAAGAAGTTTATTAAATCGTTCTGTTTGCATTTTCTACCAGTTGGCAATTGTTGCGTTAAAAATATCTTCGTGTAATTTTTTTACAATATCAGGGACTAAAACACTTTCGATATCATCTAAAGTTAATGCACTGTCGAAATCGTCGAAAGCAGAAAAGCTCTTTTCGAAACTCTGGTCTGGGTCTTTATTGTTCGTATATTTTAATTTAACCGTAATTGTTAAACGGTTTTGTGCTGCCATGTCGTCTTTTTGAATAGACATTGGGCGTACTTCGTATCCGGTAATCTGCCCTTCGAATTCTAAATCGCCGCCGTCAGCCAATTCATTAAGAGATGTTTGACGATTTAATTTTATTTTTAAATTTTCGGTAAAAGTCTGACTTAAATTTGGGTTAATAAGTCGTGCTCGATTTGCAAAATAATAAACCGAAAATGTTTTAATCTCGGGCGAAAGGTTGGCGCCGGTAAACGAATAATTTATTTTACAGCCTGTTGTAAAAGTCGTCACAAACAGCAGAACTACCGCAAAAACTACAAGTCGTCGCCTCATAAAACTATCCTTTAATTTCATATTCTTTAATTTTTCGGTAAAGTGTACGCTCTGAAATCCCCAGCTCCTGAGCAGCATATTTGCGCTTGCCATTATGTTTGTCTAATGCTTTTTTTATAAGTTCAATCTCCTTGGCTTCAAGCGAGAGCGACTCTTCAACAAATTCTTCGGTGTCCTGAATATTATTTTTGTGTATCGGTTCTATATGAATATTTTTCTGCGCTGAATTTTCTTCCGGCACAAAACTACCATCTTCCTCGTTGTATAAATTTCTGATAATGTGGGCGTGTTCCCCCGAAACAGAATCACTTTTATTATCCATTATATCGAGAACAAGTTTCTTTAAGTCGGTCATGTCGCGTTTCATATCGAACAGAACTTTATATAAAATCTCGCGCTCGGTTGAAAAGGAGCCGTCGTCACCACTTTTAGCAAAAATAGCAGGTAGGTTTTTCGATACATTTACCGGCAAATAGTTTTGTAAAATATCGGCTGTTACATTTCTATCTTTTTCGATAATCGAAATCTGTTCAGTTATATTTTTAAGTTGGCGCACATTCCCCGGCCAGCGATAATTCATTAATGAAGTTTGTGCCTGCTCATCTAATCGTACCGAGGGCATTCTGTATTTCTCGGCGAAATCGCGCGCAAATTTTCTGAATAGAAGATGAATATCTCCGGTACGTTCGCGAAGTGGTAAAATATGTATTGGTACTGTATTTAAACGATAGAACAAATCTTCTCTGAACTTCCCGGTTTCAATTGCTTCCGGAATATCGACATTAGAGGCGGCAACAACACGAACATCAGTTTTTATTACCTTCGACGAACCCACTTTAATAAATTCGCCCGTTTCTAAAACACGCAGTAATCGTACCTGGGTCGTAAGAGGCAACTCTCCAATTTCATCTAAAAAGATAGTCCCTTTATCGGCCTCCTGAAAATATCCTTTTCTGTCGGCAAGTGCACCGGTGAAAGATCCTTTTTCGTGGCCAAAAAGCTCCGAATCTATTGTCCCCTCAGGAATTGCGCCACAATTTACCGCAATATATTTTCCGTGTTTACGGCTCGAGAACTGATGTATTATTTGCGGAAATATCTCCTTACCTGTTCCACTCTCTCCCGAAATCAGAACCGATAAATCGGTTGGAGCAACCTGCACTGCAACTTCAATGGCACGGTTTAGCCCGGTAGAGTTACCTATAATCTCAAACCTCTGTTTTATATTTTGTACATTCATAAAAAGCCCCTTCTAACTTCCACAAAAAGGAAGGTTTATAAAAAACTAGTACTATTTAATAGCTGCAAATTTACAATTTTTCTATTTATAGTTTCATCTAACAATAATATTAACCTTTTTTATTGAAAAGAGTTGATGAATCAGTATTGAGTATTGAGATTTTATTTACTCGAATTCTTTTATGTCTCACTACCCACTACTAAAAATCTCACAATCTATTTTATCTTTACAAAATGAATTTTATAGGAATAATACCTGCACGCTACGAATCGACCCGCTTTCCCGGAAAACCACTGGCACTAATCGGCAATAAACCAATGATTCAATGGGTTTACGAAAATGTTTCGAACGCATTAAAACATGTTTGGGTGGCAACCGATGACAACCGGATTTTCAATGCTGTTGAAGCATTTGGAGGAAATGCAATTAAAACACTTTCGACTCACCAAAGTGGAACCGACCGCTGTGCCGAAGCATCACAGAAACTTTCGGAGAAAATTGATTTTGATGTGGTAATAAATATTCAGGGCGACGAGCCTTTTATTCAACCCGAACAAATTGAGCTCTTAAAATCGTGTTTTAAAAGTGATACCGATATTGCAACGCTTATAAAAAAGATTGAAACTCAGGAAGAGCTTTTTAACCCAAACCGGCCAAAAGTTGTAATCGACAATCAACAAAATGCATTATATTTCAGTCGCTCGCCAATTCCGTTTTTTCGTGGCGAAGAAGAAAAAAATTGGCACGTTAATACCAGTTACTGGGCACATATTGGGATGTACGCTTACAAAAGCGAGGTTCTAAAAAAAATTACAAAACTTAAACAAAGCTCGTTGGAACTTACAGAATCGCTAGAACAGTTGCGCTGGTTAGAAAATGGGTTCCGAATAAAAACTGCCGAAACAGCTCACCAAAGTATTGGAATCGACACACCCGAAGACCTGGAAAATGCTTTGCAACTTTTACGGAATAATTCTGTCTTATAAAAAAGGGCACGTTATTTGAGATTAAATGCTCCATAAAACAGAAAGCTATGAAACGAATTATACTTTTAATATTAGTTGTATTTATATCAGTAACTGTTTATGGTCAACAAAACAATTCACTTTTTGAAAGTAATCAAAACACTCCCGAATTAAAAATTTATCCAAATCCGTGTAAAGGCGACAAAGTTACAATCGATTTCAATACACATCAGATAGTTGAAATTCAACTAACAAATATCACGGGCAAACTGGTTTTTAGCAAGAAATTCAGTTTTGCTGAAAACAAAAAACAGATTCAATTAAACGATATTCCGAATGGAATGTACCTGCTAAAAGTAAAATCTGTTAACAATAAAACTGTGGTGAAGAAATTCATCATTTCAAGAGAATAAATCTCCTTCTGTTTTTCATTTTTTGATAGCTCATTTTTTCTTACTTTCGCTCCCTAACTTTTAAAAAAATAAAACATTGAAATTAGCTCTATTTTTACTATTCGTGGTTGTTACATTTCAAACAATTGCACAGCAGAACATTTCTGATGTCAGAAAACTTGCAGAAGGAACAACGGTAACAGTTACCGGAATTGTTACAAACGGAGACGAACTTGGCTCAATTCGTTACATTCAGGATACAACAGCGGGACTTGCTATTTACGATGACAAACTCGACAATACAGAACGGGGCGACTCGATTACAGTTACCGGCGAAATTGATGTGTACAATAATTTATTTGAAATAAAGAATGTTTCATCATTAACCGTACACACAACCGGGAATAAACTTCCCACACCAAAAGTTTTGACAATTGACGAAATTGGTGAAAATTACGAAGGACAACTGATTCAGATAAATGATATTATGTTTGAAGAATTGTTCGGAATGTTTTCGGGAAATAAAAATTACAACTTCACCGATGGCTCCAAAACCGGTGTAGTACGAATTAGCAGCAGTTCGCCAATTGTTGGGCAGGTAATTCCTCCAGACAAAATAAACCTCGTGGCAATTTGTTCGCAATACTCTTACGAGCCGAATGACACACGTTCCGGTTATCAACTGTTACCTAGAACAAGCGATGATTTTGTTTCGAACAGCCCGATAAATATTACATCAACTGTTCATATTAATTCAATTGTAAAAACGGGTTTCAAACTTTCGTGGAGTACCGATGTTGGCGGAAGTTCGGAGGTATTTTATGGAGTAAACAGTGATCCGAAAACGTGGACAGGTTACGCCTCGGGAAGTACAAATGCTATGGGAAATCTTCATCAAGTAACAATTGCTGAGCTCGAACCTGCGACGATAATTTATGCTAAAGTTTTTTCTGTATTAAATACCGACACTGCCTTTTCGCAGACTGGAGTTTTTGCAACCGAATCGAACTCTTCGGGCGATATAAAAGTTTATTTTAACACACAGGTAAACAGCGATGTGTCAACCGGAACTCCGGCAAAATATATTGGAAAAGCAATGAACGACACTTTAATTGCATACATAAACAGGGCTGAAGAAACCATCGACTTTTGCATTTACAATATAAACAACAGCGGATTAAGCAATGTTAGCGAAGCACTGAATTCTGCTTTCAACCGGGGAGTAAGAATTAGATTTATAACTTCGGGTAGTACTGCACACAGCGGAGTTGACGATTTGGTTTCGGCAATTCCGGTTTTAGAAAGTCCATACAATTCGAGTACCGGAATTATGCACAATAAATTTGCGATATTCGATGGTAACTCTGATGATGCAACGAAACCGTGGGTTTGGTCGGGTTCAACAAATTTAACTTACGACCAGATAAATACCGATGCCAACAATATGGTTTTTATTCAAGACCAAACTCTGGCAAAAACTTATATAATTGAATTTGAGGAGATGTGGGGAAGTACCGGCGACCAACATAACGCGGGCAATGCAAAGTTTGGTGCAAACAAAACTGATAATACACCGCACGAATTTATTATCGGAGGTAACCGTGTGCAATCGTATTTTAGTCCTTCCGACGGAACGAACCAACAGATTATAAATGCCATAAATACGGCAAACAACGATTTAAATGTTGAAACCATGTTGATTACCCGCTCCGATTTGGCTAACGCAATTAGCGATGCAAAACAACGAGGTGCCGAAGTGCATGTAATTACAAATCGCGAAAATGACAACTCGGATGTGGTGAACGATATTTTAAATGCTGCACTGCCCGCAGGAAAATATATTTTCGATAATTCAGCAGCAGCAACACTTCACCACAAACTGGCAATTGTCGATGCTAATTTTGCTGCGTCCGACCCGCAGGTAATTACCGGCAGCCATAACTGGAGCAACTCGGCAAACGACCGTAATGATGAGAACACTTTAATAATACATAACGCTGAAATTGCAAACCAGTATTTTCAACAATTTGCATATCGGTTTTCCGAAAACGGAGGTGATTTAGTTGTTTCTGCCGAAAATATTGAATTTGAAAATGTTAGAGTTTACCCAAACCCAACGGTGGGTAAAGTAACTGTTTCGTCGCAGGGTTCAATAAAAAAGGTTCAGCTTTTCTCTTCGGCAGGAGTAATAATAAAGGAGATAAACTCGAATAACAGTAGTAATCTGGAAGTTGATTTTACATCTTTTGTACCGGGGCTTTATATTTTAAAAGTTGAAATAGGAGGCAGCAAATTTAATTCGTATAAAATTATTAAAAGGTAGAATTACCGATATTTGCCATAATTGTGTGAATTAGAACTGTAACTTTTGTGGTTGCTAATTTTATTTTAAACGTAAATATTTTATCATCTAAAAAAGTCTTCCGATAAATACGTTTTAAAATAGTTGTGAATAAATATTTATTTATGAGACTGAAAACAGGCTTGATTCTTATCCCATTAATTTTAATTTCTATTTCGTTGCAAGCCCGGTTTAGCGGGAGAGTTTTTTTAGATGAAAACAAAAATGGAAACTACGATACTGGAGAAAAACTCATTTCGGGAGTTGCCGTTTCGAATGGCGAAAGCGTTGTTGTTACCGATAAAAATGGCGAGTATTCTTTGCCCGTTTTCAAAAAAGCCCGATTTATTTTTATCACTATTCCGGCAGGCTACAAAACTTCGCGGCAACATTTTTTACCCATTCAGAAAAAAAATAACTCTTACGATGTCGGATTGGTAAAATACAATCGGACCGCGACTAAAACACGTTTTATACAAATTACCGACACCGAAACTTACGAATATGGCGAGTGGATTGATAATCTCCGTGATTATTCGAAATTTAACGAAGTTGGTTTTATCGTTCACACTGGAGATATTTGCTACGAAAAAGGACTTAAATTTCATGCTAAAAGTATCAATACAAAAACCATGGAATTGCCCGTTTTTTATTGTATCGGAAATCACGATTTAGTAAAAGGCAATTATGGCGAACAATTATTCGAGTCATTATTTGGCCCTGTTTATTACTCTTTCGATGCCGGCAACACCCATTTTATTGTAACTCCAATGCGGGGTGGCGACCACAAACCATCGTACAACAACGCTCAGGTTTTTAACTGGTTAGTAAACGACTTGGCACACACGGACAAGTCAAAAAATGTTGTGGTTTTTAATCACGACCTACTAACATTCGGCGAACAGTTTATTTTTTCGGGACGGGGAGATAAAGAGATTAATTTAAATGAACACAACTTGAAAGCATGGATTTACGGACACTGGCACATTAATTTCAGAAAACAACATGGCGAAAATGGACCGGTTAGCGTGTGTGCATCACCTCCCGACAAAGGTGGAATAGACCACTCCCCTTCTAACTTTTTAGTGTTTGATATTGACAAAAACGGTAAAATCGACATTACTCCACGGTACTGTTTTCTCTCGAAACATATTGTTGTAAATGCGCCAAACGAGAACAATATTTTATTAAATGAATTTGGCAACCTTGTGGTTTCGGTAAATACTTACCACACCGTTTCGGCAACAAAAAACGTAACGGTAACTTTGAAAAATAGTGGAGGTGAAATAAAATCAGTGTCGCTTTTGCAAAACAGCGATTGGAATTGGAGTGCTGAAATTCCTCTCAATAACAATTGGAAAAACGGCGAGCTGAAACTCATTGTAGAATCGATCTTCGATAATGGCGAAACGGTGAAAAAAGAGCAGTCATACCGAATTCTGCAAGAAAATATTCAACAGGATATTTTGAAAATGCAGTGGGTAACAAATGTAAAAAGTAATGTTTGGATGGCTCCTGCAATAGAAGCAAAAGGGAAACTTTTTGTTGCTACCATCGACGATTTTGGGATGGAAAACTGTGGAATACATGCAATTGATACTGAGACAGGATTAAAGTTATGGAGCTTTAAAACAGTAGGCTCGGTTAAAAATACAATTTGTTATACCGATGGGAAAATATTGGCAACCGATGTTTTTGGAATTTCTTATGCCATCAATTCTGAAACAGGAAAACTCATCTGGAAAAAAGAGTTGGGGCAAACCGGACTTGGTTCGTTCAATACGGGCAGTGTTGTTAGCGAAGATATTTACTACACCGGGTATGGAAATTACCTGCAAGCCATTGATGCGAAAACAGGTGAAACACGTTGGGTTAACGAAGAGTGGCAAGGTGGCGAAGGTGCAACCCCCACGATGATTGTTGCCGACAATATTTTGATTGCAGCATCGAACTGGCGGGCACTTTATGCACACGATATAAAAACCGGCAAACTGCTTTGGAAAAAAAGCGACTCGGGATATAGTTCGCGCAGCAGCTCAGCAACATATTTAAACGACACTTTATATGTTGCATCGAAAGATGGAATTGGACTAATGAATGTTCATACCGGCGAAATGTACAAATATTTTAAATCGCCGTTGAGTTTACTCGCTTCTACAAAACCATTAGTATTGGACAACCTGATTGTTATGGGGACGGCAAAAGAGGGAGTGGCAGCTTTTAACCGGACAACCGGCGAAATTGTATGGAAAGTACAAACCGGTAAATCGTTGGTTTACTCCTCTCCGTACTCGAAACCCAACAGTGCCACAGTTGAACCGGCTCCCATACTTTTTAATGGTAATATTATTTTTGGCGCATCCGACGGATTTATTTACGTGGTAAATTCGGAAGATGGAAAAATAATTCAGAAAATGAATTTGGGTGCTCCTGTTTTTGCAGCTGTAACTCTATATCTGAATAGTTTTTTTGTTACTGATTTTGGCGGGAGTGTTTATCGGTTTTTATTAAAAAACGGCAAATAATTTACAATTTCTAAAATATTTTGGCGATGATATTTTGCGCTAAAAAAGTATCTTGCAAATAAAAATATAAACTTAAAACCATGATTAAATATTTTGTATCAATATTTGTATGTCTGTCATTTCTTCAATGTACTCCAACAAATGGAAAATCGGTAACTCCAACCGGATTAACTATCGAACTTTTAAGAGCTCCCGAACAGGCTGTAATTACAGATTCTGAACCGGAATTCGGATGGATTTTCCCACAAAGAATGGTGAGTCAAACAGCATATAAAATATTAGTTTCCACTTCGTATGATTTACTGGAAGAGGGTAAAACAGATTTGTGGGACAGTGGTAAAATAACTAACGATAAATCAATTAATATTTCATACAGCGGAAAAAAACTTCAGCTCAATTCGGAATATTGGTGGAGAGTTAAAGTTTGGGGAGTAAACGAATTTGAAAGTGATTACAGTAAACCTCAGCAGTTTAATACCGGTAATTTTAATCGCCCTGAAAACGAATGGAACGGACAAAGCAACTGGGTGAAATTACCTGATGGGAGCTGGGTTGCAGAAAACCGACAAATGGCAACTTTTACAGAAATAGAACCTGCTATTTTTAAAAAACTAAATAAAACAAGCTGGTTTGCCGATTTTGAAAAAGCCGCATTTGCCACCTTCGAGTTTTCGGCAACATCGGAAAAAGAGAAAACCAAAATTGAGATTTTTCTTGGTGAAAGGAAAAACGAAGATTTTACTGTTCATAAAAATCCGGGAGTTTCTAACATTGGGTTTTACAGAGTTGAAATAGAACTTAAAAAGGGGACACATTCATATCAGGTCGAAATTCCGCGCCACGATGCAAAATATCCAAACAGTCAGAAACTGGCACCTTTTAATCCCGAAGTTTTACCGTTCAGATACGCCGAGCTAAACGCCGAAAACGGAACAGTAGTAAATTGGGTTAAACAACTTGCTCTATTCTATTATTTTGATGATAAAGCATCGCATTTTAAAAGTACCAACAATAATCTTAACAAGGTTTGGGATTTATGTAAATACACATTAAAAGCCACCCCTTTTCTCGGTGTTTATTGCGATGGAAACCGCGAGCGAATGCCATACGAAGCCGATGCATATATTCAACAACTCGGACACTACTCGGTTGATAGAGAATTCTCGGCTGCCCAATATACAACTGCATTTTTGCTCTCTCACGCAAGCTGGCCAACCGAGTGGCAAATGCACTCGGTAATGATGGCACACGAACATTATATGTACACCGGCGATATCGAATTTATAGAGATGGTTTACGAAGATTTACAACGGAAAACACTGATTGGCTTGTCGCGCGAAGATGGATTAATAAGTACCAGAACAGGAAAACTCACACCCGGATTTTTAAAGAGTATTCATTTAAATGTAGGTACATTACAAGATATTGTTGACTGGCCAAAAGGCACTCCCGCCGGAGAGAAACAAGCCAATAACGCAGGAGCAACACCCGAGGGAGAACGTGATGGTTTTGTTTTTACCGATTACAATACTGTTGTAAATTCATTTCATTTTTACAGCCTGAAATGTATGGAAGATATTGCGGGAGCTTTGGGAAAAACTGAAGACAAATTGTTTTATAAAAAACAATCGGAGAAAGTCAGAGAGAGTATCCTAAAAAATATGTTCGATACAAAAAGAGGTATTTTTATCGATGGAATTGATACCGACCATGCAAGTTTACATGCAAATATGATTCCGCTGGCATTTAATATAGTTCCTGAAAAACATATAAAATCTGTTGCCGCTTTTATAAAAACCAGAGGAATGGCGTGTAGTGTTTATGGTGCTCAATATTTGCTCGAGGCACTCTATAACGCCGGCGAAGCAGAGTATGCTTTGGAATTAATGACTTCGGAGAATAAACGCAGTTGGATGAATATGATAGAAGTAGGTTCGACAATGACCACCGAAGCGTGGGACGAATATTATAAACCGAACTTAACATGGAATCATGCGTGGGGCGCAGCACCTGCGAATATTATTCCGCGAAGATTACTTGGAATTCAACCGCTCGAGCCGGGATTTAAAACTTTTATTATAAATCCACAGCCGGCAGGATTGGCGAATATCAAATTAGAAATACCAACTATTCGCGGCTCAATTCATTGTAATTTAAAGGCAACAGATAATAAATGGGAAATGGAAATATCTGTTCCGGGCAACAGCGAAGCGTTGATTTTTCTTCCCTCAGAATTATCAAAAATAGTTGTAAATGAAAGTGAAGTTATCCCCGAATCAAGAATAAATAATTTAGGAATTTCTAAAAACACGTTTAGTTTGAAGAGTGGGTTTTATAAAATTTCAGCAAAAAAATAGTTACTTTGTATCCACAAAAATTCAAAAAATTATATGCTTGAAATTTGCGCAATTGCATCGGGAAGTAACGGAAACTGCTACTATATTGGAAACGAAAAAGATGCAGTATTAATTGATGCCGGTATTTCGGCAAAACAGATAATCTCGCGTATGCAAGAGCAGAACTTAAACCCTGAGAAATTGAAAGCCTGCTTTGTTACGCACGAACATGGCGACCACATGCGGGGAGTGCGCGGGGTGAGCAAGAAATTGCAAATACCAATTTATTTAACTGTAAAAACCTACAACGGTGCTTATAAAAATATGCGCCCCGACAGTCCAACATTTTTTACACCCGACGAAAAAATAGAGGTGGGCGAGTTCACTATTTTTCCGGTGCGAAAAAATCACGATGCTTCGGAACCCTGCTCTTTTCGGATTCAGTATAAAAATACAAATGTGGGAGTTTTTACCGATATCGGCGAAGCGTGCGACAATGTAAAATTACATTTGAATAAATGCGACAGCCTGTTTCTGGAATCTAACTACGACGAGAAAATGCTTTGGGATGGCGGCTATCCTTATTTCTTAAAACAGAGGGTTGCCTCAAATGTTGGTCATTTATCGAACGATCAGGCTTTTGAATTGCTGGAAAAGCATGCAGGCAAAAACTTGAAATGTGTGTTCTTAAGTCATCTTTCGCGCGATAACAACACACCCAAAAAAGCTTTGAAAAGAATGGAATCTCTGAACACTAAGTTTGAGGTTAAACTAACTTCGAGGTTTGCTGTTGGCGAAGTTTATCAATTGTAAAATAATCTCTCTTTTTACTCTGATTGATAATCTTTAACCATTTAGCAAATTATCGCTGAGTGCTTGTAAAGTCTCTTTTTTATTCACCGTTGGCACCAAAACCGAGATGTTAAATTTACTTCCTCCGTACGAAATCATCCTGATTGGAATTCCGTTAAGTGCCCTAAAAACTTTAGGTGCAAAACCTCGTTCCTCGTGAATAATATCGCCAACAATACAAACAATCGACATATCAGAATCAACTTCAACAGTACCGAATTTCCCCAAATCTTCTTTTATGCCGGCAAGATTCTGAACGCTGTCGATGGTAATTGAAACCGCAACCTCCGAAGTGGAAATCATATCGATTGGAGTTTGGTATTTTTCGAATACTGCAAATACATTTTTTAGGAAACCATAAGCATTTAACATTCGTGCCGATCGAATTTTTATTGCAGTAATTTTATCTTTAGCAGCAACAGCTTTAATTCCTTGTCCATCAGACTCCGACGAAATTAATGTGCCGCCGTCAGTTGGGTTCATCGTATTTTTTAACCTCACAGGTATATTCTGAACTTTTGCAGGAAGCACAGTCTGCGGATGTAAAATTTTCGCGCCAAAATAAGCCAACTCTGCCGCTTCGTTAAACGACAGGCGGTCTATCTTTTTGGTGTTCTCCACAAATCGTGGATCGTTATTGTGGAAACCGTCAATGTCTGTCCAGATCTGAATTTCGTCGGCTTCAATTGCTGCACCAATTAACGAGGCTGTGTAATCGCTGCCACCGCGTTGTAAATTATCTATTTCGTTGCTGGCATTTCGACAAATAAAACCTTGTGTAATATAGTAATCTGCATTGTCAACCTCCTTTAGAACAGTTTTAATATTTTTACGAATATAATGCGTGTCGGCAACTTTATCCTCGTCAATCATCATAAAATCGAGGGCCGGCAATAGTTTTGTTTTATACCCGTTTTCGTTCATCAACAATGTAAAAAGCTGAGTTGAAATAAGCTCTCCCTGTGCTAAAATTGCATTCTCGCCAACCTTACTAAAACTTCCCGAAGTAAACGATTTAATAGTATTAAAACTTTGACGAATAACTTTTAAACCACTCTTTTTATTCTCTTCGGAAGAGAAAAGCTGAGCAACAACTTTCTTATATTTTGTTTCGAGTTCCCCAATAAAAATACGGGCAGTCTCTTTATTCTTTTTATACAGATAATTTGAAATTTCGACCAACGAATTAGTGGTTCCCGACATTGCCGAAAGCACAATAATTTTCTGCTCTCCATCGGTGATTAAATCAATTACAGCCCGCATATTCTCAGGCGAGCCAACAGAAGTTCCTCCAAATTTTAAAACTTTCATAAAATTAAAAATATTGTTACCTGCAAATATGAATATTCTTATGGGTTTATCTGTTTCAAATCATAACATTTAAAGACACTTTTACGTTTAATTATTGTTAACTTATTTTTGTATCATAAGTTTGTTTACTTTGAGTTTTAAAATCGAATATTTTTGAATATGATAAAATCAAAAATTATCCAGTATTTTTTTACATGGTTTTTACTGCTTCTGTCGGTTACTGTTTTGGCGCAAGTGGAGAGCAGTAAAACCGATAATCTTTTTTATAAAAAGAAGGAGTTAAATACCGGGGGTAAATTGAGAGGGAACAGCGAAAGAGAGGAGTTTCTGACCGACGAAACAAGAAACTATGAAGAGACTACAACGGGGGAGGCAAACTTTCAGTTTAGCAGCAGGTACTGGAAATTTTATGATTATATGCAGGAGCGACTGGAATTTAATTTCGAAGTTGGACCGTTTGGTGGTTTCGGGAATTGGGTCGACAGCTCGAATGTAGAAAATATAAATGCCGATAATAATTTGTTTGGTATTCGCTCCAGAATTTCAATAGATTATTCGAATCGTTACTATTACAATCAGAAAAATTATACGTTGGTACAGATAAAAGGCTGGGCCCGGTACGACTGGTTTAAGCAAAATTCGGAAGGTACAACTGTCGATTCTTTTGGAGTTAGTACACCCTATATCGAGAATTCTGCCGACACTAAATTCAGATATGGTTTTGAGGCAAAAGCCGGCTGGGGCTGGGGAAGATTAAACCCGATGAACAACTTTATGTTGAGTCAGTACATTTTGGAAAAGTTTTATGCCGGGCGGAATTTCTCTGATAAGGAAATTAGAATGGTTGCTGCCGAAATTTATAATATTAAAAGTAGAAGGGAGATAATTAACGGGCATAATAATGAGATGGAGACGAAATTGATTGCCGACTTTTTAAACGAAAAGATGCTATTAACAGTCCCCGATAATTTAGAAACCGATTGGGAAATGGGAGAATTCCTTCCTCGTTTTAATGGGAACAGAGTTGAGGGTGGTCCGTTTTTTAAATATTTTAATCGCGAGCCCGATTTTATTTATGGCGCTTTTATTCAATACGAAAATGCAAAATACAGTAACTTTAACTGGAACCGAAATTTTAGTACAAACATTAGTTATAACCGCTATAAAAGAGATGACTGGGTTGTGGCAGAATTAAATATTGGATGGTCGTATTTTCCAAATCTTAAAAAGCAATACGATTTTGGAGTGAAATATGTTCCGGGAGTTTCTATCAATAATTCTTCTGCAACCGGCAATTTTAATCACGGACTTGTTCCGTACGTAGGCTGCTTCTCGCAAATAAATTCTAAATCGAGGGTCGAATTTACTTTTGCATACCGCATTTCGCAAGATGAAAAACTGATGCTTCCCGGACCGGAATTTTCTTTGTCGTTTTATGGGAGTCGGTATTAAACCCGCAGGAATATTTTTTCTTATACATAAAATAAAGAAGTAGCCAAACTATTCCCAGTCCACCAACCGTAATCAATAAGTTGCCGCTCTCCTCGCTTAATGGTTTTGCCAGCCAGCCAAAAAAGAATCTCGAAACATAACTCATATCAATAATCCGGGTAAACAGGTAAACAAAAATAGAGTTCATTCCGATAACCCTAAGTGAATGTCAAAAGTAAAAATATTACTTAATTACTTATAATGAACATAAAATAATATATAAATTGTTGTATTTAAGCAGTTTGTTGAAGCCTGATTTTTAGATGTTTTTACTCTGAAAGCTGCGACTGCAACTGCGACTGTAAACTATTTAATATTCTCCAGCACATCAACCAGATGTTTCCAGAATTTATCGGTGGTTTCAATATCCAGTCGTTCGTCGGGCGAGTGTGCACCACGGATGGTTGGACCAAAAGAGACCATATCTAAATCCGGGTATTTTTCGAGGAATAATCCACACTCCAATCCGGCATGAATTGAACGGACATTTGGTACAATACCAAATAATTTTCTGTACGAATCGACAGTAATCTTCACAACCTCCGAATCGGGATTTGGTGTCCAGCCCGGGTAACCATCGGTATGAATAACCTTCGCACCTGCCAGTTCAAAAACAGATTCTACCATTTCGGCGGCACAATATTTTCGGCTCTCTATTTCGCTGCGCTGGCTGGTTGTAATTAATATTTTATTGTCTTCAACAAACTTTATAGCAGCCAAATTTGATGATGTTTCAACCATTCCTTTCATTCTGGTACTCATTTCTAAAACACCGTGCGGACAAGCATAAACAGCTTTCAACAAATTAATTTGAGTTTCAATATCAATTACAAATTCAGGTATTTTTGTCTCTTCAACAGTCAATTTCAACCCGGGTTCAGATTGTTCAAATTCAAACTTAATCTCATCAGAAAATACCCTAAAATTATCAATCAGATCCTCTTTTTCGTTTTCAGGAATAATAACAACAACAAAAGCTTCGCGTGCAATTGCATTTCGTAAATTTCCGCCATTAAAATCGGCAATTCTAATGTCCTGTTTTTTTGAAACACTCCACAAAAAACGATTTACTATTTTATTTGCATTACCACGGTTTTTATCAATATCGTCGCCAGAATGACCGCCCAATAAACCAGCCACTGTAAGTTTTAGTGCTGCCGAGTTTGTGGGAACATCCTCCTTTTTATACGAAAAAGTTGCAATAGTATCAATTCCTCCGGCACAGCCAATAAATATTTCGCCCTCGTCTTCCGAGTCCAAATTCAGCAAAACCGAACCGGTTAAAAAACCTGCCTGCAATTCAAATGCACCTGTTAATCCGGTCTCCTCGTCAACGGTAATTAAACATTCTATTGCACCGTGTTTTATTTTTGTTGAAGTTAAAACTGCCATTTGAGCTGCAATTCCAATTCCACAGTCGGCACCCAAAGTAGTTCCGTTGGCTTTTACCCAACCATCAACAACTTGAGTTTCAATTGCATCGTTATCAAAGTCAAAAACTTTATCAGAATTCTTTTCACAAACCATATCCATATGAGTTTGCAAAATAACAGTAGGTGCATTTCCCATTCCCGCAGATGCCGGTTTTAAAATCAGTACGTTTCCAATATTATCGGTTTTTGATTCCAGATTATTATCGGTTGCAAAATCGAGTAAAAACTTTCTGATTTTCTCCTCCTTTTTCGAAGGACGAGGTATCTGACAAATATCTTCGAAGTAGTTAAATAGTGGTTGGGGAGCAAGTTTCGAAAGTGTTTTCATTCATTAAAAATTAAGTGCCCAAAGATGGAGAATTGAGATGAACAAAAAAACCATCTTTTGTTATGCTTTTAAAAACTAATTTAAGAATATTATAAAATCAAATCAATATTAGAAATCGTAATAAAAGAGCAGCCAAACCCGGCTAGCTACACCGGTAGTTCCATCTTTATCCCAACGCTGGCCGTAAACATATTCGAGCCCAATCCGTGCTCCTTCAATAACTCTCCAAAATGTATCAACAGAAAAACTGATGCTGTTTTTATATGCATCGTCAGGCTGGAAAGTCTTGTTAGCTTGATTTGCTGAACCTATTGAAAGATTTGTTGAAATATCCTTTCTCCAATTAAACCCGTAAGATAAAAAGCCACTATACGAAGTAAGACTCTCAAATTTATTAGTTGCCGGATTAAAAGCTGCATCTTGCCCTGTACCGCTAAAAGTAGTTATGTAATGAGAAATAGACCTGCCCCATGTTAATTGGTACAGTAATTTATGCTTTTTTGTAAAGTCAATGGTTCCCGATAGCGATGAACCCAAACCAAACATATTCGAGATTTTACTATTGACATCTTTTGTTGTTATTGTGGTTGCAATTACAGACAATTGCACCTGCCCTAAAAGACCTTCTCTCTGAATTCTACCCGTGAAATCCGGTATCATTTGTACAGTTTGCAAATTTAATGTATCCTCTTCCTGGACATTCAAATCGGGTTGAGAGTATTCAAGCGCGACACTCCAATCCATACCCTTAAATTTTTTCCCCCGATACCTTATTTGCGGAGTTCTTAAAGTTACACTCCCGGTTGGGCCACTCCCATCAACAGTTGGTGGCAAAGAAGATACATTACTAAACAATGACCATGTTTGCCCCACCAAAAGATTTGCAATTTGCCCATAGGCATGCCTAATACGATACTGCCCATTGAGTCCGTTAAAATCAGTTTCGAGCCGCACAAAAACTTTCGTGTTCGCCAATTTACGCGTTACTTCAAAACCTAATCTCGATTGATTCAGGCTATTGTAATAATTTGGAATTTTTATGTTATCGTTTCCTGTAGGAATATAGTATGTATTAAATGTACTTTTTATTGGCATTTCAACCATATCATACATTGCTGAGAACCGAACAGAACCAACGATTCGAAGTTGCATTTTACCATCAGAATCGGTAATAAACAATCCTCGGTCTTTAGAAATATCCAATGGGCTTTCCTCTTGTTGAACTATTGTATCTATCTTAAAGTTTTCTCTGTCGCCAATACTCGACACAACTGTTTGCGTAGTATCTTTTTTTTGCGAAAATACTTTGCCAGATATTGAAATTAAAACTACGCTGACCAATAATGTTATTGATTGTTTATAAAAATATGACTTCACTTACTATTCTTGTTATAATAAAATGCCTGCCAAAAATAGATAGATTTATTGTATTTACAATATTACCCTTCTTTAGAATTTTTTTATTGAGATAATATTATCTTTGAAAACTAAACTACAATCGTAATAATGAAAAAAAATCATTTATCTTCTACAATTATTATTTTCAGCTTTTTCCTATTTTTTCAGAGCACACATTATTCAGCCACAGCTCAGAAAATAGACACATCAATGCTTTGTATGAACTATTATCAAACCGAGGCAGAGGCAATTGAGCAGTTAAAACGCTTTAGTGAAAGTTATAATACTTTAGACGAGTGGGAACAAAGAGCGGAGATTATTAGGCAGGGCATTTTAACTGGTGCAGAGTTGTCTCCACTTCCCGAAAAAACTCACCAGAATATAATCTATAGAAACCACCGCGAACACAATGGATATTCCGTAATTAATGTTGCATTCGAAAGTTTTCCGGGAGTTTTTGTTACCGGCAGTTTATATAAACCTCTGGATATTGAAGGTAAAGTGCCTGCAATACTTTGTCCTCACGGACATTGGGCAAAACCCGGAGATTATGGGCGTTATCGCGAAGATATGCAGAAGCGTTGTGCGATGTTGGCAAAAATGGGGGCAGTTGTGTTATCGTACGATATGGTTGGCTACGGTCAGATGCGCGAAGCAGGCTGGGTACACCGTCGCCCAAAAACGCTAAAAATACAATTATGGAACAGTATTCGTGCCGTTGACTTTCTCAGTAATTTGCCAGAAGTTAATCCCGAAAAAATTGCCATAACCGGAGCATCGGGAGGAGGTACACAAACATTTTTGCTTGCAGCGGTTGACGAGCGTATTGCGGTTTCGGTACCAACTGTTATGATATCGGCATATATGTTTGGTGGCTGCGTTGGCGAAAGCGGAATGCCAATTCATAAAAGCAAAAACCACGAAACTAATAATGTTGAAATTGCAGCAACTTTTGCCCCAAAACCCCAACTTATTATCTCCGATGGCAACGACTGGACAAAAAACACACCCGAAGTTGAATATCCATATATTAGAAATGTTTATGAATTATACGGGAAATCTGATTTAGTTGAGAACGCACATTTTGCTGATGAAGTTCACGATTATGGTTATTCAAAACGAAAAGCAATGTACCCGTTTATGGCAAAATATCTGGGACTGAACACAGAGGGTTTTATTGATGCCAACGGCGATTTCGATGAGTCGTCAGTAACAATTGAAGAGCCTTACGAATTAATGGTTTTCAACAGTGTTTTCCCGATGCCGGTTACAATGGTTAAAACAAACGAACGCGCCTTAGATTTTGATATTGCCAAATCTGATGTAATACATATTAATAATTTTATTGAGAATGGTTCACTATTTAGTTGGGAAAAAGGGAGCGATGAAATAATCTATATCCATCAAACCTACGATCATCAGCGAGAAGTATTTAACCGTACTTCAACGCACTGGCATTTTCTGCTCGAAGCTAAAAAAGGTTCTGATATTCCCATCGTTTTCGACAACTTTAATACAATTTACAATGGTAATATGTATTACGATATAAAAAGCAATATAAGTTTTTGTGTTGTATCGAATGATGGTAAAAACTGGCGGCATATTCCGGTTGAAAATTTGAATGGTAACCGTATGAAAATTAATGTTCACATGGACACCGACTCGCTGTACATTGCCAGTGTTGAACCGTACCGTGTGAGCGATTTAAACAAGCTGCTTGCAAAACTTGAGAAAAAAAATAAGGTTAATATAGAAGTTATTGGACAATCGGTTGAAGGGCGCAATCTTCATATTATTCATATTGGAGATAAAAATGCACCACACTCAGTTTTTATAAGGGCGCGGGCACATCCCTGGGAAGCTGGAGGAAATTGGGTTGTTGAAGGTCTTATCGACAAACTCCTTCAAAATACAAAAGAGGTAAAAGATTATCTGAAAAATTATAGTATTTACATTTTACCTATGGCAAATATTGATGGCGTTGCGCGCGGTGTTGCAAGGTTTAACATGAATGGGATGGATTTAAATCGTGGATTGGAAAAACCTGCTGAACCGATACTTGCAAAAGAAAATTATGTGATGGAACAGTGGTTGGAATCGATGATTGAAAAGGGAATGAAACCAGATCTTGCCATCGATTTTCATAACGATGGAAATGGTCCAATAATGTTTAAACCACCTCTTAAAAACCCCGAAAAATATGTGGAGAATATGAAAACATTTGAGAATATTTTACGCGAGAAAACATGGTTTCGCGAGAAAGCAATTATGAGCGAACCCGGCGAAGGAATGGCAGAACGATACGAAACAGATTGGTTTGTTTACGAATTAAATGCAGGTT
Organism: Bacteroidota bacterium; assembly: GCA_024278975.1. Classification (GTDB taxonomy): domain Bacteria; phylum Bacteroidota; class Bacteroidia; order Bacteroidales; family Prolixibacteraceae; genus Draconibacterium. The sequence goes on from JAJRSD010000017.1 coordinate 83,739, forward strand.
GGATCGAGGGTCTGCAAAAAAGACCACTCTCTGCCGACTGGAAACTTTTAGGAGAACAATTAACAGAAGTTTTTGATGAGTATTTTAACAACCCGAATATAAAATAATATTCAAAATTAATTTATTAACAAGCTGTATGTCAATATTTTAATCTTTATATTTTTAAAAAATAATACTAAAATATTATGAAAAGCTATTTAATATTTCCCATCATTTTACTCTTTATTATTCAAGTTCCTGTTCATTCTCAGGATGATGTTAATTTATTCGATTACTGGGAATATTATTCCGACATAGAGAACTCCACTTATAAAACTTCGTGTTCCATAGCATTTCAGCAACTTGATGAGAGGGAAGCAACAATTGCCAAGTTAAATTCGAAAGATGATTATTTAAACAGGCAGAAAATAGTAAAAGAAAAACTGTCGAAAATAATGGGGATGTTTCCCGAGAAAACTCCTTTAAATGCGCAGGTTACCGGAGTAATTGAAAAAGATGATTACCGTATTGAAAAGGTAATTTACGAGTCTGTTCCCGGGTACTATGTTACCGCCGCACTCTATTTGCCGAAAAATATAAAAGGAAAAGCACCGGCAGTAATTTATGCCTGCGGACACACGGTAGATGGTTTTAGAAGTGGCTACCAACAGATGACCATTAATCTGGTAAAAAAAGGTTTTGTTGTTTTAGCATTCGATCCAATCGGGCAGGGCGAGCGACTGCAATATTATAACGAGAAAGAGGGGAAATCGCGTTTTGGCCCCACAACAGAACACTCTTACCCCGGAGCACAATGTTACATTTCGGGATATTCACCAACAAAATATTTTGTTTGGGACGGTATCAGAAGTGTCGATTATTTATTGACACGGAAAGAGGTAGATCCCGAAAGAATTGGAATGACAGGAAGATCGGGCGGAGGAACACAAACCGCCTACACCGCTGCAATGGACGATAGAATTTTAGCTGCCGCACCCGAATGTTTTATTACAAAAATGGAGTATGTTCTAAAATCTATTGGACCGCAAGATGCCGAACAAAACCTGTTTCACATGATTAGCGAAGGGCTCGACCACGCAGATTTGCTGGAAGTGAGAGCTCCCAAACCATGTTTAATGATTACTACCACACGCGATTTTTTTAATATTCAGGGGGCAAGGGAAACTTATGCCGAGGTAAAACAATTTTATAAAAGTCTGGGAAACGAAGAGCTTGTAAATATGGTTGAAGATGATGATCAGCACGCATCGACAAAAAAGAACCGAGAAGCGATGTACGCTTTTTTCCAAAAATATTTGAATAACCCGGGAAACCCGGAAGATTTGGAAGTTGAACTTTTAGATGAAAAAGAGTTGTGGGTAACAAAAACCGGGCAATTATCTACTTCATTAAAAAGTGAAACGCTCTATTCTTTGAATCGTAAAACTGTTCAAAATCAGGTGTCGGAATTGAAAGAATCAAGGTCGGGCAGCGATTTTGAAGAACGAACTAATATTATAATTAACGATGCTAAAAATCTATCGGGATTCGAATATCCTAAAAACTTTGGAGATGCCATTTTTTCAGGACGCTATGTAAATGATGATTACGTACTTGAAAAATATTTGATTCCCGGCGATGGAAAATATATGCTTCCGGCGGCTCTGTTTATTCCTGTAAAAAACAGAAGCAACGAAATAACTATTTTATTAGATGAGAAAGGAATGGAACATGCTGCAAATACAGATAGTCTGGTTCAATCAATTTTAAAACAGGGAAATTCTGTTCTGCTTTTCGATGTTCGGGGAGTTGGAAGTTTAGGACCGGGATATTTAAAAGGCGATGCGTATATCGACAATACTTCGTACAATTTGTGGTTTGCTGGAATTATGACAAACAAATCTATTGTAGCAATGCGCGCCGAAGATATTATCAGAATTGTACATTTTGCCAAGACCGAAATTAACGAAGTTGAAACTATTTCGGCAATAGCAGTAGGTGCAGTAGGCAGCGAGTTATTGCACGCCGCTGTTTTCGATGGTGCAATTGAAAGTGTTTGCTTAATTGAACCATTTTTAAGTTTTGCAGATATTGCTTTGTCGCCTGATTATACGCCGGCATTTATTCCATCAACTGTCGCCGGTGCAATTGAGAAATATGATATTGCTGATTTGTTGGCCGCACTTTCGCCACGAAAAACCTTAATTATTAATCCTGTTGCAAGCGATGGTACACCTGCAATTACCAGTAAAAAAACGTGCTATTTGACTTATCCAAAAATTGTATATACACAAAAAGGAGCTAAAAATAATTTTAGGTATTCGGTTGTCGAGGATCCTCAAATTGCTCATCAACAAATTATTGATTGGTTAAAATGATACTATGAGAATATTGAGTCTTCTCCGAAAAGTAAAAAAAAGTTATGAATTTTAATAAGATAATTATCGTCATCTGTTTATTAACAGCCGCTGTTCTTTTGAATTCGTGCAATACAGAAAAGAAAGTTAATATTACAAGCCCGAATGGAGATTATAAATTTGATTGTTTTGTAAATAAAACTACCGGCGAGCTTAGTTACTCGGTAAATTTTTTGGGGAAGGAAATTATTAAACAATCGGTTCTGGGTTTTAATATTAGTAATTTTGAGCAGCCTCATAATATCACAATAAATAGTGTTACTGAAAACAATGTCAACTCTCATTGGCAACCTGTTTATGGCGAAAAGAATGAGTATCCCGAGATTTATTCTGAGAAAATTATTTCAGTTAGTGATAACCAACTCAACTACAAAATAACAGTGCGGGCATATAACGAAGGCGTGGCTTTTCGGTGGAATTTTTTAAATAGCGATTTAACTTTAGTTGATGAAAAAACTGAATTTGCGCTACCCGACAATGTAGTATTATGGGCATCGGAAAATGCACAGAGCAAGATATTTAAAATTGGTGTTAGCAGTCTGAAAAATCCAATAGACAGACCACTTTTAATACAAACACCCGATTCACTTTTTATCGCCATTGGCGAAGCCGGACTTGTTAATTTTGCGCGAATGAAATTTATAAAATCGTCGACTAAAGAATCTACGTTAAAAGCAAAATTAGACAGCGAGGTTAAATATCAAAAACCATTCGAAACGCCATGGAGATATATTATGGCTGGCACAAAACCGGGGCACATTCTCGAAAATAATTTTTTGATACTCAATCTAAATCAACCAAATAAAATTGAAGATACTTCATGGATAAAACCGGGGAAAATAATTCGTGAAGTTACTCTTACAACAAAGGGAGGTTTGGCTTGTGTAGATTTTGCTGCAAAACATAACATTCAGTTTGTGGAGTTCGATGCCGGTTGGTACGGTTACGAATACGATGATAAATCGGATGCCACAACAATTACAATCGACCCAAAACGATCAAAAGGACCACTCGATTTACATAAAATAATTAAATATGCCGAGAGCAAAAATATTGGTATTGTTCTATATGTTAATCGCAGATCGCTTGAAAAACAATTGGACGAGATACTTCCTCTTTTTAAATCGTGGGGAATAAAAGGAGTTAAATATGGTTTTGTAAATGTTGGTTCGCAAGAGTGGACTGCCTGGCTGCACGATGCTGTCAGAAAAGCTGCAAACCATAAATTAATGGTTGATATTCACGATGAATATCGTCCGACCGGCTACTCCAGAACATACCCAAATTTGATGACACAGGAAGGTATTCGGGGAGATGAGGCATCGCCGGACAACGAAATGGTTCTCAAAACTATTTTTACAAGAATGATTGCCGGCGCCGGAGACCATACTAATTGCTATTTCGATAAACGGGTTGATGAAAAATTGGGTTCGCACGGTTCGCAACTTGCCAAGCTTGTTTGCGTTTACAGCCCGTGGCAATTTATATTTTGGTACGATCGCCCAATAAACTCCGACACATCCGGAGATGGTGGAGTCGGGAACAGAAATCATATTATTGAAGTACCGGAATTAGCTTTTATCGATGCTGTACCAACTGTGTGGGACGACACAAAAGTTATTGAGGGCTTGCCTGGCGAATTTGCAGTAATAGCACGACGCAGTGGAGACCGTTGGTTTGTTGGTGCACTCAACGGAAATCAACCCCGTGAATTTAATATCCCTCTCAATTTTTTATCGCCTAATATCAAATATAAAGCTACAATTTATTACGATAATCCGAAAGTCAAAACAACTACAAAAGTTGGTGTTAAACAACAAATAGTTAGCAGCAACTACCAAATCTCTCGTGAAATAAAAGCGAAAAATGGTATGGCAATTATATTTGAAAAGATTAATTAAATATCAACAAAAAAAATAACAGTAATGAACAAAATTAATCGTCGTAATTTTATCGTTCAAACTGCTGCCTGCACCGGTGGTATTTCATTGGGATTATATTCTTGCACAAAAAGCAACCCTGAACTATTAAACGGAGTTCAAGATTTTATCCATGGTGTAGCAAATGCTGATGGGTCTTTTCGTCCTGGCATTGATCCCGATTACAAAGGAACATCAGACACCGGTTTGTCGGGCATTGCAGCACCTACTTATGCCACAATTATCAGTAAAACATTCGGGTGGGAGCTACCTTATCGTGCTAAAACTATCGAGTTTTTTATATCATGTCAGAAACCCGATGGTGCATTTTATCCGCCAACCGGCAGCATGGATCAGAATGCTCCGCTTGCAAAATTATATAATACAGTTCAGAGTATTGTGTCGCTCCGGCTTCTTGGAGCAGAACCCCGGTATAATCCAATGCCGGTTGTCGATTACTTTTTTAAGGGTGATACGTATAAAAAACTACCTCTTTACACAACAAGTTTTTTCCCACTGTTTTTTAGTGCCATGCAGCAAAAAATGCCGGATTTTATAAACAAAAAAATGCGCAATTATCTTTTGACAGAACAAAAGGAAGATGGATATCTGGGAGACCATGTAGCATCAACATTTCATGCGGCACACTATTTTCGTTTAATTGGCGAGCCCACGCCAAAAGCAAGCGCAATGGTTGACCGTGTAATCCGAGATCAGAAAGAGGACGGATCGTGGAGTTTATGGGAGCCTGCCTGGGATGTTCATGCCTGTTACGACGCACTTTTTATTCTTCGTCAACTGGCAGATGAATCTGAAACCCGATTAAAAAATGCTTACGAAAAAGCAACAAACTGGATACTAAAATGCCATAAACCAGATGGAGGTTTTACACATTTCCCAGAAGAGACAATTTCCGATGTTGACGCTCTTTATTTCCATGTTGGAGGTTTGGTTGAAACTGGTTATTTACAGGTTCAAAATAATCTTGCAAACAGAGAAATTCTTGGCTGGGGACATGCCATGGATCCAAAAGAAAATTATTCGTGTATAAATTAGTTGTTGTGTTTTATTGATGTTTTGAACCAAAAAAATATCAATATTTTAACTATCTTGCCGTATCGAAATGAGGCTAATTATACAAATGAAATGGACTAATTTCTCATTTTTCCTTTATACTTTTTTTTATAAATTAAACTAATCAAAATTAAATCTGATAAAGAAATATGGGACGATTTCAGAAATGGGAAAAGCTATGCTCTTTCTCATATATATTATCAACATGCCCAATTTCTTTTTATGTACGGGAAAAAATTTACACATGATAGCGAATTAATAAAAGATACTATTCAAGACCTGTTTTTCGATTTGCTACGAATGCGAAATAATCTGGGAGAAACAGACAGTATTAAATTTTATCTCCTAACATCTTTCCGAAGAAAACTTAATTCTAATTTTCAAAAACAATCGAAATTTGTTAATCACAAAATAGATGATCTCGAACTTACAATTGTTTATTCGGCAGAACGAGAATTGATGGATAAAGAGAGTCTTTCTCAGCGCGATAAATTAATACAAAATGCTCTGAAGAATTTAAGCCCTAAGCAACGCGAAATACTTTATTACCGTTTTACCTGTAATTTCGAATACGAACAGATTTGCGATATTATGTCGTTAAAATACGATTCTGCCCGAAAATTGGTTTTCAGGGCTTTAAAGTCATTAAAAAAATTGTTGTCGAATAACGAAATTATTATCCTGTTTCTGGGATCTTTTTCAAAAAAATAAAAATAATATATATTCCTTGTCCACAAACAGGAACATCTGTTCTTTATTATAATAGAGAGCGCAATAAAAACTGTTCGCATAGTTTAGTTAATAATTAGTTAGTTAGAAGGGAAGAGCATCTGACACATTAAGGTGCTCTTCTTTGAACAGGAAGAGAAGAATTTGTCATGATTTTTAGCAATAAATATTAAATGGATAAAAAATATCTGGAATATAATCTTGAAGAATTAATTGAGGACAAACAATTTATTGGGTGGGTTTTAAAAGGTCATAACAACAGCAAATGGGAAGAGTTTGTTGCAAACAATACTCAGGTAAGCACAAAAATAAAACAAGCAAAAGAGATTATTTTATTGCTTCGCGATTCGTATGAAGTTTTAGATGAAGAATCGCTTCTGGAAATGTGGAAAAATATCGACCATTTTGATCAGCAACATATAAAAAAATAAGACTGATTAAAATGCGAAAAACCTTAAGTTGGGCTGCATCAATCCTGGTTATCATATCTCTTGGAACACTTGGTTATTATAATCTGGAGAATAAAAATAAAGGTTATGAGTTTGCTATCACCGAAACATTATCTCAAAACAGCGATGCAAAAATAGTACTCCCCGATGGTGATGAGATTATATTAACAAATAAGAGTTCTTCCATTTCGTTGAATAACGAGGAGGGGCTAATAAATATTAATGATAGCATAATAGATTTATCGAAAAATATTACTGAGTCGTCTTCAGAAATCAAAATGAATGAAGTAGTCATTCCGTTTGGTAAAAAGTCGGAATTGCTTTTGGCAGATGGAACAAAAGTATGGTTAAATGCAGGAAGTCGCCTTGCCTTTCCCGTTAGTTTTACGCAAAAAAACAGAGAGGTTTATCTGGAAGGAGAAGCATATTTTGAAGTTACAAAAAACGAATTGCAGCCATTTATTGTTCATGCTGCCGACCTTAACATTACAGTTTTAGGAACCCATTTTGATATTTCGGCTTATCAGACAGACAAGGATATAAAGACAATTCTTATTGAAGGAAGTGTTACTGTTAGTCGCTCCAATATTTTTGGATTTGGAGAAAACGAGGTTCTGTTAAAACCCAATCAAATAGCCAGTTTTAATAAAAAAGATAATAGTATTAAAGTATTCGACGATCCTAATGTTGGCTTTTATATCTCATGGACTCAGGGTTGGATGCAGTTTTCGCATGAGAGTTTAAAATCTGTTTTCGATAAACTGGAAAGATATTACAGCGTGAAAATAATAGTGCCTCAGGATTTTCCTTCATCAGAAGTAATTTCCGGGAAATTAGATTTGAAAGAATCTGTTGAAGATGTAATGAAAATAGTTGAAGATGTGGCAAAAATTGATTACCGAATAAACAAAAATGAAATTTTTGTTGACAAAAAGCTTAAAAGAATAAATATGAAATAAAAAAACGAAAAGTTGTTGAGTGGCAGACTCATAGACTTTTAATTTTAAATAAAGAGTATCTAAACTAAAAATTTCAAAATTATGAAGAAAAATTGTACTGCGTCACATCCGTTAGAAACGGGTATGGCCAAAGTTCTATTGAGAATGAAACTACTAACAATCTTAGTACTTTCTGTATTTACTGTTTCTGCAGCAGATAGTTACTCGCAAGTAACTAAATTCAATCTAAAACTGAACAATGTTACTGTAACAGAAGTATTTCAGCAGATTGAAAAAAACAGCGAGTTTATTCTACTGTACAACGAAAAAGATCTCGACTTAAACCGTAAGGTAGATGTCGATGTTCAAAGCAAAAAAGTTACTGCTGTACTCGATCAGGTTTTTAAGGGTACTAACAACATTTACAAAATCTACGATCGGCAGATTGTAATTCTTGAAAATGAGAATGTTAAAGAACCAGTTCTTTTTGAAAACAAAACAGAACAACCTCAAGACAAAAAAATTACAGGAAATGTGACTGATCAAGATGGCGGTCCGTTACCCGGTGTTTCTGTGGTTGTTCAAAATACTACCATTGGAACTGTTACTGATGTCGATGGTAATTTTACGCTCTCTATTCCCGAGTCAGCCACATCGTTACAATTTTCTTTTGTTGGTATGAAAACTCAGCTTGTTCCCATCGATGGTAAAACTAATTTTACTATTCTTATGGAAGATGAGACTATTGGTCTCGACGAGATTGTAACAATTGGTTATGGTACTGCAAAGAAAAGCGACCTGACCGGTGCTGTAATTCGAATTGATGCAAAAACTTTTCAAAACCAGCCAATGACCCAGTTAACTGATATGTTAACCGGTACTGTTGCAGGTTTTTACTCGCAGCAGGGAACATCGGCATCAGGCGGTGGTTCTATGGAAATTCGTGGAACAAAATCATTAAAAGCATCAACAGATCCGATGATTGTAATCGATGGAGTTATCTACAACGGAAGTATTAAAGATATTAATCCTGCCGATATCGAATCGATAGATATATTAAAAGATGCAAGTTCAGCAGCCGTATTTGGAGCAAGAGCAGCCGCAGGTGTTATCCAGATAACCACAAAAAAAGGAAAAAAAGGAAAGCCAATGGTGAATTTTTCTGCAAGTGTTGGTTTAACCAACGAAACAAATGGGATGAAAACATATGATGGTGAAGGATATCAGCAATTTAGAAGAGATTATCTAAAAGCAATTAATCCTGATAACCCAAGTTATTATTATGATGATCCTAATAATCTTCCCGATGGTGTAACTATTGACGATTGGAGAAATGCCAGTGGTAATCCGCAAGACGATAATACTCAAGAGTATCTGGGTCGTCTTATGTTCTATCAGGTCGAGATTGATAACTTCAACGCAGGCAAACAGGTAGATTGGTACAACGAAGTTATGCAAACAGGGTTGAGACAAAATTACGATGCCAGTATAAGTGGAGCAAGCGATCGGGTTAATTACTATTGGTCAATCGGCTATCAGAACAACGAAGGAATTATAATTGGAGACGAATTCCAGACTGTACGTACAAGGTTAAATCTTGATTTAAAAGTTACCGATTGGTTAGATATTGGTGTAAACTCGCAATTTGCAGACCGAAATCAAAGTTCTGTACCAGCTAGTTTATACGGTGTTAATTATATGAGTCCGTATGGATCGATGTTTGAAGAAGATGGAACCGCTAGATGGTACCCGAATTCATTTCCTGTTACTAATCCGTTAATAAACTATTACGGACAAGATAGATTTTCGAAGTCGTACAATTTATTTGCATCTATGTATGCCAAACTTAAATTGCCTTTTGGTATTGAATATAAAATATCGTACCAACCTCGCTACTCATTCCTAAAAGATTATAATTTTTGGCCATCAACAACAAGAACAGGAGGATATGATCATTCTCAAGGATACGGAACAAGAACGGATGCATCGAGCTTTGAATGGATTCTTGACCATCTGGTTCATTGGAAAAAAGAGTATGGAGTTCATAGTTTTGACTTAACTCTTTTATATAGTGCCGAGCAAAATAATTATTGGTCGGGGAACAGTAGTAACGAGAGCTTTGTCCCAAATCAGAACTTAGGTTTTAACGGACTTCAGTTTGGAACTAAACCGTATGTTGGCAATTACGATAGCAAGCAAACAGGCGATGCAGCAATGGCACGTCTTAATTACGACTTGATGGGCAAATATTTACTTACAGCATCAATTAGAAGAGATGGATATTCAGCATTTGGAGTAGAAAATCCAAGAGCAACATTCCCTGCATTAGCATTTGCCTGGAAAGTATCAAACGAAGATTTCTTTAATGTTGATTGGATCAGTCAATTGAAAGCAAGAGTTTCGTGGGGTGTAAACGGAAACAGATCTATTGGTGCATATTCTGCATTGGCTCAGTTACGCCCTAATTTTTACTACGATGGAACAAATGTTCAAGTAGGAGTTTATAATAATACACTTGCAAACAGTAGTCTTGTTTGGGAAAGAACAGAAGCATTTAATATTGGTTTCGATATGGGAATGTTTAATAATCGGTTTTCAGTAGTGGCCGAGTATTATAATGCAAAAACAAACGACTTATTAATGGAACGAAAGCTACCTCGTATAACAGGATTTAGCAGTATTACAACAAACCTTGGAGAGATAGGAAATAAGGGATTGGAGCTAACTTTAAACTCAGTTAATATTAATAATTCAAACTTCAGTTGGCGAACAAGTGTAGTATTCTCGCTTAACCGAAACGAAATAATCGAATTATATGGCGATTATGAAGAGATAGAAGTTGATGGGAAAACAGTAAAAAGAGAAATTCCCGACTATTCAAACGAATGGTTTCCGGGCGAAGCTATTGACGTTATATGGGATTATAATGTTACAGGTGTTTGGCAGTTAGATGAAAAAGCTGAAGCAGAAAAATACAATATGATTCCCGGTGAATTTAAATCGGAAGATGTTAATAAAGACTATGCATACATAGCACTAGACGATAAGCAATTTATTGGTTATACAAAACCAAGATATCTGTTTGGTATGAAAAACGACTTCACTTTTTTAAAGAATTTTACCGCATCATTCTTTATCCGTGCCGACTTAGGCCATGAGTCAAGATATAATTATGCATACAGAAGAGGTGGCGACACTTTTGATAAAAGAAGTGAGTATGACATACCATATTGGACACCTGAAAACCCAATTAACGATTATGCAAGTCTTATATCAGACTATAATGCGTATGGTGGAGGTATGCATATTTACAAATCCAGAGCATTTGTAAGATTACAAGATATTTCGATATCATATCAGATGCCATCAGATATTTGCAAAACATTAAAGGTTAGTAGTATGCGTATATTTGGATCTGGTCGTAACTTACTTACATTTACCGATTGGCCAGGTTGGGACCCGGAATCAGGGAATACTCCTATGCCTAAAAACGTTACTTTAGGTATTAATATTTCATTATAAATAACAGTAATATTAAAAACAATATATTATGAAGACTTTAAAAAACATATTTTTAATATTTATATTATTCCTCCTGTCAAACTCGTGTACGGAAGAATTTTTGCAACCAGAACCACTCTCTTTCTTTAGCCCGGGGAATGTATATGTAGATGCTGCCGGATTTGATGCACTTTTAATAACAATGAGAAAAGATCTTAAAAAAGAAAATTATGAGTATAACAACTTTTTTATGCTCGAATATTCTGCTTCAGATTTAGCTTCGCCATGGTCGCAGCTCGATTTTTATAAGCTAACACCTAGTAATTCACGGTATTATCATTATCTGAGAATGTTCAGATATGTTTATGGTTTTATAAAAAATACAAATGTTCTTATTTCAAGAATTGATGATATTGAGTGGGAAAGCGATGAGGCGAAAAACTCAAGATTAGCTCAGGCACTATTTTATCGTTCGTACTGGTATTACAGGTTGGTACACACCTATGGTGATGTTCCTTTTTTAGGAGAAGAGATTACCAGTCCAAAACTTGATTTTGCAACACACAGCCGCTCTGCTATTCTTAACAAAATTCAGGAAGACATGGAATTTGCAGCTAAATGGTTACCCGAAAGTGCAAATCCGGGTGTAGTAACCAAAGGTGCTGCAAATCATCTATTAACAAAAATTTACCTTGCTAATTTGGAGTTCGATAAAGCAATAACTACTGCATCGAGTGTCATAAATGGTCCCTATGCTTTAATGACAGATCGTTTTGGCTCGTGGAAAGATGATAATAACCGTAACGTAATTTGGGATCTTCACCGTCCTGAAAACGTGAACCTTTCGGAAAATACTGAAACTATTCTTGCTTCTGTTGACCGCTACGAAGCTCCGGAGAATGCAAAATCAAGCGGTCTTTACACCACACGTATTTATGGACCTGCATGGCATCATTCAACAGTAAAAGACAGCGAAGGAAAAGCAGGAATGGTTGCCAAACTAAATGGTAAAAATACAGCTGAGTATGACTCTCTTGGAAGAGGAAATGCAAATGTTAGATTTACTTATTTCTACCAGTATAATTTATGGGAATCAGACGGAAACACCTGGAAAACTACTCCCGATTTAAGAAGAAGTGATATTAACTGGGTTGATTTGGACGAGTATATATACAATAATCCTGAGTCGGTAGATTATGGGAAACCTGTTAACTTAGATTATCTGCCTTCACAACTTGATACATTCCATAAAATGTATGCTGTACCACAGTATATATTATTTAATCCAATGGGGAATCCCGATACACGACCGGTTGGAGGCAATGGCGACTGGGCCGTATTCCGTTTAGGAGACACCTATTTGTTAAGAGCCGAAGCCTATTATTGGAAAGGTCAATTAGGTAAAGCAGCTGATGATATAAATAAAATAAGAGCAAGAGCACATGCAACGTTAGTTGCTGCTGGCGATGTTGATATTGATTATATTATGGACGAACGTGCACGGGAACTAATGGCAGAATCACCACGACATTCTGAGTTAGTTAGGGTTTCTTATACCTTGGCAGAACGAAATGAGAGGGGATATACTTTAGATGGCTTCTCTGAAAAAAACTACTATTATGATCTGGTTAAGAAACATAATCCTATTTACGATCCCAATTACTCTCCACGTCCTATATTATTGGGTAACGAATCCAGAATGGCTGCATTCCATGTTTTATGGCCAATTCCTGATGACGTAATTTTAGAAAATACGAAGGGTACTATCAATCAGAATAAAGGATATGTTGGTGCAGAAAATAATGTGCCTCCACTGGAGACTATTGAGCCTCCTGCTGAATAAATTAGAATATCATTAACTTTAGGTTTTCCTTAAAATCCATTTCATATTTTTGAAATTGGATTTTGAGGAAAACTTATTTTGTTTCAGTATAAATTTCGTACAAGTTAAATAATAAAATGGTAATATAATAGGTTATGAAACGACGTAATTTTTTAAAAAGCACATCGGCGGCAGTTGTAACATCAACAATTCTTCCGATATCAACTATGGCAAAAAACAGTTCTTCAGTTTCAACAAAAAAAACTAAAGTGGCAATTGTTGGAACCGGAAGCCGGGGCAGCCAAACCTGGGGAAAAAGTTTACTGGCTGGATTTAGTAAATGGGTTGAAGTAGTTGGTTTGTGCGACATTAATTATAAACGTGTAGAATATGCCAAAGAGTTTATGGGAGCAACAAATGCCAAAACTTACGAGGCAAAAGATTTCGATTTGATGATTAAAGAGACTCAGCCCGATTATGTAATTGTTACCACAACCGACAGTTTTCATGTTGATTATACTGTGCGCGCAATGGAACTGGGTGTTGATGCTATTTCGGAAAAACCCATTGCAACCGAGGTTGAACAGTGCCAGAGAATTTTGGATACAGAGTATAAAACCGGTCGAAAAGTTACCGTTGGTTTTAATATGAGATTTGGAAACGAGGCGGCAGAAATGAAAAAGATTTTGGATTCGGGAGAATTAGGCAGAATCCTTTCTGTTGACTTTCAGGAATATCTCGATTTAAACCATGGAGCATCTTATTTTCGTCGCTGGCATGGTAAGAATAAATATTCGGGATCGTTACTCGTTCATAAAGCTTCCCACCATTTTGACCTTGTTAATTGGTTGATTGATGCCGACCCTGTAGAAGTTCAGGCGATGGGGAAAGTTGCTTTTTATGGTAGTAATAATTCATTTCGAGGTAAAAATTGCAGAAGCTGTGCGTTTACCGACAAGTGCAATTTCTATTGGGATATAACAAAAAGTGAAAGGATGAAAGACCTTTATGTAAAATGTGAGGATGTTGATGGCTATTTCCGCGACGGATGTGTTTGGGATAACGAAATCGACTCGTACGACACAAGTACAACACAGGTTACGTACGATAACGGAACATTTCTTACATATTCGCAAAATACTAATTTACCCTACGAAGGACAGTATATTTCGTTTACCGGCGAAAAAGGACGAATGGATGTTCGCTTATACAACCGCCAGCCATGGGAGGTAAAAGATCCGATCGAAATTCGAATTTCGAAAGATACCGAAACAACTAAAATTTACACCTTAAACAATTCTAAGGGAGAACATGGTGGCGCTGACGACCGCGTTAAGGCTCTGATTTTTAATCCTGAAGTGAAGGATGAACTCAATCAGAGGGCAGGTAGCAGAGCAGGTGTTTTGTCGAGTTTAATTGGTATTGCAGCACGCCAATCAATAGAAACCGGGAAAAAAGTTATGATTGCCGATTTAATTCATTTCCCAACAACATGGGAGGGATAATTATATAGGGGACTTCTAATAAATTAGTTGTTGTTTATCGATGTTTGAATCATATCTTAACAAATATCTTATTCCGATAAAGTATGTAAAGAAATAGCCAAACCAAACCAAGTGCACCAAGTGCAATAAATGCACCGTGCCACTTTTCGTCGAAAGGAGTTAAAAGCCCACCAATTAATTTGTTCGCAGTAAAACGGAAATCTATAAAACTGTAAGCAAAATATATTGTCAGCGAATTCATCCCGATAACCTTAAAAAAGAATGCCCATTTTCTGAATTGCAAAACATCTATTAACCAATAAAAAAGTGCAAGAGCCAGAAACCCCATTCCTCCGGTTAATAAAATAAACGAGCTGGTCCATAAATGTTTATTTATGGGAAAATGCAAACTCCATATTAATCCAATGGCAATTGCCGAGGTTCCGATTATAACAAAATTTGAAAGCTTTTTATACTCACCTAAAGATTTACTGCGCAAAATTTCGCCAGCCCAAGAACCCAAAACGGTAAGACATAAAGATGGCAAAAGTGAAGTCAAAGCCAGTTGATCGAATGTTCCCTGAGCAAGTCTGCCCGGCATAATAATACGATCGACCCAACCCACAAGATTGCCTTCAAACGAAAGATCTCCGGCACCAAACCCCGGCACGGGAATCAAAAACAGTGCCCCGTAATATGCTATCAAAACACCGGCAATCCACATAAGTCGCTGTTTCCACGAAAAATTCAGATACAATAATGTTGCTACAAAAGTTGCAATTCCGATGCGCCCAAGAACACTGCTGTATCTAATCGACGAAGGCTCAAACAGATGCACAGGAGCATTTTTATAAACTAATCCCAATAGAATTAAAATTATCATTCGTTTAAATGCCTTTTTATACAAACCCGGTTTAGCAACACCTCTCTCCATATTCCTTCCCAACGAAAAAGCAAGAGAAACACCAGAAATAAACAGGAAAAGAGGCATAATAAAGTCGAAGAAAGTAAAGCCGTTCCATGCCGGATGTTCAACCTGAACCGCCAAAACATCAACCCACGCCAAACCTGTTTTACCTTTAATGTAATATAAAAATGCTGCTCCGCCCGAGATGAAAAACATATCGAAACCTCGCAGGGCATCAATAGAAAGAAGTCGTTTGCTTTTTTCAGGAATAGTTGTAGTTTCGCTCATTGGTATTAGATTTAGTATGTAACACAAAGTAAATTAAAATAAACAATTTTTGCTCAAATAAATAAAATATTTGCACTTCACTTTATTCATTCTATTTTAAAAAACTTTATTAATAATTCCGCTTAAAATAGTATTTTAGCAACCCAATTAAAGCAGTTTTTACTGAATATTAATTATATGGAAAACAACAAAATAAACCGTTCTGTTATTGTAAATTTCCTATTGCATTTGCATCCCCACGCAGTAAACAAACAGGCACTTAAATTTTCACGAACATTTGGTCTTGGTGGAATTAATGCTTTGTTGTTTGTTATTTTAGCTTTTACCGGAATACTCATGCGCTTCTCCTACGTGCCAACACCCGACGGTGCATACAACTCAATAGTATCTTTTCAGAACAACAGTTTGCTCGGTACACTCATTCGTAACATTCATCACTGGAGTGCAATGTTAATGGTTGTTACTTCGTTTCTACATCTGCTTCGGGTATTCTACTCGCAATCTATTTTTTACAGGCGCAAAAAAACATGGTATTTTGGATTGATACTTTTTGTAATTGTTTTGGTATTTAACTTTACCGGATACCTGTTACCATGGGATCAACTATCGTACTGGGCAGTAACTATTATGACAAATATTGTTGAATATTTACCATTTATTGGCGAAGGTTTTGCAAACATGATAAGAGGTGGCGAAACAGTTAACGAAAATACACTACTAAATTTTTATACTTTCCACACTGCACTTTTACCACTGCTAATTGTAGCTTTTATGATGTTGCATTTTTGGCTTATTCGTAAAGCCAGAGGAGTTACAGTTGCCAATAACAACGAGCAGGAAATGGTGCATGTTTATCCCGAATTAGTGTCGAGAGAAATAATTGCCGCACTTTCGTTAACTGCATTTATTACTCTTTTTGCCATATTTTTCGATGCTCCGCTGTTGGAAAAAGCAAACCCGATGGTGAGTCCAAACCCCAGCAAAGCACCCTGGTATTTTATGGGAATTCAGGAGCTATTAATACACGTGCATCCTTTTATTGCAACAGTTGTAGTTCCGCTGGCACTCATAATTTTCTTTGTTTATATACCTAAAATTAAAATCGATACCGAAAAAGTAGGAACCTGGTTTTACTCTTCAAAAGGTAAAAGTATTATTGTTTTATCAGTAGTTTTTTCGGCTTTTATAACCTTGCTGTTAATTTTTATTTTTGAATATTGGTTACACCTAAATCAATTCGAGATACCACTATTTATAAGTACCGGCATAATTCCTCTGTTTATGTTTTTATTACCGTTTTTCGGATTTTTATTCTATTTAAAAACCAGTAAAAAAGCCGACAAAGTTGAGCTGGTAATTTCAATTACAACAACTATTTTTACATCGTATATTGTAATGAGTTTTGTTGGAATTTGGTTTCGGGGCGAAGGAATGCATTTAATTTTTTAAAATGGACAAAAAAATATTCAGACGAAGTTTTATAAAAAAAGCAATTCTGGCAGTTATCAGTTTAGAGGCGGGCTACTTAATTTCTGATATTTTCAAAAATAAATCAGTAAAAAAACTAAATCCAGACCTGTTTTCAGCAGGCAAATCAAATATTTTCGAAAAGAATAAAATGTATCCGTTTAACTCGGGTAAGTTTTACCTGTCGGTTTTCGATGATGGAGGAATGTTAGCAATATCGATAAAATGTACACATCTCGGTTGTATTGTTCAACCGGATAGCAAAGGATTCCTTTGTCCATGCCACGCGTCGGCTTTCGATAAACGCGGGGAAGTTTTGTCGCCACCGGCAACCCGCGCTTTAGATATTTTCCCCATTACCATTGAAAAAGGCGAAGTGATGATTGATATAAATAGCCCGATAAAAAGAAAAAAAGGTTTTAGAAAATCTCAATTAACCTATGTTTAAATGATAAACCGGAAGCTATATAAAATAATAAGAACTACACTTACAGTTGTAATTTTACTACTTCTGCCTCTGTATATTTTAGTACAAATTATCTTTCCCGACACATCGAAAAACGAAAAAGCTGCCGCCGAGTTTGTTGGCAAAGAAACCTGTATAGAATGTCATCAGGCTGAATATGACGACTGGACCGGCTCCGACCACGACCTTGCGATGGATTACGCAACCGACTCAACTGTGCTTGGAGATTTTAATAACGCCACACTTTTTGCAAATAACCAAACCAATAAATTCTATAAAAAAGATAATAAGTTTTATGTTTTTACTGATGGCGACGATGGTAAAATGCATGAGTTTGAAGTTAAATATGTTTTCGGATATACACCGTTGCAGCAATATTTGGTAGAGTTTGAAGGCGGACGTTTACAAACCCTCGCTTTAACATGGAACACCGAAGCCGGTAATTGGTATTACATGCCCGACTCTACTTATAAAGACATGAATGTTGACTATGCAAACTGGCTGCACTGGACAAATCAGGCGCAAAACTGGAACTCGATGTGTGCCGATTGTCACTCGACAAACCTAAAAAAAGGATACGACACAAACACCGACAGTTATCACACAACCTGGTCGGAAATTGATGTAAGTTGCGAGGCGTGCCACGGCCCTGCATCGGAACATTTGAAGTGGGCAAATCTGGCAGAATATGCCCGAAAAGATTTTGTGAATTTTGGGTTGACAATTAAAACAAGCGGAATAGATAATGTGCAATATGTAGATAACTGTGTGCGATGCCACTCTCGGCGTGTTGCGTTAAGCGACTTCGATTTTCATTCGCAAAATATTTACAATCATACAATTCCGTCGTTACCAATCGAGCCAAACTGGCACATCGACGGTCAGATAAAAGATGAGGATTACGTTTACGCATCATTCACACAAAGCAGGATGTTTATGAATGATATTCAGTGTAACGATTGCCACAATGTACACTCCGGTAAACTTATTTTAGACGGGAATGAACTCTGTTTGCAGTGTCATAAAGCTGAAGACTACGACACAAAAACGCATACATTCCACAAAGGAATTGGCGAAACTGGAGAAGCGGTTATTTCAGACTCAGGAGTATTGTTTGAAGTTGGCAGCGGCACCGAATGTATTAACTGCCACATGCACGGGCAAAATTATATGGGTGTCGATTATCGGCGTGATCACAGTTTTAGAATTCCCCGCCCCGATTTGTCGGAAATAAACGGAACACCAAACGCGTGTAACCAGTGTCATAAAGATAAAAGTAATAACTGGTCAAAAACATATATCGAAAAATGGTTCGGAATTAGCCGCCCATTTCAGTACGGAGAAGCTTTTACGGCTGCAAAGAACGGAAAAGACAGTGCCGATGTTAATCTGAAAAAAATAATCGATAACGATTTGTATCCGGTAAGTATCAGGAGTGCCGCCTTTAATTATTTAAGCGTAAACCCGGGAAATGATAAACTGATAACGCAAGCTTTACAAAATATTGAACCCGCAATTCGTCTGGCCGCACTCTCGCAATTTAATATTGCCAGCGAAAAAGATGTGGCAACACTTCTGCCGTTACTTTACGACGAAACAAAAGCGGTGAGACTGGAAGTTGCAAACATGCTTTTCTTTTTAGATCAGAATTTGATACCAAAAAAATATAAAAAAGCGTACGACGAAGTGCTTGCCGAAAGGTTTGATGCTTTAGTTTATAACTCCGATTTTCCGGGCGGAAAATTTAATCTTGCAAACTATTATTATGGTAAGAAAAATTATAAAAAAGCTGAGCACTACTATTTAGCTTCTATCGAGCAAGATGTTGAACTTCATATTGCCGAAATGAATCTGGCAAATTTATATAGTACCATCGGCGAACCCTTAAAAGCTGAAAAAATTCTGGAAGAATATATTTCCAATGATCCGGAAAACGGAATTGCGCTTTATAATTACGGGCTAATTTTATCGGAGAATAAAAAGTATGAAGAGTCGCTTAAATATCTAATTAAAGCTAGTAAACTTAGCTCGCAGAATGGGAGAATTGATTACAATATTGCAATGCTTTACGACTTTTTTGGAGACAAAATAAATGCAGAGAAGTATTTAAAAATATCAATCGATAAAGACAATCAGACCTTTCCAGGTTATTCGAATCTGCTAAATTTTTATAATCAAAATGGTTATAAAAATAAGGCTGAAGAATTATCTAAAGAGATGAAAAACAAATTTCCGAATCAATTCTAAACTTTAAGAAAGAAAGAAAGAAAAGAAAAAGAAAAGAAAAAAAGTCATACTCTCACTAAAAAAAGTGCGAGCATGACTCTGTTAAATACATTTTATTTTACTGCCGATATTTTTACTGCCCACGCTAATTTACAAGGCAAATTTTCGCGTATTTTTTTAGGAATGGTAATCTTTACTCCTTCATCGGTATTTTTCCATTTAAGATTTCCTTTGGTACCCAACATATTTAGTTTTGCATTTTTTGCAGCAAAAATTCCTTTTACCACAAACGATTCCGGTAAGCCCGCAACATCCTCTTTTTCGAGATAAATTGCATAAACTGCCTTTGTATCTTTCTGTTGAGTTAAACAGATATTATCGGTTTTAAATGGTTCTATTGCACGTGTCGAGTAAATTGCTTCCGAGTTAACATCAATCCACTGTCCCATCGAATCCAACAGTTCGTAAGCTCCGGCAGGCCACTCTCCATCAGGACCAGGACCAATATTATAAAGCAGGTTTCCACCTTTTGCAACAATATCAACGAGCATATGAATTGCCTGTTTAGGTGTCATAAAATGTGGATTTGGAACCCACGACCAGCCACCACCTGCAATTATACACGACTCCCACGGATATGGAAGTTGAGTTTCGGGAACATGATTTTCGGGAGTTAGATAATTTTGATTTGGCCCTCGCACTGCACGGTCAACCACAATTAATCCGGGTTGTTTCTCGCGTGCTTTTGCAGCCAGTTCATCCATTCTGATATCCTGACTTACAATTCGGTTTTTTATAAATCCGGTGTGTGTACCTTTTAATTTACTTGGATATGCTTCGGGCATCAACTCCTCCGGCTTTTTCGAAACCCAGCCACCGTCTAACCAAAGTATATCTATTTTCCCGTAATCGGTCATCAGTTCCATAATTTGATTGTGTGTAAACTGTACAAAATCCTCCCATTTTTCGGGATACAATCCCGGGTCGTAATTTACATTTCTGTCGAATGGTGGAAATTTCGGGTCCCAGTAATATTCGCTGTGCCAGTCGGGTTTCGAAAAGTAAGCACCAGCCCACAATCCTTCGGCACGAAACGAATCAAAAATCTCTTTGGTAACATTTGCCTTAGGGTTTTTACTGAAAGGAGTTTCTAACGAAGTAATTTTATAATCGGTGTATTTCGAGTCGAACATACAAAATCCATCGTGATGTTTTGTTGTGAAAACCACGTATTTCATTCCTGCGTTTTTGGCTGCTTTTGCCCACTTGTCAGGATTAAAATTTACCGGATTAAAAGAGAGTTTTAAGTTTTCGTACTCCTTTTTATAAGTATAATAGTCGCCCGGATTTGAACCTTTTTCGCGCCGGCACCAACCGTAATCTTCGGGGCAAATCGACCACGATTCAACAATTCCCCACTGACTGTAAGTCCCCCAGTGCATCAACAATCCAAATTTCATATCTTGCCACTCGTCTAATTTATCGAGTACCTTTTGGTCGGTTGGCCACGTGTAAGGCGTTATTTCGTGTTCGTATTGCGCATTTGCCATCATCGCAAACAAAATCGGAATTAATAAAATTAGTTTTTTCATCTTTAATAGTATTTGAATAATTGGATATTGGTTTTGTAAAAATATTATTTTTTTTTTGAAAATTATTACTTTTCGTTTAATGCGTCAAGCGGTTCAAAACCGATAGACGAGTGTAGTAACTGCGACTGCCTACTTTCTTATAATTCCCCCACAATTCGCCGTCCGTGCAACTCTTTTGCTCCAGTTATTTTTTGTATCTCCTTCACGTTGGAGTCTAAAACTTTTCCGGCTACCAAAATAGTAATTTTATCGCTTGCAACTTTAATCATTTCGCGAATAATTTTCTGTCCTTCAGAAGCAGTTGGTTTTCCGCCCGAAGTTAGTATTCGTTTTATATTGTCAATTTTCAATAAATCTCTTACTCCTTCAACCGGATTTTCTAATTCGTCGATAGCTTTATGAAAAGTTACCGGAAGTGGTTTTGCATAATCAGCCAGAATTCGTGTGTTTTCAATATCAATTTTATTGTCGGCAGTGAGCAATCCAAAAACTACTCCGGCAGCTCCGTTTTCCTTTGCTGTGTCAATATCCTTTTTCATCTGCTCCACCTCTTTTTTTGTATGAACAAAATTTCCCGCTCGCGGACGTACCATCGTCATTACCGGAATATTCAGTTCCGAAATGGTTCTACTCATCAATTTTACTGAAGGAGTTAATCCGTCGTTTGCTAAATCTGAACACAATTCGATACGGTTTGCACCGCGTTCTTTTGCAAGTTTCGCCTCCTCAAAAGTTTCTACACACGCCTCTTTTATCATTTTTTTATTTGTTGATGTCAATTTCAAAAGTAGTAAGTACAAATCCATGATCCGATGGATACATAATTTTTTTATCTCTGAATTCTATTATCTCCCCGGGGATTTGAGTAAATGATTCTGAATTTATCGCTTTCAGTTTACTCCCTTTATAATAAATATAATCTATCCTGTCCTCTTTTGTATAGCCAAATTTCCCATTTTCATCCTTGCCCGAAATCCATGTTTTACCAAGACTTTTTAAGGGGTCAGGATTAATTTCGCGATAACTATCGGTAAGTCCGGCATCTGTTAACGCTTTCGAAACCGTCCAGTTTACAACTGCGCCGTTATGGTTGAAAGTATCTTTTGTTGCTATTGTCCAGTCTAAATGTGAATGACTGTTTAAGTCGCCGCCCAAAATAACCGGAACATTTTTGCTGTTGTTTAAATACGTTTTAATCGAGTTGATAATTTTAAAAACTTCATCATCGCGGGAACCACGGTTTTCCCATGCTAAAATAGAATCTTCTCCCAAATGTGTTGGCGCCAGTCTTGTATCCGGAAGATAATGCAACCAGGTATCGAAAACAATAATTGGTATCGAATCGAATGCTAAAATCTCTACTCCTCCAAAATTAAAGGTTGAGATTGAATCTTTAAAAACCAGTTTTTTTATAATCGGGAAACGCGAATAAATTGAGAGGTTACTGGAAATAAGATGATAATCCAAATCGGTTGAATCGGAAATCATTGGTGCCGATCCGTAGGTTTCAATCATTAAAACCACATCAGCTCCCGAAGTTTTTATGACTTCAATTACCGAAGGTCTGCCATCAGATGGAAGTGAATCGTCGTTTCCACCGTGCCAGATATTCCACTCCAAGACTTTTAGTTGCGGAAGTTCTGGTTTTGGGTAGCAACCAAATAAACAAAAAGTGAGAACCATTACGAACAGCATGGAAATTTGTTTCATCTTTCAAATATAATTCATTCTCAAATATTCTTAGCTTTGCAATCAACTAATTTTTGAAATGATAACTAAAAACTCAAAATATAATCTCGTAACTATTCTCGGTCCAACGGCAACCGGCAAAACTGGGGTTGCTGCCAATTTAGCTGCTAAAATTAATGGCGAAATTATTTCGGCTGATTCGCGGCAGGTTTATCGTGGAATGGATTTGGGAACCGGCAAAGATTACGACGACTATTTTGTTGAAGGGAAAGAGATTCCTTCTCATTTAATTGATATTGTTGATGCCGGAGTACATTATAATGTTTATCGTTTTCAAACCGATTTTATTAAAGTTTTTAATGATATAAATTTGCGGAATAAAATGCCGGTTTTATGCGGTGGCAGCGGATTGTATCTGGAAGCAGTGCTTAAAAACTATCGGTTAATTGAAGTGCCTCCAAATAAAGATTTACGAAAAGAGCTGGATGGAAAAACCTTAGCGGAACTTACTGAAATTCTAAAAAAACTAAAACCGGAGTTGCATAATTACACCGATGTTGAAACCGACCGCCGCGCCGTGCGAGCCATCGAAATAGAGAAGTATTATTCCGAAAATCCAAAATTAGATACTTCATATCCGAAAATTGAAAGTTTAAATATTGGTATCGATTTCGACCGCGAAATGCGACGGCAAAGAATTACGACCCGTTTAAAACAGAGGTTGGATGAGGGAATGTTAGACGAAGTTCGGAAACTTTTAGATTCGGGATTAACACCCGAACAACTTATTTATTACGGGTTGGAGTATAAGTTTTTAACCCTGCATTTAACAGGCGAATTATCGTTTGACGAAATGTTTAACAAACTCGAAATTGCCATCCACCAGTTTGCAAAACGCCAGATGACATGGTTTCGCGGAATGGAAAAACGTGGTACAAAAATACACTGGATAAATGGACATTTACCAATGGAAAAGAAGGTTGGAGAGATTATGAAATTGTTTTGAATTGTATTACTGGAGTTAAGTCAATCGTGCAACTTCAGGATGTCATGCTGTCTGTCAACCGACGGATTCAGCAGCTCCATTTCGAACAGCATATTCCGAAATGAATTCGGAATGACGAACCCGAAATTTGAGACTTGACTTAACACCAGATGCAAAGAACGGTTCTCTGTTTATCTCCTTTTAGCGAGCTTTCCAAATCATTTTGGCACGAATTAAATCAACGCCATCGCTCTCGCGAACAACACTGCAAACATGGTTAGTTTCGTCGATAAACTGTTTTTTAACGCCCAGGTTATCAGTTTGCAAACCCTCTTTTAAAAAGTTTACCTCATACTCAACCAAATCATATTTTTCATGAAAATCGAAATCGTAACTGTTTATAATCCGTTCCAGATATCGCCCTGTATTAAAGTGTTGATTAATATCTATTTCGGTAAAAAGAACCGGTGTAAAATCTAATTCGTCTTCTGATTTTGGAGGTCTGACTTTACCTGCATTTTCACCAAAAACACTCTCTTCGTATTTTGGGAAATTATCTAAATCTGCAATCCGAACAATTCGTTTCGTTTTTAAATTAATTACCAACCAACTTGTGGTTGCCTGAATTATGATATTCCCTGCCTTATCGACAAAATTAAAATCGCGGTAACCGTAAAAACCGTCTGTTCCACGCGACCATGTTTCCAATGTAAAATCTTCGCCCCAGTCGGGTCGACGAATAATTTTAACCCGCAACCTCGAAAGTACCCAAAACTGTTGTTCTTCCATTAATTTATCGAACCCAAATCCAAGTATTCTTGCATGTTCCCAAGCAATATCCTGCAACTGGTAAAACATAAACGAGGTAGAAAGTTTACCAAAACGATTGATAAAATACGACTTTGTTGAGAGATGATTTTTGTGTTTCATATTAAAAAAGCTGGAAGTTAGAAGTCGGAAGTAAAACAATGCTTTATTTCCCAAACTCTATTCATCCATTTTAAAAACGGTTACTAAATTATTTTTCGGTCTTCCAACTTCCGACTTCTGACTTCGGTCTTCCGACTTCTACTTTACATTAAACTTTTCTACAAAAATATTGTTCTGTTTTGATATACAGCAACATTTATTCATTTTTGTATAAAAAATTATTTATGGGAAAAATAATCATAAAAACACCTGAACAGATTGAGGGAATAAGAAAGAGTAGCAGGTTGGCTGCACAAACTCTCGACTTTGCTGAACAGTTTGTAAAGGCTGGTGTTACAACTGAATTTATAGACGATAAAGTTGAAGAGTTTATTCTTTCTAACAATGCAATTCCCGCACCAAAAGGATATCATGGTTTTCCGAAAGCAACTTGCATTTCTCCCAATAATGTAATTTGCCACGGCATTCCTTCAAGAAATACAATATTAAAAGATGGAGATATTATTAACATTGATATTACCACAATTTTAGATGGATATTATGGCGACACATCGCGGATGTTTACGGTTGGAGAAGTTTCTCCCGCATCCGAAAATTTAATAGAAACTACTTTTCATTGTCTCGATTTAGGAATTGAGCAGGTAAAACCCGGTAATCGTTTTGGGAATATTGGTTTTGTGATAAACCGCTACGCAAAAGCAAAAGGATATTCTGTGGTTTACGAATTTTGCGGACACGGTGTGGGAATCGAGTTTCACGAAGAGCCGCAAGTTGACCACGCATCGCGTAGAAATACCGGAGCAACAATGAAACCGGGTATGATTTTCACCATCGAGCCAATGATAAATCAGGGAAAACCAAAAGCTAATATTGATAAATCTGACGGATGGACAGCCCGAACTTCTGATAATAAACTCTCGGCACAATTCGAGCACACAATTTTAGTTACCGAAACCGGACACGAAGTTTTAACTGATATTCACGAGGAATATCCGGTTACTTAAATTTTTTTACTTTTTGTAGAGGACTCTTATTTATAATCTAAAAATGAATTACAAGGGTAAAAAGGCAGCATTTTACACATTGGGTTGCAAACTCAATTTTTCGGAAACTTCTACTATTGCAGGCTCTTTTAAAGAGGTTGGTTTCGACCGTGTTGAGTTTGACGAAAAGGCCGATGTTTATGTAATTAATACCTGCTCGGTAACAAATCAGGGCGACAAAGCCAGTCGTAATATTATTCGAAAGGCAGCCAGACAAAATCCCGATGCAATGGTAATTGTTGTGGGTTGTTACTCGCAACTTAAACCCGGCGAAATTAGTCATATCGAAGGAGTTGATATGGTTCTCGGAACTCAGGAAAAATTTCATATTCCGGCATACCTTGGCAATTTGGAAAAGAGACAAACCACCGAAATAAAAACTACCCGACTGGCAGATATAAAAAGCTATCACAAAGCATTTTCGTGGGGCGACCGCACACGCAGTTTCCTGAAAATTCAGGACGGTTGCGACTACTACTGCTCGTTTTGTACAATTCCGTTTGCACGTGGTAAAAGCCGAAACGACAGTATTACAAATACTGTTGTCGAAGCAAAAAAAGTGATTGATAAAGGCTTTAAAGAGATAATTTTAACCGGGGTAAATATTGGCGATTTCGGAAAATCTACCGGCGAAACTTTTTACGATTTATTAAAAGCACTCGAAAAAGTTAAAGGGTTAAAACGGCTACGACTTGGCTCCATAGAACCCAATCTTTTAAAAAATGAGATTATAGAATTGGTTGCAAACTCGAAAGTTATAATGCCACATTTTCATATCCCCCTGCAGGCCGGTTCTAACGAAGTTCTGGAATTAATGAAACGAAAATATAACACCGAACTTTTCGGACAACGAGTAAAACAAATTCGCGAAATTGTTCCGCACGCTTTTATTGGTGTCGATGTAATTGCCGGAACGAATGGCGAAACCCAAGAGTTTTTTCAAAAATCATACAATTTTTTAAACAGTCTGGAAATTTCGCAACTGCACGCTTTTACATATTCCGAACGCAGCGGTACAAAAGCGCTTAGAATACCCGGAGTGGTGGAAGTGGCCGAGCGAAAAAACCGTACTCAAAAATACATTAACCTGTCGGAGAAAAAACTCCGCGCCTTCTACGAAAAACAACTGGGAACAACTCACACCGTACTTTTCGAAGCTCAACAAAACAAAAACAAAATGATGGGATTTACGGAAAACTACATTAAAGTTGAAATTCCATTCACCGAGAATCTTATCAACCAAATAAAACGGGTAAAACTAAAATCGGTTTTGCCCGATGGAAATGTTGATATCGAGAATATTTAGTACTAAATGTCTATTTTTTTTACTTTTCAGAGAAGAGTCAAGTAATACTTATTTGATGTTTAAAGTAATCATTTTGCGGTAAAAATATTTTTGACCAATTGATTTGCGATTTTTTTTTGGAATACGAAATTTGTTAACCCAAAGTCAGTGGGATTATTAATGCCGGTCGGGTTTTCGTATTTTATCCTACATTAAAGTAATTTTGTGTGAGCAGCTAAATAATTACAAAAAATAAATCTAAAAAAAGGGTGCAAAAAGTTAAAATAATTTGCATATTATTATTTATCTTTAGGTGTAATTATTTTTGTTTTAGTTACTAATGAACTTTATATGAGTAAAGCTAGTTTTCAAAAAGCGCTGAAACACAGAGTAGAATATCTCGAAAATAGTCTTACAATATTGAGAAATAAATCTCACTAAAAGTTCATATCTTTTTTTTAAGTCGGACGTATTCAAGTATTATCAATAAAATATATGCAGTTATGAAAAATCTAAGGATTAACAAAGAACAAGACACGGTTTCAATATTTATTTTAACGACTCTTGCTATTTTTCTCTTCTCTTTTAATCTCCTTGCACAAGAGAGTGAACCAAACAATACAGCAGCTAACGCTAATACTTTTGACGTAAACTCTTCATTATCAGCAAATATAGGAACAGGTGGTGATATTGATTGGTATAAAATAACAATACCCGAAGAGGGCTCTTTAAAAATAATTTCAACATCTTCCGACTGCAATGATTATTATATTAATCTAGTTGATGTTAACGCAGAGAGACAGCTATTGATTACTGAAGTTTATCCTCTTGGAGAAGTAGATTCAGTCTTTAAAACAAATTTACAGGCAGGTACATATTATGTACAGATTTATCCATCCTCTACAAATTATGGATCTTATCATCTTAAAAATGAATTCACTCCTGCACTACTTCCTAATGACAACGAACCAAACAATACTGCTGCAGAAGCAATAGAATTTCCGACAAATAGCAATACCACCGGAAGGCTAAATTATGTTTTAAATGATGTTGCTGATAATGCTGATTGGTATAAAATAACAATACCCGAAGAGGGGACTTTAAAAGTAATTTCAACATCTCCTGACTGTTATGACTATTATCTTAAACTGCTTGATGTAGATAAAGAGAGATTGTTATCGTTTACTGAAGTTTATCCTCTTGGAGAGGTAGATTCAGTCTTTAAAACAAATTTACAGGCAGGTACATATTATGTACAGATTTATCCATCCTCTACAAATCATGGATCTTATCATCTTAAAAATGAATTCACTCCTGCACTACTTCCTAATGACAGCGAGCCAAACAATACTGCTGAAGAAGCAATAGAATTTCCGACAAATAGCAATACCACCGGAAGGCTAAATTATGTTTTAGATAATGTTGCTGATAATGCTGATTGGTATAAAATAACAATACCCGAAGAGGGAACTTTAAAAATAATTTCAACATCTCCCGATGATGGAGATTATTATCTTAAACTACTTGATGTAGATACAATGAGAGTGCTAATTTCTACAAATGTTTATCCTCTTGGAGTGGTAGGCTCAGTCTTTAAAACAAATTTACAGGCAGGTACATATTATGTACAGGTTTATCCATCCTCTACAAATCATGGATCTTATCATCTTAAAAATGAATTCACTCCTGCACTACTTCCTAACGACAACGAGCCAAATAATACTGCTGCAGAAGCAATAGAATTTCCGACAAATAGCAATACCACCGGAAGGCTAAATTATGTTTTAGATAATGTTGCTGATAATGCTGATTGGTATAAAATAACAATACCCGAAGAGGGAACGTTGAAAATAATTTCAACATCTCCCGATGATGGAGATTATTATCTTGAACTACTTGATGTAGATACAATGAGAGTGCTAATTTCTACAAATGTTTATCCTCTTGGAGTGGTAGGCTCAGTCTTTAAAACAAATTTACAGGCAGGTACGTATTATGTACAGGTTTATCCATTCTCTACAAATCATGGATCTTATCATCTTAATAATGAATTCACACCTGCATTACTGCCAAACGATAATGAACAAAACAATACTGCTGCAGAGGCAAACTTAATCGTTCCCGATACTGCTTTAACGGGCCGTTTGAATTACATTCTTGATAATGTAGGTGATACCGATGACTGGTACAAGTTTACGGTTACACAGCCGGGGGGAATAAAAATTGTATCCAACTCACCTGATAATGGAGATTACTATATTGCATTATTAGATACCGATTCAAATACAGTATTACAATCTGCTAATGTTTATCCGTTGGGAACTATTAGAACTATATATGGCTGGGGACTTCAGGTAGGAGCTACATATTTTATTCATGTCTCAAAATATTCATCTAACGTAGGTTCGTATTATTTAGATGTTGAGTTTCAACCCGCGCCAATATCTTCTTTTGAAGCGGTACAGTCATCATCAACAGTATTATTTACAAATACTAGTGAATATGCAACCAGCTATTATTGGGATTTTGGAGATGGTACTTCCTCCAATCAGGTAAATCCAAGCCACACCTACACTTCACCGGGTGCTTTCGAAATAACTCTGACTGCCACAAATCCAAATGGAGATGTTGAATATTCTGAATTTGTAGAATTCAGGGGAATACAAAAAGTTGAAGGGAAATACGGCGGAAATACAGGGAATTCTACAGTTACAGTTTATGCCGGAGGTTTGAAACCTGGTAGTATTCCAATACTTCGGAAAGGTGGAGTAGAGATAGTAGGTACAAATATGGTTTATCCGAATACCGGACAAATTCAGGCTGTGTTCGATCTTCGCGATGTTGAGCTTGGAGCTTATGATGTGGTTATTAAAAACCCCGGGGAAACTGAAATGGTTCTTTCCAACGCCTATACCGTTGAAGTTGGCAACGACCCGAAAATGTATGTTGAATTAGTTGGAAGAAACAGAGCACTGCTTAACCGTTGGTCAACTTATACTGTAGAGATAGGAAATAAAGGTAATACCGATGCTTATTATCAAATACTATGGTTGGCAGTTCCTGACTCTATTAAATTTAAAAACCTGGAGTTCGATCTTGGTTTATATAACAACCCGGAGGTAGAATCTTATTTGGCAGATTGCCCGCCCTACTGGGAACTTGACACACTCGACAATGCCCCATTTAACGGTAGATTATATGGTATCCCTATTAATAAAGTCCCTGCCGATTCGAAAATTTCAATAGAATTTAAAGTTAAAGCTGTTGTAGATTTCCAAATTAGTGTGTTTACTACAAATCCATGGTTCGAAGTAGATGCTGTTGGTGGCACAAAATCATATAGTGAATCTTTAGATATTGCTACAATGTCGTATAATAAATGTGTTGCATGGGCAATTGCAACCATGATTAGAGATAAACTTGCGGGAAAATTGACTGGATTAATTCCGGGGGCTGACTGTTTTTATGGCTCTGTAAAAACCCTTTCAGAAGTAACTTTAAGTTATAATGAAGGAAAATTAACTGTTACATCATTAGCATGGAACTTAACACAAGTAGTATGGGGTTGTGCAAAAGATGTTGGGAAGAATATTCCATGGATAAAAGCTCTCAAAATATCAAAAACTATGATTGATGTAACAATCGACATTGTAAATTCATATAGCGCAGACCAAGAGTGCCAGAAATTCAAGAAAAAAGATAGCAAGGATAAGGATGTGGCTGCTGTTACTTCTTTAGATCCTAATGAAATTGTGGGGCCATCCGGATTCGGTGATGCCAATTATATCAGTAGTTCTGAAACTTCATATAAAATCTATTTTGAAAATAAAAATACAGCCTCAGCAAATGCTATAGAAGTTTGGGTTTTAGATACTATCGACATTGAGAAATTCGATATTGCAACTTTTAAATTTGATAATATTTGGATTGCAGGCAACAATTACAATGTGGTTGAAGATAGTGCCTCTTTTGGCTTAGATATTGATTTGCGCCCGCAAATAAATACTATAGTAAGAGTAAACGGTACTGTTGACAGAGAAACCGGTATTGTGTTATGGCACTTTTTGAGTCTCGATCCGGCAACAATGGATATTACCGAAGATCCCGATGCAGGATTTTTGCCTCCCAATAGTACCAGCCCCGAGGGAGAAGGTTTTGTGAGTTATAGTATTGGTTTAAAAGAGACAGTCGTTCATAACACTACTATCAGCGCACAAGCAAAAATTGTTTTCGATTTTAATGAACCTATCTATACAAATATATATTCCAATACAATAGACAGGGAATCTCCGGTAAGCATCATACACAAAATAGAAGCTACTAATACGGAGAATGTGTATGAAATTTTTTGGCAGGGAGAAGATGATAAATCGGGCATCGACTATTTTAATATATATATGTCGATAGGAGGAGGAGATTACAAACTGTGGAATTCGGCAAACGAGAATCTGTCGGATACACTTCGTATGGATGGAAGTAAATCCTACAAGTTCTTTTCACAATCTGTAGATAAATTGGGGAATGTTGAGCCTTATAAAGGTTATGCAGAAGAGACAGTTGACATTAATGAATTGAAACAGAATGTTTATGCACTCAGTATTTTCCCAAATCCGGTTGTAGATATTTCTGTTTTGAAGTATAGCATTCGTGAGTCGGGAAATGTGAGTATTTCTATTAATAATATGGCAGGGCAAGTAATTAAAACAGTTCCTGCTAAATATCACACATCCGGAGTTTATGAAATGCAATTGGTATCTTCTGAGTTTGTCGAAGGTATTTATATGATTTTAGTGAAGGGTAATTCAGGCACGTCGGTTAGTAAGTTTGTGGTAAACTAATTGCGGCAGTATTTTTTGTTTTTAACGCCTCTTCCTATGGAAACATGCGCAAGGCATCTTACTATACATTAAATCTAAAGTGCATAATATCTCCATCCTGCACCACATAACTTTTCCCTTCAACGGCAATTTTTCCGGCATCGCGGCATGCACTTTCCGACCCTAAAGTTACATAATCGTTGTACTTAATCACTTCGGCACGAATAAAACCACGTTCAAAATCGGTGTGGATAATTCCGGCTGCCTGCGGTGCTTTTGTCCCTTCTGTAAATGTCCATGCACGACTTTCGTCGGCACCCGAAGTAAAATAAGTTTTAAGGTTTAACAATTTATAAGCCGAGTGAATTAACTTATTAACACCCGGTTCGTCGAGTCCCAACTCTTCCAGAAACATCTGTTTCTCGTCGTACTCCTCCAGTTCTGCAATATCTGCTTCTGTTGCAGCAGCAATTATCAATAATTCGGCATCCTCGTCTTTTATTGCCTCTTTTACCTTTTCAACAAAATCGTTCCCACTCTTTGCCGATGCTTCATCAACATTACAAACATACATTACCGGTTTGTTGGTGAGCAGAAAAAGCTCTTTGGCAATTTCTTTCTCCTCATCGTAAAGTTTTAGTGTACGTGCCGATTTTCCCGTTTCTAAAACCTCTTTGTAACGAACTGCCAGCTCAAATAATTTCTTTGTTTTTGGGTCGCCGCCGTGGCGTGCTTGTTTCTCTAGTTTTTCTATGCGTCCCTCAACAGTTTCCAAATCTTTCAACTGTAGTTCTATATCAATAATCTCTTTGTCGCGCACGGGGTCAATAGAACCGTCAACATGTGTAATGTTCTCGTTTTCGAAACAGCGAAGTACGTGTAGTATGGCATCAGTTTCGCGAATGTTGCCCAAAAACTGATTTCCTAAACCTTCACCTTTACTCGCTCCTTTTACCAATCCTGCAATATCTGCAATTTCGATTGTAGTTGGCACTACTTTTTTTGGATTATCAATTTCGGTAAGTTTTATTAATCGCTCGTCGGGTACGGTAATTACGCCAATATTAGGTTCAATAGTACAAAAAGGAAAGTTTGCCGACTGTGCTTTTGCACTCGACAAACAATTAAAAAGTGTTGATTTACCTACGTTTGGCAAACCAACAATTCCACATTTTAAAGCCATCTTTTTATTCTTAAAATTTGCCGTGCAAAGGTAAGTTATTAATTATTTCCGAATCAATAATTTGGATGAAATATTATGTCGTTGTTAAAATAATAACTCCGGTTTGTAAAATGTACATAATTATTATTGAAAAATCTTGACAATGAAATTTCAATTAGTACTTTTGTTGAAACGCTAAATTTATGATTTTAAAAAATATTTCGGTTGATTGTGTGATATTTGGTTTTAATGAGAATAAAATAAATGTTTTACTTTGGCAAGCCGACCCCGGATTATTGCAAAAATTTCTGACAAAAAAAGAGGAGTACGAACAGATAAAAATGATAATTGAAGGAAATCCTGCGCTAAAAACGGAAGATTTCTGGGGGTTGATTGGTACACATTTACCCACCGAAGAGGACTTAGACGGTTATGCTAAAAAAATACTTCAAACAACAACAGGTATCGATGACGTTTATTTAAAGCAGGTTCAAACATTTGGAACAATTTCCAGAGTACCATATAACCGCGTTTTAACAATTGCATATTATGCATTGATAAATCCCGATTTTCACGATTTAAAATTATCGCCTTTGGCAAAGGCCGTTAAATGGTTCGAAATAGACAAGATGCCAAATATTATTTTTGATACGAAAGAAATAATTGAAAAGGCATTGCAAAAACTTCGCGAAGAGGTTCAGTACCACCCAATTGGATTTCACCTGCTTCCCAAAAAGTTTACGCTTACTCACCTTCAGTCGCTTTACGAAGTTATATTAGGGGAAAAACTTGATACACGAAATTTTAGGAAGAAAATTCAGAAAATGGGTTTACTGATTGACACGAATGAAAAGCAGACAAATGTTGCACACCGCGCGGCAAAATTATATTCGTTCGATGTTGATATTTATCATAAACTGAAAAAAGAAGGATTGAATTTTAGAATTTAAACCTTTTAATATTTTCGGTGTCATAATGTAAATCTTTTGTAAATGGATAATGACGACCGTGTATTAATTGCCGACTTAAAGGAGGAGAATAAAAGAGACCTCGCTTTTAATACGTTGGTAAAAAAGTATCAGGAGCGGTTGTATTGGCATATCAGAAAAATTGTATTAAATCACGAAGATTCCGATGATATTCTTCAAAACACTTTTATTAAAGTTTGGAAAAATGTTGGTAATTTTCGCGAGGAATCGAGTCTTTACACTTGGTTATATCGTATTGCGACAAACGAATCTTTGACCTTTATCAATTCGAATAAGAGAAAAAGTTTTGTTCAGATGAATG
The DNA here is from genome assembly GCA_024278975.1 of Bacteroidota bacterium. Lineage (GTDB taxonomy): Bacteria > Bacteroidota > Bacteroidia > Bacteroidales > Prolixibacteraceae > Draconibacterium. Next base: position 118,198 of record JAJRSD010000017.1, read on the forward strand.
ATACGAGTGAGTTTTTAATGAATAACCTGATGTCGGATCCATATTTCGAGGGAGACGAAATTCAACTAAAATTACAGGAAGCAATATTACAACTACCCGAAAAACAGAGATTGGTTTTTAACATGAAATATTTCGATGCGATGAAATATGATGCAATGTCGGAAGTACTCGATACTTCGGTGGGAGCATTAAAAGCTTCATATCATCATGCATCGAAAAAAATTGAAGAATATTTAAAAAATATAGATTAACCGTTTGACATTAAACCTTTTTACTGAGTTAAAGTCAAATTGAAAATGGTGATAAAAATGGATGAATTTAAAAATATAGTACCTAAATTATCGAATATTAAAAAGGAGAATCCTTTTGAAACTCCTGATAAATATTTCGATAACTTTTCTGAACAGCTTAAAATGAAGATTGAGGCAGAAAAAGAGATTGCTGGCAAGCAACATGGGATTATCCGATTTCTAAAACCTGCTCTTGGGTTAGCAGCAAGTTTTGCACTAATATTTATGCTTGTCAACATACCATTAAAAAAGTTTATGTCGCAAAAAGTTGCTGATAGTAATATTGAAACGGAGTTGACAGAAACAGATTATTTAAGTGTAATTGCGGGAATTGATGAGAGCTCATTTTTTTTATTATTAGACGAGCCGGACGGTGGAATTGAATTTAGCGAAGAAGATTTGTTAACCTATGCAAGTGCTAATACTTCTGAATATGAACTATTTATAGAATCCAATAATTAATGAAACTATGAAACGACAAATAATATTTTATTTATTACTACTTTTTATTTTTTCGACTAGCGTTGTAAATGCGCAGAAAAAATCGGATTATCATCAAAATCGTTGGGAAAAATACCGCTCAGAGAAAATAGCATTTCTTACATCTAATCTTGAGCTAACTCCTGCCGAAGCAGAGAAGTTTTGGCCTGTTTATAACCAGATGGACAAAGAGCGTTGGGAAGCTCAGAAAATGCGTCGTGAAGTAGAAGAAAAAGTTCGTGATGCAGGAGATACAATGTCGGATAAGGAAGTTATTGAACTTACCCGTGAGATTGCTGAAAGCATGCAAAAAGAGGGAGCTCTTTTTACCAAATACAACGAAGAATTTCTAAAAATATTACCCCCACAAAAGGTATTGGGAATTTATAAAACTGAGAAAGAGTTTAGAATGTATATGATTAAAAAGTACCGTGACCACGGTAGAAATCCCAAAAAGAGATAATAGAAAATACACAATAAAAAAAAGACAGGTTTTAAGTCTGTCTTTTTTTTGTTGTGTATAATTGTTCAATTACATTGATTTAAACCAATCTTGAAAATAATTACCAACAACTGGTACTTCTTTCTTCTCTCCCTGGATTGAACTAATTAAACTCATTATCCAAAAAACCAAGGTTATAACTCCGCCAACAGCACTTATAATTGGGGCATTGGCAATATTTGCTAATATAGTAACTGCAAGACTAAAAAGATAAATACCCAGCAACTGACGAATATAAAAACTGGCTAACTCATCTTTATCTTTCATATTAAGAATTAGCGTGATAATCCAACCGATCCAAAAAATGTGTGCAACAATAGCTTTTGTTTTTCCATCCATAATATTTAGTTTTAAAGTTCGAATAAAAGTATATAAAACTTGTCAAATTCAAAGAGAACTATTAAATATTTTCGGAATATTGGTAAATTCTTACTTTGTTAAAATCATTGTTTTTGTTGCAGTATAATTCCCAACTTCCAGTCGGTATAAAAACAAGCCGGGTTTCATCTCTTCTGAATCGTAAATTACAACATGGCTTCCTGCTGGCAATTCCTGATTTAAGAGTACCTCAACACATTGACCGACAAAATTTATAACCGTTAGTTTTACCTTCGAAGGTTTTGAGATTTCAAAAGGAATAGAAGTTTTTGTTTTATACGGATTTGGATAGTTTTGAAGGAGTTGATTTCCTCGTGTATTTATAATTTCCACATCGGTAAAAATATATCTTACTGGTGCCAATAATCCAAGATAAGCTTTATTGTTTGCATCAGCAGTTAGCCCAATCGTATTTTGCCCGGTTACTGAAAGCAGAGAATAACTCGAATTTGTTGATTTACCTGCTGTGTTACCGGGTGCATAAAGTGGAATCAGAAACTGACCGAAGCCGGTTCCTGCCATTCCACAAAAAATGAGTATTATTATTAATTTCTTAATCATTGTCTCAGGTTTTAAGTTTTTACTTCGACAAATTTTCAGTAATCTTTACAGGTTCTTTAAAAGTCTCAACCTGCAACGGATTTTCTTTTGCGTAAGTGTCTTTTCTGGTTCCTATAATTTGCCACGAAACTTTCATGCCAGCCATACCTCCGGAAATTTCAAACTGATTATTTCGAATTTCTTTTGCAATAAAAAGATTTGGGCCAGGTGCTCCGATTGGTGTAAGCTGATAACGGAAATTCTCATTTAACGCATCAAACCATTTCGGTAGCAGTACTTTTGCCGAACCATTTTTGTCTAATTTTACATTCCCATTGTAGATATTTGCCATTTCATTCGATTCTAAACTTGCATGAAATAAATATTTGTTTTCAGGATCTAAGGGATGGTCTATTCGGAAATCTTTCTGAGCGGCTATTAGTATGTCGGCAACTATTGTTCCTGCTTGAATTGAGGGAATCATACCTCCTTCAATATCTTCTGCATCATGAGTAATAATTCCTCCTAAAAAATGCTCCTGTCCGCTATGAAATGAATTTCCTGCAGGATCTTGGTGATGAACGAGTGTTCCATCAGGACCAAAAATTTCGATTCCACCTTCGGGTGTTATTCGTATTAAACCTCCGGTGGTAGTTGGTATTTCTATCCCACTACCGTAGGTTTCTAAGCCGGTGTGAGTTGAAGTTCCATCGGGATTAAACGTTGTAACCGGAGTACCATCGGAGCCAATAATTGTAATCGATCCATCAGAACCTATCGAAACTCCACCTTCTCCAACACCCGAAGGAACCCAGATTCCAGCTTCGTAA
>JAJRSD010000018.1 GCA_024278975.1 Bacteroidota bacterium
AATCTGGCTTAACCCACTTTCCTGCCACTGCTCAATGGCAAGGTACATCTCTTCTTTGCTGTATTTTTGATTTTTTCGCATGGGGGCAAAGTTACGCCCAAGTCAATCAATCAGCAAGACGGGGTTGGTAGTGGGGATACTTGTATCATGCGCGAGTTAACCGACAAAAAATCGTAAGCTTCATCTTTCTGCCCACTTTCAATTAGATAAGCAACAGAATTTAACGTGTTAAACATAAAATGAGGGTTCAACTGGTTTTTTACAGAGTTAAACTGTAATTCCGAAAGTTGTTTCTCTATTTGCCATTTTTTTTCGATGTTTTTTTTCTGGAAAAACAGGATAGAACGAATAGTCCCGGTAACGGTAATAAAAACAAGTGCGTAAATTATATACAACAGATAGTAATACTGGTTGCGTTGGTATTTAAAAAAGAAAAAACCTGCACCGGTATCAATCATGTATTTTATGATTTTATGACCAATACCACGCAAAAACAGATAAGGAACTCTGTTTACTATTTTTAATCCCATGTAATGACCTTCAGGATTATCGATATTTCTCCAGCTTTTTTGATTTAGAATTTCCCCGTTTTTATTTAACACTATCAATCTTAAAGGCTCTTTATTGTTCGACCTGCTGTAATGCATGGCATAAATAATAGAGTCGTTATTAAAAGCGGGAATGCAACTGGCATAGGAAAACGCGCCGGGGAAGGGAATTGGTTCAAACAAAAAATTCAGATTATAATCGAGCACGGTAATATAGCTCATGGTATCGGTAAATTTTTTGTAAACAGAAGAGTTCGATGGAGCAGACGTATGGGTCAGAATTTCGGGGATTCCATCATTGTCAAAATCTTTAAAATATGATTTACGTATAAACATATATTCGGTAGGCGATGCCGTTATTTTTAAAGAGGGAAATTCCATTTTAAAAATTCCCCTGGGATATAAACCAAATCCTGCATCAAAATATAAAAACAGTTCGTTTTTTCCATTTTTATCGAAATCGCCAAATTCATAAAATTCTGAACGGCATGCATAAACTTTCCTTTTTCTTTCGAACTTGTTAAAATAGTGGTGGTCGATTATTAACTCAAATGTCGCCAGATTAAAGGCGTTAAAAAATATGGAGTCGTTGCGGGTGGTAAAAAAGAGCAATTCCTGTGTGCCGTCTTCATCAATATCGAAAACTTTTGGTGTCTGCCGATAATTCCATTCCGATTTTGTGAAATGATAATGTTCTGTCAGATTCCCGTTTTTATCGTAATGTACAACATCCATCCACTTTGAGTCTGTCCCCCTGAAACATCTGATACGCTCGCTGTTTCCATCGCCGTTAAAATCGCCACCAATCCAATGAATTTCCTTTACAGTTGCACGATGAAACGGTTCAATTTCGAAGTTGAATTTTTTTATGGGTTCGTTCCAAATCCAAAAAAACAGGAACGTGATAATCGCCCCGAAAACAATACTTTGGGAAATAGCAGAAAAAATATTTTTGGTAATTGTTGTTTCATGGCTGCAAAATAGGAAAAATCTATAACTGTTCTTCAAGGATTCCAGGGATTCCATCCCTATAAATTATTTGGGGAATGGATGGAATCCTTACTGCAAATGTTGTTTCAAATCCTTTATCTTCACACTCACTTCAAGTTTATGTTCTTGCCCATTATTTGCAATCAAGCAATATTTTTTATAGAAATTCATAAAGGTAAGATAGTTTTTATTTACAATGTGTTTGCGACTGATGCGCACAAACTGCTCTTTGGAAAACTGTTCATATATCCGTCCCAAATTAACACTCGACAGCAACTTTTGCCCATCTTTTAAGATTAGGTAACAAAAATTACTTGTGTGCCAGACGAAAATTTATTAACCTGTTTCAAAAACTCCATTCCGCTCATCTCCGGCATTTCAATATCGAGAAACAGTAATTGTGGCTTCTCCATTATTGCAGCATCCAGAGCGATTAAGGCATCGGTAAAAACGTGCGTTACATTTATAGCAGCAAAATCTTTTAGCAGATTATCGAGTAATTGCCCGGCATCGGGTTCATCGTCTATTATAAAAGTGTTTATGTGTATCATTGGTTTGGTTACTTGACTACTGTTGTTAGCTTCTTGCTCTTTATGTTGCAAGACAAAAAAATATATGGATTTGTAAGAATTGGGAATATTTATTGTGATTAATTGAGGTTAATAGTAATTGCTCGTGGCTCGAAACTAACTTCCTCTTCGACTGTTATATTCATTCCATCATCCATTCCCAAACAGGTTTAACTGTAATCTTTTTCCCATTCTTTTCAAGATTATCTTTTTGATTATAAGTAAGAATAAATCCATTCTTTGTGCTTGTTGTCTCCATAGCTTCAATCAATCCGTTAATTTCCCTATCGAAGTTATCACCGTTTAAATCATAACAAACTTGTACTACCATTTCTACTCCACCATTGTTGGTTACTATAAAATCGCACTCACCTTTTTGCCTGAAATAAAAAATTTTCTTTCTCTTACGTAGTAAATGAATGAATACCATATTTTCTAGCAATCTGCCCCGGTCTTTCGAAAACGACATGGAAAGGTTGGTAATTAATCCGGTATCAATTCCATAAATTTTTTTAGGATTTTTAGTCTGTTGTTTCAGCGAAAAACTAAAACGAGAAATTGTAAAAAACAGGTAAGCATCTTCGAAATACGATACATAAGAGGCAACTGTATTACTTGAGCCCAAATCAAACATTTTTGCCAAATTATTAAAAGAAAATTCTTTGCCTGCATTGGTTGCCAGAAATACACCTAACTCTTTTACCACTTTTGGGTTTCGCAAGCCATGGCGTACCACAATGTCTCGATAGATTAAATCGTTATACAGATTTAAAAGCACATCCCTGTTTTTAGAATTTATATATTCGGGAAACCCACCCTGCAAAAGATAATCATAAAAATTATCAGCCCCTGAATTTTGGTTAGTGTGTGCCAGATACTCAGTATATGAAAAAGGAAAAACTTCCCACGATATTTGTCGCCCGGTTAAACTTGTGCCAAGCTCTTTACTAAGTATTTTTGCATTGGAACCTGTAACTATTACCCTCTTTTTTTTGTCGTGCAAAACCCTGACGTACTGTTCCCAGCCCTCAACATTTTGTATTTCATCGAAAAAGTATAAATCGCTTTCACAGTGTTGTTCAAAAAGTTTTTCTAGTTTAAAAAAGTCGTTCACTTCAAACGGCGATAATCTTGGATCTTCGAAACTGAGAAAATGAAAAGGTTGTTGTTTATTTGCCAATTGCAACAAAGCAGTACTCTTTCCACACCGTCTAATTCCGGTTAATATTTTTATGTGGTTATCAGCAAGGTCTATATCCTTTATTATTTCACGGGGAGTACCAGGCGGAAGTTGCCCAATGTAATCTCTCTGATAGTCAAGCACCTCTTTTATCTGCGATTCAAGTATCATAATAATTAAGTTTTAAACAAAGATAACGTATGCTCATTAGTAATGCAAATGTGTTTTCATTGATAATGCAATAATGGCAAAGAATATGTAGTGTGATTGATAGAGATTATTTGAAATTGATAGATATTACTGCAACTGTAAACTGCGACTATCTTTCCCTTCGTTGTAAAAAACCGCCCCTTCAATAACAAAAACTACCCATAGAGTAAGTGAAGCAATTAATCTTATGTTTTTTTTTATGTTTTGTAGATAGTTTTGGTGCTGATGTTTAACTAATAACATGAACGTAATATATAAACCATAAAAAAAATTCACGCCATGCTCTACAATGTTAAAAATATAAACGCAAATTGTTGCAGGGATTCACCATGCAACAAATTTGCGCTAAAAAATTGAATGTTAAACTTAAATTTATTGAGATATGAAAAAATAAATTTTATTATTAGTTCTATTTGCAATAGTATTTTCAAACTGCGATAAGAAAGAGGATACCCTGGAATTACCGGATATTAATGTTGTTGATATAAGTCAAGAATCGGATTGGGACTATTGTGTGTTTGGTCAAAAAGATTACTATTTTATTAAAACAAAAAATTCTATCCCAGAAGCAGTTTTGTTCCATTCATCTGAAGCGAACAAAGATTATTCAATTTTTTTTACTGATTATGGAGAGTTAGACAAGATATTGGTCGAAGACTATATTTTTACTTTTCGAAACCCTAATGGGTATATGATTGATTTAGGCATCCAATTCCCAGATGGTAGTATTGAAATTCTAAGGGAAGTTGAAACCGATTATGATTGGGATAACTATCAATTGAAAAGTGCTTCATCAATTGAAGCAAGGAGTGATGTGATTCGATGGGCAGGTCGGGTAGTGGCAGGCGCACCATGTGCGATTTCGGTTGGTTTAGCAATTAGTACTGGAGGGGTAGGAACTCCATTGGCTGTTTGGGCATGTGGAAATTATTTGTTAGGTCTCTCAGCAGATATTATGGAAAATGAATTTGATATACATAAGTTGATGATGACGGCACAATTATGTTTAAAGATGAAAGTTACCTTGACCCAGAAAGCTGTCCTGATTGTGGATTAAGGACAATCGATGATGGTGCTATTTTAATTACGCAAACAAACTGGAGTCCTCCCCATGATTTCAAGATTTATAACTTACCTGGTGAAATTTATACTTTAAATGCAGAAGTTAATGCCTTAAAATCATCTGAATTTGAGATTTATCCAAATCCAACAAACGATAAGATTACTATAAAATCTTTAGGGCAGGATAAATTACAAAGTTATACCATTTACGATTTAGTGGGGAATAAGATTACCGAAAAATATGGTGCTTTTAATAATACCATTAGTGCTAAACAACTTGGTTTAAGCCCCGGTAGTTATTATTTTATCTTAAGAAGTGAAAAAGGAACGGTTAGCCCTAAGAAGTTTTTAGTAGTGAAATAGTTCGTTTATTTAGTTTAAGGATAATTATTAGTTGAAAATTATAGGATATGAAAAATATTTATTTTCATGTATTTACACTTTTACTATTTCTGTTTGGAAGCTGTAAGTAGTTTTTAACGACAATTGCAAAACACAATTGTGAGATAAGAATTCCATCTCTGTTTTTTGAATATATAAAGATGGCATCCTATTGCATACTCAAAGCTAAATCTATTGAGTATATTAGCTAATAAAATGGAAATAAAACTTCTGAACTGCAATTATTTAGATGTTATATCGCAATATTTATAAGTAGCAAAATAGTTGCAAGATAGGTGTGAATAGTAAAATAGTAACTTCAGACAGCTATTGTAATATTTAGGGATTTCATCTTTTTTAAGAGATGGAATCCTTTTTTTTTAATATCCACACCATCAAGAAAGATTGTTTTGGAAGTCGGACTTTCCCAAGTCCTACAAAATGCCGGACTTAGGAAAGTCAGGCTTCCTCCTACTCCGCTAACGAAGAATTTAAAACCTATTTTACGACCGGCTTTTTTTGTGCCCCTTATTTTTCAGTCATACTATCACTTCCCGTGATAGTATGACTTTGCTCTTTAATATTCATTTGAATGCCGATTTAAAAACATTTTTTTACAGGAAATCGCTATTAGAATTAAATGATCAGATTTTGGCACATGCAACCTAAATTTTCTAATTTATCAGTACTACTTGTACCAATTTTATCTTCAAATTTCAATCCCCGGGTTTCACAGTGTGTGTGAAACCCGGGCTATAAATATTAAATCTTTTCAGGATTAAAAAAAAACGAATTTCCTATGTATTTTTACGCCCACACTACAGGATACATATTTTATACTTATATTATACGTTTGAAAAACAATTTAAAAAACCATTAAGCAGTTTTGGCGTTTTTTTTTAACACATAGAGAAATAATTTATCTCGAATTTGTTTAGGAAATTATTTTCTCTTTGGGATTATGAAGAAATAATATGACTGGAATTGACGAAGTTATTTTGTACGATAACAAGGCAAAAAACGCAGGCATAGCATAGATACGGTGAGGCTTTTTAACGAAGTTAGCGTGCAAAAGAACAAGTCAAAACGGTTAGGTTATTTCTTCATAATCCCTTTGCTTCTCTGCGCCTTTGCGGTAAAAATTTCAATATAATGAAACAAAACCTTGCCCGTCGTGATTTTATAAAAACCGTTGCAGCCGGTTCTGCATTAATTGCAGCGAGCTCTCCGCTTTTTATGGCAACTTCTTGCATAAACAAACCCTCTGACAAAGAACTCTTTAAACTATTTACAAACCCGCCCGCCGAAGCAAAACCATTTTACCGTTGGTGGTGGAGTGGCAACCGGATTACAAAAGAAGAGGTAATCCGCGAGCTGGAAATTATGCACAGTGCCGGAGCAGGAGGAGTCGAAATAAATCCAATCGCAATAAACGATAAAATTGTTAATCCAACAGGAAAAGAGCTGGAGTGGCTGAGCGACGAATGGATTGAAATTCTACAAACTTCCATCGAAAAAGGAAAAGAACTGGGAATGATTTCGGATATGATTATCGGGACAGGCTGGCCTTTTGGAGGAAAATTTCTTGCCGATGAAGAGACAATTCAGGGGCATGATATTTATACTGAAAAAATTAACGGTCCGACTACTTATAAATTCAATACGAATAATTTAAATACCGGTGCAGAGATAAAACAAGCAAAATTAATTCCTGTTCCTCTTAAAAATTTAGAAGAAGTTAGGGACATAACAAACGATATTCAAGCTGGAAAAATTAAAATACCAGCCGGTAATTTCGAGGTTTTAATAATTAGCTGGCGAAACAGATTCAGAGAAGTTGTATTTGGAGCTCCCGGCGGAGACGGTCCTGTTCTTGATCATTATAATAAAACGGCAGTTGAAAAATACCTACACCGAACTTCCGATGGTTTGAGACCTGCTTTTGGAGAAGACTTTGGAAAGCACATTCGCTCGATGTTTTGCGATAGTATTGAGTTGGAAGGTGCAAACTGGACAAACGATTTTGCCTCTGAATTTGAAAAAAGAAACGGTTACGATATTTGGGAATATCTTCCTTTAATTCTAAATAACGAAATTAAAACTGAAGGTGATTCTGCAGATACACTTTTACGTGTTCGATACGATTATTACTCAACTCTCTCGCAACTTTTCATGGAGCGCTTTGTACAAACTTTTAACGAATGGTGCTTAGAAATTGGCGTTAAAAGCCGTTATCAGGCGTACGGACATCCGTGGATAGTAACCGATTTATTGGATGGAAATATGATGTCGGATATTCCGGAAGGCGACCAGTGGCTGTTTAATGGCGGCTGGACTGCCACACAAATTGACCAAATCCGCTATGCAATTTTTGATAAATATTCATCGTCGGCAGCACATTTGCGTGGACTAAAAATATCGTCGTGCGAATCAATGACAAATACATCTGGTGTATTTTCTGCATCTCTGGAATATATAAAGCAGGCAACAGATTTAAATATCGTCGCAGGAGTAAATCACCTCGTTTTACATGGGTGGAACTACTCTCCAAAAGAGGCAGGTTTCCCGGGTTGGATTCGGTTTGGCACCTATTTTAGCAAACAAAATCCATGGTTTCCATATCTTAAAAACTGGTCGGATTACACAGCACGTTTGAGTACTGTTTTTCAGAATAGTCAGGCAGTGAGTCAGGTTGCAATTATTGGTCCCACTGCCGACCGATGGAGCGAAAAAGGGCTCGACCGAAATCCATTTCTTTTGAATCCCTGGTATTTACATAGTATTTGGCAAGCCATGAATCATCATGGGTACTGTTCCGACTATTTGAACCCCCGGATATTTGCCGAAGCAACTTACGAAAATGGAAATATAAAATATGGTCCGATGAATTATCAGTCAGTGATAATTTGTGGCATGGAAATGGCTTTTCCAGAATTTATCGATTCACTTTCTGAATATGCCGAAAATGGTGGCAAAATAATTTTCATTGGCAAAACTCCGTATAAAAGTCCGGGCATGAAATTTAAAGGGTCAACCATTGTCACTGAAAAAATGAATGTACTTCTTGATAAATTCAGCAAAAATATAATGGTTGTAAACGAACCAATTAATGGAGATATTGAGAATCTCACAAAATGGACAGGCGATTTGCTGGCAAATAACAAAGTTGCTCCCGGGGTAAAAATATCAAACCCCGACGAACGACTGTTTTTATATCAGGCAGAAAACAGTGGTAATCCGGTATTTTTCTTTTCAAACCAAAACCGCGATAATGCGATTTTTTTCGATGCAGAATTTGAACGAGATGATTTGTATCCTTGGAAATGGAATGCCGAAACTGGTGAAAAAACTCTCTATTCGCATGATAAGAAAGTTGTATCAATTCAACTAAAACCACTGGAGTCGTTACTTCTGGTTTTTTCAAAGAAAAAAGGAAAAACTATTAAATCTGTTGAGTTAACAAATTCAGAAAAAATAAATCTGACTAAAAACTGGACTTTAGAATTTTTTCCGGTTGAGGGAGAATCGTTTAAAGTTGAATTATCGGGATTACAAAACATTGCAAAAATTAGCGGATTAAAAACATTTGGCGGAACTATTATTTACAGAACTAAGTTTAATGCGACAAACCAAAACACTCTCGATTTGGGTAAAGTTGCCGAAACTGCAGAGGTTACTTTAAATGGTAAAAAACTTGGGGTAAAATATTGGGGCGAACGTATTTTCGATATTTCGGATGCAGTGGTTGAAGGTGAAAATACGCTGAAAATAAAAGTAACTACACTGCTTTGGAACTACTGTAATTCATTGACCATGGAAGAAAATCCCATGGCAAAACTTTGGGCAGATAAAAATCGGATAAAAGACAATAACCATTACCAGTTGGATTAATTGGACCGGTTGTGGTTTCGTAAAACCGGGACACGGACTTTCCTAAGTCCGTCTATTCACGGTGTGAGTTGTAAACAAACAGCAACAAAGATTAATCACAACGTTGCAATTTGCCAAAACTCACGCCGTGAATTATTTAGAAGTTACTCCGTGAATTTTTTGGATTCATCGAATGACTTTTAGAATAGAATCAATGATTCCGAGTAAAAACCGGGTTGCCGTGTTTCGAAAGCCGTGGATTAAAATTGTACCCTTCAATATCGAAAGCCTGTAAACTTTCGGCATCATTTATAATATTTTCAATAATAAAACGGGTCATTAATCCACGTGCCTTTTTTGCATATACGGTAACTGTTTTATAGTTGCCATTTTTTAATTCTTTAAATTCAGGTGTTACAATTTCAGCATTTAACTTCCTCTTATCGATGCTTTTAAAATATTCGTTTGATGCCAGATTTACCAAAACCCCACTACCCAACCCGGCAACGGCTTCGTTAATTTTTTCAACAATTAAACTCTGCCAAAAAGCGTATAAATTAGGGGAATTGCGGTACTTCATTTTTGTTCCCATCTCCAAACGGTAAGGTTGTATTAAATCGAGTGGCTTTAAAACTCCGTACAATCCCGACAATATTCTCAGTTTGGTTTGAGAAAGTTGCAACTGCTCTTCGGAAAGTGTGGTTGCATTTAAACCACGGAACACCTCGCCATTAAAAGCTAAAACTGCTTGCTTTGCATTTTCGGGTGTAAAAGGCAAATTCCAATTCTGAAACCGCTGAAAATTCAGTTCGCCCAAGTTATCAGAAATACCCATTAATTTTGAGATCTGTTTGGGACTCATTTTTTGTAAGCTAATAATCAGCTTTTCCGACTCTGATAACATTTCGGGAATAGAAAAACTTTGAGTTGTGGGTTTAGTTTCGAAGTCCAACAATTTTGCGGGCGATATTACTATTAGCATCTGTCTCTTTTCTAAAAATTTGTAGTTCAAAAGTAATAGAATTCTAATTGAAGTTAAAATCAAAATTCGGCAAACTAATTATTTCGAATAAAATATTTCAAAATCATTAGTATTGTTTCACTAATTTTGTCGGGTAATAGAAAGTTTTTACCACATTTTTTAAAATATAAGTAACACATACAAATTTATAATCAATCTACATTAACACATATCTTGTAAAACTTATGTTCAATTTCATCGTCTTATTTTTTGTTACTGACAGATTAACAACTAATTATAGACATATCCATATAATTAGATTTTTTACCAATCTTTAAATGCTTCTCAATTTCAATTTTTCAGTACAAAAAGTCTGTTTTTTTCACAACAAACTTCCCCCTGCTTTTTTTACTTTTACACTTTCTTAGAAATTTCAAATACATTTAAACAGATAATCATGGATTTATCAGTCAATTATTTAGGACTTAAAATTAAATCTCCGGTTGTGGTTGGCAGTTCCGGTCTTACTTTTTCAATCGAAAAATTAAAAGAAATTGAGCAGGCGGGTGCTGGAGCAGTTGTCCTTAAATCTATTTTCGAGGAAGAGATCCAGCACGAGTTTAATCATATTATTGAAGAGGAGTCGAAAATTGATGAGCCCGACCGCGGTTATCTCGATTATTACGATTTCAAAATAAAAGAGGATAATATTAAAAAATATGTCAGTTTTATTGAAGCTGCAAAAAAGGAACTTTCTATTCCGGTTATTGCAAGTATCAATTGTAAATCGGCTCACGAATGGACATTTTTCGCAAAAAAATTACAGGATGCCGGAGCCGATGCACTCGAAATTAACATGTTTATTTTACCATCCGATTTCTCGCTCACCGGCGAAAAGGTAGAGCAAACTTATTTAGAAATTATTAAAAAGGTAAAAGAGCAGGTTTCAATTCCGGTGGCTGTTAAACTCAGTTATCATTTTGCAAATTTAGCTTCGTTTGTTAAACAGTTATCGCAAACAGGAGTTGAAGGAGTTGTTCTCTTCAACCGTTTTTTTCAGCCCGATTTCGATATCGACAATTTTAAAGTTGTACCAACAAATATTTTCAGCAATCCTTCTGATGTTGCACTCACATTACGGTGGATGTCGATTCTATATAACCGCGTTGATTGTAATCTGATTGCCTCAACCGGAATTCACGATGGTGCGTCGGTAATAAAAGAGGTTTTGGCAGGTGCCGATGCTGTTCAGGTTGTTTCGTCGTTATATAAAAATGGGGTTAATCACATCAGCACAATGTTGGATGATTTGACCGACTGGATGGAAAAACATGACTTCAATTCCATTGAAGATTTCAAGGGAAAAATGAGTCAGCAAAACAGTCCAAACCCTGCGGAATACGAGCGGGTTCAGTTTATGAAATATTTCCACGACGAAAAATACAATCTGGATTAATTACATTAAAATTGCTTTTATGAAACGAGTATGATAAGTTTTAACACACAGGAACATGATTACTGGCGAGTTCTATGTGTTACCATTAAAAACAAACAATTATAAACACATGAAAACACTAACATTAAGCGAAAAATTGACCCGGTTTATTATTAACTGGCTATTTTTAATGATTGTGTGGTTTGCTTTTACCACCTCATTATCGGCACAGGAACTTATTGCAGGAGCTATTGCAACCATGTTTATTTCGCTACTGACTATCTCACTGTTCACCTGCTGTACTTTTAAATTGCTATCGCCGCGGAGTCTATTTTACATGAGTTATTTCCTCGTTATTTTTCTCCGCGAATTAATAAAATCTAACTTCGATGTAGCTCGCCGGGTTTTAACTCCATCGTTGCCAATAAATCCCGGCATCGTAAAATTCAAGACAAAATTACCAACCGATTTTGCAAAAATGGTGTTGGCAAACTGTATTACACTCACCCCCGGAACCCTGACAATTGACGTTATCGACGATACTTTTTATATCCATTGGATTGATGTAAAAACCACAAATCCGGAAGAAGCATTTATCGAAATTGCCGAAACATTCGAAAAAATATTACTTAAAATTTTCAAACCATGATATACATCTTTTATATAACACTTGTATTGCTAACGTTGGGAATGATATTCTCGATTATACGCTTTGTAAAAGGGCCAACGGCTGGCGACCGCACTGTTGCACTCGACACAATGACTACGTTAATGGTTGCCGGACTCGTTGTTTTGGCCGCTGTTTTCGACCGCCTTATTTATGTTGATGTAGCTCTTATTTACGGAGTTTTAGGATTTATAGGAGTAATTGTAATAGCAAGATATTTGGAGGGTGCCTTATGAGCTTATACGAAATTATTGGTGGTCTGCTTAGCATAATTGGTGCTTCGTTCCTTTTCCTCGGGGGATTGGGAATTTACAGAATGCCCGATGTTTACAACCGTTTGCAGGCCGGAACAAAAGCAACAACACTTGGCGCAATGAGTTTGATACTTGGCGTTGGCGTAGTAAAAATGGAAGACCACTGGTCGTGGATTGTAAAGGCGATAATTATTATTGTATTTATTGCCATTTCAAATCCCATCAGTTCGCACGCTTTGTCGCGTGCAATGTACCACCGCAAAAAGTTTCCGATAATAAAAAGTTCGGATAAAAATATGGATGCTTACCGCGAGGTTTTCGAAAAACAAGAAAGAGAGAAGGAGGAAAAGAAATGACATATTTAGTTCTAATTATCGGATTCCTGCTTTTGGTATTAATTGGTGCAGCAATTTATGCCGTTTATCAACGCGACCTTTTATATGCTGTTATCGCGACAGGAATTATAAGTCTCGTTCTCACTGCTCTATTCTATATTTTGCAGGCTCCCGACGTGGCACTTACCGAAGCCGCAATTGGAGTGGCTCTTACAACAATCATCTTTATTATCACCATTAAAAATACAGTGAGATTTGAAGATGAAAGTGATAAAAACAATCAACAAAAACCGAAAACAGAATAATAATTATGAAGAAAACAATTGTAATATTACTACTTGCTGCATTCGGTTATTTTTTAGCAATAACATTTCTCGACCCCGATTTCGAAAAAGACAGAAACAGAAACGGGGTAAAAAATGTATATCTCGAAAAGACAGTTTCCGAGCTTAAAACAGCAAACACAGTTACAGCTATTGTTGTAAACTTCAGGGGTTTCGACACACTTGGAGAGGTAACAGTTCTGTTTCTTGCAGCATCGGCACTGGGTAGCATTCTGTTTAAAAAACGCCACCATGTTGGCGAGCGTTCCATAACTTTACCGGCAAGCTCGATTGTTAGCACGGGTGCAAAACTTCTGTTCCCTGCAATTATTCTTTTGGGTGTTTATGTATTTGTTCACGGGCATCTCACGCCGGGCGGAGGTTTTCAGGGAGGTACAATAATAGCAACAGGCTTTTTGTTGATGCTGATTTCGTATCGCAATTTCTCAATCAGCCATAATATTTTATCTGTTATCGAATCGCTTGCAGGAATATTGTTTGTTGTAATCGGACTTATGGGATTTATTAATGGCGGAACTTTCCTTCAGAATTTCATGCCAACCGGCACACTTAACAATTTATTCAGCGGAGGAATAATCCCGATTATTTACATTCTGGTTGGTTTTAAAGTTGCCACCGAATTAACAGGTTTAATCTACACCATTTTACACGAAAAAGGATAAAACCATGAATATAGAAAACATAGAAATCATTCGTATAGGCGTTTATGCAACATCAATTTTATTGATACTTATTGGGTTGTATGCCGTTTTAACGAAGAAATCATTAATCAAAATTATCATCGGTTTATCTATTATCGATGGGGGAATTCATCTGTTGCTTATCGGAATTGGTTACATTAAAAATGGTACAGCACCAATTTTTTCGCCGGGCTTCGAAAATGCCTCGGCGCAAATGGTCGACCCTGTTCCGCAAGCTTTGGTTTTAACCGCCATTGTAATCGGGTTTGGTGTAACAGCAGTTGCACTCGCGCTGATTATCAGGCTATACCGCCATCACAACACATTAAAAATCGACGAAATAAAGAATCTAAAATGGTAGGAAGTCCAGTATTATTAATAGCCATCCCATTATTAGCAGCATTTTTAATTCCGCTGCTTGGTATATTTTGGAAAGAGCTCGTTAGAATTATTCCGGGTCTGGTTCTCGGTTATCTCACAATTTTATCGGCAAGTTTATATATCGATGTTTTAAACACAGGTACAATTGTAGAAACCATTGCCGGGTGGAGAGCTCCCTGGGGAATTAATCTGGTTTTTAGTCCGCTCACCGGTTTTCTTGCCACATTAATGACATTTATCGGATTTATTATCTGGCTTTACAGTTACAGGTTTAAACGTAATGTTGAGTTCGAAGCAGCAAAAAAATACTTTATATTTTTAATGTTGCTGGTTGCCGGGTCAATTGGTATTGTTATCACAGGCGATATTTTCAACCAGTTTGTATTTATCGAAATTGTTGGAATATCGGCCTACGCACTCACCGCTTTTTACACCGGGCGCAACTCTGCCGAGGCAGCTTTTAAATACCTGATTATGGGTTCACTTTCGGCATCGGCTCTGTTAATTGCGATAATACTTATCTACTCGCAATTAGGCACGCTGAATATGGCTGAAATTGCTGCAAACATTCACAACATGCCACCGCAATACCGAGTTACCGCAATGATATTTTTTATTATCGGAATTGGTGTTGAAGCGGAAATTTTTCCACTTAACGGCTGGGCGCCCGATGCATATACAGAAGCACCTGGACCGGTGGGAAGCGCATTTGCAGGTATCGTTGTAAAAGCAGGAATTTACGCAATGGTGCGTATGATGTTCACGCTGTTCGACATTTCGGGTCCAATGCAAATTCTCATAATTATTGGGATGATAACACTTGTTGTTGCTGAAACTTCGGCACTTCGACAGGTACAACTGAAAAGGATGCTGGCATATTCAAGTATCGGACAAATGGGATTGGTACTCGTTGCTTTTGGAATGGGAACCAAAGCGGGAGTATTTGCTGCACTTTTTCTGATGCTAAACCACGCAATTATTAAACCACTGCTTTTCTTTAGTGGCAGCTATCTGGTATTTAATTCGAAAGAAAAAAACATCAGCGAGATGAGCGGTCTTGGAAAGTTAATGCCTTTTACGGCAGCATTTTTTGCACTGGGTTCGTTTGCCATCGTGGGTCTTCCACCTTTCGCCGGATTCTGGAGTAAATTATCAGTTCTCACGGCCGCTGCAAACGATGGGTTGCTACTAATTATTGCAATCGTTCTTTTGGTTAGCATTGTCGAAATAGTCTATTATTTCAGAGTAATTAACAGAATTTATTTCTTTAAATTCGACAAAGCAACAAGCGTTGTTCCTCACAAACCCAGAGTGAATGCTCTTATTGCCATGGCAATTTTAGCAATTTTAATTCTTGTTATCGGCTTTTATCCCGACTCTGTTTCAGAGATACTTAATCGTGCTTCCGAAGATTTATTAAACACACCCGACTACATTAAAAATGTACTTTCAACGGGTCAATCACTAACCTACTAAGTTCATACAAAATGGAAATAATTTATCTCATATTTATACTGTTCTTAAGTGGTGCAATTGCAACATTTTTACTCGGAAAAGTTAGCAAAAGACTTCGCGATATAGCTTTTATTACAACACTTGTTGTTCCCTCAGTTCTGTTTTTCACACAGATAAATATCGGTCAAACTGTTGATTTCAGTGTTTTAGGAATTCATCTGAGTTGGGGAATTACAAATTTCAGTTACATTTTTGCGTACATCGTTCTCGGATTGGGTGTATTGGCAGGCATTTATGCTGTTGCCGCCATGAAAGGAAAAGAGAATCTCGGATTCTTCTTTTTCAATTATATCCTAAGTATTATGGCAATGATGGGCATTTTGTTTAGCCGCGATTTGATATCCTTTTTTGTTTTCTGGGAAATAATGACCTGGTCGTCGTACCTGATGGTAGTTTTTACTGGTAAAGATGTACAAAAAGTGGGAATCAAATATTTCATATTCAGTGCCATCGGAGCTTATGCAATGTTAATGGCAATTGTAATTACCTACTCGCTTACCGGAAGTATGATGATTTCAAATTTGATTTTTGCTTTTCCCGATTTTGAGTTTGGAATGCAAATTCTGATTCCGGTTTTATTACTTATAGGTTTTGGTGTAAAAAGTGCGATGATGCCGCTGCATGTTTGGGCTGTCGGTTCGTACAGTCACTCGCCCATGGCATACACAGCAGTATTCTCCGGAGCTCTTTCGAAAATGGGTATTTACGGAATGATTATCGTTATGGCTGGTTTGGTTTCAAGAATTCCTGAAGGATATTGGTTTCGGGAAGTTATTGCGTGGATGGGTGCGATTACAGCAGTTGGCGGAACTCTTTGGGCCGTTGCACAAGACGATGCTAAAAAAATGCTCGCCTACTCATCGGTTGCTCAACTCGGGTACATTATTATAGGTATCGCAATTGGAACACCCCTTGCAATGCTGGCATCTCTGTTTATGGCAATTTTACACGGTATGTTTAAAGGCACTCTGTTTATGGCCGTTGGAGCAATCGAAAAACAGACCGGCACAACTAATTTTACCGAAGTTACCGGTCTAATCAGAAAAATGCCATTTACATTTCTCGCTTCATTAATGTCGATTATAGCACTTGCAGGAATCCCGCCACTGGGTGGGTTTATCGGAAAATGGATGCTTTACGAATCGGTTATCGGAAGCAATCACTATTTGCTTATTATTGTAATTTTCTTCTCAAGTACAGCAGCTTTCTTGTATTGCTACAAATTTCTTTTTGGCTTTTTCCTTGGTCAGGAAGAGAAAGAGTGGGCACATGTAAAAGAGGCACCTGCAATGATGGTAGTCCCGATGGTTATTCTCGCAATTGGCACATTTATATTTGGAGTTTTTCCGGGACTTATTCTTAATCCAATCGATGCCGGATTGCAAGAACTTGGTTACGCGGTAACACAAGGTCGATATTGGGAAATGTCGGTTTTATTTAACGAATGGGGAGACACAGTTGTACTTCAACCCATTTTATATACCATACTTGCCGTATTCGTTTTCTTCCTTGCTTTTGTATTGACAAAGAATTTCAAAAAAACCAGATACGTTTCAACCAAAGATATTAGTTCGTCGGGAGAGATTCCAAAAGAACATGAAAATTTGACATTCTCACGCGGATTTTTCCAACCGTTTCTCAGGTCTGTTGAACCTTTAATGAGACGTAAAATAGACCCGTATTACAATAGTTTTGGCAGAGGAATGGAAGCAATATTCGATTTTGTAAGAAGGATTTATACCGGAAACGGGCAAACATACGCACTGTATGTTGTTGTTTTCGCACTGCTTTTACTGATATTTAAAGACAGACTTTGGGGGTAATAAAAATGCTTCAATGGGGGAAAAATGAAAAAATAAAATAGATACTGAAAAAATAATAATTATCAATGCATTACTTCATTTTCACAATAAATAATTCAGGCAAACAATTAAAAACAACAGTACAATAATTATAAATATGGATTTATTAACTAACATATTAGGAGCTATCGCCACAATTATTCTTGCTTTTGTAGTTGGAATGAGCTACGGTGGAATTGTACGTAAAATTACTGCCAGGGTGCACAATCGACTGGGACCGCCATGGTATCAGAATTTTATCGATGCCTATAAACTCTTTGGAAAAACAACAGCCATTCATCATGGGTGGATGCAAATTATGGGGCCGGCATTTTTAATGGTTTCATCGGTTGTAACACTAATGTTCGTCCCGGTATTAAATAACGGAGGCTGGTTTACTAATCTTAATTTTAAGGGCGACCTGATTTTTCTACTCTACCTGATGGTTTTCGGACCTTTGGGAATGGCACTCGGTGCAGGACAAACAGGAAACCCAAATTCCGCAATCGGTGTAACCCGTGGTTTATCGCAAATGGTAGGTTTCGAAATTCCCTGGGTAATGGCACTCGTTGCATTAATGATACAATTTAACACCACAACAATTACCGGATTGATGGACGTTCAGCAAATGAGTGGAACATGGCTGATGTTTTCTTCGCCGTTTGCATTTATTGCAGCCGTTTTAGCAATGCTGGGAATGTTTAGATACTCGCCCTTCGATATTGTGGGTGCACCAACAGAACTCGCCTCGGGACCCGTTTCCGAAAATGGGGGGAAATTCCTCTTTACAATGATGTCATCCGGTTCTATTTTCTCTTTTGTAAAACTCACACTTTACGTCGATTTATTTATGGGAGGTGCTGATAATCTGATAATACTACTCATTAAAACCTTCTCTATTTATATGATACCGGTACTTTATGGAATAGTTAGTCCGAGATACAGAACCGAACAGGCAATACGTTTTTTCTGGGGATGGCCTCTGTTTTTTGGAATACTGGCAATTCTTTACGCCGCAATATTTTAATTTGAAAAGTTATGATTAACGATAAGAATTCACAGAAAATAGTAGATATCATCCAAAACTGGGCACGTAAACACTCTATCTGGGTGCTTGCTTACGGAACAGGGTGTGGTGCCATCGAAATTCCACCTACAATGACATCGCGTTACGATGCCGAAAGGTTGGGAGTTCGGGGTGCAGCAACACCGCGGCAAGCCGACGTTCTTTTAGTTACCGGATATCTCACAACAAAAACTCTAAAAAGAGTTATTCGCGTTTACGAACAGATGCAAGACCCTAAGTTTGTTATCGGATTTGGCTCGTGTACAATTAATGGTGGAATGTATTACGACTCGTACAACACCATAAAACTGTTAGACAAATACCTTCCTGTTGATGTTTATATAAATGGGTGCATGCCGCGCCCCGAAGCGGTTCTGGCCGGCTTTGGTAAATTACAGGAGATAATTGCAGAAGGAAGAGCAAACGGAGCGCAGAAATACAAAGATAATCTGGAGTGGTACAAGGCGAATCAGAAAAAAATTATACCAAGTCTGTTAACAACAGATTACAACTGGTAAATTTTATGCTTTAAACAAAGTATAGCAAATAAAAAAAATACAATAGGTAATGAAAGATATAAAAGCCAAGCTGACAGAAAAAATAAAAGCCTCGTTCGATACTGTTTCGGAGAAAGATTACAATGGTAATCGGCTCGATTTTCATGTTGATGTAAAAATAATTCCTCAAATATTAACCTTCCTGAAAGTTAATCTCGGGTACATTCACCTCTCACACATTTCGTGTGTCGATTGGCTCGAAGAGGGTGAATTTGAAATTATCTATATTCTTTGGTCACCTGTTGAAAAACTGAAAGTTTTTGTTCGGACGAGAATCAATCGAGAGAAACCTGTCCTTCCAAATATCGACATGATTTGGCGGCAGGCAAACACATACGAACGCGAAATGCGCGAAATGTTTGGAATTGAAATTGAGGGTTTGGAAGGAGCGGAAGAATTTCTTTTGGAAGACTGGCAGGAAATGCCTCCCATGCGCCGCGATTTTCAAACCGAGGAGTATGCCGAAAAAACTTTCTGGAGTCGCGAAGGTCGTGAAGATGCAATTGATGTAAGAGAAGAAATTATTAAACGTTCGAGAGAAGAGATACCCGATTTTGCTAAAAAATATTCAAGATAATGCGAGAAAAAGCTACAACATTATATTTTGGTCCGCAGCACCCCGGAATTACCGGGAACATGATGATACGTTTAAAAGTTGAAGGGGACACAATTATAAAAGCAACCACCGAAGTCGGATACCTGCACAGGGCTTTCGAAAAACTTCAGGAGAAAAGAAACTGGCTGCAAAGTTTTACAATGATGTGCCGTTTCTGCGTTCCCGAAACCGACCCGATGGAAGAACTTTACGCAAGGGCAGTTGAAGAGATTGAAGGACGTGAAGTTCCAGAAAGAGCAAAATACATTCGGGTAATGGTTCTCGAACTTGCTCGCCTCGCCTCGTTTATGCTTTGGTACGGCGGTCAAAACGGAAGTCTCGGATTATATACCATGGGACAGTGGAGTGTTGGCGACAGAAACTACATTCTCGACCTTTTTGAAGAACTTACCGGAGGGCGGATTTATCACATGTATATTTGGCCGGGTGGTGTTCGCCGCGACCTGCCAAAAGGTTTCGAGGGAAGAGTATTAAAAACACTCGATTATCTTGAAAAAAGACTTGACGACTACGATGATCTGATGTTCGACAATGCAATTTTCAAAAAACGTACACAAGGTGTTGGAATTGTTGACAAAGCAACCGCCGTTGAACACGGAGTTGTGGGTGCTGTTTTACGTGGTTGTGGAATAAAAAGTGATATCAGAATTGACGACCCATACGAAGTTTACGATAAACTCGATTTTATTGTACCTACTTCCGACGGTGCAGATATTTGGTCGCGGGCACTGGTTCGCCGGCAGGAAGCACGCCAGTCGATTCGGATAATCCGACAAGTTATTGATACAATGCCGGGAGGTTCGGTATATAATAAAATACCAAATCCGCAAAAATGGAAACTTCCAAAAGGCGATGCTTATGTCAGGGCTGAGTCGGTACGTGGCGAAGTTGGATTGTATGTAGTGAGCGATGGCGGAACAATGCCACGCAGAGTCCACCTTCGGGGAGCTGCATACGTTCACGGTATCACACTGCTCGAAGATGTTTTGGTGGGAGAAAACATTGCTGATGTTTCGGCAATTATGAATAGTTTGGGAACTTGTCCGCCGGAAATAGAGAGATAAAAGCCCCCCTCAATCCCCCCAAAAGGGGAAGAAAGAGATGTGGCAATTTGAAATAAATGATATTTAATTAATTCTCCTTCGGGGAGGGTTAGAAAAGGACTTTAAAATGAGTTTTTTTGATTTAAAAGGTACACTAAAACCACTTACTGCACTGAAACAGTTTGGTAAGAAACCGCATACGATAGAATATCCGAAAGAGAGTTTAGAAGCTGCCGACCGATACAGAGGATTGCATTACAACGAACTCGAAGACTGCATCGGCTGCGGAAACTGCTCGACCATTTGCCAGAACAAAGCCATCGATATGATTCATATTGCAGGAATTGAAGGCTCAGACGGCGACAGTGGTTTACGACCTCGTGTTGATAATGGCCGCTGTTGCTGGTGTGCTTTATGTGTTGAAGTTTGCCCAACCGGAAGTTTAAGCCTGACCAAAGATTATTTGTATGTTAGCGAAGACCCAAATTCATTCCTTTTTACTCCGGGATTAGATAATCCTGAAGGCAAAGATAATCTTTCGTTTACAACAACCGAGGAGGAATCGCTGAATGTATTTAACCGTGTTCCGATGCCGGAACTTGAAGGTATGGAACGCGTAAAATCGTTTGCCGAGGTAGTTATTGGCTATAACGAAGAGATGGCTCGCGAAGAGGCTGCCCGCTGTATCAGTTGCGGGTTGTGTACCGAAATTTGTCCGGAGCACATGCACATTCCTGAATATATAAATGCCATTGCAAATGGCAACGACAACGATGCAATTCGGATTATTTACGACAACAACCCACTTCCCGAAATGTGTGGTAAAGTTTGTACACGCCGCTGCGAAGATGTGTGTGCAATTGCCGTTCGCGGAGAAGCAGTTGCAATTCGCTGGTTAAAAGGTTATGCAACCAGCACCGCAAAAACTGCCGACATTACATACGAAATTGTAAATCCTGAAATAAATAAACCAAACGGATACAAAGTTGGTATTGTGGGTGCCGGTCCGTCAGGATTGACAGCCGCTTATTATCTCGCTCTGCGTGGCTACGATGTTACAATCTACGAGTCGAACAAAAAAGCAGGTGGAATGACAATGTATGGAATTCCAAAATATCGTTTCCCGCTCGACAGTCTGGACAAGCAAATTGATTACATCGAAAAGATTGGAGTAAAAATTAACTACAATACAAAAGTTGGAAAAGATATCTCGTTCGAACAGATTTATAACGAGTCGGATGCAGTATTTATGGGTGTTGGATTCCCGCAACCATGGACACTTGGTATTGAAGGTGAAGAGGCGAAAGGTTCGATGCAGGCAGTTAATTTCTTACACGAAGTAAACGATGGAGAACAAATTGATGTTGGCAAAAAAGTGGCTGTAATTGGTGGTGGAAACGTTGCCATCGATGCTGCGCGGGTAAGTGCCCGGCTTGGTGCCGATGTTACAATTCTTTATCGTCGTCGGGTACAGGATATGCCGGCCGACTGGGAAGAGATTGAAGGTGCAGAACAGGAAGGAATCCATATTGTTCCGCAAACAATTCCGGTTAAAATTCATGCTGACGAAAATAACAAAGTTACCGGAATAGAATATCTGATGTCGGAAATGGTTGCAGATGATAAAGGAGGCAGACCGCGACCTGTGGCAATTGAAGGTAGTAATAAAGTTTTACAGGTTGACTCAATAATGGGGGCAATTGGCCAGCAAGCCGACTACAGTTTTCTCGATGGTAAATTTGCTGAAAAAATTAAAATTGAAAGGGGCAGAATTGTTGTGAATGAAAATCAGCAAACATCCGACCCAAAAATATATGCCGGTGGCGATGCCGTAAACCGCACTGCCGATGCAATTAGCGCAATTGCCGATGGTTTTAAAGCATGCAAAGCAATTGATAAAACACTGGTTGGAAAAACAGATTAATTAATAATCTGATATTTTTTACAGGTGGGGATAACTTAATTGTTATCCCCACCGGCTTTTTAAAACAAAATATACACTAATCCCCAAACTAAAAATACTCAAAAATATAAGTTGTAAAATCACTTTATCACCGATTATAAATACTTATCAATTCACTCTCAACTATTATCATTAAAATTTGTTTTTATTTATAAGCAAAACGAATAAAACATACTAAAAATATTTTATTATTTTTGAAGCAAATTCATCTAAAAACAAATTTTATGATTCTAGGTCTATTAAAAGAGCACGGAACTGAAACTCGTGTGGCTTTACTTCCGGAAATTGTACAAACCTTTACCGATTTAAAAGTACAGGTATTGGTAGAACAAGGAGCCGGTGAAACAGCCTTTGCATCTGATGCCGATTACGAAGCCGTTGGGGCTAAAGTAGTCTCACGTGCCGATCTGTTTGCGCAGGCAGAAGTTTTATTGCAAATTCAGCCACCGGCTGATGGAGATACAGAGAAAATTAAAAAAACCCAGGTTTGGATTAGCGCATTTAACCCGCTGTGGGATACCGAACTGGTAAAAACATTCCTCGAAAAAGAGGTAACTTCGTTTAGTCTCGATTTAATTCCACGTACTTCACGTGCGCAGGCAATGGATATTTTATCGTCGATGGCAACCGTATCTGGTTACATGGCAGTTATTGAAGCTGCAATGAAACTACCAACTTTCTTCCCCATGTTTATGACTGCTGCCGGTACAATTCGCCCGGCAAATGTTTTGATTTTAGGAGCAGGAGTTGCAGGATTACAAGCAATCGCAAGTTCGAGAAAACTTGGTGCGCAGGTTCAGGTATTCGATGTTCGTTCGGCAGTAAAAGAGGAGGTAATGAGTTTGGGCGGTAAATTTGTTGAGGTGGAAGGAGCTACCGAAGACAAAGCTGCCGGAGGTTACGCAGTTGAGCAAACCGAGGAGTTTAAGAAAAAGCAGCAGCAGGCAATTAACGACCACGCAGCAAAAGCAAATGTGGTAATTTGTACTGCTCAAATTCCGGGACGAAAAGCTCCGCTATTAGTTCCAACAGAAGCTGTTGAAGCAATGAAACCAGGCTCGGTAATTATCGACCTTGCAGCTTCGAGTGGTGGAAACTGTGAGCTGACTAAAAACGACGAAACCGTTGTTCATAAAGGAGTTTCAATTATCGGACAGTCGAATTATCCGGCACAAATGCCAATTGATGCGAGCAGAATGTTTGGTAAGAATGTACTTAATTTTATGAAACTCATAATTGGAGAAGAGGGTGCTTTAAACCTCAATTTTGAAGACGACATTGTAAAAGGAACTTGTATAACTCATGCAAAAGAGATTTACAACGAACGTGTTAAATCAGTAATCGAAAAAGTATAAAAAATCAGATATGGAAGTATTAAAATTTTTCTTTGAATATAAAGAAGCGATATTTATAATTGCCTTATCCATATTTGTGGGTATTGAAGTAATTTCCAACGTGCCCGCAGTATTGCACACCCCGCTTATGTCGGGAGCAAATGCAATTAGTGGAGTTATTATTATTGGTGGTATTATTTTGGTTGGACATGCCGACCTTACAACGTTCTCGTTAAGTTTAGTCTTGGGCATTTTCGCCCTGATCTTCGGAACACTAAACGTAGTAGGTGGATTTGCCGTTACCGACAGAATGCTCGAAATGTTTAAAAAGAAAAAAAAGTAAGCAATTATGGATAAAGTAATAGGAATATTAAACGGAATGGAATTTACCATTGGCGACTCGCTGCTTGAACTAAGTTACCTGATTGCCGCACTTTTATTTGTATATGGGTTGAAATTGCTTTCGCACCCTGCAACAGCACGTACCGGAAATCTCTGGGCTGCCGGCGGAATGGGACTGGCAATGATTACCACACTCCTACTTCACAAAGATGCCAACGGCGCAGGAATACCATTAACAAATGTTTGGATTGTTATGGCAGCAATTGGCGTTGGTTCGGCAATTGGCTGGATGGTTGCCCGTAAAATTAAAATGACGGCAATGCCACAACTGGTCTCAATTTACAATGCCACCGGTGGTGCAGCATCAATGTTGGTTGCTCTTTTGGAATACCCAAATGCAATTGCAGGCGATGTTGGTTCCATATTAGTTACCATTTTAGGATTGGTTATTGGAGCAGTTGCATTTAGTGGTAGTATGATTGCCTTTGGAAAACTTGATGGCAGAGTGGGCGATATTATGAAACCATTTATGACTTACCTTAATTTGGTAATTCTGATAGTAACAATCGCTTTAAGTGTTTATATAATTATCTCTCCGAACCAGCCAACCGAAATGGTTTGGGCAATTTATGCACTGCTCGCTATCTCGTTGGTTTACGGAGTTATGTTTGTAATGCCGATTGGCGGCGCCGACATGCCGGTTGTAATTTCGTTACTGAACTCGTTAACAGGTATTGCTGCTGCAATGGCAGGCTTTATTTACAGTAATCAGGCAATGATTTTAGGTGGTATTCTTGTGGGAGCTGCCGGAATGATTCTTACAATGTTGATGTGTAAAGCGATGAACCGCTCGCTTATCAGTGTTATTCTTGGCTCGTTTGGTGGTGGCGGTGCTGCTGCTGCCGGAGGCGATCAGGGAACTGTTAAAGAGATTCAACTGAGCGATGCGGCAGTACTTTTAAGTTACTCGCAAAAAATAGTAATTATACCGGGATACGGTTTAGCAGTTGCACAGGCACAACATATTGCACACGAGCTGGATATGCTACTCGAAGGAAAAGGTGTAGATGTAAAATATGCAATTCATCCGGTTGCAGGTCGTATGCCGGGACACATGAACGTACTGCTTGCCGAAGCCGATGTACCCTACGAAAATCTGGTTGAAATGGATGATATTAATCCGGATATGCCAAATGTTGATGTGGCAATTGTAATTGGTGCAAACGATGTTGTTAACCCGGCTGCGTACGACGACCCAAGTAGTCCGATTTACGGAATGCCAATTATCGACGCACACCTTGCAAAAAATATAATTATCATGAAACGTGGTATGGGAAAAGGTTATGCAGGAATCGAAAACTTCCTCTTCTTTAACGACAAAACCCGCATGCTGTTTGGTGATGCAAAAAGCTCTATTTCTAAGTTGGTTAACGAAATTAAGAGTATGTAGAAATAAGAAGTAAATAGTAATTAGTCGTTAGTACAAATACTAAAACAAACTTTGGGCTAAAAAATGCCATCTCTTTTTGGGGTGGCATTTTTTTGTGTACTTTTAACACCATCAACAAATAAAAAATGCTGAAATTTTCAGACAGTCAAATACAGTAAAACAAAATGGCATTAAGCTGGAACGAAATAAAAAACAGAGCATTAAACTTCTCGAAAGAGTGGGAAAATGAAAGCAGGGAGAGAGCTGAAAAAGACACCTTTTGGAACGACTTCTTTAATATTTTCGGAATCTCAAGACGGCGCGTGGCAACTTTTGAAGAGCCTGTAAAAAAGCTCAATAACAAACAAGGTTTTATCGACCTTTTTTGGAAAGGCACTTTGTTGGTTGAACACAAATCGAAAGGGAAAAACCTTGACGCTGCATTTGAACAAGCAACAGATTATTTTTTCGGGATTAAAGAACACGAATTGCCAAAATATGTTCTGGTGTCAGACTTCGAACGTTTCAGGTTATACAATCTGGATGATAAAACAGTTGATGAATTTCATTTAAACGAACTGCACGAAAACATCAAACTATTCGGGTTTGTTGCCGGTTACCAGAAACGAACATTTGCCGACGAAGACCCTGTGAATATTAAAGCTGCAGAATTAATGGGAAACCTGCACGACCAATTAAAAGAGAGTGGCTACGAAGGACACCCGCTGGAAGTTTTTTTAGTGCGCTTGCTGTTTTGCCTTTTTGCCGATGACACGGGAATTTTCGAGAAAGACACTTTCAAAGAATCTATCGAGCTAAAAACACACGAAGACGGAAGCGATTTGGGAGCGTGGCTTGCACAGTTTTTTCAGGTGCTAAATACGCCACCAAATAAACGTCTTAAAAATTTAGATGAACAGTTAAATTCATTTCCGTACGTTAACGGTAAACTTTTTGAGGAGCCGCTGCCAATTTCAGCTTTCAACTCAAAAATGCGCGAAATTATTTTAGAGTGCAGTTCACTAAACTGGGGGGAAATATCTCCGGCAATTTTTGGCAGCATGTTTCAAAGTGTGATGAACCCAAAAGACCGCCGAAATCTCGGTGCACATTACACATCAGAAAAAAATATTTTAAAACTTATAAAACCGCTATTTTTAGATGAACTGCACAAGGAGTTCGAGAAAGTAAAAAGCAGTAAAAACAAACTCCGCGAATTTCATAAAAAACTGGGGAGCCTGAAATTTTTAGACCCCGCTTGCGGTTGCGGAAATTTCCTGATAATTACCTACCGCGAATTGCGACAACTCGAACTCGAAGTTTTGAAAATTTTATACGGAACACAACAAGTAATTGCGATTGACCAAATTATGAATGTTGATGTTGACCAGTTTTATGGAATTGAGTACGATGAGTTTCCGGCAAGAGTTGCAGAAGTTGCCTTGTGGCTGATGGACCACCAAATGAACCTGCTGGTGTCGGAAGCTTTTGGTTTGTACTATGCACGTTTACCGTTAAAAAAATCGGCGAAAATTATTCACGGAAATGCACTGCGCATCGATTGGGACACTTTGGTTGAAGGCGAAAACCTCGATGTAACTGCAAACCGAACAAACATTGTTCAGTTAAACGAACCAATTCCGCACTACGAAACAATAAATGTTTATACAAAAACGGTGAATTTTACAACCGGACAACTACCTGCCAAAGACTCGAAATGGGAAAACATTTCTAACGGTAAAGTAGATTATGTTTTTGGTAATCCACCTTTTGTTGGAACGGCATATCAAAGCAAAAAACAGAAAGACGAAATAAAAAATCTTTATTTCAATGTAAAATCGGCTGGAATGCTTGATTATGTTACCGGATGGTATTTAAAAGCAGCCAAGTACATTCACAATACAAATATTAAAGCTGCATTTGTTTCAACCAACACAATTACTCAAGGCGAACAAGTTGGAATACTTTGGAAAGAATTATTTGAACACTACAATATTAAAATACATTTTGCGCATAGAACATTTAAATGGTTTAATGAAGCAAAAGGGAAAGCGGCTGTTCATGTAGTTATTATTGGTTTTGGCTCTTTTAATATTCCCGGAAAGAAGATTTATCATTATGAAAAAGTGAGTGGAGAGCCGCTGGAAATGAGAGTTAAAAATATTAACCCATATTTGGTTGATGGTGCTGACTATTATGTTACTAAACGAATGACTCCTATTTGCGATGTACCAAAATCACAATCGGGGAGTGCAGCAAGAGACGGAGGAAACCTTATCTTAAGTGATGAAGAAAAGATAGATATTCTTAATAATGAGCCGGAGATTGCCAAAGTATTCAGGCGATTTATAAGTGGAAATGACTTTATTAACAATATTGTAAGATGGTGTATTTGGTTGAAAGATATTCCACCACAAGAATTTAGGATGAGTACGGAAATTCATAGAAGAATATCCGAAGTGAAGAAATTCAGAGAACAAAGTACCCGTCAGGGAACAAAAAAGATGGCAGCATTTCCAACACTTTTTGCAGAGGAGAGACAACCAAATACTGATTTCCTAATTATTCCTAAAGTATCGTCAGAAAACAGAATTTATATTCCTATTGCATATCTCACAAAAGAAAATATTGTATCCGACAAAACATTCATTGTTCCAAATGCTACACTTTATCATTTCGGAATACTAACTTCCATGATGCACATGTCGTGGATGAGACAAACTTGTATGAGATTAGGAGGAAGTTACAGTTACTCAAACTCAATTGTTTACAATAACTTCCCATGGCCAAAAAATCCAAATAAAAAACAACTGAACTCTGTTGAAACAAAGGCGCAAAAAATTTTAGATATCCGGGCTGAGTTCCCGGAAAGCAGCCTTGCCGATTTATACGACCCATTAACAATGCCGCCAAAATTGGTAAAAGCACACCACGAGTTAGACAAAGCTGTTGATTTATGTTACCGCTCGCAACCGTTTGCAAACGAAACTGGTAGAATTGAGTTTTTGTTTGATTTGTATAACGAATATATTTCGCAAATTTCAGAAAATAATATAAAAGAATATTTAACAGAGATGACTATGTCAACCAAAATAAAACAACAAATTCTAAACAATATAATAGAAATAATCGACAAACAAATTGAATCTACAAAGCTGGCAATTGCGTCAGCCAAAGAGTCGCGCGATAACGAAACAAAATGCAGCTCGGGCGACAAATACGAAACCGGGCGCACGATGATGAATTTCGAGCTGGAAAAAACCAGAGTTCTGCTAAATAAAACACTCAGCACAAAAAATGATTTATTGCAAATTAACCTTCATAAAAAACATAACAAAGTAACTTTTGGAAGTTTAGTATTTACAACCAACGGAAACTATTTTATTTGCATTGCACTCGGCAAAACAGAGGTGGCTAACGAAACATTTTATTCTATTTCGCTGGCATCGCCAATTGGTAAATTATTGAATGGTAAAAAAGAGAAGGCCAAATTCACATTTCAGGGAAAGGATGTAATTATTATGAAAATATTGTAAAACATATATCATAATGATAATCTAAGTTTTGTTTATTGGAAAAGGAAATTTATATTGCAGCAACAAAACAAACCTTTTGAATGTTTAGAAAACCGTTAGCTACACACTTTTTACAAGCCGAAAGACTATCACAATCTGAGATAGATGCACAATCCGAAATTTTAATTGAGAACAAACTTCTTAAAAATTTAATCGATTCTGTTTCTCAAATGCTTGTAATACTAAACAATGAGAGACAAATTGTTTACGCCAACAAACCTTTTTTAGATTTTTGTGGATTTGCAGATTTTAAATATGTAATTGGGAAACGCCCCGGTGAAGTTTTAAATTGTGAGTATGCCCATTTAACAGAAGCAGGTTGTGGCACTACCAAATTTTGCCGTAGCTGTGGTGCAGCCAAAGCAATTATAGAATCGAAACAGGGAGAGCAATCTACAAAAGATTGTCAGATTTCAACGCGAAATAATGAAAATTTAGAGTTACGAGTTACATCAACTTCATACAAATTTAAAAACCAGAACTTAACAATTTTTGCAATAATTGACATTAGTGATAAAAAAAGAAGAGAGGCTTTGGAGCGTGTTTTCTTTCACGATATATTAAACTATGCAGGTGGGATATCGGGGTTGTCGTCGGTTTTAAAAGATATTAAAAACCCCGATGAGATTTCTGACATTGCAAAAACAATAAATCAGGCTGCGAGTAATTTAGTAGAGGAGATTAAAAGACAGCACCAGTTAAGTTCAGCTAAACGTGAGGAGTTAATCACGGAATTTAAAACAGTATCATCTCTTACGGTTTTAAATGAGCTGAAAGAATTATACAACCGGCACGATTTAAACAATAACAAAATAATAAAAATTGAAAAAAAATCGGAGGAGGTTGAATTAATCACCGACCCTATTTTACTTCGGCGGGTAATTGGAAATATGATAATAAATGCTCTGGATGCTTGCAATTCAAAAAGTGAAGTTACTTTATGCTGCGTTGCTAAAGCAAATTGTGTACAGTTTTCAGTTCACAATAGCAGTTTTATTGATCCGAAAAACCAGGCAAATATTTTCAAACAATCATTCTCAACCAAGGGAGTTGGTCGTGGATTAGGAACGTACAGCATAAAATTATTGGGAGAGAAATACTTAAAAGGCAAAGTTTGGTTCAAAAGTTCTGAAGAAAAAGGAACTACTTTTTTTATTGAGATTAATTCTGAAATTCATTAATAATTCAGGTTGATTTGCTGAAAAGAGATTCCCAAAGATTTTTCGTAAAAGTTTAACTGTTTCATTTCGGGTGTAGATACCAAACACAGCGAAATTCCATTTTTACCGGCTCTCGCAGTTCTACCACTTCGGTGCGTGTAATATTCATCTTTATCGGGCAATTGGTAATGCACCACAAACGAAAGTGCTTCAATATCCAATCCTCGCGCTGCAAGGTCGGTGGCAACAAGCAATCTTAAACTCTCATTTTTAAAAGCCCGCATAACTTTATCGCGCTCCTTTTGCATTAAATCGCCATGAATTGCACCGGCAGCAATATTTTTAGCCACAAGTTGCAAAGCAAGTTTTTTAGCCGTTGCTTTAGTTCTGCAAAAAATAACGCCCCGGTTTGTACCTTCCGATTTTAAAAACTGCACAAGTGCATGAAGTTTATCACGCTCTTCGCAAACCAAATATTGATGTTCGATATTCTTATTGACAACATTTTTGCTGCTCACCTCAATTCGGGTTGCATTGGCAGACAGATGTTCGTTAACAATCTGCTTTATTCCGTGTGGCATTGTAGCCGAAAAAAGCCATTTGTTTTCAGCCGATTTTATGAAGCCAAGTATTTCGTCGAGTTCGCTTTTAAAACCCATACTTAGCATTTCGTCAGCTTCATCTAAAATTATGGTTTTTACATTACTCAAATCAACATCACCTCTTTTTACTAAATCGATAAGCCGGCCAGGAGTTGCAACAACAATATGAGTTGGTCTTCTCAGTGCATTAATTTGTCTCTCAATCGGTGCACCACCATATACAGCTTCGGTAAATATTTTTGCTGAATATTTGGTGAACTTAAACAACTGTTTTGCAATTTGTTGCCCCAACTCGCGGGTAGGACAAAGTATTAAACCCTGTACTTTCTGGAGTCCCGGATTAACTTTATGAAGCAATGGTAAACCATAAGCAGCAGTTTTTCCGGTTCCGGTTTGTGCCTGTCCAACAAGGTCGGTATTAGAATTTATCAATATCGGAATTACCTTATTTTGTATTTCGGTGGGTGTAATTATACCGAGTTCGTTTAATCCTTTTACAAAGTTTTTACTGACTCCCAGTTCTTCAAAATTTTTCATGTATTAATCTTTTACCGCAGAGTTACAGAGTCGCAAAGTAAATATTAGCTTTATCATTCTCGTTGCAAAACAGTTATTTAAATAATAGTTGCAAAAGTACTTTTATATTTCAAAAGGTGAATTGATTTCAAAATTCAAACCAATTTTAGCAACATTCACTTAGCATTCAGCACCCATTTACCTGATTATCGGAAATATCGGAACATTTAACCTAACTTCGCGGCTTTTAAAATATTTATATGACATTCGAAGAATTAGAAATAATAGACCCAATATTAAAAGCCCTCGCAGCAGAGGGTTACACAAACCCAACTCCCATTCAGGAAAAATCGATTCCCAGTTTATTACAACGAAAAGATTTACTCGGTTGTGCACAAACAGGCACCGGAAAAACAGCAGCATTTGCAATTCCTATTTTACAACATTTGTACAACGACCACCGTAACGACAAGGGTTTTAGAAGGATAAAATCGTTAATAGTTACCCCAACCCGCGAACTGGCAATTCAGATTGAAGAGAGTTTTACCAAGTATGGAAAATATACCGGTATAAAAAATACAGTTATTTTTGGCGGTGTAAAACAAGGTGCACAAACAGAAAAACTTCGCAAAGGGGTTGACGTTTTAATTGCCACCCCCGGACGTTTACTCGACCTTATGAATCAAGGTTTTATTTCGTTGAAAAACATTGAATTTTTTGTTTTAGACGAAGCCGACAGAATGTTGGATATGGGATTTATTCACGACATCAGAAAAATAATTGCGAAACTTCCTGTAAAGCGGCAATCGCTTTTCTTTTCGGCAACAATGCCGCTGGATATTGTACAACTCTCGCAAAAAATACTGGGCGGAAATCCCGAAAAAGTAACGGTTAAACCGGAGCAGACCACTGCCGAAAAAGTGGAACAATTAATATATTTTGTCAGCAAACGAAAGAAACCAAAGTTGCTTGCTCACCTGTTAAAAGAAGAAGTTTATGAATCGGCACTGGTTTTTTCGCGAACAAAATATGGAGCAGATAAAATTGTTAAATTCCTTAAAAAAAGCGGAATAGTTGCCGAAGCAATTCATGGAAACAAATCGCAGGGAGCACGACAACGAGCATTAACAAATTTTAAAAGCGGGGAGACAAAAGTACTAATTGCAACCGATATTGCAGCACGTGGAATTGATGTGAAAGAGCTCTCACTGGTTATAAATTTCGATTTACCAAATATTGCCGAAACTTATGTACACCGTATTGGACGAACTGGCAGAGCAGGTTCGAGCGGAATTGCAATTTCGTTTTGCGATGTTGAAGAAAAACCTTATTTACGAGATATTCAGAGACTGATAAAACAGAGAATTCCAGTTATTGCTGACCATCCGTTTTTAAACGATGAAATTGATGAGCCACAAAAAAAGAGTGTGCAACCCCATAAAGAGAGGAGACACGCGAGGCAAAAACATAGTCATGGCGAAAAAAGCAACAGTAGCAATAATTGGCGACGAAAACAGAAGCGAAGACGGTAAAAAACAACTATGCATTAAAAGTGCAATAGTTTTAGCTACTTGTTGAGACCAATAAAAAAATTGGAAAACTTACCATTCTGACAACAATTTCATAAACTCATTCTTGAGGTTTCCTGTCATATGAATTTCGAAATGTTGAATTATTTTATTTTTTATTGACTTAAGTTGTGGCTCATTAATAATAATTGAGTTTCCCGAAATATCAGTTAATTTCAAACTTTTTTGAAGTTTCCGTGGAATCGGTATTCCTCCTCTTCCGACCAAAACATATTCATCAGAAAACTCAATCGACTGCAACTCTTCCCAAGGCACAAATTCCACAACTCGTAAACTATCAACAATAACTCCTTTCGAATTAATTCCGATACTTTGTGATGTTAACTGACTTGTAAAAAGCGAAACCAACGGAACTCCGATAAACAGGAAAAAGACACCCATAAAAAAGATTTCATTGCCCGCGTAAACAGGAGGTATGAAAAATAATTTTTCAAGAACAAAACTCACAAATAACCATGCTGAAGGAACGGCAAAAAGCAGAGTAATTATATCGTATAAAATCGCAATTTTTTGCGGATTTACCATAATCCCCCTTTTCCTGAAATAGAGCTTTCTGGTTACGATAAAGCCCATCAATAGAAATAAGATGCCAACAATTTTAAGAATAATTGGGAGATAAATAATTTCACCCTCTTTTACTTCATAATCCAAACTAAATTCGGGGCTGTAAACTTTATTGTTGTACTTAAACTGCTGGAAATCGGTCGTGGGATCCAAATACCGGTCAACCAATTTATTCCACTCTTTAACAGGAATAATGTTAGTGTTTTCATCAAGTATTCCGGTTTGCAGTTCATTAACAATTTTATTAATAGTTGGGTATCGCGACAAATCATTATCAGTAAGTTCTTGTAAACTCAGATTGTATTCACCCAAAAAACTGAAAACAACTACCTCATTTTCTTCATTTTTAACACAACTGGCTAATACTCCCCGAAATAAAAGAAGGTTTGTATCTTTCTTCTCTTTTAGCACCAGCTCTTCCAACTTTGTCCATTCATCAATCTCGCACGTATCGTTTAACCACTCCTCGTCTAAATAATTAAACACTCTCCAAATGCAAGAATAGTCGTCTTCGTTTAATTCGGGACCTGTGATATCTGTTATTTTAATTCCGGGAAATTGAGAATTTAAAATTTCAGAATTAACAAATTCTTCCAACTGTAACTTAACAATTTCCCTTTCAACTGAGCCTGATTGTTTGTTGTTAAATTGAAATACTACCAATGCAATACTCAGAGCAATAAGCATCAACGCAATTACTCTGCGCGACCAGATTTTCATATAATTTATTTTAAATAATTAAATAATCTCTGAGAATTACGGATATTATTTTGATGCGCCCCAGGTTGCAGAAGTTCCATTATTAGCGTTCGAGGTACCATTAATAATTTTAGTTCCGTTTTGTGTTATGGTTCCCTTATATAATCCTTTATCGCCGTTTGGATAACTGATGGTAAATTCAATTGTACTCCCCGACACTTTGCCATCTATTGTTCCTTTTAAGTATCCATTCCAGATTGCATTTCCCGTAATCCGACCTGAATTGTTCTGCAAATTCATTGTACCATTAAAACCATTACTTTGGTCGATTTGCCATTGCCCTGCCACAGAATTATTTGAAGTTGTTCCAATTAAAGATTTTGCATACCATTCGTAATTTAACTGATCTTTGAATCCAAATAACCCTTCAAAAGAAGTAGCCCGGGAACCGGATTTCTGATTAATTTCTCCGGTGTAGTATTGTTTCCAGTTTCCAACACTTCGGGTAAATTCAATTCGATTATTTGATAAAATTTGACCTTCTATTTTTGCCATTCTTTCATTTCCATTTGTCCGAACCATATCTCCGTAAAACACATTGTCATGTTGAACAAGCGTTAGTTTGAATTTGAAGATTTCATCCCCTATGCAGGTCATTTCCCAATCTCCTGAGATCTCCGGAAATTCAGTAATAGCTGGTGGATTCATTGGCTGTTCTGTAGGTAGCTTTTGTGAGTTTCCCGAACTGCCATTCAAAATCAATTGGGGTCTTTTATCTACATCTTCAAATTCTCTGGAATAGAAACCATATTGAGCTTCTGATTTTCCGATATAATTTTCTCCTGCTTTAATTACCATGCCATGATTTGGGAATCCTTCAAGCCATGCTTTAACCAATGTAGTTACATCTACTTCAACCCATTTATTGGAGCCTTGTCCCGGATTAAAATACACGGTCGGATACTGAGCAATTTTTGGCTGGTTATTCCAGGTTAGTTCACCGGGCAATGCAGCAGATGCTGGCTTATATGTACCGCGACCTTCCGTCCAGGGTCCATGAATAGGATAAACACCAAGTTCAACTGCATTACCTCCTCCGGTATGGATGTGATAAAGTTTTAGTGTTGCTTTTTCAAAATTATTGAAGTCAATTCCAGAAACATCAAATTTTAGAAAAGCTCTTTTTTCTCCTCCTGTAGGATTCCACCCGGCACCAAGTTGCTCATATTTTCCCCAATTGGCTTTGTTCCAACCAGAATAATTGTAAGCGTAAACATGAGAATCGGCAATGGGGAATAGGGTATTTTCTGTTGCATTTGAACTTGTTGTACCCCCGTTATTGCCTGGCATTTGTGCAATAGGAATTAGTGTTGGCCAGTCTGTCCACCATTTATCATTTCCCTTAATATTTAACAAACCCGTATTTAATGTTGATGAACCTGCAGGAATTGAAACTTCCATACCTGCCACCAATATCATTTTCGATTGTTGCCCTTTATCAGAAATTTCAACACTGCCCTCAATCAACTGAAAATTAGTTGACCCATCTTTTTTTACATTCACAATAAATTCTGTACCTCGTATTCCTGCAATTGCGGTTGGCGTGTAGATAACAAACACCTTTTTCCCATCAACATATCCTGGTTCAACTTTGAACCATCCTTTTCCTGATTGTACAAAAATTTCATTTCTTTTTAGTATTACTTTAGTGTTAGGTTCTATTTTTACTGTCATACCATTAAAGTATTCTAATTGGGCCCAACCATCATCACCCGTTTCAACCATAGTAGCTTGGTTAACTACCCTACATTCTGTTTGCTTCATTGTTTGTTTTAATGGGCAGGTCATTTCATCGCCATTATGTACAATATTACCAGTTTGAACTGTTCCTTTAACAGCACAAATCCTGACTTTGGTTCTTAATGCGGCATTTACATTTTCAAATGGTTGGAACACTAACCATATAATTGTAAAAAGTAAAATATATATTTTTGACATGACTTTATATTTTTGAAATTATTAGGATAAGGTTTTAATTATTTGCATTCTTTATCTGTATAATACAGATCGCCTGGCATTGGCTTACCACTTCCGGATGTAGATGTAGATGTAATACTAATTACTTTTCCTCCTTCGCGAGGGAAAAACCATATTTCGTACTCAATTTCCTGTGGGGCAGTATAAGAGATTTCGCCGGTACCGCCCTGATTATTGTAAACGTTCATTATTGCGGTAATATCTAAAGTAATTTCGGTTCCGGCAGGAACAGATCCCCAGAATTCACCATTAACGTTATAGTCTTTTACTGTTCCCGTCCACTTATCATTTTCCCAACTACGAGAATTAGTCCATGGAACAAAACCAGCTTTGGTTTTATTGTCTGACATAACAATTCTTGCTCCTTTTTTTGAATATTGCAAAAGACCTATATTGCAAGGTCCGAGTACTGTAATTTGTCCTTTCTTTGGAGCTACAGAATTTAAAACTGCATCATCCCAGGGGATAAGGGGTTCACGTTTGCCCCAAAAACCACCTCGCCACCATTTATTACCATCTTGCCGAGAGTATGCATGTGATGCCCATGTAGTTGTAAAACTATGATTGCCAGATATTACCATTTCTCCCCCGACACTTGCCCACTGAGCCGAATTGGGATTTTGAGCCATAGTTGAAAAAGAAAATGCTAAAATAATCAGGCAAACCAGAACTGCAATTTTTTGAAATGAAATTGCTTTTTTCCGTAAGCAAAATAATGTTATTTTCATCGGTTAATTTTTAGGTTTTAATTTAGTGTTTAAGTTAAAAAGAATAAACCAGTTTCAAAAAATCAATATTAATTTATATTCATTATAAATTATACAGCTAATTGTTTGTCGAAAATTTTCAATAAAAAAACAGATTCTATTGCACATTTAAGCTATAAATTAAAAGGATTTATTATTTTTCGGAATGCAAAAATCATATTTTTACGACAAACAATTTAATTCTGTCGATTTCTCTGATAAGCCCTTTGAAAAAGGAGATTACGAAAACTGTACTTTCAAAAATTGCATTTTCAATAAAACCAATTTATCTGATTTTAACTTCGATGAATGCATTTTTACAAACTGCGATTTCAGTAATGCAAAAATTACAAACACGGCATTTAAAAATGTGAAGTTTGAAAATTGCAAACTAATGGGAATGCAATTTGACGAGTGCAATCCTTTTCTTTTAAATTTCCGGTTTACTGGCTGCCAGTTAAATCTCTCGAGTTTTTATCAACTAAAAATAAAAGGAACTCATTTTAAAGATTGTATTTTACAAGAAGTCGATTTTACCGAGACCAATTTATCGGGCACAACATTTACTAATTGTGACTTTGCAGGATCGATGTTTGGAAATACAAATCTGGAAAAAGCAGATTTTAGTACTTCAATAAACTATTCAATCGACCCGGAACTGAATCAAATCAATAAAGCAAAGTTTTCGTTGCAGGGAGTTGCCGGACTTTTAGATAAATACGACATTGAAATAGAGTGAGATATTTATTTTATCTTTATGATTGAATCCACTCTGTAAAGTCATCAGATGACTAAATTTATATTTTTACATTTCAGAAAGAACACATCATTCAAATTAAAAAATAGATTTAATTATGAAAATAGTACTAATTACATTCATATCTTTAATCATATCAGCAGGGACACTTTTTGCGCAAAAAAATAATTATCGTCCCGGAGTGTTTTTTAGAGAAGACTGGAAGGAGATTCCGGCAGAAATTCCACTATCGCAAAAGCACGTAAATAACACCGAATTAATTTTGAGTTTATATGGTGCAGGGCAAGACAGCCTAAAAAAAAGCAACCACGAAAAACCTGCTGACGACCCATTTTATGTGTGGTCGGGGCTATGTTTGGGAAACTGGATGGTTACTTTAAAACACAAAAACAACAATGTTGATTTAACTGAATTTGCAAAAATACGATGGCGTACAAAACAATCGGGCGTTCGCCAATTGCGAATTGTTTTAAAACTTGCCAACGGAGAATGGTTGATTAGTAACCAGTTT
Source organism: Bacteroidota bacterium (assembly GCA_024278975.1). Lineage (GTDB taxonomy): Bacteria > Bacteroidota > Bacteroidia > Bacteroidales > Prolixibacteraceae > Draconibacterium. The sequence continues at coordinate 38,330 of JAJRSD010000018.1, forward strand.
GATGGTATTGCCAAAGATTGGCGAATTAAAGAGTTCATTATTGATGATATAGTTTGGCACAAACTTGATGCGGAACGAGTTGTTGAAATTGGATTGGCTAAAAAAACAGATCTTTCGAATATTGAAGAAATTGGTTTTACAGATTTAATGCCCGGTGGAAAATCGGCTGCATGTTCGCGGTTAGACTGGATTGAGGTTTATGGAAAATCCGTAAAAAGATAATTAAACAGATCAATGGAAACAGCCTCGATAAGTATAATAAAGAAAGAACTTAAAAACCTTACTCCCGAAGAGTTGCAAGTAATTGTTGCACGCCTGGCAAAATATAAAAAGGAGAATAAAGAGTTGCTGAGTTATCTGCTCTTTGATGCGGAAAACGAGCAGGCATTTATTCAATCGGTGAAAGCAGAAATAGACGAACAGTTTTCTAATTTAAACCGCAGCAGTTTTTACCTCGCAAAAAAAACACTACGTAAAGTTCTGAAAACCACAAATAAACACATTCGGTTTTCAGGAATTAAAGAAACCGAAATTCAATTACGAATTTATTTCTGTCAGAAACTAAAAAAATCGGGATTGAATTATAAATCGAGCAGGGTGGTTTTTAATATGTACATCAATCAAATTAAACGCATCAATAAAGTACTCGCCATGCTACACGAAGATTTGCAGTTTGATTACCGCGAGGAAGTTGAGAATTTGTAGGCTTAATGAATAATAAAAAATTATTATTATGGCACTGTAATTATGTTCTTTTTTTCTACCTTGCATTAGCAAGTATTTATCTGTATTAAAAAACCAAAAATAATCAAAATGAAAAAACTTAATGACTTATTGGCGCTATTACTGTTAGTGTTGGTGTTTTCTGTATTTTCAACTAGTTGTGATATTAATAGCGACCCCCTGACACCAGATACAAATGTAGGTGACACCCTTTGGATTCATGAAAAACCAGTAGTGGAAAAAACAGCCTGGATTAGGGATATGCCTTTGGCAATTGGCAAGGACGGTAGTATTTATTACCTTGCTGATGGAGCAAATAACTCATTTGAACCACTAAGGGTTTATGCCATTAATAAAGATGATGGCAGTTTAAAATGGAAAACTGAGCAATTGGCAAGTAGTCACCCGGGCAGCAATATTGTTGTTGATGATGATGGAACAGTTTACATAATATCAAATACTAAACTGTATTCGATTGACCCAAGTACAGGATCAATTAATTGGGAATGGGAAGTACCTGAAACTATTATTTTTGAAGGAAATGTCGTTGGAAGTTATGGAGCCGCTGGTGGTCTTGCTTTGGCAAATAATGGCGATTTAATTCTTAAGACTATTGGTACAGGATCGTATTATAGAGCCATGTACTGTGTTAACCCACAAGGAACTACACGTTGGTACAGAGTTATTGGTGCTTCAACTATAAATATTACAATTGGAAGTACAGGAATTATTTTTGACTATGAATATTCCGGCAACCCCAATATCCATTATTTATACGCTGTAAACCCTGATGACGGAGGGGTTTATTGGAGAACTCAAATGAATTATTCTGGTAGTGGCAGCAATAACATTGCAGTAACTGACAATGGAGATTTACTATGTAGTATAGCCAATGATTCATTGGGGCTGTTAAACCCTGCAACCGGAGAATATATTTGGAAAGTTGTATCTCAAACTAATTATAAATATAAACTAATTGGAAAAGAGGGACTGGTAAGTGTATACGACCAATGGAGCGGAAGACATTATTATAATATTTCCAATGGAGCAGAAGAAAAAGTTATTGAATCAAATGCTGGCGACCCAATGACATTTGATAGCAATGGAAATTATTATCGTGGAGCTTCACAGGGAATGGTTTGCTATAATAAAGATGGGGAAGTAATATGGAGTTTTAACTCCGGTGGAAGTAATGGGTGGACTCTCACAATATCAAACGATAATATTATTTATCTTGTATCAGGTGATAAAGTTTTTGCTATTCAGGGCGATAGTCCTTTGGCGCAAAGTGGATGGCCCCGAGTATCACACGATAACAGAAATACTTATAATTATAGTAAACACTAATAATACTGGCTAAAAATATTTTAATCTTATTTACTCCCATTGCTGAAACAACCGGTATTAATATACATATATTATTGAGCTACGAGTGTACTTTTTTTCAATATGTATATCAATCAAATAAAAAGAATCAGAAGAGTACTTGCCATGCTGCACGAAGATTTGCAGTTTGATTACAAAGAGGATCTGGAAAATTTGCAGCTTTCATTAAACTTAAAAACTACATAAAAAACTGGTTAATACTAACATATATAAATTGCATATATAATCTTACTAATTTTCATTAATATTTTGTTAAAAAAACAGTACCGCAATAATGGCAATTCAAATATTTTTATTTTATTTTTGACCAGATTTGTGAAAAATAATAGTTGAGAATAGTTTATATAAAAAAATCAAAAACTTTCTCTTCTTCATTTTATAATAGCAGTTTTAGCAGAGACTAAATTGAACTAATGAATTATACAATACTTGATTTACTGACATTAATCGGTTCACTCGGATTATTTCTTTACGGAATGAAAATGATGAGTGAAGCGTTACAAAAAGTAGCAGGAAGCAAACTGCGGAACTTTTTAGCTGCCATGACTTCCAACAGATTTATGGGTGTCATTACAGGAATCTCAATTACCGCTATCATTCAATCGTCGAGCGCAACCACAGTAATGATTGTGAGTTTTGTAAATGCCGGATTACTTACCCTAACCGAGTCGGCAGGAGTAATTATGGGAGCAAACATTGGAACCACCGTTACAGCGTGGCTTATTTCAATACTGGGATTTAAAGTTAAAATGAGCATTTTGGCCTATCCAATTATTGGTATTGGCTTTCCGTTAATTTTCTCCAAAAAAACTAACAATCAGTCGTGGGGACAAGTGTTGGTTGGTTTTGCCTTGCTTTTTATCGGTTTGGAAAGTTTAAAGTCGAGCGTTCCGAATATTGGAAATAACCCTGAAATTCTCGAGTTCATAAAAAACTTCACGGGAATGGGGCTTGGTTCAAATTTAATTTTTTTGTTTATAGGAACTCTGCTAACTGTTGTAATTCAGTCGTCGAGTGCAACAATGGCTTTAACACTGGTTATGTGTAATAACGGATGGATTAGTTTTGATAGTGCAGCCGCCATGGTTTTGGGCGAGAATATTGGAACCACAATTACAGCCAATCTTGCAGCTATGGTAGCTAATACTAATGCAAAACGGGCTGCGCGGCTTCATCTGTTTTTTAATGTAATTGGGGTAGTTGGAATACTTACGGTATTTCCACATTTCTTAAAAGGAATTGATACGATTGCCCAATCCATGACAGGTAAATCAGCTTTTGTTGATGCAGGCGCTATTCCCATTGCATTGTCGTTATTCCATACAATTTTCAACGTACTTAATGTTCTAATTCAAATATGGTTTATAAAATATTTGGTTAATTTGGTACAGAGAGTGATTCCTGAAAAAGAAGACGAACAGGAATTCGGACTAAAGTACATTAAATTTGGCATGCTCAGTACCAGCGAGTTATCATTACTCCAGGTAACAAAAGAAGTTATTGTGTATGCTCAACAAACAAAAAAGCTGTTCGGGCGAGTAGGAAATATGCTGAATGAAACAAGCGAACGTAAATTTGCGAAACAGTTTAAAAAAGTTGAGATCGGGGAAGATAAAAGCGATGAAATGGAAGTATCGATCGCTAAATACCTCACCAAAGTTGCTGAAGGAGAGTTGAGCAAAGGTTCGTCAAAAAAGATTAGTTCAATGCTTCGTATTGTTGACGAAATAGAGAGTATTGGAGACTCCTGTTTAAATATAGCCAGAGCAATGTCGCGTGTCCGTGATAAGAATCTTAAACTAACTTCGGAAATGAAAGAGAAAATTCAAAAGATGTTTTCTCTTGTTGACAATGCAATGAACCTGATGATTGAAAATCTGAATAAGCATAATTACGATGTGGATATAAAACGCACCAAAGAGATTGAAATTAAAATTGATGAGTATCGGAATAAACTTCGCAAAGAACATGTACGTAATATTGAAAATGAGAAGTATTCGTATAAGATAGGAACTTTATATAAAGATATTTTTTCGGAATCGGAGAAAATGGGTGATTACATTTACGATGTAACCATGTCGATTGTCGATCATACAGATTAATACACTCATTCTTATAAGTTATTGGTTACTTGCCAAATTACCTCCTATTTTGTATCTGTAGAAAAAACAATATAGGCAACAGAATTATCTGGTTACGTTTATTGTATCATCATCCTGAATAACAACAATATCACCACCATCTTTAATGGCAATTGCCACCGACAATGAAATTAATATCAAATTCGATCTGTTTTTTTAACCCTGGTGAATAACCCATCATTTCCCGAAATATATTCCAATTCTCATAATCTATTGTATTTTTGTTCCAAATAAAATTCAACAAAATGAGCGACGATAAAAAGATAATTTTTTCGATGTACAAGGTGAGTAAAACCTACCCACCAAACAAAACAGTAATCAAAGATATCTCACTTTCGTTTTTTCTGGGAGCTAAAATCGGAATTATCGGGTTAAACGGTTCTGGAAAATCTACTCTCCTGCGAATTATTGCCGGACAAGAGAAGTCGTTTAATGGCGAGTTGGTTTTTGCCCCCGGTTATTCGGTTGGTTTGCTGGAACAAGAACCAATTTTAGATGAATCGAAAACCGTAATCGAAATTGTAAAAGAGGGAGTTCAGGAAACGGTTGATGTTTTAACACGCTACGAGGAGATTAACAATGAATTTGGATTGCCCGAAGTTTACGAAAACCCCGATGCCATGGACAAACTGATGGCTGAGCAGGCGCAACTTCAGGAAAAAATAGACCAGTTAGACGCATGGAATCTCGACAGTAAACTTGAGCGTGCGATGGATGCGTTACAATGTCCACCCAACGAACAGCCTGTTAACGAACTCTCGGGAGGAGAACGCCGCAGGATTGCAATGTGTCGCCTACTTTTACAGGAACCCGATATTTTGCTTTTAGACGAACCAACAAACCACCTCGACGCCGAGAGTATTCAGTGGTTAGAAATGTACCTTTCGCAGTATAAAGGCACGGTAATTTCGATTACTCACGACCGCTATTTTCTTGATAATGTTGCAGGCTGGATTTTGGAACTCGACCGCGGGCAGGGAATTCCGTGGAAAGGGAATTACACTTCGTGGCTCGAACAAAAATCGAAACGATTGGAACAGGAAGAGAAAGGACATTCCAAGCGACGCAAAACTCTGGAACGCGAACTGGAATGGGTGAGAATGGCTCCAAAAGCCCGGCATGCAAAATCGAAAGCCCGTTTAAATGCCTACGATAAAATGTTGAATGAAGATGTAAATCAAAAGGAAGATAAACTGGAGATATTTATTCCAAACGGTCCGCGACTTGGCGATAAAGTTGTGGAGATGAACGGTGTTACAAAAGGTTTTGGTGAACGTATTCTTTTCGAAAACCTTGAGTTTAAACTTCCTCCGGCTGGCATAATTGGTGTAATCGGACCAAACGGTGCGGGAAAAACCACACTCTTTAAATTAATAATGAAAGAGCTGGAAGCCGACAAAGGAAGTATCGAAATTGGCGACACAGTTAAAATAAGTTATGTTGACCAAACCCACGCTGCAATCGACCCTGAAAAATCGGTTTTTGAAGTTATTACGGGTGGAACAGAAACTATTATGCTGGGTAACAAACAGGCAAACTCTCGTGCTTATGTGGGGCGGTTTAATTTTAACGGCTCCGACCAGGAGAAAAAATGTGGTGTACTTTCGGGTGGCGAGAGAAACCGGTTACATTTGGCACTCGCACTAAAAGCCGAAGGAAACCTGATTTTGCTAGATGAACCTACAAACGATATTGATGTGAATACACTTCGTGCTTTGGAAGAGGGACTGGAAAGTTTTGCAGGTTGCGCCGTAGTAATTTCTCACGACCGCTGGTTTTTAGATAGAATTGCCACACATATTCTCGCTTTTGAAGGTGATTCAAAAGTCCACTTTTTTGAAGGTTCTTTTTCGGAGTATGAAGAGAACCGCAAAAAACGAATGGGAGGCGAAGCTCCAAAACGGTTTAAATATAAAAAGTTGATGGGGTGAGGAAGTTGGAATATCTCGATACAAACGGGGGACAGTTAGAAAAAATATGAGATTCGAGTTTACGCGCTAATGATGGGGAAATACAATTGAAAGTAAAGTTTTTACCTCCTCAATCTTTCCGAATCATCTTCCCCTCTTTAAAATATTCTTTCTGAATACCTGCAATTAAATCGTTGTACGAAATAGTTTCAGAATTGTTTTTAAGTGTCTGTAAACCTGCATACTGAATAACATTTACAATATTTGCCCCGGTAATTTCATACTTGCGTGCAATCTCTTTTATCGATATTTTCTTATCGGTTTTTATATTTCCAGGAATATAATTCCGCCACAATCGTTCTCTCTCCCCAACACCCGGATTTTCAAATTCAATAATTGTATTGAACCTTCGCGTAAACGAGGTGTCGATATTCGCTTTCATATTCGAAGCCAGAATTACTAAACCGGGGTGAGATTCGATACGTTGCAACAGATACGAAACTTCCTGATTTGCATATTTATCGTGTGCATCGCGAACGTTTGTACGTTTACCAAATATTGAGTCGGCCTCATCGAAAAACAGAATCCAGTTTTTGTTTGCAGCTTTGTCGAACAGTTTCGAAAGGTTCTTTTCAGTTTCGCCAATGTACTTCGAAACTACCATCGAAAGGTCAATTCGGAAAACATCACGATTAGTATATTTCCCTAACAAACAGGCGGTCATTGTTTTTCCAGTTCCCGGTGCTCCATGAAAAAGGATACGAAATCCGGGTTTTATTTTACCCCGCATTTTCCAATCGTTCAATAATTTATCGTTGTACTTTAGCCAGGTTTCAATCTCTTTAATTTCATCGAGAGTTTTTTGTTGAAGGACTAAATCTGTCCAATCGAGTTCGGTTGTAATTAATTGTGCAGGAAAATCGTTGCTCAATTTTGGTTTCGACACTTTTCCAAAAGTAAACAGGTCAACATATTCATCGTCGAGAATTAAACGGCCGCTCATTTTAGGTTCACCCATTGGGACTTGCTCCAAATACAAAATATTTTTTCGTGCAAATAGGTGGCTCTCATCAAACATTTTCGAAACTTCAATACGCTTTTCAATATCTTTTCCGGCAAGAATATATAAAACCGTTTCGCCGGTTGGTAAAATTCCCCGATGGTTTTTTCCTTTTGTTCCGCCAATTTCGGGAAAATCTCCGCCATTGGGAAGGTATTCTGCAATAATCGAGTTGTAAAAATTTGGCGAGATATGGGGGATTAATGCAAGTAAAAGGGTAATAATTTCGGGTTGGGTAAGTTTGTTTTTTATTATGAATTTGGATAATTCAGAGTTATCCAAATCTTCTATGTTCAATTTATGCAATTCCTGATTTCTAGCTTTGAATTCATTTTCAAGGCGAGATTGAATTGCCCCTTTTATGAATTGTAATACTTTGATTTTACTCATTCTGGTTGATCCTAACTATTACTGTACTAATCATCATAATTATTCAATAGACGACTCAATGGCTTTGTTGAAAACAGAAAATATTTCTTCGCTTAATTTTACTCCTCTCTCCATTTTTACGCATTTTTGATTATCTTCCTTTTTACAATAGATAAATGCATCATTACCTCCATGAATTTTTAAATTTTCTGGAGTAGATAATATTTCTGGCAATTCAAAAAAACCCAAATCATAGATTGCTCTAATCAGCACATTAATAGATGCCTGCGACAATACAGCAATTAAAAATTCTTCAGTAGATTGATTAAAAACTTTAATTGGTATTTCTCCATAATTGATATTCATGGAATTATTTTTACGATAAACCTTGCCATTAGATTCAATTGTGAACCTTGAATTACCCTTAGAATTTTCTTCGAAAGGAGATACAAAAGCAAAATAAAAGATTGCATTCTTAGAGATTTCAAGTTGTACTTTGTCCGAACACTTATTACCTATTTTTATTTTATTCATTTTAAAAACTTTTACTTAAAAAAACACTAATAATATATAAATAAAATGGATCAAAATTGCCATTTATCATCCTTAACAATTTTTCTTAATGCTTCCAAAAACGTAACATAATGTTGCTTTTTAAATTCATTTCCACTCCCCATTATTGTATCATGTTTACCTTCAGCAATATCAACTTTTAACATTGATTTTACTAATCCTGACTGGTCAATTATCCCATCACCATTTGCATATTCATCATCTAATCCAAAAATATGCCCAAACTCATGAATTGCTCCTGTTTGCTTTCCTCCACCAGGAGCTCCTTTACTCACAGGAGAGAGATCCTCCGAATCCATCGTGTAGTAATTTTTATTTAAATCCTTACCTCCTCCAACAGTTGTGACACTACTTCCCCGGAAAACACCTTTTGGTATTTTTTTTGCGCGTAATTGATAATGCCAATCTTTTTCAACTTCATTAATTACAATATTCACCTTCATCGAATAAGGGAATTTTTTTGGATTCATAAATAACTGGAGAAACGGAATATCTTGAGGAAAGAATTCAAAATAGTATTCAGGTTGTTTAAATTCATATTTACCCTTCCAAGCATCTTCGACTTTATATTTAACATCTTTTTTCCACTTTGCTTTTTCCTCCTTCGACCACTCTTTTTTCTCATCCTTTTTGCCTGCAAAAGCGGCAGCATCACCATCTATAAAATTCCATCCAACATTTACCGTACAAGTCATTAAACCAGAATTTAAAAATGCATTTGGATTTATGGAAACATCGAACAAACCATATCCTGTACTTGGCTGATATTTGTCTTTCTTGTAGATAGCTGTTTTTTTAAACTCTGTTAATTTGTCAGAATACTTAGACTTAAATAGTTCCAATTTTCGTTGAACTATCTCATTATTCGAGTTTTTAGTAAGAGTTAAATTATTTTCTTTTCCGTTTGTTTTTCTTAATGCTGCTCCCTGCTGCACACTATGAGTCAACTCATGAGCCAAAAGTTTCTTCCCATTTTGCGAATCAGGTTGATATTTTCCTTCATTAAAATAAATATTATTCCCGGTCGTAAATGCTTGTGCACCCAACTCTTTGTTTAGTTGAACAGCAGTAGAATCGGTATGTATTTTAACGCCACTAAAATTCGCCCCAAAACTACCTTCCATTTGTGATTGTATCTCAGAATTCAACGGACTGCCATTCCCTTTACTACTATTTAATAATTGCTCTGTTGCAGATTGTGTATCTTGTCCCAAAGAATCTGTTTTTGTCTGCAACATCTCCTCTTCCTCCTCAATCGGTTGCATTTGCAACTCCTCCTCTTCTTCTTCCTCCTGCTTTTGAACTGTTGTTTCAAGTAATTTTGGTTGAGCTTCCTCCTCTTCTTCTTCCTGCCTTTGAACTAACGGAGTAATACTTTCAGCAATTGGTTTTTGCTGAATTAATCGAGTTTGTGGCGCAGCAAAAAAGGGCTGGTTATCGGATTGAGAACTTACAACTTCTTCGGCTACACGGTCGGCTTCAACCTCATACTTATCGCCGGGTTGCCCAACTTTTAGTTTTGGTTGCGCAGTAAAAAAAACAGAATCGTTTTTCGAATTAAAAAACGGTGAACTACTTTTATTACTGCTTTTAGTTTTGTCTATTTTTGTCTTCATAACTTACCATTCAACAAATAACAACTCTTTTCTCCATGGAAATTTCACAATCGAAATATTCCAGTTTAATTTATCCAAAAGCGCATCTTGTGCCTTTCGCTCAACAATTAACTTACAACTATTATTACTTTTAATTAGTTTTCCATCACGATTAATAAACATTTGTCGCAGTCCATCGGGCGATGTATTTTTGAGTGCAGGCCAGTTTTTAATTGCTTGGTTTAATAAATCAATACCCTCATCTTTAATAATTTCAGTCAACATACTCTCAAATGGAATTGGCATTTTTAAAAGTGCTCCACATAAATATTTTTCAAAAATTACATTTCCCTCAAAAAATATTTCATCGCCGGTTGCCAAATAATGAAGAGATTGAACGGCAACATCTAATTTATTCTTCTTAACCAAACCATCTCTCTCGAGTATATCTATTCGTTCAAAAAAACTTTTTATAAAAGGGTGAAGGAGAATTAAACCTGCATTTTGAACTGCAATCTCTGTCAACTCATTTTCTATAAATCGTTGCTCGATCTCCTCTTCTTTTATTTTAATTTCAGAAGATTCAGATATTAAATTAGGCAAAGTATTTGATTTTGAAATTAAATCGTTTTCAAAAGCAATAAAATCTGTTACTCCCTTTTCAGAAACAATTTTTTGAATTACCTCTTTAAATTGAGAAACAAATGGAAATCCGGCAAATCTGTTCAACTGTTTCTCGTTTTCAAGAATTGTTAAATAAAATTTCTTTAAAATAGGCTTCCATTTTCTCTGTTTATCAAACAACGAAACTTTAACAAGAAATCTTAAAAAAGAGACTCTTAAATTATCTCTCAGAACATCAAAAATTTTCATAAACTGTTTCTTGTTTTCAGCGAATAGATGATTTGACTTCTCAACAAAAGAAAAAACAGTCTCAATCGGGAATTGCAATATAAATCGTTCAACAGCAGTATTTTTATCTTTCAACAATTTGCCCAATCGCTTTATAAAATCCTTATCTTTTAAACACAAATTCCAGTTCTTCTCTTTTGTGAACTCAGTTATATATTCCTCTTTTGCATACCATGGCAAATAACCATTCTCGAGAAAAAAGAGAAACGATGTTTCTAAGTCTTTTATTAATGAAATACGACTGGCAGGTTGATTTCCTGATTGTGCTTTAGTCGAGTCCTGTTCAATTTCAATCTCAAGATGTTGTTTAAACCGTGTCTCCAATTCATAATAAATTTCATGTTTAATATGCTCCATATTTTCAATATTATCAACCGATAGATTGATACTTAACTTATCGTAACGCACTACTGTTTCCGGAATATTGTATTCGCTAAAAAGCAATTCGAGCCGTGGAAACAACTCATCTGTTAAAAACTTACTGATATTGTCTTTTATTGAATTTGCTGTTTCTAATTTAGAAGTGTTTACTTCTAAATGAACTTTCTCGATTATGTGGTTATAGTGTGTATTCATTGTTGTTTTTTCTGCATAATACTTTGATTTCTCGATTAGATGTTTTAAATTTGGTTTATTAGATTCAGAGATGAATTACTGGGTTGTGTTCATTGAGGTTGAAGTTCTTTTTAGTTATTTTCATGTATGTTGAGGGATTACTCTTATTCATTAATTGTTTATTTCTTTTTAGTTCGGATATTAAGGTGTTTTTACCCATTGGGATATCATTCGTTGTGTACATTTTTTGCGACTGATATCCTTTTATTTTTATAGACCTTTTTGTTTTAGGATATTTGTCGCAAAATTGTGTAATCACAACGTAGAAGTCAATTTTTATTTGAGTAATATATTTCATTTCAAACCCATTACATATTTAAATCTGAATTGCATTTTCTCCTGAAGGAGTTCCAAAATAAATATCAGCCAACTGATTATATTTTTCAATAACAGCATCGAATAACGGTGAATATTCGTGATTAGTAACATAAACCGAAAGTTTTGTAACACCGGTTTCGCTATGAAGATATTTACGCAGATTTACAAACAACACAATATCATCGTGTGTATTTTTTTTGTTTTTACGATAGTGGTCTAACATGTTTTTGTTAATCCACTCGCCAGTAACCCAATCTCCATCTAACATAAATTGCAAATCAGCAGACGAACCCACGTTCTGAAAATCAACTGTTAGAGTTCGCAACTCTGTCAAAATTTCCTGTGGCAAATCGGTTACTTTAGTTATCATCCTTTTCAACTTTAACTTTCTAATTACCTCATTATTTATGAGCGCGGCTTTAAGCAAATTCCACTTTCGCCATTTCTCATTAAAAGTTCCATTATCATCGTCTTTATCAACCGGAGCAATTTTGTCGTGCAATTTTTCGTAGAAAGATGGATTGTATTTTCTCAAATCGCGGCAACGCATTGCATCTGGTCTGAATATTTTATTATTCCTGAACATCCCTTTATTACTGTATGTATAAACCGGATTGTTAACTGCCATGGTTGCATCTTTAAACCTAATAGTATAAGTATCTTCCTTTGCCCGGGTGATAACAAATCTTTTTTGACTTTCGTTAAAATCGAATACTACACCTTTATCAAACCTGTTATTCAGTGCTTCAGTAATTGCATGAATTCTTCTCAAGAAAATTTCTTTTAACGGAATAGATAAAGTTGTGGTTCTGTTTATTAAGCTATGACCGTTAATTTTATATTCAATAATTTGCAATCTGTAATTTTGGGGCATTGGCTTATTACGACTTTGTGTGCCTTTTGTACTGCGCGCAAGGTTATTTAAATATTTTAGCGAACTAATCCACGGATATGTACATTCCATTAAATAACAGCAACTTTGCTCTTCTGTTTTTGCAGCAATTTTATATGGTAAACAAAAGTCGGCTACAATTTTATCTTCAACCGAAACTAAAACAAAAGTACCTCCTTTTACAACTCCGGCTTTATGTTCGAGCGATGGATGTTTTTTTACAAATTCTGCAAGCGATTGGATATTATTTTCAAGTTCTAAAACAATACAATCGAAATTTAAACCGTGAGTACTTCGTCGGTTAATAATTTCATCTCGGCTCTCCAGTGCTCTCAATCCCAAATGACCTTCAATTCTGAAAAAATTATAATTGTCGATATTAAATAAAAGAGGTTTCCGAACCTCCGGAACATCAGCAAGTTTCTCGATATGATAACTCAAATTGTACTTCTCTTTTATTTTTTGGAATTTATTGAAACTCCAGGAATCTAAAAACCTATTACTTAGTTTATAGTAATACGGAATTGTTTTATCGCTGAGTTTCCCTGATAATTGCGAAGGTGTAATTCTAATGTTCTCAACTTTCTGTTCAGAAACAAAGTTATCGGTAATCTGAGTAATCCTGTTTAACAGACTCAATACTGTTTTGAAGTTTGTATCTTCAGTTTCAGAAATGGGTGATTTATAAAACCGATGTCGAAAAGTTTTATATTCTTTTGGCTCTTTAACTTTTCCCAGCAAAATATGTTTAGGAAACGAACCAATATTCGGACAATATTCAACATTTATCTGAAGTAATATTTGTTTAATTTCGTTGTAAGAATCAATAAGGTCGGCTAACAAATCGTAGCGATACTGAAAATCAAAAGGCACAGGATTACCTGATTTTACAAAGGCAAAAAGTTCATCAATTTCATCCGAAATCAGAGGTTTATTAAAAATGCCGAATATTGATTTGAGCCCGTCTTTTAACTTTGTTAAAGTTTGTTGCGATATTGCATTCGCAAAACTTTGCCCGATAGAATTTAGATTACTAACATTCATCATATTCACACGCAACAGTTTTATCTCTGGTAATTCGTCATATTTTTCAGCAATATTATGCCAGCTAAAAACAGTATCTGAATTTGTAATGAACGCGGCATCTTTTTCTGTAACCAATAAAACATGTAACCTTGCAATCTGCTCTGTTCCCTGATTATCGCAGTCTATTGAAGTACACAAATCCCCCTTTTTTGCATACGACTCGACATACAATAAAACAACCATATTTTCTATATCCTGAAGTTTTACGAGAGGTTTCGCATTATCAACTTTCCCGGGAAATATCTCCACCAAACGAATATCCTTTTTTTTGTTTTTACCGTTTATTATTACTTGCTTTTTAAAGAAATTATAGTTGGCAGAATTATCTTCAAACTCTCGGAAATGGGTGTAATCAATGTGGTTCAGACTGATTGATTTACCTGCTGAATTGGGAATTTCCTTTTGTAATTTTATCAAATCGCCATCGGTTGTAATACCGGTACCTTGTGTAATTGTAATTTTACTTTTTGCAGGATTTATTTTCACTTTAAAACCGCAGACTATTCCAACGCCACTCAACGAAACCCGCGACAATCTATCCTGGTCTTCAAAATAATTGATAAACTCGTTTAACAGGTCTTTTGTTAACACCTGATTATCTTCGAACGTATGATATTTTGTTGTGATGTTTTTTAATTTTGCTGCCATAACTTTTCAATTAAAGGTTTCCAATTTTTGTAGTGCCTAAAACAATTCTTCCTTCCAGTAAATCGTCTTCATTGTCGCAATCAATCAATCTCCCCGATGGGTAAATTGAATTTAAGTTGCTTAATATTTTATTTAGTTTTCTGAGTTTACCACTATTTTGCTCTTGCCCCGATTTTGTTTTCGCAAGCAAAAATTGTTTATATGCTTTTTCAAATTCCTGCATTTCATTAACATCCTCTGTATTTTTACGATATCCAATCCAACAAATACGAGCCAAAACATGAGCCGGAATTTCTTTCCGAATAAGTTCTTCCATAAACTTCCTGAAATCGGAGTTCGAGAACCGGTATGTCCAACCGGGCAGTACCACTGTTACTCTAAAAGAATATGGGTCAACCGGTTCGCAACTTGTGCAACCATCGGTGCAAATTGGCATAAACTGATTGAGAGGAATATCGGTTTGCATAACATCGGGGCGCAATAAAATATGCTCAACCACAAACATTCCCTCCTCTGTAAAATCGGTTGTCATGAATTTTATGATTGCAAGAATTGCATCACGCAACTCGTCCTGAGAATTGTAATATGTAAACTGCCGTGCAATAATTCGTTTGGTACTGGTTGGTTTTGCAGCGAGGTCGATTACATCGAACGAATATTTGTTACTCTCCGAAACTTGTATCTCGAAATTCGCAATCTCCTGCTCATCAACAACCAAATTTTTAAACGTCTCTGAAATTATACTTTCAGGAGTTTCGATAATTTTTACCACCGCGAGATACAATTCATCTTCAGCTTTTCCCGGGGTTGGATAGTTTTCGGTTGACGATAAAATAATTTCGTTGTTTAAATCGCGAATACGCCAGCGATAAACCTTTTCGTTATCCGAATCGATAAAATCATAAATCTCAACAAACGAATCAGACAGATTACGGTGGGTGTAATTTTTCATCCCACACAAACGGGCAATTCGTTTTTGTACTCCTGCAACATTATCAGTGTTCCACAAATCAGCAGGTTTTTGGTTGAAGTAATTAAACGCACTGCCTCGCCAATTACTAATTCCTTTGTTTCCTGTTTTACCATCTTCATTAACAATTTCACCATATTCCGATAGAAACTTTGTTTTAGCATTTACAACTGCCCGCTCTGCAAAACTTCCGTACAACTTTTTCATTAAAAATGCGTAATCGCTAAATCTTTCTGCAAACCTCGAAATAAGATGGTCGAGCAAAATATTTTTACGCTTTATGTTTTTATCGAGATTGGCAAAAAGTTCATCGTTA
Organism: Bacteroidota bacterium; assembly: GCA_024278975.1. Lineage (GTDB taxonomy): Bacteria > Bacteroidota > Bacteroidia > Bacteroidales > Prolixibacteraceae > Draconibacterium. The sequence continues at coordinate 53,844 of JAJRSD010000018.1, forward strand.
AGTTTTCCCGAATTTAAAATAACATCGCCATTTGCAAGCTCTTCGAAGTCTTTAATATCGTTTACAACTTCGGTAAAACGGGTCTGTTTTAAGGTATTATCTACCGAAAAAATATCTTTTACTTTTCCGAGATGAGAAAAATAGGTGGCAAGAATCTGGTCGAAAAACAGTAAATAAGCTTTTAACTGTTTGGCTTGCGATTTTCGTGCAGTTTCGGCTTGCGATGGTAATCCAACTTCTCCAATTCCATAAGTTTCCGGAAAGTCGTTTTGAATTGTTGTTGTGTCGCCGGTGTTTAAATATCTACCTGCCGGAACATTTAGCTCCATATTATCTTGTGCCTTTTTTTGTTCATCTTTTTCGGTGGCATCTAATTTTTCAATATAACTTTCAACTCTTTTTTTATTGATATTCAGAGGCAAAACTCCTTTATAATAACTGTAAGCACTTTTAAAACAACGTATCGGTTTTTTGCCGGGTTCAATACAAATCAGCCACTCATCAGTCTCTTTTTCAGGATTATTACAATCGCCAATCGATATCTCTTTGATAACATTTACGCCATCAATTTTCGCAATTAACTGCATCAAATCCGAAAGGCGAACTTCAGTTCTCAATTTGGCGGCTTCCAACTCTTTACTGTCGAGAAATCCATTTTTTAAAACCGGACCTTCAAAAATTTTATCCGAAGTATATCCCTTTTCAAACATCTGTTTGAGCGAATAAAATTGTATTGAAGGAGAAAAATAGTTGTCGATGGCACGTAAAACTTTTGCATGAACCAACTCCTCGTCTGCCCCGGGATGCACATCGATACTTGCACAAACAGAAATTGGATGTGTTTCAACTTTTCTGATTTCAACCAAATCTTCACACAAGTTTCTGTTGTTGTGATAAACAGCCGCTATTTCGTCTTTTATTCGATCGAGCTCTTTCTCTTTTAAAATATCAGAGGGAAAAACATCATCGTTTAAAGTATCGAAATCAACTATCACCGAATTTAATCCCTGCAATTTAAATTGACTCGATTGTTTTTTTAATTTGTCAGTTTTATATGCCAGTTTATCGTTTATACAATCAACAAAAACAGATTTTTCGAAAGGTTTTAGCCAGCAGTTTTTTACTCCTGAAATATCAACAAACAACTTCCTGTAATCGAGTTCTGTTACCGGTTTCGAAGGCAAAATCTGGGTAGCTTTATAAAACTGTTCGCCAATATTTTGTTCGGTGTTGTCTTTTGGTGCAAGTATATTTTCGAGGGGCATTTCTATGCGTAATCCCAAATCGGTAATTGCATAACTCAGCATCTCGAGAATTGTAACTCCCGGGTCGTGCGAGTTGTAATCTGTCCACAAATTACTTGCAAGCTGCTCTATATATTCCAATCCTTTTCCCTTGAGAAACGAATAATCTAAATCGTTTTTCGAAGCAATATTTTTCGGAATTGTAATATGTTTATCTAAGTCTGACATGTCTCTTCAATTTCAGTTACACCGTTACAAGAACTTACTTTGGTTGAGATAGTGTGCTCTTTTGCCGAAACCAGAATCGCAGTGGGACTCGACGGTGCAACATTTGTAATACTTATTTCATCACCTTTAATCAGTTTTACGTCTTCAATATAATCCACGTATTCCAACGCTTCAATGTAGTTAATAACAGTGCTGCGGTACAGTGTAATTCCAAATTCAATACTTGCGGAATCTTCAAATGCCCATGGAGAAAGCAGTTTTGTAATGTCTTTATTTAAAATTTTGGTGTAATAATTCTCATCGAAACCTTTATGGAATTTTACTTTCAACTCAACCGTTACTTCTTCGTAATCAGGATTTATAATTTTTGCATTTACATGAAGTGTATTGAGTTTATTCACCCAATTCTGAATTGAATTCAACGTGGTTTTGCTAACACGCGGCTGATAAATATCGAATACATTTTTATTTACAATATCGGGAATTACAACAATCAATACATTTCCGGGCGACAGGAATGAATTTTCGTAACTGTGGCTTAAACATTTTACTTTATGAATTTCGGGAAACTGCTGCAAAATAATATGCTCGTAATCCCACAAAGTAATTGCCCGGTTTTTATGACGAAGCCGCTCGCTAATTCTGCGGTAATACGCTTCGTCAGATTCCTGCGGTTTACCATCGAACGAATTAAATGGCTGGCTGACACTTTTTACGGTAGCAACTCTTTCAATTAATTTTGAAATTGTTTTTGCACCCAACCCATTTTCTAAGTGCGACAACTCGTTATTATTATCTAAAAATTCTGCCAAAACTGCTTGCGACCGGATAGATATTGTTTGACAAACTGCATCGAAATTCTTATGGATTTTTGCTTTTATCCATACAAGTTTACCGGGAAGTAAAGTGTTTGTTGAAGTTGCTTCGCGCGGAATAGAAAACTTTACAATTCCCGATTTCAGGAAATTATCGGTTTCGTTTGAAATCATAAAATCTGAATCTAAAACTTTCCAGTAATTATTACATAAAACCGACCATTCTACTTTCTGTTTGCCTGTAAAAGAGTTGGTTTGCGGATTTTCGCTACCCTCTAAAACCTGAACGAGCAACGAAACTGTTTGCAGCTTTCCGGCGTTTTCTAACCCTATATAAAGTTCGCCACCTTTGCAATAAGTTGGTACAAGAAGATTATTTCTATCAGTTTCGTTTAAAAAATCAAAATTACTTTTTAAATATGGATGTTCCTCGGTTTGCCCAAACGGATGTTCGTGGAAAAGTGCTACTTCGTTTGTAGTAAAATCACGTTTTGTATCGCCAATATTTATGGTCGCCTGAGCAGTGTAACTTAATGTTGCACTCTCTGCAAAAGGAGTGTATGGCTCGTTGGGAATAAGTACATCTTGCTCTTTGCTGCTAAATGCCAGTGCATAAATACGTGGGAAAGTTCTTGTAGAAAAGACTGGTTTAACGACAAGCGGACCTGGCCGTTTTTGTCAGTTTCGTAGCTACTGTTTGTTACCCTGAAAGTGGTTTTGTAATCGTTTCCGGTTTTAGTAAAGAGGATTTTGTTTTCGTCAACAACTTCCCACTCTTCCCTGTTTTGAATCTCAATGTTTGTTTTAAAATAGTTGTCATTTTCAACAATCAGGTTCTCTTCGCCGGGTTGAAATGCAGCCTCGCCTAACATTTTTTTTGCACTCTCCGACAGTCCAAACTCATACTCCGGCAGTTTCTCCATAACTAACCATTCACCCTGCCCTTCGAGAAAAGAGTTTGGCGACACTTTATATTTATGTTTCTCGCGATATGCGTAATACAAATCTTTAAAGTTATCGGGTGTATTTTTCCACTCTATTTCAACACCAAAACTTTTCCACTCTTTTTTAAAAAGCTCGGGGTAACCAATATAAAAATTAGATTTTTTTACAGGTTGCGTACTAAACGGATAAAAGGGTTTTTCGGTATTCAACTTACCTATATCGCTTTCCAGTTCAAGACTTTTTATACCGCGAACATCAACTTTTACTGTTATATTTTTAAATTCTTTTTCAACTAATTCGCGATATAAATTGTGCCCGTCTGTGTTTTCGGTTTTAATTAAAATACGACACACCGGCAGATTTGTATTGAAGTATTCGCCCAAAACATTCGAATCGTAATTTACAATCGCCTCCTCCTCTTTAGGTAGCTGAAATGCAATTTCTAACTTATTTTTAGTTGAATTTAAACCGGTAGAAAAAATAACTTCGTTATCATCTTTTACATTGGATAGGACTGCAAAAGGACCGAGCCATTTTTTCTTGCCGGAAAAATATACCTCCAGATTACTTGTTAGCAGTTTCTGAGATATATCTGATTTAAGGTTGGTTGTAAACTCAACAGTTAATAATATATTTCGTAATCCCTCTTTAAGTTCCAAAATTTCGGAAGCCAAAGCAAAACCTATTTTTGCATCCGCAAGCTCCTGCGAATTTTTAGAATCATCATCCGGGTTATTTTTACTGAAGTAGCCAAACGGCCACCATTTTTTTCATCGTCCGGAAAATCTCCACCAACTCCATCATAAGAACTAGCGATTTCGGCAGCTTTAATTTTTTTATTGCTAAAATCGTTATAAACACTTTTTAGCTCTGCAACTTTTATTTTATTGGCAATTAAATCGTCTGTAGTTTTATAAATCAGCTTTTTGCCATTTATATCTTTACCGCCATCCAATGCTGTGTTTTTACTGATTTTTTCGCTCAAACTCATTTTTGCCAACTCAAAAATAAGATGAACTTTATCGGGCGTTGCAGGCAGTTTCTCAATCTGGAGTATATTCTTGTAATAGAAATCGAGATGCCTTCTGGTAAGGTTGTTAAACCGTTTTTGTGTGAACTCTAACAGTTTTATAAAGCTTAAAAACAGAGCGAGGTGCGGAGTTATATTTTCACCCTCCTCAACACTTTCGAGGAATGTTTTAATTTCAGCTTTATTTTTGAAAAATTCAGTCCAGTTGCCGGCGGGAGTTTCCGAGTTATTTATATCGAAATAGTTTACATGCCCAGCAAACTCGAACGCAAACTGCATCCACTCTTCCAACCCAAAATCATTCAGTTTAACAGAATCCGGATTCAGTGCGCCGAGAAACCGCTGCATCTGCTCAGTTCCTTCGCGTACAAGTAATATTTCTTTACCACATTTAGCCATAAAATTCTTTGTTACAATTCATTTCCCTCTGCTTTATAAAAAGGATAAACCATATTTTTTCTTGAGTTGGTTGTGCGAATAGTATAATCGAGATTAATAAGTAGCACACCCTCCAACTCGTTTGTTGGGTCAATATCAATTTTGGTTACGTCAATTCTTGGTTCGTGATATAAAATGGCAGTTTTGATAAGGTCAACCACATAAGTTTTTAGTGTTAAGTTGAGTGGTTTAAACATCAGTTCATCGAGGTTGCAACCGTAACCGGGAACCATAATCCGCTCGCCCAACCGTGTTGAAAGCAGTATTTCGAGACTGCTTTTTATATCAGCCTCGTCGGTCAGCATTTTTACTGCCCGGCTCTCTTTACTAAACTCGGGCGGAAATCCCCAACCTGTTCCCAGAAATGACCTGTTTGTTTCCATTTTAATTTATTTGAACTATTGAACCTTGTAGCTTTGCAGTTGCGCTGGTAGATATTTCGGCGCCGGCACTTCCTTCAGCTTTGAAATTTGCGGCTGCTGCAATCTCCACATTTGTACCTTCTATTTTTACATCGCCACTTGCTATTATGGAAATATCGCCGGCACTTTCCATTGTTATTCCCGAATCGTTGAGCACTACAATATTCGAGTTTTCGTCTTCCAGTTTAATAACTCCGGCATCTTCGTCGATTGTAATTTTTTTACCTGCCGGAGTTTCCAGAACCACAGATTTTTTATCGTCGTCGAAAATAAATTTCATCTCGCTTCGGGTAACAAAACCTTTTTCGTGATTATCGTCGGTTGCTGGAATTGGTGCCGGTTTTGCACTGCTGTTCATCATTCCCAAAACAATTGCATCTTTCGGGTTTCCATTTATAAAACCCACAATTACCTCGTCTTCAATCTCAGGTCTGAAAAACGAGCCGCGGTTTTCGCCTGCATCCAGTGTTGAAACCCGCGCCCAAATTCCTTCGCTTTGGTTATCAACTATTGGCAACCGTACCAAAATTCGGTCTTCGCCATTTGGGTCGCTTTCAAGCTGAGTTACAATTCCTACCTGCAAACCGTTTACGGCGGCAACCAATCCGGAAGCCGGAGTATCGTTAATATCAACCGTTTCGGAGAACCATTTTGGATTGATGCCAAACTCCGCATCAACAGTCCAGTTTCCGTTTGTAATTTGATGACGAACTGCCGAGATGTAAACCTTGCCGTTGAAACGGTCGCCCACTCCTTCCAACTTAATTACTGTATTTGGTTTTACCGCCGGAATTCCCTGAAATTTTACTCTCCCTCTGGTTTTTGAAAGTTGGTTAAAAAGTGCTTTTGCATCTGCCCACTCCTGAAGCTCAATATTGGAAGTACCACCGCCACTTTTTAATTCAAAATTTTCCAAATCTATTACCAGCGACAAATCATCTGGAGTAATATTTCCATTCAAATTTACGTTTGGATTATCAGCTTCTATTTCGAGTAACTCCTGACTTGCCGCATTCCAGCTATACGAAGTAATTTTTGAAGTTTGATTACGCGCATCTATTTCAGCATCGAAATCTAATATTGTAGCACCAAACGAAACAGTTTCAATTTCAGTGTCGTTATATTTTGGTTTCTGGATAGTTATTTTTCCATCGTCAACCACGCAAATTTTTCCGTTTGCCTGCGCACGCGTTACACAAAAATCCCAGTCGGAAACATTGTATTGCACCAACTCGGGATGTTGAATATTTGAACTTTCGATATCTGTTTCAAGTGTGTAACTGCTAATTATTTCATCTAAAATATCGCTGTCTTTACTTTCGTAGAAATATTTACTTTTTCGGCCAACCGTAAGTTTTACAGCTTTATCTTTACATTCAATAATTAAGTAGGATTGATTTGAACGAATTTTAAGATTGTGTTTAATTACAATTCCCTTAAAAATTGTCTCTTCATCAGAATGATAACCAGCCTTAATTTCAATCTCTTTCCCGGGAATTAATAAATCCAGATTACTCAATTCAAACTCCTGCGAAGCCGGGTCGCCATCCAACAAAACAATTTTTGCAGTTGGAATCCTGTTAATTTCCTTTTCAACTACAATATTGATAACCTGATAATTTGACGACAATTGTTCGCCCTCTACCAATATTTTTTGTGTTACCAAATCGGCTGACCGTGAAGTTCCTATGATTCTTTCCTCGGGCATAATTTACGATACTTTATTTATGGGTGGGAAAAAAATCTGTTGTCCCACTTTTAGTTTTCTGAAATTTGTGATACTGTTTGCTTTTGCCACTTCGAGATAATATTTCGAATCTCCGTAAATCCGAAAAGTCATTAACGGCAGCGTGTCGCCCTCTTTTACAATTCGAATATGTGTTAAATCGGGCGAACTGTTATTCTCCATCGCCACTCTCAAATCGTCTTCTACAAATCCCTTGAACTTTGCATTTACGGTTGCCCGCAACGGCATTCCGTTAGACTTGAACAACTTAAAAGTGATATTCATTTCCGATAAGGTTCCCTTAAACAACAGTGTTCCCCACGATATAATCAGATAATTAGGACGGTGTTCGTCGCCGTTATAATCGAAAACAACTCGTTTAAAAGTTTCAATATCTTCGATTATTCCATTGCCTTCGTCTTTAAAAACTTTATCGTCTTTATCGGTTTCCGGCGAACCGTAATCAACAATTACCCCGGTACGGTCGAAAACAAATTCGAGTTCTAAATCTTCGGGCGGTACTTTATTAAACCTCGGTGCCGACGAACTTGTTCCCGAAGCCTGCTCCTCGTTTTGTTCAATTTTATATTTATAGCTGTACTTCTCAGGATTCAGCAAAGTTTTAAACTCGCCATTTGCAACCTCTGTTGAAAACTGCTCATCACTAAAAGCTTTTATCTGAAGTTTTATCAAATCGCCACTCATTTTATCTCTCCTCTTTGTTCGCAATAATTTCCATTATCTGTTCAACGCAAGCTTCAATTATTTTGTCCTTTTCGTTCTGATTTTCAGCTTGCGGGCTCGAACTCTCAGAACTCTCATCGACATTAATTTTTATGTGTAACTCTTTTATTTCAATTGGCATTATTCCTGAATATTAAAATAGTTATACGCCAGTTCAATGGTTTCAATTACCATTTTACTCTCCTCAGCATTAAAATCTGTTACGCCCCATTTTACAGGATAAGCATGTACCACATTCCAGGTCATCAGCGGTTCGTGTTCCTCGTTCAATAAACTGATTACAATGTCGGTGGGTGTGATATTAAAATCTTCAACTGCTTTGCGACACCATTTTATTAAATCGGAATTTACAAGTAACCCGCGTTTTAAAATCAAATTTGGGAAGCTGGTTTTAACGGGCAATTTGTGTTTAAACCTATTTTCACCACCCTCGGCAATCTCTTCGGTTTCCAAACTAACTGTTAGTCCGGATACCGATTGAAACTGAAATTCTCCCTCTATATTTGTAAACTCGACTTTAAAATGAAACCCTAGCGGAGGATAATATTCTGCCATTATTATTCATTTTGAATGGATAAACCCTCGTGTACAATTTCCATCGATTCGATTGCCACTTCGTTGCCGTCGGCTTTTAAATCGGTTGACTGAATTTTAGTTGGCCATGCGTTCTTCACTTTCCAGACTATTACAGGTTCGTGCTCTTCGTTGAGCAAACTAATTGTAATATTGCGCCTTTCGATGGTATTTAATTTAACTGAATTCCACCAATTGTAATACTCGTTGTCGGTTGCAAAAGTTCCCCGTTTTAGGGTTAGGTTGCTAAACTTTTGCATTCCCGGCATTTTCACTTTCGAATATTCAGGACTTGCTCCGTGACGATATTCTACAACTTCGGTTTCTACATCTAACCCCGAAACCTCCGTAAAACCTATTTGTGTTCCACCCCATTCAACCTGAAAATGGAACTTTACCAATGGATAATTTGTTGCCATAATATTTTATGTTTTATTAATTTCACTTTCTTTTGTTTACTATTTCAGTTGTTGAAACGTCATTCCGTCCGTCAATTGACGGATTCGGAATCTGCTCTTTCTTGGCAGAGATGCTGAAATAAATTCAGCATGACGATTGCAACAGGCTTGACTGCATTATAACTATGATTCCTGAAGTTTATGAGAAAACTTAAGTATGATGAATTCGGCAGGGCGCACTGCAGCCATTCCTATTTCGACGTGCATGTATCCGTTAAGGATGTCTTGTGCTGTCATTGTTTGTCCCAATCCAACGCGAACATAAAATGCCTCCTCCGGTTTTGCTCCGGCAAGCGCTCCTGCACGCCATTGCAGAATTAAAAAGTTCTCTATCATTGCACGAACTTTTACCCATGTATTTGCATCGTTTGGCTCGAAAACAAATTGTGCGGTAGCTTTTTTTACCGACTCTTCAACCATATTAAAGAAACGGCGAACGGGAATATAACGCCATTCGTTGTCGTTGCCGGCAAGTGTGCGGGCTCCCCAAACCAGAGTTCCACGCCCTGCAAAAGTGCGAATTACGTTTATCGATTTTCCGGTAGTATGTACATTTAAACCGTCTTGCTCGCTATTGGTAACTTTTTTATCGGGACCAATTATTTGCATTACACCAACATTTGCCGGAGCTTTCCAAACTCCCCGATTACTGTCAACACGGGCATAAATACCTGCAACTGCGCCCGAAGGTGGTAGGGTAACGGTAAGTTTATTCAGCTCGGTTTTAATGAGGTTGTACAATTCGGTATTGGCAACAATATCAGTATCGTCAAGTTTATCTCCATCGTAATTTACTGTTCCTGATGGTGGTGTTGCTTCTGTATGAGTTATCGAAACATCACTCTCATCATAAATATATGGCAGTGTTGTTTTTAACCATGGATAGTAAACTGCTCCGTATTTCAGATAACTTGTACCTAAACTAATATTGGTTCGCAGAGTATCGGCAAAAGTTGATGCCTGATTATAGGTATCGATAATGGTAAACCGGTCTTGCAGTTTGTTGCACTGTGTTAACGCATCTTCGTAAAGACCGTAGAAATTTGCCACTGTAGAAATTCCTGACGCATCGGGAAAAACTATCAATGTTGGTTCGTCTTCTTTTGCCAAATACAACAATCCGCCGGTTGCACCTAAATCGGCTTTTGCTGGCGTAACCCCACTGTAATCGCCAACAGAAATAATGTAACACGGACCACCACCATTTGCAAAATACATTTGCAACGAATAGTACATTGAAAATTTCGATTTTGCACTTGGTTCTGCCGCCACAATATCGCGTGATAAATTACCGGAAGTATCGTAAGTATCAGTAATGGTAACCACAATAGTATCCTCTTTGTCGGCAGTTCCAAAATATTGTTCGTACTCCAACAGCGAAGTAATTCGTGTTGGTACATTAAGCAGCAAAACATTATCTTTCGTTGCTTTTTCAGTGTAGCCAATAAAGGCAGGAATAGCGGTCTCAACTTGCGCCACCGAAGGAGGAAATTTTGAAATCTCCTTGATGTAAACGCCTGGTGTTTTGTACGTTGTAGCCATAATCTTTAATTTAAATTTTACATATATATTTCAGAATAGTACTTTGTGTTCGCAGTATTCGGTTTAATCATTCGCGCATTGGGATTTGGTAATTCTATTCCATCCATTTCAATGGAAACAAATCCTCTCTCGGTGAGCGGTTGCGAAACTTTTGTAATTAATTGTTGTGCGTTTCCACTCTCTTTTTTAACATCGTCGGTGCCGCTAACACTCTGGTTATTACCGAAAATATACCGCCAGATTGTTTTCCGGTTGCCAAAAAGCAGTTCGAATGTTTTGAATGGATTTTTTATGCGACCATTTGTATTGGTGATATTTAAAGAGTTGTTTTTCCCTTTCACAAAAATCCGGATTATTGCAAACAGATTATCTTTTTCGGTTACCGATAGTTTACTAAGTTCTGCATTTGCACCGGTATCAGACAAAACAAAATTTTGGTTAACACTATTGTTGTCGCCCGATTTATTAATTAAACGAAAAGAGCCGGGTTCGGTGGCTAATTTTCTATTTGAGAAGTAATACAAATTTCCTGCGTTTTCGAGTTTAAGGTTTGTGTAATTTAAAAAGGTTGAATCTTTTAATTGAACAAGAAAAGTAAAGCTCAAATCATTGTCGAGCGAAATAAACGGGATAATATTATTGTTACCGGTAACTTTACTCCAAATTGTAAATCCATCGTCCGATGTTTTAAAAACCAGATTGTGACCGTTAATTTTGTGTTGAGTTTTTAGAGTTGGAACAATATTTACAAAAGATGCGATATCATACAAATCCATCTGTTTTGCTTTCTCTGCATCACTCATCGAATTAAACTCTTCCACGCCCTTATTCAAAAAATAATTATGAAGGATTTTTACCTGAAAAAGCGGATTATATTTAATTGAAAAGGTCATTATTGTTTGTCGTTTAATTCACCGCCTATTTGTGTAATTACCGATGAAGCGGAAAGTTTTTTGTCGCGTTCGAGTTTAATAAGTTGAATACGGTAGATAACCGCGGGTAACTGCCGGCCGCCCAAAGTAGCCCATATATTATTTAGTATTTCGAAGCTCGGGGTAAACAATTCTAAAACAAATTTGAAGTAATCGAGAACATCGAATGCTACATTTGTACGGTTGTATATTGTATTTGCCGATGTAAATATTTTTTGACCCTGAAAAAACTGGATAACTTTAGAAATGCTACGAAGCGATTTATCGTAAGTGTCGCAATTAGCACTAATCAGCAGATATAAATTCAGATGAACCGGTGCATTTTTATACTCTGTTTTACCATCTTTAATTTTGAAATTAGGGATATTTCGAAGTGTTGTCTCCTCTTCCATTTTCAAAAGAGTGAGAACTACTTTATCATCTACTTTTGTAGCGTCGGTACTACCCGATTCCCAAAGGGCAATATTTTCGAGAACTACTATTTTACCAAGACCTTCGTCTGTTAAAAATTTGTCGAGTTGTTCTTTTAGAATTTGTAAAGTTTCATAAATCATTTAATGTCCTTTCATTTTGCACAAAGCAATTTCATTTAAAGATTTTATCACTTTATTAATTGGGTTTAAAGAAATTAAGTGGTCGTCCTAAAAAAAAATTCGATTCGCATCGAAAATTTGTATTAACTGATTTCAATAAAGAAATACAGTTCGAATCAATGGTTTCGTCAAACAAGTTACAACATTAAAATGTACGAGTCAATACCTTTTAAAATTAACACTTGTTCAAGCGAGTTTTACAAACTGATCTACAGCTATTTAAAAATTTAAAATGGTTTAATTTCTAGTTAAGGAACTCAATAGTAATTTACCAATCACCTTTCGAATTGATTTCTATTTTAATTCTTAATTAGAATACCAAAAAGTCTTTTAATTTAAAATTTCTATCTTTGCGGAATAACAAAAAATAACTCATAAAAAGATGGAACAACCACAATTACAAAAAATAGCAGTTGGCGATATTGTTGCCAATGATTTCAGAACATCATCACTTTTTAAAAATGCGGGTATCGATTTTTGCTGCGGAGGTAAGCAATCTCTTGCAGATGCATGCTCGGAAAAGGGAGTAGATGCTAATGAACTTGAAAATAGTTTACAAAAAATAATGAATGAACCTGCCACACCCGGAATGAATTTTAAGGAGTGGGAACCTGGTTTTTTATGTGATTATATTGTAAACACACATCATAAATTTGTATCTCAGAAAATGCCCGAATTGCTGTTTTATACCGATAAAATTGCAACTGTACATGGCGACCATCATCCTGAATTGGTTGAAGTTGCCAGTTTGTTTGCACAGATTAACAGAGAATTGTCGCAGCATTTAGAAAAGGAAGAAGAGGTATTTTTTCCGGCAATAAAAGAGGCTGTTGCAACTGGTTCTGTAAAAGCAAAAGAGACAATTAAATCGGAGATAGAACGGTTGTCGGGCGAGCACGATTTTGCCGGTGGTGCAATGGATGATATCAACAAAATAACCAGCGGATATAAATTACCCGACGATGCCTGCAATACTTATCGCGTAACATTTCAGTTGCTCGAGCAGTTTGAAGACGATTTACATATTCATGTTCATTTAGAGAATAATATTCTTTTTCCGAAAGCGTTGGAATTGGCTGAGTAAATGGTATATAGATAAATCAGTTATTCCCCTGTTAAATTAAAGTTGTCAAAGTCGCTAACTGCGTCGGCTTTTGTCCAGAAACCTGTTTTGCCTGCTTTCGCAAATGTATCGTCTGATTTTGAAAGAAGTTCTTTTCCATCGAGGGAACAGGTTATTTTCGAGCCATTCATTACAATTTTAACATTAAACCAGGCACCTTTGGGAACAGAAATATTTGCCGATTTCATCTCGATACGTTTTCCGTTTACAACTTTGTATAATCTGAAATTATCTTCCAGCGGATTAAAACGGGCTATATAATAATTATTCTTGTCGATGTACCGCCAAACCAATCCTCCACCCTGATCTTCGTTTCCTGAAATTGCCCGAATATCAACCGACATTTCTACATTTTTAAGCGAGGTTGCATCGAGTATTGCGATATTAAAATCTCGTCCCTTGCTTTTTGCCAACTGTGCCAGCACCTTGTTTTCGCCATCTTTTTTAACCACCCATTTACCAAAAACATTTGTCCAGCCATCAGCAATACTACCCGTTTTTTGGCCGTTAAAATCGCACATAACTTTCGACTTTGAGGCAGGAAAGTTATTTGCCATTAAAGTTTTTGCTTGTAAACTAATTACAAAAAATAGAGCCAGTAATAGTACCGGTAACAGTTTGATTTTTGTTGTAAATCTTTTCATGATAATAATTTTTATGATTTATAATTACCTGTTAATTTTTTTGAACAATAATTTTATTGCGATGCACAACCCGATACAATCCCGGTATTATCAGTAACGAAAGAATCATTGAAATACTCATTCCTCCAATCATTGAAATAGCGAGTGGTTGTAACATTTCTGAACCTTCGCCCATGGCAAGTGCCAGTGGCAGAAAACCAAAGATAGTGGCAAGTGTTGTCATTAAAATAGGACGCAGGCGAACTTTTCCGGCCATTAAAAGTGCCGTTGAAACATCAGCAGTTTTTTCTTTTAGATATTTCTCGGTGTAATCAATTAGTAAAATTCCATTGTTTACAACCACTCCCACAATCATAATCATTCCCATAAAAGCCGAAATATCGAGAGGTATTTTTAATATCCACAGAATTAAAAATACGCCGCTTACCGAAAGTACTGTTCCGAGTAAAATAACTGTTGCTGTACGGAACGACCTGAATTCGAACAGCAAAATTGTAAATACCAGCAGAATACCGAAACTCAGAATCAGCATCAGTTCAGTAAAGGCTTTTTGCTGACTTTTATATTGCCCGCTGAGTTCGACAGTAACGCCCGGTGGCAGATGAATTGCAGCCAGCATCTCCTTTATATCGTCAACAATTCCGCCCAAATCGCGACCAGAAATTTGTGCTTTTACATTTATTACCTGACTAAGATTTTCGTGTTCGATATCGGTTTTGCCAGGTATTTTTTCCAATGATGCAACCTCTTCAAGATGCAGTACACGGTTGATTGAGGCGATATAAATTGGCATTTTGTTTATCTTTTCAGCATAGTTGAAATCGGCTTTTGGATAACGAACCCGCACCGGAATCATTTTTAATCCCTCCATTAATTCGGTGGTTACATCGCCCCACAACGCCATGTGAACTGCGTCGGTTACTTCTTTTATCGACAGTCCGTAACGCGATGCATTTTCTTCATTTACACGAATTGTCAGTTCCGGCTCGCTTCCCGAAAATCCTTTATAAACGTCAACTGCGCCATCAACATTTTCGAGTGCATCGGCAATTTCGGTTGCAGTTTCCTGAATGAGTTCTATGTTCTGCCCAAATACTTTTATATTGATTGGGGCAATTTCTCCTCCCAAATCGTTTAGCCGGTCGGGCAAAACCTGAAACAGTTCCGGCTCCAGCCGGGGCTCCTGACTTTCGTCGAAAGCACGTATTTCGTCCATAATTTCGAACGACGACCGTTTGTGCCCTTTTTTTAGACTGATAACAAAATCGCCATCGTTGGCGTGGGTTCGCGGGTGTGCCAAACTTCGTCCTGTGCGCAGCGAATAACTTTCCACTTCGGGAATAGTCATTATATATTGTGCAATACTGTTGAGCATACTTTTCGTTCCCTCAATGGAGCTTCCCGGCGGTGCCATATAATCGTGAACAATTGTTCCTTCGTCCCACTCGGGTAAAAAACCGCTGGGAATTCGCTGATAGAAATATACGGCAGAGCCTCCCAAAAGAATAATAATCAGAAAAATAAAAATTGGAAAACGTAATAATCCTTTTAATAATCCTTGTTGAATATTTACAAAAAACCGGATTACTTTTCCCTGCTTTTTCTTTTTTGTTGAGATAAAAACAACAGCGAGAGCCGGGGTGAGAAATACAGCCAGCACCATTGAAACAACAACAGCAATGGCAAGTGTTGATGCCAGTGCTCGGAAAAATATTCCGGGAACTCCGGTTAAAAATACGAGAGGAACAAAAACAACAAGTGTTGTTAAAGTAGCACCTAAAAGCGGAGGGATAATTTCTCCGGTGGCTTTTACAACTGCCTCTTTTCGTTTGTATCCCTCTTCCAGATATCGTTCAATATTTTCGACAACAACAATGGCATTATCAACCAAAATACCAATTGCCGCAGCCATTCCACCCAAACTCATCAGGTTTAGGTTCATCCCCAATAATTTGATAAAAATAAAAGTGATAAGCAGTGCCACCGGAATAATAATAACGGTAACGAGTGTTATTCGCAGTCGCCTTAAAAACAGCAAAAGAATAATAAATGTTAGCAAAGCACCCATCAGAATTGCATCGCTTACGCTTTTTGTGGCACTTTTTATAAAATCGGTCATGTCGTACCATTTGGTAACTTCGATATCCTGCGGCATAACATCTGCAAGTTCGTTTAAACGGAGCTGCACCTCTTTCATAATAGAGACTGCATTTGTGCCGGGTTGTTTGATTATGGTAATCAGAACTGCAGGTTTAAGATTACTCTCACATGCAATAAAAGTCTCTTTTACAGCGGGTTCGATAGTTGCAATGTCCGACAAAAGAACGGGAGTGGCTCCCTTCCGCGAAACGATGGTTTTCCTGATATCATCAATAGAAAGGAACCGGTTATCGGCAATATTCAGGTATAATTTATTGGCTTCGTTAAGTCTGCCAACATATTGCAAGTTGTTTGCATTACTGAGCGCCTCTTCAACTTTTTTATAGTCGAGTTGCAGGGCAGTTAATTTTTGTGGGTCGAGATTTACCCAGTATTCCCGCTGGTGTCCACCCATTACTTCAACATTAAAAACTCCGGCAATACTTGCCAGTTGCGGGCGAATTGTAAATATTGCCACATCGCGCAACTCGAGTAAATTTAGTTTGTCGGAAGTTAGCGCGTAACCTGCAACCGGATATGTACTTGTTGTAAAACGCCTCACTTCTATGGAAACTCCCGGCGGCAAATCGCTTTGAATACCACTTATTTGCGCCTGTACCAACTGGTACGCTTTAAACATATCCTGGTCCCACTGAAAATCGATATTGATTTCTGCCGAGCCACGACTGATACTTGTTCGCACTGTTCGCACACCTTCTACCATCATAGCAGCTTCTTCGATGGGTTTGGCAACCTCCATTTCCATCTCTTTTATTGGGGCGAGACCATAATCGACCAAAACGGCAACTCTCGGGAAAGTGGCATCGGGAAATACGCCTTGTGGAATTTGGTACATTAAATACCCTCCAATGAGCGACAGGAAAAGTGCCATGAAAATCATCGCCCTTTTATTCTCGACAGCAAATTGCGATATCTGTTTCATTTCACATTAATTTTCATTCCGTCGGTAAGCGAGTAAGCTTTTTGAACCGCAACAACTTCGCCCATTTCAACTCCTGAAAGTATCTCAACAAAATCATCGTGTTTAATTCCTGTTTTTACTTCCCGTTTTTCAACCTGTCCGTTTTTTACAATAAATACACTGTTCACTCCCTCCTCTTCAAGTAAAGCGGGGCGGGGAACAACCAAACTGTTGAAGTGCATTTTATCAGGAAAAATAAGTTTTACCATCATTCCGGGTCTGAATTCCTGTTTTGGATTATTCAATGCCAGTCGGATTTGTATTGTCTGTTTCTGAAAGTCAACCTGAGCATCGAACGAGCTGATGGGCAGCAACAATGGTTTATGCGGATAGTTCACAAAAACAACTTGGAGTCTTTTAAGTTTTTTTGATTGTGGAACAAATGCTACCGGAAGGTCGCCATAAATATCAAGCTGATTTAGGTTGACAATGTGTAAAATAGATTCTCCTTTTTGAAGTACATCTCCGTTGTGTTGCAACACTTCCAGCACGGTTCCGCTAATCGGGCTGAACAGTGGGATTTCATTTATCTCGTTCTCCACAAGTTCCCTCTGCTCGTCATTCATATCTCCGATTGTCTGATTTAGGGCTTCGCGTAAAGGCGGAACGATAATCCCGATTTTCTGGTCTTTTTCAACGTTATCGCCACGCAGAAAATTAAAATCTTTTAACCTGCCATCAAACTGAGAAGCAAGAAATGCCTCTTCGCGCAATTTTACAACTCCGTAAATTTGAATGCTGTCGATAATATCCATGCGCAAAACCGAATCGACCTGAATAGTTAAAGGTGGGTGCTCTTTCTGTTTTGCAGGTTCTTTTGGTGTGCACGAACTTAAAAACAAAACTATTAACAGGTAAAATGTAAAATGAGATATATTCATAATTTGATTTTTAAAACTGCTTTAATTTATCTGTTTCCCAAAGCAAAAATACTTTCAACCTGATTTGTTGTAATGTAATATTCAATAAGACTCATGGTATATTCCAGCCGGGTTTCTTCAATCGATAACTGTGTATCGGTAAGTCGTTGTTGCGCCGAGAGATAATCGAGGTTGGTAGAAATTCCCGCTCTGTAATTTATCTCGGCATAATTTACTGCTTTTGCCGTAATCTCTTCGCGTTTGTTTTGTAATGCGAGTAAATTTTTCAACTTAATTAATTTCTCGTGTACTTTAATAAGGTGAATCATAAGTTCGCGTTCTGCCTCTTTTTTCTGCGAATCAAGCGATTCGAGAATTGCTGTTGACCCCTGTTTTTTTATATCCAACGAATTTCCTGAGTAAATAGGAATTACAATACTTGCATTTATTTGCCAGAAATTACCATCTCCGGTTGGGTCGCCATCGGCTAAATAGCCAGTCCCCAATTGGAAATGTGGAATATAATCGGCAACTATTTCATCTGTTCTGAATTGCTGTGCTTTTACTTTTGAATCGAACGAGGCAAGTATTGGGTTGTTCGCCAAACTTTGTGGTGTAACCGGAAATACCGGAGCCTCTGTAACAGAATTAATATTTATGGGTGCTAAAATCAGGCTGTCGGTATTTTGCCAGCCAAGTAACCCTGCCAGTTCGTTACGCAGATTTTTACGAACAATAGCAAGTCGCGCAGTGTCTTCCTGAAGTTTTACCATTTCCGATTCGGTTTGAAGTACATCTAATTGAGTGCGTACTCCGGCTTTCCACATTCCATTAGTCAGGTGGTAATGTTTTTGCAGAAATCCCATTCGCATCTCTAAAATCTCAATTTGCTTTTTGACCTGAAAAATACTTACGTACAACGATGTTGAACGCCCAATAACATTTAATCTATTTTGCTCTTTTTCTAACTGGCGGGTAATAACTTCCTGCGATGAGGAACGTCCTGTTTTTTGAATCAAATCGCCCAACGACCAATCGGCATGGACAGATGCCCAAACCTGACTAAAAAAGTAGGGTTGCAAAAATCTGTTATCGGTAGATAACTCGCCGCTAACTTTTGGAATAGCGTACGATTTTGCCAAAGATGCATTTTGTTCCTGAACAGAAATCTCAAATTCGTCGGAATGCAACTTAAAGCTATTTAATTCTGCTCTTTCGATACACTCTTTCAGGGTAAGAACAGGAGGAGATTGCGCAGATAATAAGACTGAAAAAAACATGGCAATCGTCAATATCCACAGTTTCTGCATAATGAATTGATTTTGGTTATCAAAAATAATATTTTTTTGGTTACAGGTATCGATATATGGAGTTTATTATTAGCTATTTTCTCCTTTGCTTCTACAATTTAGAGACAGATGTTTTTAAACAATGGATTAAAACAGCAGCATTGCCCGCAGGGTTTTAACCCTTTTTGTTACAGTCGCACTCACTTTGCACGTCATTCCGGCGCAGGCCGGAATATATAGATTAATGCTATTCACGGTGCGACTCGAAGTCACACCGTGAATATTTTAAAAGGATAAGTTGGAAAATTTAAAATCCGGACTTGGGAAAGTCCGATTCCCCTAAAGAATTGATTCCCGGATGTTGCAATTATTTCTAATATTTTTTACTTCCAGAAACGGGCAATCAAAACTTCAATTAAAATAAAAAAGAGAGCCAGTAAAATAAATATTTTCCAGAGTTGTTTACCATTTTGAAGTTCATCGAATACTTCCGAGAAATTACTTTCTACATCGGTAATAAGCGATGCATTTTTTAATTGAAGTATTTCAAATTTATCTTTCAACTCACTGTTATTATAATATCGCAAATCAGATTCTTTCCGGTCGAAATTAAATGCCATTGTAGAAATAACAGAATTGTCGTTTTTAATTGAGTAGTGTCCGGCATCGGTAATCTGGTTAGAAAATTCAATACGAATACCATTTACCGAGCTGGTTTTAGCAGGAATAAAAATCTCACTATCATTCAATTTCTCAATTTCGATGGTGGAACTTAGATTTATATTTTTATTTTTTGGCAGGTCGAAAAAGGTATTTTTACCAACTGTGAACGAAATTTTCTGGGCAGGCAAACTGTTTAAAACAATATTGTAAATGGTTGGCACAAAAATAATATCGCGGGCGAAAGCTTCATTTCTTTTTTCTAACGGAAATGCAAATACCCAAAGTTTACCCATTTCGTAGTTAATTACCGAAAGTGCTTTATCGCTATTCTGAAACCAAAGCAGGCGGCTTTCCGAAGTTCGGATGTTCTCTCCGAATTTCAAATGTTCTGTAATTTCAGGAAGAACGGGATTTTTTTCTCTTTTTCGGAAAACATCTTTATAAAAGTTATTGCCGAAATCGATTCCCGAAATTTTCTGTTTCGTTGTGTCAGCCCCAACTATTTTATTTGCATTAAATTGCGATAAAAGCAGATTGTTAAATTCGGGAGTATTTCTATTCCCCGGAAACAGAACAACCGAAGTCCCATTTTTTACAGCATTTTTTAATTCGTTTAAAAAGCCACTTGTAAAGTTTTCGAGATTCAGTAAAAAAATTGTATTGTAATCGCCCAGCTTACTCGTTTTAATACTTTTGGCATTCATCTTATCCAGCTTGATATAATCATCGTTTTCAAACAGTGCCGAGATATAATTCAGTCCCTCTTTCGAATCGCTGTTGTCATTATAAATTGCCAGTGCTTTTAAATTCGATTCAACAAAATAACTTATAAACCAGTTGTTGTCGTGGGTAAACGGGTAGTCGGTAATTTCTATTTTGCCAAGTTGCGAGCCGCTCGA
Organism: Bacteroidota bacterium; assembly: GCA_024278975.1. Taxonomy (GTDB): domain Bacteria; phylum Bacteroidota; class Bacteroidia; order Bacteroidales; family Prolixibacteraceae; genus Draconibacterium. The sequence goes on from JAJRSD010000018.1 coordinate 74,133, forward strand.
ATTGTTATTGTATTTCAGACTGGCAGTTATTTCGTTTTGTGCGGTTACCGAGTAATTTGTAATCGATTTTATGGAATCATTCAAATACAATTTTAACGGAAGATTGCTATAATCCTGATTCGAGCTGTTTTTTATTCGCACAAAAAGGTTCTCCTCCTGATTTAGACGGTGCGCGGGAACCTCAACCCAAACCGAATCGATATATAAATTTGCAACTTCGTTTGGAACAAGCGGCAGATAATAACTAAAAATAGTTTCGTCGGAAAAGTTTTCCAAATCGGTTATAGTGCGCTGAAAATCGGAAATAAAATAGAGATTTTTGTCGGTTGCTGCCTCCTCCTCTTTTTGCGTGGCAAACCTGTTATAAACCAGCGAAAAAGGTATTACAATTGGCGATGTCTGAACTTTTGCAACTTCCTGAATAAACTGCTCCCTATTCAAATTGTGTTGATGTTTTGGTTCTAAATCGTTGGTAAATAATCTGAATTTTGTACCGGCTGGGTAGGCAAGACAAATCTCAACAGCTTTGTTCCGGGCAACTTCCAGAAGTTGTCCCTGCTCCGATAGAGCATTCATACTAAACGAATTGTCGATATAAACAGCAACTAACTGGTTGGCCTGTTTTTTAGTGTCGCGGTGGGTGGGAATGTATGGTTGCGAAAATGCAAACACCAAAAAAATGATTGTGAGAATGCGGGCAATTAATAATAAAAGTTGCTTTATACGCGATTTCTTTTTCGACTCTTTCTTAATATTTTTCAGAAAACTAACATTACTGAAATATACCGTTTTATATTGCCTGAAACTAAAAAGGTGAATTATAATTGGGATTGCAATTGTAAAGAGTGCAAATAAAAATGTTGGAAAAAGAAATTTCATCTGTATATTTTTTTCACCGCAAAGACGCTGAGACGCACAGAAAAACTAATCATTTTTCTGTGGGGTCAATATTTGCCATGCTTGTTTCATTTAGTTATATTTTAAACACAAAGGCACAAAGAAAAATAATTTTTTACATATAACTCCAATAATTTTGTGCTATTATTATAAAATTAGTTGAGTTGTATTCTCTTTGTCTCTTCCGTCAATTGATGGAGAGGTTAGTAGGTGCTTTTATTTAAAAATCGCAATCTCTTTTTCGCCTGAAGATTTAATATAGCCGCGAAACATTCCGCTGGTATTAAATTCCATGGCGATATTACCTTTTGCATCAATTGCAATTACACCTCCCGTTCCTTTTAATTCTGTAAGTTTCCTAATCTCTTCGCGACAGGCTTCGTCAACGGTCAGGTTTTTATATTCCATCATTGCGGAAATATCGCGGGCAAAACCTAATCTGATATAATATTCGCCGTGCCCTGTACACGAAACTGCACACGTTTTATTGTTTGCATAAGTTCCGGCTCCAATAATCGGGGTATCGCCAATTCTACCATATCTTTTATTTGTCATTCCGCCGGTCGATGTTCCTGCGGCAAGGTTTCCGTGCGAGTCGAGAACCACGCACCCAACAGTTCCCATATTATCTTTTTTAGTTCGTTCGCGCTCTTTTTTTAACAGCCTCTCCAACGATTCAAATCTCGATTTAGTATAGAAATACTCATTCGAAACAATTTCCAACCCCTGTTTTTTAGCAAATTCGGAAGCCCCTTTTCCGCTTAACAGAACGTGTTTCGAATTAGTCATAACTTCTCGGGCAGCCGTAATCGGATTTTTAATATCATCAACTCCGGCAACTGCACCGGCATTTAAACTGCTACCTTCCATTATCGATGCATCCAGTTCGTTTCTTTTGTTGTGTGCAAAAACAGCACCTTTCCCGGCATTAAAAAGTGGCGAATTTTCCAATACATTAATTACTGCCACAACTACATCAACTGCATTTGCTCCCTCTTTTAACTGTTTTTCGCCAACGGTAAGTGCTTCGTTTAACTTGGCTTTATATTCGGTTCGTATCTCCTCGCTCATTCTCGATTTCGACATTACACCGGCTCCGCCATGAATTACAATGGCGTATTTTTGCTGACTAAAACCTGTAAATGCGAACAGGATAATAACGGAAATAAAAAGTGCTTTTTTCATAATTATAATTTTAGTTTTCATCAGTTATATTTCTTTTTCCAACAATTGAATAGACCATTGGTATTTTGTTTCCTATTTTTTTTATACGATATTTTTTTGGTTTAAATTCAACTGTTCCACTAAAGCAATCATAAGGAGAATAATCGTATTCCTTTAGCGAATTAATTTCAATTCAATTTCATTAAGCGATGATTTTCCATTTAAAAAGCCGTCAACATCATAAAAATCGGACAATAGATGCGAAGCAGTTCTTTTGTTCCACGATTGTCTGTTTATTTCGATATAATTATCTTCTGATTTCACTTTGCCCCTTGATTTAATAATTCATTCCAAAAGCCCAAAGTGGTATTACATTACGATAACCAAATTCAATCTCATCTTTTACCACAAATGATTTACCGTCATTTTCAATTTGTTTTTGTTGCTTGTTTTTTCCACCAATTTCAAACGTATAATTATCAATTACAAAATCGGCTTTTTTTGATGATATTACATCATTTTTCACACGCATTTGATTGAAGAAGAAAGTTTCTCGTATATTTCCTATATTTGATTTATCTCCAACCAAGTTAAAAACAATATTAGTATTATCTAAATACACCTTATTAACTTTCCCTAATCCACGAATGCCGCTTGTTTCGTTGCGTAATTGTCCGATAAGTCCCGCTCTTTCCATATATATAAAATAGTCGTCCAGGGAATTTCTACTAACATTAATTATTTCTGCTATTTTCGAGAAATTTGGTTTAAACGGCACGCTTTCAGCAATAATGGAAAGTAATCGTTTCAGCTTACGACTTGTTCCGACATTTAAATTTGCATATTGCGGAATATCTGTTTCTAATGTTTGAACGATGATTTGTCCTAAACGCAAATTCATTTCATTTTCGAGTCCGAAAGGATAGTGTCCGCGATGCAAATAATCATTAAATAACGGAAGTGGATGCTTTATGTTTTTTAGTTCTACTTCGTTATCGATTATTTGTTTTAACGAATAGACATCTATTTTGTAATGATGGAAAATATTCAAATATTCACGAAATGATAGTCCTTGTAATTTATAGATTATGGCACGACGACTTAAATCGGCAGAACCTTTAAGAATATCAAGGATTGAAGAACCGGTAAACACAACTTTTAAGCCGGGGAATGAATCATAAATATTTTTTAACTCACGAGACCAATCTACGTATTTATGTATTTCGTCAATAAACAAATATTCTCCATCATTTTTATAGAAGTCATCGGCTAAGTCAACAAGTCTGTTTTCACTAAAATAGATATCATCAGCCGAAATATATAAGGCTTTTTTACTGTCTAGGTTTTCCTTGATGTATTGAAGAATCATCGTTGTTTTACCGACACCACGAGCACCAATAATCCCAATCATACGACTATCCCACGAGACTTTTTTATACAAATAACGTTTAAAGTCTATTGTCGTATTATGCAAAAGCGTTTCATATTTCTGATAAAGTGTTCTCATTGCATTATTAATTTATCATTTACAAAGATATGAAAATGCACAACAAAATAAACAATTATACTAATAAGTGCACTGTTTAATGTGCATTTTACTGCTTCTTACTTGGCGTTACCAGATTTACTGAATTATAATTTTTTGAGAAACCCGCTCATTTCCATTTTGTAAAACCAGTAAATACTGGCCGTTTTTTAAACCTTTTTTTGTGAAAGGAATAGATTGAATACCACCCGGCAAATTCCCGTCTCTAAGGTTTCTAATCTCTTTTCCTGCGAGTGAGAATAGTCTTAAACTAATTTGTCCGCCATTTGTAACAAATTGTATTTCGGCACTGTTTATTACCGGATTTGGGAAAACAGACATGATTTTTAATTGATTCGGTTTATTGATATTATCGTCAACCGAAACTGCATTTTTCAGTATTGGAAGAATTTCGAATTCACCCAAAAGAAGGTTATTAATTTCGGTTTTATTTACTCCAAACCAAAGATTTAAAACTGATGCATAAACACTGCGAAAATCAATTTTAAACGGCACATTTGTCTTCTTTTCAACACTTGCCGGGATTGTGGGGTTTTCGCCAAAAACTATTGGATTTACCCGACTGCCAAACAGCATCATCGGATACGCTTCGCCGTGGTCGGTGCCAAAGCTTTTGTTTGATGCAATCCGCCGCCCAAATTCGCTATAAACCAAAGAAATTACATCGTCCTCTTTTTGGTGCTGTTTTAATTCATCCTGAAATGCGTAAACCGCTTCCGAAACATATCTCATCAAATCGGCATGTTTACCCAACTCCGTTTCGCCCTCGGTAACCTGATTTGCATGTGTATCGAAACCGCCAAGGTTAACTACGTAAATGGGTGTTGTTAATCCGCCGGTTATTAATCGTGCAACTATTTTAAGTCTATCTGCCAATGAATTATCTTCTGTCCATTGCTCCGAAATACTCTCTGATAATTCGGCAGTTTCCGAAACTACTTCTAAATATTTTTGAGTACTTTTCATTACCTGAGTTACATATTCCATTTCGAAACCGTAAGGAGTATCGGGAAATTCCTGCTCGCCGGATGGAGATTCGTAGCTGGTGTCCAGATTTTTTAGTACTACCCCGAAATTGCTCATACTACCCTGACAAGTTGGAGAACTGCTTGAACCAATTGAAATTGCAATTGGATGTGGATTTGTATCGTCGGGATAATTATCGGGATAATCGGGGTGTAAAGTATCGAGGTAACGCCCAAACCAACCCGACGAAATTACTGTTCGGGAATCGGAAGCTGAAAGTACAATTTCTTTCGAACGGAAATGCGATAAATTTGGTGTCGGATAACCAACGTTTTGTATAAACATCATTTTCTCATCATCGTACATCTCATTTATTTCCGGCATCGACGGATGCAGCCCCTGCAAATTGGTTAACGAAATTATTTTGTTTTTTGGCAAAACAACTTCGGGCCTAACTTTTACAAGATTATCGTACATATTCAGAGGAATGAGCATATTCAATCCATCGTTTCCGCCATCGAGTTGAATTAAAACTAAAACTTTTCCATCGGTTTTTTCAACATTAAAACCTCCGTTTGCACCCAAAACCTGAATTGCCTGACCATTTAATAAAATTGGCAGAGTTATAAATGCGCCGGTATTTTTTATGAATTTTCTTCTGTCCATCATCTTTAAATTAATTGGTATTCAGCCATCGAACACATTTTAAACAGTAACCTTTTCAGGTTATTTGCAACCGCTTTTTTCTGATTCGCATCGTCGGGGTTATTAACATATCTGTTCCATTCTACTGTCCATTCAAAATCGGGCAGTCCTTGGTTTAATGTCTCTTTAAGTTCATCCAATAAATCATCGGTAGCCGGTTTAGGGAACAGAAGTTTTACAAAAGTTGGAATCAAATCATTTATATCGGAAGGATTGTTGGCAAAGTATGCAAGTTTAAATGGGTCGAGATAAAGTTTGTCATATTCAGAATGAGGTCGTATTCCCCACAAAACAGCGTACGTAACAACTTTTGCCCTGTTTGGAATACTTGCCGTATTTATCCAAAGTTGATTATAATTTGGTGCGAGATACCACGCCTGCCAACCCGCAACATCAGGTGGGTCTGCAAGTTCCATTCCGAGGTTTGCGCTCCGGTAATTTATCACATTCCAAAAACGATAATGCTCAGCAACATCGTCTCCGGCAGGCGAAGGAAATTCCAGTTGCCGGATAATTCCGATTGTAAACTCCAGTGGATTTTTAATCATACATCCACGCAAATTTTCGTCGAAAAAATGTTGGCTGCTGAGAAGAGTCTTGAGAAGTGGTTTTATTTCGAATTTGTTATCAATAAAAAGAGTTGCCAGCGGTTCAATAATATTCTGCTCTATCTCTTCATCAATACGATAATATATAAACCAGCGATATAACTTCCTGACAATATGACGAGCAGTCTCCTTTTTCAGAAAAATCATATCGATTAACTGTTTATACTCCTCCTCCTCTTTGTTTGTAATTGTATAGTTTTCGAAAATATACGAAAATGTTTTCTGACTTTTATCGTGTCTCGAAGAGGTATAATATGAAGTATCAGAATTGCTGTTGGTTTTCCAGCCTGTTAAAACTTTTGCGGCTTCGCGAATATCGTGCTCGGTGTAATTTGTGTAGTTTCCCTCTTCAATTAGTGGTCCTTTGCCAATTGTAAAAAGCTCGAAAAGCTCACGTGCATAATTTTCGTTTGGTGCTCCCACTTTATTATCAACGCCATCGAGATATTCCAGCATCCCCACATTCACAGTCATTTCCTGTGCAAATGTTTTAAAATTACCAAAGGCATATTCGTTTAAAAGAACATTGTATCTATAGTTGTAATTTGTATTCCGAACCACATCGTTTTCAATTACAAAATGGTTGTGCCAAAACAGCACCATTTTCTCTTGTAACGAAACATCCTGTTTGTGCAACCTGCCAATCCACCAGTTATTATAACTATATCTTCGTTGACTTTTGTACCTCCAATTATATTTTGTGTTTACCCAGGTTTCTCCAACTGGCACCTCCTCGTCATCAGATTTTACACCGATTGGAGGTGAGAGCGGTTCTGACGGATGTTGTAAAAGAAAATCCAACGCCTCGTCGATGGTTTTGTTTTGCATAAACTCGATCTCCGACTGCCGCGCACCAAACATACAACGGTTTAGAAGATGTTTTGCTTTTGCGAATCCAAGCTCGCCTGTAATTGGGGTTAAACTTAAAACTCCTGATTTTAAGTGAACTTCCGTATTTTCCATGCTCAAATATAATTATTTGCTTCTTGTTTCGACAATTTAAAATATAAACGTTTAATTAGAACTTAAATATTTAATTAACTGTCAGTATTTTAGTGGCAATAAAGAAAGCTAAATAAATATACTTTTTTTAAGTTCATTTCGATTAGTATTACTATTTTTAGGGGCTGAATAAAATATGTTCAATCAATTAAAACCTTAAATATGATTCAAAAGAAATTACTGGTAATAGTAATTGTAACCATATTCGCAATAGCAAGTTGTACCACCCAAAAGAAGCAATCGGCAAATCCAAATATCGTTTTTATTCTTGCCGATGATTTGGGTTATGGCGATATTTCGTGTTTCAACGAAAACTCAAAAATAATAACTCCATACATCGACAAATTGGCAAGTGAAGGTGTAATGTTTACCGATGCACACACGAGCTCGGCGGTTTGTACACCTACCCGGTATGGCATTTTAACAGGGCGTTACAACTGGCGTTCAACTTTGAAAAGCAGTGTTTTAGGGGGTTACAGTAAAGCTTTAATTCCGCAAGACAGAAAAACTATTGCAGGTTTTTTAAAGGAAAATGGATATAAAACAGCCGGGTTTGGGAAATGGCATTTAGGCTGGGACTGGGCTCCTCCAGCCACTGAAGATGGCGGAATGGACAATATAAAAGACCCGGGTGCAGCAACTTTCGATGCCGGCAGTTATAAAGTAGATTTTTCGAAAAAAGTTAAGAACGGTCCGGGAACAAGGGGCTTTGATTATTTTTTTGGATTTTGCGGATCGCTGGATATGGCTCCTTATGTTTGGATTGAAAATGACATGCCAACAATGATTCCAACCAAAGAAACAGTGGATAAAGGCAAACAAACCTGGTGGCGAAAAGGACCAACTTCCGACGATTTTGTTCACGAACAGGTTTTACCAACAATCACAAAAAAAACAGTTGAGTTTATTAACGAAAATGCAAATGGCGAGAAACCATTTTTTATTTATATGCCGCTTCCGGCTCCGCACACTCCTATTTTGCCAACCAAAGAGTTTCAGGGGAAAAGCGGATTGGACAATCCGTATGGCGATTTTGTAATTATGGTCGACTGGGTTGTTGGCGAAGTAAAAAAAGCTTTGGTTGAGCAAGGAATTGCTGATAATACAATTTTGATTTTTACAAGTGATAATGGTTGCTCGCCACAAGCGGACTTTGAGCAACTTGAAACAAAAGGACACGACCCCAGTTATCTGTTTCGCGGTCATAAAGCCGATATTTACGAAGGTGGTCATCATGTTCCGTACATTGTTAGCTGGCCGGCAAAAGTGAAACCCGGTAAAACAGATCAATTATTATGTACAACCGATCTGTTTGCCACAGTTGCCGAAATTATTGGTGTTGATTATGCCGACAATATCGCTGAAGATAGTTACAGTTTTTTATCGGCACTTAAATTAGAATCGAAATCGGAGGTTCGTAAAAGTATTGTACATCATTCAATTAACGGTTCGTTTGCATACAGAAAGGGAGATTGGAAAGCAATTTTCTGCCCCGGATCGGGCGGTTGGAGTGCGCCAAAACCAAATTCAAAAGGAATTGAAAAGTTGCCAAAAGTTCAGCTTTATAATTTGGCTGACGATATTGGCGAAGAGAATAATTTACAGGATAAACATTCGTCGATAGTAGAGAAGTACCGCGATGAGTTAAGCCGGATTGTTACTGACGGGCGCAGTACAAAAGGGGAACCACAAAAGAATGATGGTCCCGAAAAATGGAAACAGTTGAAGTGGATGGACGAATAGAAATTGATAAATTTTTAAATTGATAAATGATATGTTTTATAAGGGAATTTTTTTCGTGGCGTTTTTAATGCTTTTTTCTGTTTCGACTAAAACTGTTGCTCAGGAAGATGAGAGTTTAACCTTTTTGCACGGGCCATATTTGCAAAATGTTACCGAAACCGGTGCAACTATTATTTTCAGTACTAATAAATTATCTGTTCCGGGAGTGCTGATAAAATCGGGCGATGGCAAATTTGAACTAATTCAAAATAGTACCGACGGGTTGATTGATGTTGGCAAGAATATCCATAAAGTTCGAATTGAAAATCTAGATCCGGGACAACAATATCAATACAAATTATTTGCAAAGGAATTTATTGAATATCATCCGTACAAAGTTGTTTATGGCGAAACCATTAACTCCGAAGTGTATTCATTTAAGACTTTCGCCTCAAACCAAAAACAGATAAATTTTACCGTGTTTTGCGATATTCACCATCAGGCAGATAAACTTGGAAAATATCTCGATTCTAACAATATTGAAAAGCAGGATTTTTATTTTTTGAACGGTGATATTTTAGGTCATATTGAAGAGGAAGCTCAGGTTTATTCAGGGTTTTTAGATACTTGCATAAGTAAATTTGCTGCCGAAAAACCATTTTTTTATGCGCGGGGTAATCACGAAACAAGAGGCAAGTTTGCCAGAAATTTGAAAAATTATTTAGACCTTCCTGATAATAGCTTTTATTATGCGGTATCTATTGGTAATACACGTTTTGTTATATTAGACAGTGGCGAAGATAAACCTGATACGCAAGAAGTTTACGCCGGATTAGCAGATTTCGACAAGTTTAGATTAAAGCAACTGGAGTGGCTGAAAAAAGAGGTTGTTAGCAAGGAGTTTAAAAAGGCTCAATTCAATATTGTAATTGTACACATGCCAATAATCAAGAATAAAGAAAATAGGTACGGTATGGAATTTTTGGCAGAACATTTTGGACCGGTTCTAAAAAAGGCAAAAATTGATTTAATGATTAGTGGTCACATGCACAAAAACAAATGGATTAATGCCAAAAAATCAGGATTTAATTATCCGGTAATTATATGCTCTAATAACGATTATATAGAAGCAGAAGTAGATAAAACCGGAATTTCTATTCATTTAAAAAACTTAGATGGCGATATTATTGATGAACATAAAATAGAAAAATAAATAGTTGTAAAATCGCATAAAATAACCAAATTGCAATTTTATTTAAACATATCAATCACCTTCATTGTTAAGTACAGCAAAATGCTATAATTTTAAAAAAACTAAAAATTCTAATTATGAAACAAAAATTATTACTTCTGTTTATTTCGATTTATGCTTTCTCTTTTTCAGGAAATAGTCAGCAAAGCAAAGATGCCGGACAGATAAAAGAGTCAAAGGCAATTAATTCTGAATTGAATAGTTTAGCAAGTATTTCTGCCTTTTTTGAAATGCGTGACATAAGTTATTATTCTGATATTGTTAATGACCCGGTTAAAGCTTTAGACTATGAAGGTGACAATAAAATTGCTGCTAATTTGGGAGCTTATCTGGGAGATATGGTTTATGTTATGGGAACATCTGGACCAAAAGATGCATATTTAAATTATGGAGCTGCAATGGAATGCGCAAAACATATTGGGCTGGAAAAGGTGTTTCCAAGTGTTATTATCGAAAGATATGCAAATGAAGATGTTTCGAGCGATTCGATTGTAAAATTGCTGGATGTTGCATTAGATAACAGTAAAAAGCAGTTGTCGGAGAAAGACAAATCTGAGTTTTTTGATTTCTTAATGTATGGTAATTATATCGAAAAACTTTATGTTATCTCAAGTCTGCTAAAGAAACAAGAGAATAAAAATTTGTCGGGAAGTGCAAATGCAAACTTACGAAGAGATCTTTTGCTTCTAATGGTAAAACAACAACAACAATTAGAAAACCTATATTCAATCATGTCGGTTTATTCTGATAACCCTTCATATCTTTTCAGATTGGGGCAGTTTAGAAGTTTGATTAACAGGTACGATGATTTAGTAGAAAATAAAGATGCCATTTTGAAATTGAAACCGGATGAAATGTTTCAGGCAAAGGAAGTAATAGCTATTAAAGAACAAATTGCAGTTATTAGAAATAATATAGTTCAATAGAACCCAGAATAGTTTGCCCCGGTTCTTTGTACCTTTTAGTCATCTGATGAATATCTATTTTTATGATTGTCAGTTTTTGATATCTGTGCTTTTTGCTAAACAATTCATCTGATGACTTTTTAGAATGTGCATTTATTTATTCCAAACTTTTGCCAGCTCTTTAAAACAGGTAGCCGATTTGTCCTCTTTTTCTGAAACGCCTCGGTAACTATCCATAAAGTTTTTTGCCGAACCCCAAACTGTTTGCAACATTCCCTTGTATTTTGGCTGCATTTCGCGGGTTGCTCCCTCAATTAATTCTCGCATCAGTTTTTCCTGTGCCAGCGCATTTTCGGTATTTTTCCACGGGCAAGTTAAAACCGACAATCCTTTTGCGGCAAAAAGTACTGCGGTTGGATCGGGGCGTTCGTAGTGCCAGTCGCAAATTATAACATCTTTCGGAATCATATCGATGGCACGGTGAGTATTATTGTAACTGCCTTCCCACAAGCCAATTCCGGTAGTTTTACCATCGATTAAGCGGTCGCCCCAAATAAAAAGTTCGCGGTTGTTTTCATTTAAATGATTTCTGATTTTTGTTACCTCCCCGGCAAAAAGTTCAGCTTTATCTTTTCCATGGCAGCGTGGACACTGTTCGTGACCGATATAAAAAACCTCATCTAATCCGGCATGAAAACCATCGGATTCGAAGACATCGCAAATCTCATCGACCAAATCGAAAACCACAGTGTGAACTTCGGGGTGCAGCGGACAGTAGCTTTTACAATAAAGTCCATCATCGTTTGGCCATTCATACTTTTCAGGAAGTTTTATATTTGGAGTCTCATCAAATTCAGGATAAACTTCTAAGAGTTTGCCCACAGTTTCTGCCCACGACTGATGCCCCAAAAGATTAATTTGCGGAATGAGCCGGATACTGTTTTCGCGACAAACTTTTACCAGCTTTTTTACATCTTTTTCCGAATATGGATTATTGCCAACAAGTTCGGGGTGCGACTTATATTTATACTGGTAATCAATTCGCAGAATTAGCAAATTCAATCCGGCGGGAGCTAAATCATCATTAATAAAGTCGGCAAAGTCATCAACCAAATCTACAGACGGAGCCGCAATACAAAGGCCACGAACAGGATATGGCGACTGAGCATTTAAAATACTGGTTAGAGACAAAGAGACGAGAAGTAAAAAGATAATTTGTTTCATTATTTTTAAGTTTGATTTAGAACGTGAAGTTACAAAATATATGGGCTGTACGATAAATATTATATTTTTATGTCATTAATTCGATGAGTGTAATTTCAGGTGAATATTTTATCGCACTTTCCTAAAGGGTGCTAAAAAAAATGTTATCTTTTAATTAATAAAAGCCAGAAGGTTAAATGGTTTCTCCACTGGCTTTTTAACGAAGTTAGCATGCAAAAGAACAAGTCGGAACTGTTGCCGATACACACGAAAAACCCAAATAGGTAAATACCAAAAATACAGATAATTATTCCTTTAAACTAGTGCCATTATCCCTCGGAGAGGTTGGAACTGGGTTTCTATATTTTCACCATTTTAAAATCAAAGACCTCATCCATTTTTTCCCATTCCAGCAGAACTAAATATTGCCCGGTTTTTAAATTTCCGACATAAACCGAGTTGCTTTGATTTTGTTTTTGCAGCACTAAATTTCCACGCAAATCATAGATTCTAAGTCCGACCTCTCCAAGGTGACCGGGGATTTTCAGGTAATCGGTAACCGGATTTTGAAAAGGGACAGACTCTTTTTTTCTGATTACCGCTCCGGTTGAAATTGAATGTATTTTATTGTACTGATAGGTCCACCAGCTTTCTGCATCTTTGAGCAACTCATCGACAATCTGTTTTGAAGATGGCAAATTGTATAAATTTTCGGTCTCCTGAGAATCTGTTTGATAGTCGTACAATTCGCCTGCAAAAACAGTTTGAGTATTCCACGAAACTTTGTCAACACGGATATTTGAAGTCTTAAACCAGAGTGTCATTCGGTATCGTTCGTTTCTGAACGAATAAGAAGCGTGCCCTCCGGCGCGATATTCTGAAACTGCCGGTTGAAATTCCGTTGGGTCACCTTTTAAAAGTGGCGTTAAATTTTTCCCCGTTAAATGGTCGGGCTGGTCGTCAAATACCAGTTGTGTTAGCGTTGGATAAATATCTATAAAATCAACCGGTGTAGTACAACGTCGGCTGCCGAACCCGGGACTGTGAATAATTAACGGTGCATTTACCGCATTTTCAAATTGAGTATGTTTTCCCCACTGGTTGTGGTCGCCCAAATGGTAACCGTGGTCGCCTAACAAAATAACAATTGTATTTTCCCGTAGATTGAGTTCTTCGAGTTTTGCCAGTAATTTACCCACCTGTGCATCGACATACGAAATGCATGCATAATATCCGTGGATTAGTTTTCGTTGTGTTTCAGGTTCCAAAATATCATCTCCGAGTTCCACGTCATCATACGTCCAGAGTTCCGGAATATCGTCGTACTGAGCGGGTTCCGGCTTAAAATAGACAAAGTCGGGGCTGTTTGCCGCAGGTTTCTGAAACGGTTCCAGTTTTAACGAGTCGCGGTTGTAAAGCTCCCAGTATTTTCGGGGTGAAATGAACGGGACATGCGGTTTTTTAAATCCCACTGCCAGAAAAAATGGTTTTTCGGAATTGCCGGCGAAGTTCTCCATTTTTGTCAATGCGTCCAAACAAATCTGACCGTCGATGTAACCGTCGTCTCCCACACCTTCGGGTCCCATTTCGGTGGCAGTATTGTAAGTTACACGGTACTGACCTTTTACAAACGAGCCGTATTCCGACGGATATTTGTATTTAATGCTGTATGGTATGCTCCACGATTTAGTGTCATGCCCCGAGTCAACACTGCGCGGGTCGAAAACTTTTCCAATAGCAGCAGTTGTGTAACCCCGGTTTTTGAAGTACTGCGGCAGAGTAACAATATTCGGATTAACATCACGAATTAAAGTAGTTAAATTACGAATTCCGGTTTGCGATGGCATCTGCCCGCTTAAAATACTTGCCCGCGATGGACCGCAAACCGACCACTGACAATAGGCGCGGGTAAATATTGTACCACTTTCGGCCAGTTTGTCGATGTTGGGAGATTGTACTGTTTTATTGCCGTAGCAGTTTAGCTCGGTGTTTAAATCATCAACAAAAATAAACAGAATATTTGGCTGATTATCTTGTGCATTTACATTTATGACGGGTAAAATAATAAGGAGAAAAAGTAGCAGTGCCAGTATTTTTTTAAGTCTGTTTTTCATTTTTTCATCTTTCACTAATCATCAACTAATAATCTACTATTTTCATCGTCACTCTGAGCGTAGTCGAAAAGTGAATGCTGCAAAACTAATATTTAAAAAATATTCTTCGATTTTGCTGCCAATGACAGATTCTTTTAAAAGACCCTGAATCCGTCAACTGACGGACAGGGCGACGTTAAGATTATAGAGTCATGCTGTCCGAAGGACTCCCATGGAAAACTCGATTCAACATATCTCTGTCATTTACTCATTATGCCCAAAGTGTTTTAAGTGAACCCTTAGGATGAGATCATCAGTAACAAACTTCTTTTTCAACAGGAAATTTCATCCTTTTACAAAACTCAAAAAACGAGTATCTAATTTTAATGTTTTGATTTTTTAGACTTGTTTTTTCCTTTTTTTACTAAACTCGCACCTACCTCCTTTTTCCAGTTTTCCAGTTGCAAATCTAACATTTCAACTTTTTCAGGCAACTTGTTTGCAATGTTGTTTTTTTCGTAGGGGTCTTTTTCGAGGTCGTAGAGTTCAATCCGGTTATCGTCGAGAAAGTGGTGCAACTTGTAATTGCCCACACGAATTACCGAACTGTTATGGTCGCCGGTGCTGGTAGGGCGGGCAGCAGTTTGATGCCAGTAAAACGGTCTTTCAAAGTTGATATTTTTTCCTTTTAGGGCAGGTACAAAACTCATCCCGTCGATATGATTTTTCGATTGCCCGGGCAGCCCGCACATTTCCAGTATTGTAGGGAAATAATCCATTCCTGTAATAATCGTTTCCGTTTTAGCTTTTTCTTCAACTACCCCCGGCCAGCGTACAAACACCGGCACTTTAATCCCGCCTTCGTAAATGTGCCCTTTCCCCGCGCGAAGTGGTTTATTAGTTGTTGCCAAAGCCCGCTTATTCTCCAGCCCCGAGTTGGATAGCCCACCGTGGTCGGAAGTGAAAATAATAATTGTATTTTCGTAAATTCCCAGCTTTTTCAGTTCGGCAACAATACGCCCCAAACTTTCGTCCATGCTTTCTACCATGGCGGCATAAATGGCGTTGTCCTGCCACATTTTTGCCCGTCCGTTGGGACCAAAAATATAGGGCTCGCCTTCGAAATTGAGCAATTTAATTTTCTTTTTGTAATACTTAACTTTTTTGGGTTTAGCCTGAAATGGCGTGTGTACCGCATAATGCGAAAGATAAACAAAGAAGGGTTTTCCTGTTTCTTTAGGATTATTTTCGTCAATGTATTTTATGGTTTCATCGGTTAACCGGTCGGTAATGTATTCACCTTTTACACCCTCTTCCAAACCGTAATAAGGAACATTGTTTTTACTTTTCGACGGGTCGTGGTAAGGGAAAAAATAGGATGCAGGTGCCCCCGAAGCACATCCTCCTTTGTTAACATCGAACCCCTGATTGTGCGGCCACTCCGCTTCGGTGTGCCCGAGGTGCCATTTTCCGGCAAAATAGGTTCCGTAGCCGTTTTCTTTCATGGCGGAACCCAAAGTAACTAAACCCTGTGTTGTAAAACCACCATCGCCTTTTCTGTTGCGGGCGGGATGTTGCCCGGTCATCATTGCAAAACGCGAAGGCACACAACGCGGATAGGCTGCGTAGGCATTTGTAAAGTTCATCGACTCACCGGCAAGTTTATCGATATTTGGAGTTTCGTATAACTCCGAGCCGTTGGTCCCAACGTCGTTCCAACCCAAATCGTCAACTAAAAAGAAGAGTACGTTTGGTTTGGTTTGCGCAAATAAGAATGCTGTAACAGATAATAGTATTAGTGTAAAAATTGGTTTTTTCATAATTATATACATTTGTTAATTGTTTAACATTCTGCTATATACAGTTCTTGGTTATTGATAAGCAACTCATATTATGGTTTTCGTTTTTTTGCTTTTTTACCCCTTTGTCTTCGACATTTCCCCTCGCGAGGGGAAAGCGTTCTGAACTTGTTTTTCTTTTAAATCATAATTCCCATTATTTCAGAAACCCCATTAACTTACCCGATAAATCCTTTTTGATTTTTGCATACGATTTTTCGTCGGCATGATTTACTGTTTCGTCGTAGTCGGTTTTGTAATCGTACAACTCTTCTGCAATTAGATTTTCAGACGTTGCTTTTTCTCCTTTTCTGAAATTAATTTCGAACCAGGCGGTGTAGCGGTATCTTTCGTCGCGTAACGAATAACCCATTCGCTGACCACGCGGATACTGGCTGACAGCAAATCCTTTACTTTCGAAACCTCTCCTGTTAAGATTGGTTTTAACGAAACCCCATCAATATTTTCAGGAATATCTATTTCGGCTAAATCGCAGAGTGTTGGAAAAATATCGACAAACTCGGTGGGCGAACTATTCTTCAGCCCCTTTTTTGTTCCGGGTGCTGAAAAAATAAGTGGTGAATGTGTTGCCTGCTCGAAATTAGAGTGCTTGCACCAAATTCCGTGGTCGCCGAGATGCCAGCCGTGGTCGCCCCACAAAACAATAATTGTATTGTTGGCAACACCTTGTTTTTCCAGCTCGTCTAAAACTTTTCCTATTTGTGCATCGGTGTACGAAACTGCTGCCATGTAACCATGTATCAGTTCGTGCTGTTTTGTATCGTTCAAAATCCCTGAAGGAAGGATATTGGGTTTTATATCGGAATACGATTTTAGCTCGCCCCACGAGTGCATGGCAAAATCGGGTGCGCCTTCCGGCTTTTTCTGCCAGTTGGCCAGTTCTATTTTATCGCGGTTGTACAAATCCCAGTATTTTTTTGGAGCCACAAATGGCAAATGTGGTTTTTTAAACCCGACGGCAATAAAAAATGGCTTCTTCTGATTGGCAAGCTGGTCAATCATTTTTACTGCATTTTGTGCGATTTGTCCATCGCCATACGCCTCGTCGGCAATATCGAGCATTTCTGTCGATGGTTTTATTTTTCCTAAAACTTTGCCGCGTGCCTTTCCCGGTTTTAACCCTTCTTTCAGGAACGAATCGTAGAGCTTTTGCATCTCCTTTTTTACTTCCGGTTTTTGGTAGTGCCCGGCAAAAGGTTCGCCAAGTTCTTTTGGATAATTGTATTGGTTTACCTTCGAATAATCTATGGTCCACGATTTTGTGTCGTGCCCTTTATCGGCCATGCTGATGTGAAAAATCTTTCCGAAAGCTACCGCTTCGTAACCATTTTCCTTAAATTGCTGAGCAACGGTTTTATCCTTTTCCGTGGCTGTTCTAACCAGAGTTTTTAAATCCCAAACCTTAGTTTTGTCGGGGCGCAGGCCAAACATTAAACTGGCTCGCGAGGGCGAACAAACCGCCTGCTGACAGTGGTTGTTCAGAAATACCGTTCCCGATTTTGCCAGCCTGTCGATATTTGGCGAATGAATCTCGGTATTCCCATAACAACCAAGAAGTGGTTTCAGATCGTCAACTGCTATAAAAAGTACATTCTTTTTCTGAGAGAAAGATGTTATCGAAATTAGCAGGAATATTGCTGTTATAATACTTTTATACATAATTATCTGTTTTGAATTGTAAATTTATAAATCAATTTTTTGCTCTAACTCTTTCGCAAAACTGGCTGTTCCGTTAACCGAAAGGTGTACATTGTCGTTTAAGTCGGCAGTGGTAGTAAGTTCTTTTCCGTTAATAATAAATAGTTTTGTGTCGCCTTTTTGCTGGAATCCGCGAACAACATCGCTCTCTGCATTTCTGATGTCTTCCAGCGAATTGCTCCCGTTTTTAGGAGTTGTACTTTTGCTTGTGGTGGGCAAAATGCAATAGATTTTTGCACCGGGCTGAACTTTTCTCAGTTCGGAAATTAGCTTTTTATAGTAGGGCTTTATCTCATTTTCGATGGTGAATGCTGAGTTCCAGTCGTTGTATCCCCAAAGAATTGTAATTATATCTACCTTTTTATTTTTCAGCAAGCGGGCTACCGGCCACGAAATTTTTGAGCCGCCGATTGCAAGATTGTACAACTCCCAGTTTTTACGCTCTGCCAATAAAAAAGGGTAGCTTAAATAACTTGCGCCTTTTTGCCCCACACCGTGCGTTATCGAGTTTCCGATGGCTACATAAACCGGTTTCTGTTCGTATTCAACTTTTTTTAATTCCGAATTTTTATCGATTTTAATTCCGGTAAAGTTGATGCCACAAAACGTGGGGAGAACAATTCTCCAGTCAGAAAAACAATCCGTATCCTGATTTTCAATCGTAAATTCCAACCCTTTTATCTCTTTAAAAAACGCTCCGTTTTTGAATATCCCAAAAACTTTTTG
The DNA here is from genome assembly GCA_024278975.1 of Bacteroidota bacterium. Lineage (GTDB taxonomy): Bacteria > Bacteroidota > Bacteroidia > Bacteroidales > Prolixibacteraceae > Draconibacterium. The sequence goes on from JAJRSD010000018.1 coordinate 92,479, forward strand.
CCGGTGTTGTGCATCGTCACGCTCTTCAAAAAAGAGTGATATATTTGAACTGTTTGTTGAAAAACAGATTGAAACTCCCGACTGTGTATTGGCTTTTACAGGATTTGCAAAAGTCTGTTTGTGCGAAAGAAAATTGTTGTCGAACCGATTAATAATTAACCGCTCATCACTTTTGTCGACAAAGAATGCACCTTTAACAACAATATTTTCGTTGTTGGGACTGATAAACTTTTTGCCCTCAATCATATCAATAGCCGAGCAACTAATCAGAACAAAAAACAGTGTGAACAATTTAATCATAGCCTGCAATTAAAAGTGTTTTTGGAATAGTAACTATATTCGAAAATATTAATGTTCGCCGCCTTTGTAGTTCGAAACTTTGCCAAAATCGGTATCGGTAATTGCGCGCATTTCGTCCAGCGATTTATCGTCGTTGTACTTTCCCTGTAGCTCTTTCAACTCTTTTTTCATTGAGGCAATTGTCTCGGCATATTCCGGATTACGAATTGCATTGTTCAGTTCGTTGGGGTCTTTTTCGAGGTCGAAGAACTCCCATACATCAACATTGTAGTAGTAATGAATGAGTTTGTAACGGCTGTTTCTGATTCCGAAATGAGGCTGAACATGATGCCAGAAAGGGAATTCGTAGTAATGATAATACATTGATTTTTGCCATTCGCCTGAAGTTTCTCCTTCAAGGTTTTTCAGGAAGCTGTCGCCCTGCACTTCGTCGGGTTTTGCAATTCCGGCAGCTTCGAGAATGGTTGGTGCAAAGTCGATGTTGGTAACAATATCGGAATTCTTCGAACCGGCTTTAATTTTTGCCGGGTAGCGTACCAAAAACGGCATGCGTAACGACTCTTCGTACATAAAACGTTTGTCGAACCAGCCATGTTCACCTAAATAAAATCCCTGGTCGGCCGTGTAAATTACCAGCGTATTTTCTGTTAGACCGTTTTTATCGAGGAAATCGAGAACCCGACCCACGTTGTCGTCAACCGATTTTATACATGCCAGATAATCTTTTATGTAAGTCTGGTATTTCCACCGCCTGTTCTCTTCGGGAGTTAAATTTTTATCGGGATAAACCACCTCGCCACGCTTGTTTCCGTAACGGTTCCATTCACCTAATTCTTTTGGTGTTAACCCTTTTGGAGGAGTCAGTTTCATGTCTTTCCGATTGAAGTCGTCCATGGTCATATCGGTATCGCCGGCAGTCTTTTCACGGGTTTTGTAGTCGTCGTTAAAAGTTTCGGGATAAGGCATTTCAATGTCTTCCCATAAATCGACATATTTTGTGTCGGGCTCCCAGTTTCGGTGCGGAGCCTTAAACTGAAGCAGAAGACAGAAAGGTTTGTTTTTGTCTTTTGCGCTCTCTAACCATTCCAATGCAAAATTGGCAGTCAAATTTGTGGCGTATCCTTTTTCGGTTACTGTTTTTCCGTTTTCGTTATAAACCGGATTCCAGTAGAAACCTTGCTGTCCGCCACCTTCATGAAATTTAAAGTAGTCGAAACCACGTGGTTCGGAGCCCAAATGCCACTTCCCAAAAAGCGCAGTCTGGTACCCATTTTTCTGTAACTCCTCGGGGAAAGTCCACTGGTTGGGATTAAACTGCCCGCCACTTTCGTTTTTGTAATAGCCGTTTTTGTGACTGTATTTCCCCGTTAAAATAGCCGCCCTGCTTGGTCCGCAAATGGCATTTGTACAAAAAACGTTGTTCATTAACATCCCCTCATTGGCCAGCCTGTCGATGTTTGGCGTTTGCGCATATTCATCATAAATTCCACCGTAAGCAGTAATTGCCTGCGCTGCATGGTCGTCGGCCATTATATAGATGATATTTGGGCGAACGGAATTCTCTTTCTTCTCGGTAGCTTTTGTGCCACAACTTGCCAGAACAACAGTAAAGAGCAATGAAAAAACGATTTTAGTGTAATTTTTTTTATTCATAATTATTATTTTAAAACAGTAATTGTTTTGGTTTGTAACGAAGATTTTTTCGATGAACTGCCAGTGAAAATAGTAAATTCTCCCGGTTCGACAACATATTTGTTATTAGTGTTGTAAAAGCCCAGTTTGTTGTATGGAATTTCGAAATTAACTGTTTTTGTTTCACCTGCTTTTAACGAAATCCGTTGGTAATCTTTTAGCTCTTTTACCGGTCGGGTAACCGACGAATAGTTGTCGCGGATATAGAGCTGAACAACCTCATCGCCATCAATACTGCTGCTGTTTTTTATATCGATAGTTACTAAAACCGGTTCGCCACTTTTCAACTCACTTTTTTCTATTTTCATATTCGAGTAAATAAAATTTGAGTAGCTCATTCCGAACCCAAATTCCCAAAGTGGTTCAATAGGCTCGTCGATATATTTATGGAAAAAGTGCATCGGTTTGTGGTTATAAACGCTGGTTATTTGTCCCACAGAATAAGGGATGGTAACCGTTAATTTGCCCGATGGATTTACCTCGCCGGCAAGAATTTCTGCCAGAGCTGTTCCGCCCATTGCACCGGGTTCCCACGCCTCGATAATTGCCGAAATGTTCTCTTTTATCCACGGTTCGGCAAGCGGGCGGCCATTTACAAATACCACTACAACATTTTTGTTTGCCCCATAAATTGCCTGAACCAGCTCCAACTGATTGCCTATTAAATTAATGCTGGCACGGTCAACATTTTCGCCGCAGGTTTTTTCTTTGCGGTCGTAACGCAACGAGTTTGAACCAACAACTACTACCACCATGTCGAACTCTTTAGCCTTTGCCGCGGCGGCATCAATGCGGTCAACGGGGTGCAATAAACTTTCGCCCGAGTCGAAATATTCAACTTCGGAGTTGGCAAAAATCGATTTAATCCCCTCGAAAGGAGTTACAATATTTTCTTCGGGCTGTGCGAGAGTCCAGTCGCCCAACATCCGGTGGTTATTGGCATTTGGTCCTGTTACTAAAATTCGCTTCCTGTTTTTTGCCGGCAGCAAACTGTTTTCCTGTCCCGGCAGACTGGAATTTTTCAATAAGATAATTGATTCGCGGGCAGCTTTCAATGCCAGCTTTTTATGCTCATCGTTAAACAGAATAGTTTTCGAAACCTCTTCGTCGCTAAAAGGGTTATTAAAGATACCGACGAGAAATTTAGCTTTCAATATCTTTCTGCACGATTCGTCAATCCGTGCTTCGGAAATGATACCGTTTTTTACCATTTTTTCGAGTGGTTCCAAAAAATAGGGACCGTGCATGTGCATATCCATTCCGGCATCGACACTCATTTTTATCGCCTCTTCGGGCGACCCTGCAACTTTTTGGGTTAGAAATAACCGTTCAATATCCATCCAGTCGCTAACCACAAAACCGTCGAAACCCCACTCGTTTCTAAGAATATCGGTTAGCAGGAATTTATTTGAGTGGCAGGGTACGCCATTTAATTCGTTGTGTGCAGCCATAAAAGAATAGACTCCCGCATCTACTTGTGCTTTGTATGGCGGAAGCCAGATTTCGCGAAGTTGGTGCATCGAAGCATCCATGGTTGAAGCGTTTGAGCCGTTCAACGGTTCGCTTCCTGCAATAAAATGTTTGGCACATGCAATTATGTTTTCGTCTCCAAAATCGCCCTGATAACCTTTTGTAAATGCCACTCCTAAATTAGTGACCAGCACCGGGTCTTCGCCGAAAGTTTCGCCGGTGCGCCCCCAGCGCGGGTCGCGTGCAACATCAACATTAGGCGAAAATGTCCAGTGCATTCCGGTTGAGCGTACCTCTTTAGCTGTGGCTTTTGCAACGTTGTAAACCAACTGGTCGTTCCAGGTTGCCGACAAACCTAACTGGGTGGGAAATACAGTACTTCCTTCGATTAACGCGTGCCCGTGAATGGCATCGATACCAATTAACAGGGGGATTTTTAACCTCGTTTCCATGGCAAGCTTCTGAAGTTCGTTTGCCTCTTTGGCATCTTTTACATGCAGAAACGAGCCAACTTTACCGTCGCGTACCAGTTGTTTTAAATCTTCAGTACTCATTCCTTTGTACATTCCCGCCTGGTCGTCTTCAATCATCACTTCGCCTTTCATTTTCTTTTTGGTTTCGCGAATGTGTTCGATGGCAACATACTGGCACATCTGCCCGATTTTTTCTTCGAGGGTCATTCGTTGCATTAAATCTGTAACACGTTTTTCCAATGAAGTATTTTTATCTTTATAATTTATATTCTTTTGCGAAAAACCAGCGAGGGTTATTAAAAGAATAAATATTACTGTGAATATTAGTTTCATCTGTTTATTGTCTCTTTAAAAATTCTTGAAACAGTATCGGTTTATTGGTATGAAAGATTGTAATCGGCAATTTTATCTGCTCTGCCCAATAATCTTCTCTGTTCTTTTTTGCGTTGCCAAATGTGTGAGCCTCAACTATAATATTTTCTTTTGAAGCCATATCAATAATCTGTAAATGCTCCTGAGTAAACACTTTTCTTTCAAAAATTGAGATCATTTTTGGATTGAATGTTCTTTTCAACTCTTCGTATTGTGCTAAATTTTTCACCCTGAAAAGTATAATCGGGATATCATCTGAATTGTAATTTGCCAAGGCATTAACAATCTCCTTTTTATATTTAAACCGTGTAGATTTGGTCTTTATTTATATCAGAAGTAGATATGGATTTCTGCGCAAAACTGCACCCAATAAATAAAAACATCAAAAATGAAACAACAAGTATTTTATTACTTGAAAATGCAAAGTTCCTTAATTTCATAATAGATTGATTTAAAGTATTATTCACCTGCAAGATTTTAAGAATAAGTATATGTTCCGGTAGTTTTTTTGCGAATTCCCCGAAGCAAAAACACTTCGGGAAAGTTCGCATAAACTAACTAAACTAAACTATATGAGATATTTGATATTAATATCCGAGATTCTGATCTTCTGGTCCAATTGCCTGATTATTAATAATAACTTCGGAGGGCAGTGGCAGCAACAGGTTTTTTGTTACTGATGCATCATCAGTTTCCCAATATTCGTCTGATGCACTTTTAAATAATTTTTCTTTTTTTGCCTGATCCAAGCGATCATTATGATTAATCATAATTTGTTTAAAATATTCAGCACCTCTGCGTCGTGCATCGAACCATGTTTTTCCTTCTCCAACTAATTCAATCAGTCTTTCGTCCATCACTCGAGATCTAAAGTCTTCAGCAGAGTCAAAATCGGCTGCATTAACATTTGCCGGAAAATCATAGCCTTTTGTACTTCTACTTCTTTCTAAAAGAGGATTCAGGTAATCGCAAGCAATTTGAGTTGGACCGCTAATTTCGTTTTCGGCTTCTGCGGCAATCAAATACATTTCGGCCAAACGACAAACAATAAAATTGTTTCCGGCCGTGTTATTATCAAGAGCTGAACCATCGATCCATTTAGAAATACCTGGGTATGGAGAATAAACTTTAGCTTTTACTCCATCTAATTCAGAACCCTTTTTTCTTGGGTACGAAACGCAAACTTTATTTCCTTTTTGCACCCAGGCTGTTTTCATTCCAATTTCCATGCGGGCATCAGGTTGTCCTCCGCTTGCTTCCAACATTCTGTCGTACGATTCCCGAAGAACAATAATTCTGCCCCATGCTCCTTTGCTCGATGATGTTTCTATTTTCCATGGTGCCATAATATTCGACATTGCAGAACCTGCTCCGGTAACTCTTGTAAATGATAGTTCGAAAATCGATTCAGAAGTAAACTCTGTTTCCATGCTGAACAAATCGGCATAATTTGATGCAAGAGTATAAAAACCCGAATTAATAACTTCGAGAGCATAATCTCTTGCTTTTATCCAATCGGCATTATCGTTGCTTTTGCTGGCTAAACTTAAATATAGTTTTGCTAAGTAAGCTTTTGCTGCCCATTTGCCAGGAGTAGTTACATCAGCAGGTTCTTCTGCCATTAATTCAAATGCCTGATTTAGATCTTGTTCAATTTGGTTATATACAATTTCTGCCGATTCCGGACGAGGAACTGATGCATCATCGTCTGATTCAAAAGGCTCGAGAACAAGAGGAGTCGGGCCGTATAATCTAACTAAATTCAGGTAGTGCACTCCTCTTGCAAAAAGAGCAAGTCCGCGAGCATTTCTTACCGATTCTAGCTCTGAATCGGGGTCGGTAACTTTAATTACAAAATTTGCGGAGGCTATTCCAGAATAACATGCCTCATAAGGTTTACTTACCCACAAAGTGCTGGGTGTTTGTTTTAGCTGAGCTAAAGAACGGTTAGAGTTTGCACCTGCGCGCCGACCAACCAATGTGGAATTAAACCCCAGTGTTTGATGAAACATTGCACTGTAATAGTTGTATGCCATAAACGATTTTTTCACACTCTCAACAGTTGCTGCAGCAGATTCTTCGGTATCGAATGCATTTTCAGCGGTTCGAAACCCGTACGGAGTTTCCTCTAAAAAGTTCTCACACGATGAGAAGATGAGGATTGATAATAGTATATAAAATATATTCTTCATAATAATTTTTATTTACGCGGTTTAAAAAGTTACGTTAACACCAAAAGATAAGAGCGAACCGATGGAAACGAGTTTAAATCAATTCCAACTTTCTTTGGATTTGTGGGAAAAGAATCTACTTCAGGGTCGTAACCTGAATAGTTCGTAATTGTTAACAGATTGTTGCCGGTAACATAAAACTTAACACTCGAAATTACTTCTTTGGGTTTCCATAAATAAGCCAGTGTTACATTACTCACTCTAAAAAATGATGCATCTTCAACCCATTGGTCTGTGTAAATACTTGAAAACGCAGCTTGTTCGTAATCTAAACGAGGATAAATATTACTCGGTTTATCAGGTCGCCAGGCTTGTTCGTAGGCCGCGGGGGTTTTATTGGTTCCTGTAAGATGAAAATTCCTGAGTCTCCCAAAGTTTCCATTAAATACATCTCTGCCACTAACACCGGTCAGCAAAAAACTTAACGATAGACCTTTATAAGCAAAATCTCCATCAATGCCATAAACAAAATCAGGATTAGGGTCGCCAATAATTGTCTTATCCAGATCATTAATTTCACCATCTAAATTTGTATCAACAAAACGTGTATTCCCTTCTGGCAGTGCATTTCCATAGAATAAAGGAGCGTCGGCTGCCTCTTCAGGTGTTTGAATAATTCCATTGGTTTCAAATCCCCAGAAAACGCCAACAGCTTCACCTTCGCGATACATATTTACAGGATCTTTTATTTCTGAATTATCACCTAGTCTTTCACCAAGATATGAGTTGCCACCCATATCGAGAATTTCGTTTCGGTTAAATGAAATATTACCACCAAGAGAGACTGAAATATCTTTTTTCTGATATACAATAGCATTTGCACTAATTTCAAGCCCCCTATTTTGAACGGTTCCAAGATTATACCACATCGAGCTGTATCCGTACTCCGGAGAGAGTTGAACCTCCTGAAGCTGATTTTTTGTTTTCTTGTCGTAAACATCAACATTCAATAAAATACGATTATTTAAGAAACCAAAATCGAGTCCCAAGTTTACTTGTTCAGATGTTTCCCATGTTAGATTTGGATTTCCTTTTTGCCCTGGAACAAGAATTGTTTTGGCCACACCATTGGCATCAACAACTGTTGAGAATGCCATTGCATTAAGAGTTGCATAAGATGGGTTTGAACTGTTTCCAACTTGTCCCCAACCTGCTCTTATTTTTAGGTTCGAAATAAATTTCATGTCTTCCATAAACGACTCTTCGCTTATACGATACGCAGTTGAAAACGAGGGGAAAAATGCTCCTTTTTTCCCTTCTCCCAATTTATTTGAATAATCTTGTCGCCCTGTAACGGTAGCATTTATTTTGCCTTTATAACTATAGTTTGCTCTGAAAAGTATCGACATGTATTTAACATCTAATTTACTGGTGTAATTAATTTTTTGATTTGCACCAGCTTGCATAGCTTCAGCTTCCAGAAAGTCGTCGATAAAAAAAGTAGATCTTAGTTTCTGGCGATCGAGTATTTTTTGGTCGGCAGTTGTACCTACAGTCGCATTAATTCTATGTACCCCAAATTTCTTATTATATCTTAAAAGAAAGTCGGCTACCCAGTGATAATTTTGAGTGTCGTATTTTTCGCCAATTCCTCCCTCTCTGAAACCTCTATCAATACCTCGCCCAAAATATCTTAACCTGGTTTTATTTCTGTAGTCAACTCCTAAACGAGCTGTTGCAATTAAATGCTTGTTGATTTTATAATCGCTACTAATTTTAGAAACAAGCGTATATTCTGTCGACTTATCGCTGTGGTCGTTTAACCACAAATAGGGATTATTATAAAACTCATCGGGGTCGAAATCTCCTTCATCATCGAGTGCACCATTTAATACCGGAACAGAAAAAACAATTGAACCAACCATTGACCTGTTTCCTCCCAAAATCTCGGTTCCAACGGTCATATTGTTTTCTAATCTCGAGGCATTAAAATTTGCAGTAACATTTAATTTGTCAGTAATTTGCGATGATGAGTTTACACGAATATCCATCTTCTTAAAACCTGTGGTTGAGATAATTCCTTCAGCATCTAGGTAACCTCCAGATAAATAAAACGAATTCTTCTCATCTGCTTTCGAGATTGCAATTCTGTGTTTCTGCGAAAAAGCTTGCTGATAAATCTCATCTTGCCAGTTTATTTGTTCAATTTTAACACTATCCGGATAGGTATAATTTCTATCTTCTTCGGGCGTATCGTCTTTCTCCCATTCAATTTCATTCATTTCATTTCTGAAACTTTTCCATTGGTTGCCATCCATAACATCAATGAATTTTTCTACATTCGAAAATGCAAAACTGTTTGAATAGGTTATTTCAGCTACTCCTTTAACCCCTTTTTTAGTGGTAACCAAAACTACACCGTTTGCACCACGCGAGCCATAAATGGCAGTTGCCGAAGCATCTTTAAGTATTTCAATGCTTTCAATGTCTTCGGGAGTTTAAAATGCGATGGGGTTACTGGCAGTCATTGCAACAGTACTTGCATCGCCCGAAACATCACCTTCGGCATCGAGAATCATCCCGTCAACCACATACAGAGGTTGATTACTTGCCGACATCGAACCGACACCCCTTATATTTATCTGAACCGATCCGCCGGGAACTCCTGAGTTCGTTTTTACTTGAACACCTGCAGCTCTTCCTTGTAGCATTTGATCTACAGATTGAACCCCTCTGGCATTTGGATCTTTTACCGAAACTGAAGATATACTTCCGGTTAAATCGCTCTTGCGCATTGTGCCGTAACCAACAACTATTACTTCGTCGAGATCCTGAAATGATTCGACAAGTGTAACATCGATTGTTGTTTTACCACCAACATCAATAGTTTGTGCTGTAAAACCAATAAACGAAAAGGTGAGTTGTTCGACACTTTCATTGCCAATAGGCAAAGAGTAATTACCGTTAATATCGGTAACTGTTCCGGTGGTAGTGCCGGGAATTACAATATTAACACCCGGAATTGGTTCACCATCTTTACTCTTTACAGTACCACTAATTGTGGTTTGTGCAAAAGAGTACACAGTGCCCAATAAAACAAATAATAGAATAAATACAAATTGTTTCATAGAGTTGAATTTAATTAGAAAAATGAATTAATTATTTTTAACATTTAAAAGTATATATTGTATTTGTCCGAAATCTTTATTTTTGTATTGATAATCTTTATAAAAACACAAGTTAATGCAAAGGGCAATTATTCAGGCATTTAAGAAAACAATATGAATCAATTTTAAAGATTGATGATTCAGAATTATAGATTTATGACAAAATATTTTGCATGGAGATAAAATTAGGAGCATTAAAAATTACTTCAAAAATCTATTTTGTGTAATTTAAGCCCAAATAATAATGAAAACCGGAGCGATGTATCGAACCTGTAATAAATTTTTTAGAAGTAGAATTTACCTCATCCTCTTTTTTATCCTTTTCAGAATAGTAGTTTCTGCGAACGACAAAATGGGTGTAATCTATTACACTGATAAAGAAGGGCTGCCACGTAATATTGTTAAAAGTTTTATTAACGATGAATATGGATATGGCTGGGTTGGAACAGGAAACGGCATTGCCCGGTTTGATGGATATAGATTTGTAAGTTACGAATCGCTAAAAGGGAGGAATATTAATAATATAGTTATTGATGATAAAAACCGTGTTTGGGTTGGTTCCGATCTGGGTCTCTATCTTTACAATAGATTAAACGATTCGTTCTCGTTAATTGAGGAAGGTTATATTAAGGATTTGTACTTTTTCGATAACAACATTTACTATTCGTTGCCAAACCGCCTGGTAAAGTTAAATACCGATTTTACTACCACCGAATATGAAATAGAAAATATTAACTCATTTACCGTAACAAAAGATGGAGTATGGGTAAACAGAGGAAATAAAGGAGTCAGGTTAATGGGAAGGACCACCGGGTTTTTAGATGGCAGGGTAGTTTCGCTGATAAAAGAGATAGACGGCAATTTGTGGGTGGCGTGCAGGAATGGTTCAGTTTTTATGATTGACAATCAAAAGAGTATTCATAAAGTTCAGATTAAAAACCGCCACAGTGTTATGGACATTGAGAAAATTGGCAATCAAATTTGGTTGTCAACCGATGGAAACGGAATAATAATTCTCGATGAGGATTTCAATATTTTTAATCATCTGAAAAAAGAGCAGAGAAATGTTTCTATACTTGCCAGTAACAGTATTTACGATGTTTCACCCGGAATGAATGGAGCCATTTGGGTTTCGACTTATGGAGCAGGGCTAATCTGTTTGCTTCCCGCAAATAATGCTTTTGTAAATTTTATACCCAATCGGCAAAATTCAAATTCGCTGGTAGATAAAGAGGGAGTTTCCGTTTTTGTTGATGAGAACTCATATCTTCTGGGAACGAACTATGGTTTTTCTATTTGGAAAAAAAGCAGTAACACATTTCTGAATGTAGATTCTGATAAATTAAAAAAGCAGGTTAACGGAAGCAAAGTAACTGCTATAACATCGACCGAGAAAAATATATGGGTTGCTACATACGACGGTTTAATGGCAAGATATTCGAAAGAGTTAAAATTGCAGGAAATTTACCACCCGTGTACCGAAGAGGCAAACGAAATGCAACGTATTGTTCTGTTTTATAAATTAAACGAAAATACAATTTTAGTTGGTACACATTACAAGAGTAATAGTCTTTTTAAATTTGATATAAACAGAGGGCAGTTTACACATGTTCAGCTAACTTTCAGGGAACAAAACAAACTTAACTTCCAGATTAACTCAATCCGCAAAAACCAATTTGGCGAAATTATCGGGCTGATAAGAAATGTGGGTATATTTATTTACAACGCAGAGAAAAATTCGCTCGATAATTTTGTACCAGAAATCAACACTCGGATTACTTTTAAACTAAACGATTTTTACCACGATAAAAATGGCGATTATTGGTTTACAACTCAAGCTGATGGATTAATCCGCTTGTCGCCCGATGGAAAATTATTTGATAAATGGACAACCGAGCAGGGTTTTCCAACCAATTCGTTGCTGCGGATTGAATCGGTGGACGACCATGTTTTATGGATAAGCACCATAGAAGGGCTTTGCCGTTTCGATATGAGAAATGAGCAAATTCAAGTATTTAGTTTCCGGCACGGTTTGGCATCAAACGAGTTTTTGCCGCGAGCATCAACAGTTACGCCCGACAAAAAAATTATTTTTGGCAACTCCGAAGGATTTACGATAATCGACCCCGAAAAATTTATTGCCGACAGCTCGAAATTAGAGGTGATTATTTCTGATATTAATTTCCAGAACCAAAGTATTAAGGGATTAGATTCAGAAAAATATTTGGAGTTACCCATTGAAGAGACAAAGGAGATAAATCTTCCGTATAGACGTAACTCATTTACAATCAGCTTTTTTACACGAGATGATTTTTTGCCAAAATACAATAACTTCGAATATAGATTAATCGGATTAGAGGAAAACTGGATTTATCTCGGTACAAATAACGAAACGACTTATACAAACTTATCGCCCGGTAAATATTTTTTTCAGGTCCGTAGTACCAATAAAAGTAATGTTTGGAATGAAACCCCCACGATACTTAAAATACAAATTCTTCCGCCCTGGTATTTAACATGGATTGCATTTGTTCTATATTTCATTTTTATTGTTACTATTTTATTATTTGTTTTCAGGATTTATGCCAACCGGGTTCAACTGAAAAAGGAGATTGAAATTTCGGAATTCAAAGTAAAAAGCGAACACGAATTAACGGAAAAAAAGCTGGCATTTTTTACCAATATTTCACACGACCTGAAAACGCCACTTACACTGATTAATATGCCTGTTCACGACTTGCTGCAGTCGGAAAAACTGGACGATGAGCAACGGAATAAACTGGAAGTTATACGCAGAAACTCGAAACGCTTATATAAACTGATAGCAGATTTAATCGATTTTAGAAAGTTGACACAAAAGCAGCTTCCTCTTTTGGTAATACAAACAGATATAAATGAGATTATAGAGAATGTTTATAAGGCATTTAAAGAGGAGTGCCGGAATAAATCTATTGATTTCGAGTATTATTCGAGAGTAATAAATACAGCTTTTGTTGATGCTAAAAAAATTGAAAAGATACTCTGGAATTTATTGTCGAATGCCATAAAATTTACCGACAGTGACGGTCAGATATTTTTATCAGTAGAGGAGATAATGCAAAATGAGAGAATATTTCTTAGGTTTTTGGTCAAAGATTCGGGCAGGGGAATTTTAAGAAAAGATATAGAGAAAATATTTAACCGATTTTACCAAGCCGATATAAATAGTAATACACCGAACGAAGGAACCGGTATCGGACTCTCGATTGTAAAAGATTTAGTTGAATTGCACCACGGCATAATTGAGGTAGAGTCTGACCCCGGAATTGGGTCAAGTTTTGTCGTAACCATTCCGGCAGAAAAGAGATACTACTCTGCTCATGAGATAGATAACCGGGAATCTACTCAGCCATTAAATTCAAACCCCGATATTTATCAGGGAATAAGTGGCAATATTTCTGATAAAACAGAGAACGAGAAATATAGCTTACCAAAAATACTTTTAGTTGAAGACAATGTAGAACTTCGGGAATATCTTGCAGGGCATTTCAGTAAAATCTATAAAGTTTATGAAGCAGAAAATGGAGAGAAAGGCTATAAATGTGCCAAAGAAAAAAACCCCGATATTATTGTAACCGATATTATGATGCCAATAATGAATGGCTTTGAGTTTTGTAAAAAGGTAAGAAACAACTTCGAAATTTCTCATATTCCGGTAATAATGTTAACAGCAAACAGCGCAGTTGAGAAACAGATAGAAGGCCTCTCGACCGGAGCAGATGCTTATGTAACAAAACCATTTGATATTGAACTGCTAGATTCGGTTCTAAACTCAGTTCTGTTAAACCGGAAAATGTTGCGCGAGAAATTCCTCGGTATCGAGCCTTTAAATAATCACGAGAATAAATTGACAAAAAAAGACAATATTTTTATTAAAGATTTAAAACTTTATATTGAAGAGAACATTGCAAACCACGCATTAAATATCGATCTGCTCTCGAGGCATTTTGCAGTTAGCCGTACGCAATTAAACCGAAAAACAAAGTCGTTGGTTGGTCAAACTCCAAATAGTCTTATTCGTTCAATTCGCCTTAAAAAGGCATATAACTTAATTCGCAATGATGGTGTTCGTGTTTCGGAAGCTGCGTATTCAACCGGATTTACCGATCCCAACTATTTTACTGTTTGTTTTAAAAAGGAGTTTGGCGAGAATCCATCGAGAATTAATTAAGAGTAAAAACTAATACAAATTGTAATCAATCGTAAATCATTTTTTATCTGACAGACCAAATGAATAATAAAAATAAATCTCAAACCCCTTTCGAATTAACCATACTGGGGAGTAGTTCTGCATTACCGACATCTGACAGATATCCAACTGCTCAAGTATTAAATATACTTGGGCGGTTTTTTTTGATAGATTGTGGAGAAGGAACACAAATACAACTACGCCGCCAAAAAATTGGCTTTGGTAAAATAAAACATATCTTCATTTCGCATCTGCATGGCGATCACTACTTTGGATTAATCGGCCTAATTTCGACATTTAATTTACTTGGCTTAAAAACCGATATTCATATTTATTCTCCCTCCGAATTAAAAGACCTGATTCAACCTCAGCTTAATTTTATTAAAGGAGAGATGAAAGTTAATCTGATTTTTCATCCCCTGAATTTTAAAAAACTTCAAAAAATTTATTCTGATAAACGTGTAGAAGTATTTTCGTTTCCGGTAAAACACAGTATTCCAACCAGTGGATTTCTTTTTAAAGAGATTCAGAAACAGCCAAATATAAAAAAGGAGGCAATTCAGAAATACAATATTCCAATTGCCAAAATAAAGGATATAAAAGCCGGAGCCGATCTTACAACTGAATCAGGAAAAATTATTCAAAATAAAACACTAACCACTCCCCCGCCAAAACCCCGTTCGTATGCTTTTTGTACCGACACTGCTTATCACGAGCCAATTATAGATATAATTAAAGGTGTTGATTTGTTGTACCACGAATCTACTTTCCCCGAAGAGATGAAAGATTTTGCAAAAAAAACACTGCATTCAACAGCAACCGATGCAGCAAAAATTGCAAAACTCGCTGGTGTAAAAAAACTTATTATCGGTCATTTTTCAGCAAGGTACAACGACGCCTCGCTATTCGAAAAAGAGGCCCGAACTATTTTTGAAAATACTGATGCTGCGGAAGATGGAAGAACTTATAAAGTTAAGAGTTCCTCCTAACCTACCCTAAGGGGAGAAACAAGAAATAAAATACTTACGGAAACTTCTAAAAGAAAAAACTACCAATTGTTAGAACTGCACAAACTGCTAAAGATGTAATACTCATTAGAAGTAAAAACCGAAATGCTCTGTTTTTTACAATAAAGTAAATTCCAAAAACCAGCAAAACTAACTGACCAAACATAAACGGGATTGTTAGCAATTCGCGAAAAACACCGATTATAACAAATTCAATTTGGAAATAATAGAGAAGGTAAATAACTGTAAAATAAGCGACTACAACAAAATTGATTATGGTTAATATCTTTTCGGTTTTTAGTTTATTCATGGTTGTTTATTTTAGAAATAAGTCGTCCTCTATTTTGTTTATACTTAATCTAAGTTGTTTCATCTCTATTTGAATTCTATTTATCAAACATAAATAGTTCAAAAAGGGTTTTCTTGATATTTAGCAAAGCCAAAAACTTCTATAATCTCTTTAAGTTTGTTAATACGAAAAACAATTACATAGCCTTTAAATACTAAATCTCGTATCTCTTTATCTTCAAAGAAAATTGATTTTCTGTATGAATAGGGCATTTGAGGAATATTACGAATTTTATTTAAAAGGTCATTTTTGAAAAATCGGGCTGCAGATGGTTTGTCTTTCGCAATATAACGAACTTGAGAATTAAGTGAATTTTTAAAAGAAGATGTCAGTTTAATCTTCATATTGTTTGATAGTATTCTCTAATTCACTGTTAACTTCATCGATATCAAGTAACTTTTCTTCTCCCTTTATTAGTTTCTGCAATTCTTTTCCTAAATAGTCTTTTGCTAAAATATACTGTGTATCTTCTTCTATAATTTGAAGCTCTTCTTTATCAAACTTACCCAATAGCCAAAGTATATTTTTATAAATCCTATCGTTAACCCTAAGTTTTATGGTTTGCATAATCTATCTTTTTTGCAAAGTTACAAAATAATAATTTGAGTTATTTCCAATTTCCCAAAGATTTTCTCTAAAGTCTTGTATCTTAAAATCTTGTGTATCGAGTTTAAAATCTTAATAATTCAAAACACCCTTCAGATTTTTATATCCTGTTTTGCTTACTTTCAATTTGGTTTTATCGTGAAGTATAACAATGTACGACTCTTTTTCGTATTGCTGAATTTCGTTTATCTCGTCAACTTTTACAATGTATGAGCGATGAATGCGCGTGAAGTTTTTGGGATCTAAAGCAGCTTCAAAATATTTCATTGTTTTCTGTTTTAGATGCCTCCCGGTTTTTGTGTAAATCATTACATAATCATCCATCGACTCGATATAACGAACCTGATCAACCGGAATAATATTAATTTTATGGCGGTCTTTTACAACTATTCTATCCAGATAATCTTCGCGCGGAAAGCTGCTTATCTTTTCGGCAACATCAGAAACACTACCCTCTTTTTTTATTTTTGCAGCTACTTTATCAACTGCTTCAAAAAGTCTCTCTTTCGAATATGGTTTTAGCAAATAGTCGGCAGCATTGAAGTCAAAAGCTTTTAAAGCGTACTCGTCATAAGCAGTTGCAAATATAATTTGTGGTTTGTGATCGAGCAATTCAAGCATTTCGAACCCTGTAATTTTTGGCATCTGAATATCGAGAAATACCAAGTCTGGCTTCAATTCGTTTATTGCTTTTATCCCTTCGAAACCGTTTTCGCACTCGGCAATAATCTCAACCTTTTCATTTTTGGTCAAAAACGATTTCATTAAGTTTCTTGCCAGTTCCTCATCTTCAACTATTATTGTACGCAATTTTTCAGTCATGCTATTTATAGTTTTGTGGTATGGTTAAAGTTACTGTAAATTTGTTTTTATTACTTCTAATTTGCAAGAAATGTGGATTTCCATAGATTACCTGCAAACGTTCCCTGATGTTTTTCAAACCAATTCCTTCTCCCTTTTTTATTTGAGCTTCGGCATCGAATGTATTACTGATAGTTATTTTCAACAATTCGTTATTGCACTCGCACCGTGTTATCACATCAACAGTTTCAATTGCTTCGTAAACTCCGTATTTAATTGCATTTTCGTATAAAGGTTGTAAAATCATATTCGGTATTTCGGCATCAAAACAGTTTTCTTCAATTTCGAAAACAGGATTAAGCTTACTTCCAAACCGTACTTTTTCGATGTTCAAATAGAGTTTATTATTCTCCAGTTCCTCTCGAAATGTAACATTCTCTTTCTGGTCGTGTTTTAACGAATATCGCATAAGTTGCGAAAGATTGATCACCATTTCCTGTGCACGCGCCGGGTCGGTCATTGTTAGCGACGAGATACTATTTAAACTATTGAATAAAAAATGTGGATTTATTTGCGACTTTAAAGCGTGTAATTCAGCCTCTTTTACAAGCGAGATTAATTTGGATTCGTTTTTAACTTTCTCTTTAAACCCCTGATAATAATTTACTGCATAAAAGAATATAACATAAATTACATAAAACATGTAACCAAAAAATATGCGAATTGCAATAATCTTTTTTATCCACTCCGCTGAATCAGGATGAATGAGTTTTATTATTACAACACCAAAATACATCCAAACAAAAACAATTATTGATGCAGCAATTAAATGGGCAAATAAAATATTTAGAATACTGTGATCTTCGAGGGTTGTAAATTTTATTACATACCAAATTGCCGAACCAACTAATGCATAAGTAATTACAAACGAAAAAATTTCGATGATGCTAATTACCAGTGAGACACCACTTACAAAAGTTGAAATTGCAACCATTGCTGTGCCGGCCACAACCCAAAACAGTCCGTAGTAAATTGCCAGTTTTGGATTAGTAATAAATGGATGTCGGAGTTCCATTTTAATATTTTATTTCGATTGCACCAAAAGCTGAGAACCCTTTAACAACCAATGTTTTTGATGGATTAGAAACTGACTGATTTAAAGACGATCCACGTTTGTCGGAGAATGCACCGAATATTGCAGTCACCTCGTTTTTAACTGTCCAGTCGGGCGGAACTTTAAATTCGCAAGCACCAAACACACTTACACAATCAACCACTGCACCGTTTTCGGAAAGTCCGGCTTGGCGCAAATCGTACTCGGCACCACCAAACATCGAAGTTATTTTGCCACCATAAAAATTCTGAGAATTTATAAAAACCTCGCGACCTCCGAAAATTACAAAATCATCAAAATAATCCATTCCTTTGCTGCCGGGATCAACATTTGCAGGCTCTTGAGTTTTTTTTCTGCTATGTGTAATAAGCAGTACCACACCTATTCCTATAATTATAAGCGGCCATCCAATCTTTCTCAGTTCATCAGGAATTGTAACTATCTCGGGAATAATAAAGTAACTACCTATAAATATTAATATTACACCCGAAGTTTTGTTTCCTCCAATAAGCGAAAACACGCCGATTCCGATTAACAGCATTTGCCACGAAATAAGAATTTCGCCTAAAAAACTAGGAATTAAACCTAAACTATCCAGTACCCAAAAAGCTCCGATAGAAATCAGGAATACTCCTAAATAAACTCTCTTATTTGGTGAATTATGAAACTTTTCCATTTTCTGAATTTATGATTATTATCTATTTCTACAAAATTATATTCTGCGGGCAATCATTGCTACTCCAATTCCTATTAATAAAACGGGCAGAAGTAGTGAGATTGAAATTCCGGGTATAAAGAAAATTTTTGGCAGAATAAATATTCCGCCAACAATTATAAAAACTAAACCAACAGAACGTTTACCTGCAAGTAAAACTCCCCCGATAATTATTAAAATCATTGGCCACGAGAAAACAAAATGTGCAACGTGATGAAAAACCCGACGCAATGGATAAAAAATATTTTCCAAAATAAATTGAGGAAACTCGTAATAAACACCGAGTTGACGGAGTGTCCAGAAAACACCGACCGCAATTAAAATATAAGCTAAAACTATTTTTGAACTGTTGTTATGTCGCTCGTTACTCATGCTACACATTTTTAGTTTACGATATCAAAAGTAAAATACGATATAAAATATAAAACCCAGTTTCGGTTAATTGGGGTAATATATCGGTAAACGAAGTATAAGAGATAGAGCAGGATGGCATCCCTTTGAGTTTGTTCAAGCTGGAATGCTGTATTTGCATCGTTTTATCAATCATAAAGGATAGCAACTTAACAACAACAACAACTATAACTCGACAACCAGACACAAGACTATAACAAATTGAGAACTTTAAACGATAATCAAATATTGGTTTCTATTACTTCTTTTTTTGCTGATTTTGTTTCTGTGCTTTAGCCCACGAATCGCGTAAAGGAACAGTGCGGTTAAATATCATATTTTCTGCTGTCGAGTCTAAATCGACATTGAAATATCCCAGTCTTTCAAACTGAAAATGGTCGAGTGGTTTGGCATCTTTTACAAAAGGTTCGATATAACAATCGGGTAAAACTTTTAACGAATCGGGATTCATAAAATCCTTAAAATCAATATTTTTATGCCCAAGTGGATTCTCGTCGTTAAATAATCTATCATAAAGTCTCACCTCTGCTTTAACAGCATGTTCAACCGAAACCCAGTGCAAAGTTGCTTTAACTTTTCTGCCATCGGGAGATTTCCCTCCTTTTGTAGCCGGATCGTAAGTACAATGCAGCTCGGTTATTTCGTCCGCTTCATTTTTAATAACATCATTACAAGTAATATAGTAGGCATACCGCAAACGTACTTCGCGCCCCGGTCCCAGACGGAAAAATTTACGTGGCGGGTCTTCCATAAAATCATCGCGCTCGATAAAAAGTTCGCGTGAGAATGGCACTTTGCGCTTTCCCATTTCCGGATCTTCCGGATTATTTACCGCGTCCAACTCCTCCGATTGATTCTCGGAATAATTTGTAATTACAACTTTTAATGGATTTAAAACTCCCATTACACGCTGAGCAGTTTTATTTAAATGTTCCTTCAAGCTGAATTCCAAAAGCGAAACATCAACCATTCCATTTACTTTTGTAACCCCAATTTTTTCTGAAAAATCACGAATAGATTCCGGTGTATAACCACGTCGGCGCAGTCCTGAAATAGTTGGCATCCGCGGATCGTCCCAACCATTTACGTGCCCATCTTTTACCAGCTCCAGCAACTTACGTTTACTCATTACAGTATATGTAAGATTTAAACGGGCAAATTCAACTTGTCGCGGACGATAATCGGTCTCCTGCAACTGGTCGATAAACCAATCGTACAACGGGCGATGAACTTCGAACTCTAAAGTACAAACCGAGTGTGTTATTCCTTCCCAGTAATCACTTTGTCCGTGGGCAAAATCGTACATCGGATAAACTTTCCATTTATCGCCGGTGCGGTGATGATGGGCTTTTAAAATTCTATAAATGAAAGGATCGCGCAAGTGCATATTTGGCGATGCCATATCTATTTTTGCCCGTAAAACATGAGTTCCTTCATCGAACTTGCCGGCTGTCATTCTCGAAAATAGATCGAGATTTTCTTCTGCCGAACGATTTCTAAAAGGACTTTCAATTCCCGGTCGGGTTGGCGTACCTTTCTGACTTGCAATGGTTTCAGCATCCTGATCGTCAACATACGCTTTGCCATCTTTAATCAATTTAATGGCAAATTCGTGTAATTTACCAAAATAATCAGATGTGTAATATAACCGGTCTTCCCAGTTGAAACCCAGCCAACGCACATCTTCCATAATCGATTCAACATATTCTGTCTCCTCTTTCGATGGGTTTGTATCGTCGAAACGCAGGTTTGTTTTGCCACCAAATTTTTCGGTAATTCCAAAATTCAGGCAGATAGATTTTGCATGCCCGATATGTAAATAACCGTTTGGCTCCGGTGGAAACCGTGTGTGCACCCGACTATCGTTTTTACCCAATTTGATGTCCTCTTCAATTTGAAGATCAATAAAATTTGCTTTTTTTTGAATCTCCGAATTATCCGTTTTATTTTTATTATCAGCCATTTATATCTGTTTTACCTTGCGTTAATAGCCACAAAATTAAAAAATGATTCGTGAGAACAATTAACACCACATATTTTTATTGTCTTTAATCACTTATTCTTAATTTCGTAAAAAAAACAATGGGATTAATTGAAATTGAAGGGATGCATTTTTATGCCTATCACGGGCATTTCGAAACGGAACAAATTGTAGGAAACGATTTTATTGTTGATTTACAAATAGATACAGATTGTAATAAAGCCGCAATTTCCGATGATTTGGATGATGCACTAAATTATCAGGCAGTTTATACAGTTATCAAAAATGTGATGTCAATAAAATCCCGTTTGTTGGAAAATGTTGCACAAAGGATTTTAGATGCTCTTTTTGCCGATTTCCCAAACATTGAAAAAGCACGAGTAAAAATCTCAAAAATGAATCCCCCGATGGGAGGAGAAATTGAAAAAGTTAGTGTTACACTTTCGCAATAAATGAGATGCCAGTGAAAACCAGCCGCCCAAACCTGACTATTATCAAGTTGTTGAACAACAAAAGATTTCTATATTTGCCAACCTAAGAATAATGTAAGGTTTTAAACGATAAATATTACTGATATGCTAAAAGCACACCCTAAAGGATTAATGATTTTATTCTTTACCGAAATGTGGGAGAGGTTTGGTTACTACCTGTTACTCGGAATATTCACTCTGTATATGATTGCTCCCGAAACTGCACGGTTTGCAGGAAAAGGAATGAGTAACATGGAAGCTGCCGATATTTACGGGACATTTCTGGCATTGGTCTATTTAACACCATTTGTTGGAGGATTAATAGCCGACCGTATTTTAGGGTATCGTAAATCAATTTATATAGGTGGAGTTTTAATGGCTGCCGGTTATATCGGGCTTTCTATTCCGGATAGTATGTTGGCATTTTATCTTTCGCTGCTACTTATAATTTTAGGAAATGGAATGTTTAAACCTAATATTTCTGTTTTATTGGGTAAATTATACGAGCAACCGCAATATAAACATTTGAAAGATTCGGGCTATAATATTTTCTATATGGGTATAAATTTCGGCGCTTTCGTTTGTAACTTTATTGCTGCCTGGCTCCGACTTAGTTATGGCTGGGGATGGGCTTTTGCAGCTGCCGGAATCGGAATGTTAATTGGCGTAGCAGTTTTGGCTTTTGGATCATATAAAATACCTGAAATTAAGAGAGCTGATAAAATAACACCCAAACGCGAAGGAGACAGTTCTCTCTCCAGGATATTTGCCATTTTATTTATTCCTGCTTTTACAGCAGCCGCAATTGGTTGGCTGATTCCGGATAATATTTTTGGATCAGATTCGAATGATGCATTTATATTTTTTACAATTCCTGTATTGATATTTTTCTTTAACACCTGGCGCACTGCATCAAAAGAGGAAAAAGCTCCCATTGCAGCACTACTTTCAATTTTTGGGGTTGTAATAATTTTCTGGGCTGTTTTCCACCAAAACGGATCGGCACTTACATATTGGGCTAAAAATAATACCGATCGTGAATTGGGTCCGCGAATGGAAAAAGTAATTAATATGGTTGCCAATACAGAAGAGGTTTCTACGGTTCCCCGCGAACGGCAATTAACGGGACCGCATGGCGAAAGTCTGGGGACAAAAATGGATGGCAGTTACTATTTCGATAATTATAACAAAGAACTTCCAAAGGGAAATCTGGATGGGAAACCTGAAGATATAACTGACACCGAGTGGGAAAAAGTAAAAGCTGATTCCGGCAGTCAGCACGGCAAACTAAAACTTTGGCCAACCGAATTACAAGCTTCAATAAATCCCTTCTTTCCAATTATTCTTACACCACTGCTTGTTGCTTTTTTTAATTTTTTAGGAAGACGAAGAAAAGAACCTTCCACACCCGGGAAAATTGCCTGGGGAATGCTTATCTCCGGAATATCGTGGTTGGTAATGGTTGTTGCTGCAATAGCATCTGGTAATGGTTTAGACAAAGCTTCTGTTGCATGGTTATTTGGAGTTTACGGAGTAATTACAATTGGTGAGCTTTGTTTAAGTCCAATGGGATTATCGCTTGTCTCGAAATTAGCTCCAAAAAGAATTGCTGCATTAATGATGGGTGGCTGGTTTCTGTCAACAGCAATCGGCAATAAACTTTCAGGCGTACTTTCAGGAATGTGGGATTTATTCGAGAAGAAATCGAATTTCTTTTTAACAAACGCAATTTTAACATTTGCAGCTTTTTTACTTATTATGATATTACTACCCTGGCTAAAACGAGTTTACAGTGAAAATATGGAAAGTAACGAATGAGAATCTATTTCTCTTGTAAATAATCGTTTCAATTTACTATTTTTATTATTCATAACATTTAAACAAAAATGAAACTAACTTTACTGTTTCTAATTATTACCGTTTCAACAATTTTTAGCCAGGAAAAAATGATGTTTGGAGATACCTCAAGAAAAGGTGTTCCATTCTCAAAAGATCCGCATGTTATAAATTTTAATGGAAAGTATTTGATGTACTTTTCTATTCCTCCTTTTGCCGATAAATCAAACCCAATTAAGGGCTGGAATATAGGCATTGCTGAAAGTGAAGATCTTATTAACTGGGAAAAAGTTGGAGAGATTAATCCTGACGGTGAATACGAAAGCAAAGGTTTATGTGCTCCGTGTGCTTTGGTGAAAAACAACGAAATTCATCTGTTCTATCAAACTTATGGAAATGGGAAAAATGATGCAATTTGCCACGCCGTTTCTAAAGACGGATTTACTTTTAAACGCGATCCTACTAATCCTGTTTTCAAGCCTGTTGGAGATTGGAATTGTGGACGCGCAATTGATGCAGAGGTGATTCAATTTGAAAATCAATTTTTACTATATTTTGCAACTCGCGATCCTGATTATAAAATTCAGATACAGGGCATTGCATCAGCTCCATTAAATACAAATTTTAATCGCGAGGATTGGAAGCAATTAACAGACTATCCGATTATGATTCCGGAATATGACTGGGAGGGAAAATGTGTTGAAGGTGCTTCGGTAATTCAAAGAGGGGAAGAACTGTTTATGTTTTATGCCGGTTCGTTTAACAATGCTCCTCAACAGATTGGTGTTGCAAAAAGCAGCGACGGAATTCATTGGCAAAAAATTTCGGACAAACCATTTCTTCCGAATGGAAAACCCGGCGAATGGAATTCAAGTGAATCTGGTCATCCACACATTTTCTTAGATAAAGATGGGAAAACATATCTCTTTTTTCAGGGAAATAACGACCACGGAAAAACATGGTTTATCTCTAATGTTGAAGTATTTTGGAATGAACATGGCCCTTTTTTAAAGAAATAATTAATTATGTAAATTATTGGCTAATAAAATTATACTGGTAATTATATTCTCATTTCAAAGTATTCAGTAAGTTTTATCTATATTACAAACTAAAATCAACCTATCATGAAAATCAAATCAATTTTAACTTTTGCATCTATTTTTGCCATTTTAAGTTTGAGTGCTCAAACTTTCCCAAAACTAAGCGAAACATTCAGATTAAAACAACTTAACCAGCCAACAGGAAAAGTTCGGATGATATTAGACACCGACACTTACAACGAAGTTGACGACCAGTTTGCACTGGCATACGCTTTACTATCGCCCGAAAAAATTGAACTGGAAGCCATTTATGCAGCTCCTTTTTATAATAACCGCTCGGCAAATGCAGGCGATGGGATGGAAAAAAGTTACGATGAGATTTTGCGATTACTGAAATTTATGGATAAACCTTCGGATGGTTTTGCATTTCGGGGTTCCGACAGATATTTAGAAAATATTGAAACGCCAATCCATAGCGAGGCAGCACTCGACCTTATAAAAAAAGCAATGGCAAGCAGTCCTGACGATCCACTTTATGTGGTTACAATTGGTTGTATTACAAATATTGCTTCTGCAATTTTAATCGAACCAAAAATTATTAAAAATATAGTTGTGGTTTGGCTCGGAGGAAATAGTCTCGACTGGCCTACGCAAAGGGAGTTCAATCTTCAGCAAGATGTTTTGGCAGCGCAGGTAGTTTTTAATTCAGGAGTTCCATTGGTAACAATGCCTTGCAATCCGGTGGTTTCGCATTTTCACACAACTATTCCTGAGTTGAAATATTATCTGGAAGACAAAAACGAACTTGCCGATTATCTCTATAATATTGTTGTTGAATACAGCGGAGGACACAAAGCATACTCGAAAGTTATTTGGGATGTTACCGCAATTGCATGGCTGGTAAATCATTCGTGGATACCTACAAATATTGTACACAGCCCAATTTTAACCGATCAGATAACTTTTAGCGTCGATCGTTCGCGTCATTTTATACGAATGGCAACATCGTTAAACCGCGATGCAATTTTTAGAGATTTGTTTGAAAAACTGGGAAAGTAAAAACTAAATTTTACTAAGTACTGCTACCCATTCCAGATTACCCGGGGCTTGAAGTTGTATGATTTCTCCACCTTTGATTACTTTTTCAGGGTGTACTTCACCTGTTCGTATATTAATCCATTTTAGGCTAAAATTGTAATTGAAGCCAGCTAAATTTAATCCAACTTCTCCTCCATCAGTAAAAAACAGAACATAAGTTTCGCCCGGTTTCGAAGCAAGATAGGCTTCGTCTTCCTCGCGATTGGAAAGTAAACTGTTATCGGGTTGTAACTCCCAAAACTTAACTATTTCCTCAATGTCGCGAGCTGTTTTTACGGAAGCCATCGATAACTCAGACAATCCCAGTCCGGCAGGCGGTCTGTGAAACCGTGCCGATGCTGCGCCGCCAATAATATGTCGCCAAAAACGATCGATACCATCCTGGTTACTGCCAAACCTGTACCTGTCGGAGCCATAAGTTTTTACAGTATTCAATGGTCGTGGACTTGCTGAAATATAATTTCTAACCCACTGGAAATTATCCCAGTGAACCTGTCCTTTTTTTTGATTATTTTGCGATACATCGCAAAAAAGGTAACGTTCAGGATGATCAAAAGTACGTTTATGTTCTTCCGATTTTAAATTCCAACTATCCCACATTTCG
The DNA here is from genome assembly GCA_024278975.1 of Bacteroidota bacterium. Taxonomy (GTDB): domain Bacteria; phylum Bacteroidota; class Bacteroidia; order Bacteroidales; family Prolixibacteraceae; genus Draconibacterium. The sequence goes on from JAJRSD010000018.1 coordinate 118,384, forward strand.
GTAACACAAACTTTTTTATCTTCGCTGGCAGCCCTGCCTAAAATAAATTCTGCCCAATAAACAGCCCACTCTTCTTCTGCCGCTGTTTCGTTGTCGATACAATATAAAACATTGTTGTGTTTTAATGAATAAGAGAGCATTTTTTCCACAACTTTTTTCTGGTAATTCAGCAAAACTTGATTGTTTCTTTGTTTCGGAGTTGTGAAGAAGAATGGCTGTTTATTTTGCCCCGGATGATTAGGGTACTTTGTAGAAAGGCTAGATTCTTCTTCAGAATAATTTATATTATTTTCAGGATTGTATGGATGCGGATCCCAATTGTTTCGTGAATAATCGAATCTGTCCCAGACCTCAATTTGCACAATAATATCGCGTTTTTCAGTCTCTGTCAAAAAGAATTCAAACCTACTCCAATAATCATCATTCCATTGTTCGAGATCGTATTTGCCATTTTCGAGTTTAAGAAAAGGATAGAGTTCGAAGCCTCTGTCTTGCCGGTCGCTCATTGTATTTCGCACATAATTTGCGCCTACACTTTTCATCGAATCTAAATGTGGAATTAACTTTTCTGCCGGCCACTGAAACAAATTATCGTCGCTACTTGCCCCGAGTAATAAAACCGGCTCACCATTAAATTGCCAATACCATGGATTCTCAGTCCAGGGTTTGATACGGTTTTTTTTAGGATCATGAATTTGACATCCCAACAAAAAAATAACTAAAACCGGTAATAAAACTTTCATTTTTTTATTCATACCTAATGCTCTCCTATTAATTTTATGTACCAAAATTCTAAGTTACATAATTAAAATGTTACTTAATAATTAAAAAATAGCATTCCGGGAATTGGAGTACCTAAAACTGTTTTTATAATATTATTTGTCCGAATACGAAGTGCCAGTCCCATTCAGAGAAAATAATGACCAACAACAAAATATATAAATTACTGTAATTCAACATATATAATAAATTGGTGTGGCAATTGTTAATCTAATACACACAACACAGATAAAAATTCGGGGAAATTTTTATGGTCTTATAAAGATGGAGTTCATTCAGAATTCCATCTTCTTTTTTTCACACAAACTTTATAACTATATTCGCCACAAAATTTATATAATGTTGAAAAGAGCACTTTTTTTTACAATCATTCTACTTCTGACCTCTACCATTTATGCACAGGTTCGATATCAGGAACAATCGTTCGATGAAATTCTGACAGAAACTTATACCTATTCTACAAAAGAAGGCGAGAATCTCGATTTGGATATTTACATGCCCGATTATGATGCAGAATTAAAAAGACCGACATTAATTTATGTTCACGGCGGAGGTTTTAGCAACGGAACAAGAGACAGCAAAGAGATTAAAGAGTTTTGTAACAATCTGGCAACTTATGGTTATGTAGTTGTTTCCATTTCGTACAGATTAACGAGAAAGGATAAACCGGGCGGCTTTGGCTGCGACTGCCCCGCCACCGAAAAGTTAAATACTTTTTATGCTGCCGTTGAAGATGTGCAGGATGCCACTTTTTTTCTGATAGAAAATCGTGAGCAGTTTGCCATCGACCCACAAAAAATAATACTTATCGGAAGTAGTGCCGGTGCCGAAACAGTTTTAAATACTGCTTATCAACCTCCGTATTGTTATGGTCTCGACTCGGGTCCGGTGTCGTACGCAGGGGTAATTAGTATGGCGGGTGCAATTCCTGATACTACTGTAATTTATGATGAATCGGCTGTTGCTTCTTTACTGTTTCACGGAACCGACGATATTTTGGTTCCGTATGGAACTGCACCGCACCATTATTGCGATAAAGAAAAACCGGGTTATCTTATTTTACACGGTTCGCAAACAATTGCAAATAAGTTGGAACAGCTTAAAGTTCCTTGCTGGCTACATACAACTTGCGGTGGTGGACACGAAATTGCAGCCACGCCAATGACAAAATATTTTGATGAGATTGTTGATTTTTGTTATAATTTTGTTATTCTCGACAAAGGAGAAACTCGTTACACGGTAATAAAAGACGATGTGATAACTGATACTTCAAAACCCAATTATATATGTGCAGAATAAAGAAATTAATACTGATAGTTTTAATAATTGCTCCAACAATAATACTTGCTCAGCAGATGAATATTGTAAGTTTTAACATAAGGTACAACACTCCGAACGATGGTGAAAACGCGTGGCCAAACCGCGTTGGAATGGTTACAGAATTGTTGCAATTTCACGATGCCGATATTTTTGGACTGCAGGAAGCACTTTACGAACAAATTACTGATATCGAAAAAGAGTTACCCAACCACGAATGGTTTGGAGTTGGCAGAGACGATGGCGAAAGAGCAGGTGAGTTCTCCCCCATTTTCTATAATAAAACCAAATTTATTTTAGTGAAACACGGTGAATTCTGGTTGTCGGAAAATTGCAATAAACCCGGACTTGGTTGGGATGCAGTCTGTAACAGAATTGTTACCTGGGGGGAATTCAAATCGAAAGTTACCGGGAAACATTTTCTGGCATTTAATACCCATTTCGACCACAAAGGAGTTGAAGCACGTAAAAATTCAGCTTTTCTTATTCGCGATAAAATTAAAGAGATTAGTAATAACCGGGGATTGCCGGTAATTCTTACCGGAGATTTTAATCTTACACCCGACTCGGAACCAATTAAACTGATAAAAGGTTTTATGAAAGACAGTCGCGAAGTTTCGGAAACTCCTCCGTACGGACCGGTTGGAACATTTACAAGTTTCGATTGGAATGCAACAATGGAAAATAGAATCGACTATATTTTTATTCAGGGCGGAGTAAAAGTATTGAAATATGCAGTTTTAACCGATGCAAAAAATCAGCGTTTCCCATCTGACCATTTACCGGTTTTTGTTAGGGTGCAGTTGAAATAGGAAGAAGTGTTAGTAATTAGTAGAAAGTAGTTAGTACAGAGTAGTTAGTACAGAAACTGCTGCCTGTTAATCGGAATCCTCCAGCTCAAAAATTTCGTTTACCGGTTTTTTTAAAATGACAAGTTTTCCTTTACATTTTATTTTTTTGTTTATTCAACTGAATTGTATTTTCTTTATTGAATGGCTGAAAACTTAGGCGACTTAATCATAAATATTTCGGATGGAATTTGGGGAGCTCCAATTTTAATACTTCTGCTTGGTGGCGGCTTTTACTTCCTTATTTATTCGCGGCTTGCACCGCTACGTTACATCGGTCATGCATTTCAAATACTTACAGGAAAATACGACGACCCTGATGAACCGGGGCAACTCCGCCATTATCAGGCACTTTCTACTGCACTTGCCGGAACAGTTGGAATGGGAAATGTGAGCGGGGTTGCCGTTGCAATTACAATGGGCGGACCGGGTGCTATTTTCTGGATGTGGGTTTCAGCGCTGCTCGGTGTAAGCACTAAGTTTTTTACCTGCTCGCTGGCAGTAATGTTTCGCGGAAAAGATTCGGCTGGCGAAATTCAGGGCGGTCCCATGTATTATATTACCGAGGGTTTGGGAAAAAACTGGAAGCCAGTTGCCATATTTTTTTCGATTGTGGGGATGATTGGTGTTTCACCACTTTTTCAGGCAAACCAACTTACACAAATGATTCGCGATGTTGTGCTTGTTCCTAATAATATTGAGGCATCTTTTCAGAGTAATTTAATTACCGGAATTGTAATTTCTATTATTGTAGGAGTTGTTGTTATTGGTGGAATAAAACGAATTGGAAATGTTACCGGGCGAGTAGTTCCGTTAATGGTGCTGATTTATACAATCACAGTTTTATATATTATTTTCTCAAATTCGTCGCAAATAATTCCGGCATTTCAAACTATTTTGCACGATGCTTTTACCGGGGATGCAGTGTTGGGTGGTTCGTTGGGAGCAATAATAATTGTGGGGGTGCGCAGGGCGGCATTCTCTAACGAGGCAGGTCTGGGAACCGCGCCAATGGCACACGGCGCAGCAAAAACCAGCGAACCAATACGCGAGGGTTTGGTTGCAATGCTCGGTCCCATTATCGATACAATTATTGTTTGTACAATGACCGCACTTGCAATAATTATTACAAACACATGGATTGAAAGTTCGGCTGACGGAGTTACGCTTACCGCAAATGCATTCGATTCGGCAATTCCCGTTTATGGGAAATACATATTAACAATTTGTGTTACATTTTTTGCAATGTCAACTCTTTTTGCATTTCCATATTATGGAGTAAAATGCCTTGGTTTTGTTGCCGGCGCCAAATATCAACACCTTTATAACTACATTTTTGTTGTGGTTATTATTATTGGGGCAGTATCAAATCTGCATGTAATTATCGGGTTAATAGATATTTCGTTTGCGTTAATGGCATTTCCAACTGTGATTACAACAATTCTACTTTCGCCACATGTTCGGCGCGCTTCGAAAGAGTATTTTAGAAAGTTGAAACAGGGACGTTGACTTTCCAAAGTCAAACATTTTTTGGAGTTAGAAACTCCAAGTCCCAAAAACCCAGTCATTAAGCGTCAAGCGGTTTTAAACCGCTATACGGATTTATACATCTTCCAAAACAATACCTGATTCTTTGAATTTATCGACTAAAAAATCAGCCGATATTGGGCGATTATTTTTTGTTAGCACCGTGGTAATTCGTGCGTTTACCATTAACTTTTTATCAGTTTTTCTAATTATTTGCTGGTCGAAAATAATCCGCAATCGTCCTTGCCTTTTTATTCTCAGACGAATTATAAAATCATCTCCCGGACGAAGTGGAAATTTATAATCAAGTTCGGCTTTTATAACTACCGCATCAACTCCATCGTTGTGTAATTCAGCAAAACTTATTCCCACAGAATTTAAAAACTGATGTCGGCAGTGTTCCAGATAGTTTTGATAAATGGCATTATTTACAATCCCCTGCAAATCGCATTCGTAATCGCGAACTTGCATTTCAATTTCAAAATGATGGCTGGAAGAGTTCATTGTTTTCGAGTTATCTCCCTATTTAATCATAAAGTCGAGCATTTTCTTCTCTTCCAAATATCCTTCTAAATGGTCGCCAATTTTTACTGCACCAACACCGGCAGGAGTTCCGGTATAAATAAGGTCGCCCATTTTAAGTGTTATGTATTTCGAAATATGCGTAATAATATCTTCAAAATCATTAATCATCAGCTTAGAGTTTCCGTTCTGTACTGTTGATCCATTAATATCGAGTTTGAAGTTGATATTTTTTAAATCAGCAAATTCAGTTTTATGAATAAATGTATTACATAAAACTGCTGCCTTATCGAATGCCTTTGCTTTTTCCCAGGGTAACCCTTTTGCTTTTAGTTTATACTGAATATCGCGGGCAGTAAAATCGATACCCAAACCAATTTCATCGAAATAGCGATGTGCAAACTTTTTTTCAATATTTTTCCCGAGGCGGTTTATTTTAAGTACCAGCTCAATTTCGTGATGTACTTCGTTAGTCCAGTCGGGAATATAAAACGGGTCGTTATTTCGCAATAATGCCGAGTCGGGTTTCATGAAGATTACCGGTTCATCCGGTATTTCACTATTCATTTCGCGAATATGCGCTACATAATTTTTTCCTATGCAAATTATCTTCATCTTATAATTTATTTTCTAACCCGTAAAAACAGATTTATTCCTAATGGTTCTTGCAATACATCGATTTTAGATTCTTCTATTCCTGCCTGAAGTGCAAATTTTGTAAGTTCATCAACAGAACGATGATAGAGAAACCAGTCACAAAGTATTTCCATACTCCTGCGCGAGGGATTTTCCACATTAAAATTCCCAATTATCATTTCGCCACCTTCGTTTAAATATTCGTAATATTTTTTTACAAGGAATACAAAATGTTTACCCTTGAAATAGTCGAATAACCCGGCACTCCAAATCAAATCGTATTTTTTTTCCGGTGTATATCTAATTACATTTCTATTAAGAAAAGTCATTCGATCCAGATATTTCCTGTTTTTGTTTTTGGCGTAGGCGATTGCTCTTTTATCCATGTCGAGCATATCGAAAACAAGGGAACTATCAGGATTTTTTCCAAAAAACTCAAAGGTTTCGGTTACCGGACCACTACCTAAAATCAACACATCTTTTTTTAATCCAATTGCTTTATCATTAAGTTCTTCGAAAATTTTAATTGCCAGAGTCTTCCTATTTCTAACCGCCAATACTGCTGGTGTTAACTGAAAAAACATATCCCATTTCCTAATCTTTTCATCCTGACTGAGATAGAATTGATATATTTTTTCAATAATGAAAAAATCGCCGCTATAACCAAATGGTTTGGTATGCGCAAAACCAATTAAAGTGTGCCTATTAAAAAGTGAAGATACTAGTGATCGAAAATATTCAATATCTTCGGCCTTAACCTGATCCATCAAAGCAAAAAGATATGGTAACTCCTCTTCATCAGGCCCATTTTTTGCAAAAAGATTCTCGATATAAGCTTCAATATCAATATTTTTAATGTCCATATTCGGAACCATTTCTATATCTACGCTACTATTCATCAACTATCTCTCCAAGTTCACTATTAATACTCTTCAATAGATACTTGTACTCTGCATCAACAGTAATTACGCTCATTTTATCGGCAATAATAACCTCAGGATATTTTACTGCAAATACTTTAGAACTGTTAATAACAAATTGTTAGCTTACTCGTACAAATTTATTTTTTGGGAAGAACTCGATAAGTTCCGAGAATGGTTTTTTTGTGGAAACCTCCTCGTCGAACATGTGAATTACTGTTTGGTCATCATCTTTTTCGATAAAATATACATCATCAATATTTATCTTTTCGAGCCCTTGACTCGCATGAACAATAATTTGATTTTTTTCGTGGTCTTTCAGATCAAAAAATGTGTTAAACTGCTCACTTTCGAACTTGAGTTTCAGGTCGTTACCGAATTTAAAAATAGCTATTTCAATATTTGTCTGTAAATCTTTATCAGTAAACGGTTTAATAATATAACCGTATGGGAGTGCAACTTTTGCTTTATTTACAGTGGCAATGTCGGCATTTGCAGTTAAGTAAATAATCGGGACATCGTGTTTTTGCGTAATAATACTGGCAGCTTCAATACCGGTCATTTCGTCTTTCAAATTTATATCCATCAACACTAAATCTGGTAAACTTTTCTCAACCTCTTCTATTGCCTTTTTTCCTGTGTCAACAATTTTTTGTATGGTATAACCAAGGCTTTCAAGACTTTCTTCAATATCGGTTGCGACTAATATTTCGTCTTCGACAATTAAAATTTTGTATTTTGTATTCATTCGTAAAGTTATTTAAAAGGTGATTGTAAATTTTGTTCCGTTTGAAAAATCATTTTGCAGTATTCCATCTATTTGTTGCACTAATTTGTGTAAAATCTTCATCCCTAACGACTTGGTTTTTGTTATATCAATATGGTCGGGTATTCCAATCCCATCATCGCTCACAATTAGTTGGTATTTTTTGTCGGGTAACTCTTTGAAAGAAATACTTATTTGCCCGATAGAATTTCCATTAAATGCATATTTGAATGAATTTGAAATTAGCTCATTAATTATCAGACCACATGGAATAGCGGTATCAATTGAAAGATAAGCATCTTCCATTTGATAATTGAACTTAATAATTGTTGATTGATTTGAGTATGTTCTGGCAATATTTCCGGTTAAACTTTTAATATAATTCGCAAATTTAATATTTGCCAGACTCTCGTTATTATACAAATTTTCGTGAATTAGTGCCATTGTGTGAATCCTGTTTTGGCTCTCCTGCAGGATATCTTTAAGTTTCGGATCTTCAATATTCCTACTTTGCATTCGTAATATGCTCGATATAATTTGCATATTATTTTTCACACGATGATGAACTTCTCGGAGCAAAACATCTTTCTCTTCGAGAGACTTTTTTAGATACTCTTCTGCTTCCCTGCGCTTTTTCTCCTTGCGTTCAAGTTCCCATTTCATTAGGGTAATACCTGCAAATTCATCTATTAGCGACAGAAGTTTTTTTGCTTCAACGGGTTTCATTAAATACCCATCAATACCAAGATGAATGGATTCAACAAAACTGTCTTTTTCGCTATATGCCGACATTACCACAAATTTAGCTTCGGGAGCTATTTTTTTTATCTCCTTAACCATCTCAAGCCCGTTCATAACCGGCATAACCATATCGGTAATTACCAGGTCGGGCTTGTGCTTTTGGTATAATTCCAAACCATGGTATCCATCTTTGGCAATGTATAAATGGCTAATGTGTTTTTCTAAAATTCTCCTGTATAACTGTCTTATTGTCTCGTTATCATCGACAAAAAGCACTGAAATATTATATCGTTGCCCCGGTTCTTGCTCTCTCATTATTTTATGATTTTTTTTACAAACTGCTTATTAATAATGTCAATTAGTTTAGAGGAAACTATTGGTTTAAAAATAACATCATCACAACTTGACAATGAGATATCGTCGTACGCATCGCCCATTACACTGGCAGTTTGTATAACAATTGAAATATCGGGGGCTATTTGTTTTATTATTTTTGTTGCCTGAATTCCATCCAATACCGGCATACGAATATCCATAAGTATTAAATCCAGGTCTTTATGATCTTCAACATAATCTATGGCTTCTTGTCCGTTTTTTAGCCAAATAATATTTGCATTCGTTTTTCGTAGCTGAGTTTTTATCAAAACAAAGTTTATCTCAGTGTCGTCAACAACTACTATCGTTTTATCCTTCCAGTTATATTCCATTTTTTTTCGGTTAACTATTTTGTTTGTCATTTCCTACATAGAGTTTAAATGAGAATTTTGAGCCAACATTTAATTTACTCTGTACACGAATATTACCTCCCATTAATTTAAGATATGTTTTTGTTATGGCCAGCCCTAATCCTGTGCTTTCGCGCCCCAAAGTTCTACTTGTAGAAGCTTGCATAAATCTATCGAAAACATATTTCTGATCTTCTTTTTTAATACCTATTCCGGTATCTTTTACGTAGAATTTTAATAAATCATCTTTTAGTGTATAACCAAAGTCGATACTTCCTTCATCTGTATATTTACAAGAGTTACTAACTAAATTTATTAGTATCTGTTTAAGTCGAATCCTGTCGGTATAAATAAGAGATTCATCATCTTCCAATCCATTTTTATAGCTTAATTTAAGATTATTATTTACAACGTTTTTATCCTTGCAAAACATATCATAAATCTCTTTAGTCAAAACATTTAAATCGAATTCACTTTTTTCAATTTTCAATATACCGGCTTCAATTTTAGAAAGGTCAATTATATCATTTATCAGATTAAGCAGATGCTCTCCATTTTTAATGATAATATCAATAAATTCATCTAACTCTTTTTCGTCTTCTACGTCGCGTAATAAATTTGCAAATCCAAGAATCCCATTCATTGGAGTCCGTATTTCGTGACTCATATTAGCCAAAAATGCAGATTTAAGCATGTCGGATTCTTCCGCTTTATCTTTTGCTATAATTAATTCTTTTTCTATTAAGACTCTTTGATCAATTTCGTTTTTCAGATCTATATTTCTCGAATTTAGCAGTCTTGTTCTATCTTCAACTTTATCTTCCAAATTTTTATTTGCCTCCTCAATCTCTGCATTGTTTCGCTCTATTTGTAAGTAGAGGCTAAAATTCTGTCTGTTAAATTTTTCGTTACTATATGCAGCAAACATACTTATAATAATTGCCGCAATAAAAAAGAATCCATTTGATACGACAACAATAAAATCGACATTATTACTAAGGGCGGCAATTATGTAAATAAATACTGCGAACCAGCTTCCCACCGAAAACAATATAAACCTAAGTCTTACAAGTACTGCACCGGAAAGAAAAACAAGTACTAATCCTCCACTATAAACTATTGCTTCGGGGAGTTTTACTAACATAATTATAATACCAATGGAAGCTATTATATATAAAACCAGAAGCAGCAGTTGCCAATATCGAATAAAACCTTTAGAGTAAGATAGCGCAACAACAAAAAGGAAAGTAGGTACTACAATTATACGAATAAGAATAAAAAATCGGAACAATTCTCCTGCAACAATACTGTCTAAATATCCAAAAAAGATATAAATTACGGAAACAACAATTATTGCAAATCTTGATATTTTTATTGAACTATCGAAAAAATAACTTCGATATTCTCTCTCCCTTTCGTCAGGAAAGTTAAGGGATATTGGGTTTAATTTACCTTTGTACTCTGTCCTAGAATCCATTAAGATTTTTTAAAACTATCACAACAAATACACCATCTGGTAATAAAGCCCTAATCAGGGTTTATTTATACAACTCGATTACCGTTAAAAATACTCTTTTGAATATTTTTGTAAAAGAAATAAAAAAAAGCGAAGAACTACGATTTCGCAATAATAAAAAAAGTTGATTAATCCATTAATATTAAGGAACATCTGTTAAAAACTTCTTTACCCGGGCAATTATTTACTCATTAAATTAAGTTTTAATTGTGTGAGTACTTTTTTTGTGTATAGCGGAAATTCGCTGTTCATCATCCAGCCATAATAACCCGGTTGTTCGCGTAATACTTTTTCTACAGGTACTCCTTTATTTTTCCCAAAGTTAAAGGTTTCAACACCATTTTCGTCATACACTATTCTTCCCGCAAAATCTACATTTCGTGTTAACGACGAGAACTCGCTGAGTTTATCAATATCGTTAACAATTGGTTTTGTTTTATTCCCTTTCTTATCTTCAACCTCAACTCCTTCGTACCTGTCTAATTGTGCTTTTAAAACTTCGTAGGTTGCTTTTGTATCTGCCATAGCGCTGTGTGCATCAACCAACTCTTTTTTACAATAAAACTTATAGGCAGCAACTAACGAGCGCTTTTCCATTTTATGAAAAATTGTTTGTATATCAATAAATTTGTGTTTTTTTAGGTCGATATCAACATCGGCACGAATAAACTCCTCTGCCAAAAGAGGAATGTCGAAACGGTTAGAATTGAACCCTGCCAAATCGCAACCTTCAATAAATTTAGCAAGTGTTTTTGCTACCTCTTTAAAAGTGGGCTCATCTTTTATATCCTCGTCATAAATTCCATGAATCTCCGAAGTCTCTTTAGGAATAGGCACTCCAGGATTAATTCGCAGCAACTTTTCATCTTCTGTTCCGTCAACATTAACTTTCACAAAAGCAATTTCTACAATTCTGTCGGTAGCAACATTAACTCCTGTGGTCTCTAAATCGAGAAAAACAATAGGATTTTTTAATTGAAGTAACATATTATTTGTTTAAAAAAATAGGTATCTAAAAATCTTAATAATTTCGATTTTACAGATACCTATTTATATTATTATTTAATAAGTTTATGCATTAATCATCATCGGCATTAGCAACATTAGCATGTCCTCATCTTCCTCGTCTGAAACAGCCGGAAGCAAAAGTCCTGCCCGTGTTGGGTCGCTCATTTCCACAAGAACATCATTTGTAGGAATATTAGAAAGAATTTCTTGCAGGAAAGTAGATTTAAATCCAATTTCAATTTCATCACCCTCATATTCACAATTCAAACGTTCAACAGCCGAAATAGAGAAATCGATATCTTGAGCCGAAACTACCAATTGATTATCGTTAATATTTAACTTAACCAAATTACTTGCCTGGTTAGAAAATACCGACACGCGTTTAACTGTATTCAAAAATCCTAACCGAGGGATAGTCATTTTATTAGGATTATTGGTAGGAATAACCGAATTATAACTCGGATAATTTCCTTCGACCAAACGGCAAATCAGTTTATAATTGGTTAATGTGATAAATGCATTTTTATCATCAAATTCTAATTTTACATCAAACTCTTCTCTCGGAAGCAGATTTTTCAGTAACCCGGCAGGTTTTTTAGGCAAAATAAACGACGACTCGAATTCTGCTTTTGCATCGGTTCTGCGATAGCGCACCAATTTATGTGCATCCGAAGCTACAAAACTCATATAATCGGGAGTGAGCTCCACATAAATACCATTCATTACCGGTCTCAACTCATCGTCGGCAGTGGCAAAAAGTGTTTTGTCAATTCCCTTTTGCAATACTACATGACTTATATTAATAGACGAGGTTCCTTCTGCATTTAAAGTTGGTTGCTCAGGGAAATCATCTGCATTTTGTCCCATAATACTGAATTTCCCATTATCGGAGAGTATCTCAATATTAAACGAGTCGCCATCAATATTAAAAGTAAGCGGTTGTTCGGGAAACTCTTTTAACGAATCGATAATTAATTTTGCAGGAACTGCAATTGCTCCTTCACCTTCAATATTATCTAATTCCAGACTAGTAATCAACGTCGATTCGAGGTCTGATGCCGTAATAGTTAAAACCGTTTCGGTGAGCTGAAACAGATAGTTATCTAAAATTGGCATGGTACTTTTACTGCTAATTACTTTACTTAATGCCGACAAATGGCTAAGTAATTCGGTACTTGAAACAACAAATTTCATATATTTATTTTTTTATATTTTTCTGAATTTGAAATCAAACTTCGGTTTAAAGCATGGATAATTTTAAAAATCCAAGCACACGAATATACAAACTTTAATAATATATACTATTCTGAAAACCCGGATTTTTTACATACTTATTAACGAGTATAACGATACCGCCGAACTATGTTATAAATCAACCCGAAAACTACGATTAACAGCAACGGAAGCAACACATTAATTACCTGCCAGAACACTTTCTCTTCGCGCAATTTTACTTTGTTGAGCAACCGTAATTTTAACGACCGCCCTCGTAATTGCATAATTCCTGCATTATCGTTTAAATAAAAAATTGTATTTATCAGAAACTCTTTGTTCCCAAATGTTCGTTGCGAAACCCTGTCGAAACCCAATTTATAAATTCCCGGAGGATTTGTTGAGTAATTTACTTTGTTGGTAATTATACTGCCATCGGCAATTACTACCATTTTTGTTGGTTTGCTTTTGTTGACTACCACCGACGACGGAAACCCATAATTTTCTACCATTCGGTTTTTAAATACCGAAGTAAATTCACCCTCTAAAATAACTCCCACCGGAATATAAGAGCGTGTAAAAAGTTGGCGCGCAGGTGGATTATTAATATTTTGAAGACTAACAGACGAAGGCGATTTTACTATTCTTGCATTTGGCGAAGTAGATAAAATTACCTGTTTATCGATATTTGGATTTCCGGCAAGTGTATCTATGGAAGAGACAAATTCACTCATCACCCAGTTCAGATTCCTGCTTATCGGATGATTATCGTTGGGCGTTAAAAGTGGCGAATAATACCAGGGATGTAATGTGAATTTTGGCTGATTTCCGGCTGCGGCTGTATTAACTTTAATTCGAATACAATTTACATCTTGCAACAAATCGTAATTTAACCTAACTCCGTACCGGAAAAGCTGGTCGCCCAAATTCAGGTCGCGCGGAAACGAGAATGTTTGATAACCGCTGGACAAACTATCTAAACTAACTCGCACCGGATCGATTAACCAAACCACTTTCCCACCTTTCATAATAAACTGGTCGATTATAAATTTCGACTTTTCATCGAAAACCTCGCGCGGGTTGGCAACAATTAAAATATCTGCCTGATTATCTTTCAACTCGTCGGCTGTTAACATTTCAACTTTAAAATCGGCTGATAACTCGTTGGCAAAATCAGATATCTCAAACTGATTTGCTTCTCCGTGCCCTTGCAAAAATACAACAGTAGATTTTTTTGTCCGCATTAATTTCTGAAATGCATTTACCAACTCAAACTCGATGGTTTCAACAGAGTGATTAAAATTCATTTCGTAACTAAAAGCCGGATTATTCTTTAAAAAGTTAACTGCCATCTCTTTTCTTCCGTACCTGATTACCGCACCCGGAAAGATATATTTTGTGATAACTCCCATTTCAGTTTTTCGCCTGAAACTCGTGCGGCTAACACCTTTTTCAACCAAAGTATTAATAAACTTATCTTGCTTTTCGGGATTGCTAATACTGTACGGATCGAAAATACGAATACGAATTGGTTTTGCTGAATAGGCATTTAATACTGCAACCTTTTCTAAAATTTCGGCTTGAATATTTCGTAATCCTGGCTCCAGTTCCCCGGCAAGATACAACTCTATTTCAACACTATTTTCGAGACCCGATACAATTTTGGCACTAATTTGCGATATTGAAAAACGTTTGTCGGAGGTGAGATCGAAACGAAGTAGAAAGTTTGCCGAAACTATAAAAATAACGGTTAGACTAAAAACTACAATTGCAGCATTTATTTTTGTTTTATGCAGCTTCCATTTTCCTTTTCGTATAAACAAACTGGTTGCGTACAAAAATAAAAATGTCATTCCCATAAAATATAGCAAATCGCGTAAATCAATAACACCGCGCGAAACCGATTGGTAGTGGCTGTTTATACTAAACCACGAAAGTAACTGTTCAAGAAAATATGGCACACCGGAAGTTGCAACAAACTCGAACCCAATATAAAACAGAAACGATAGTGCGAGTGCCAAAATGAATGATACAATCTGATTTTCGGTTAACGACGATGCAAAAATACCAATTGATATATATATTGTTGCCAGAAAAAACAGTCCGATAAAAGAGCCCCATGTTGCGCCAACATCAACACTTCCAACCGGGTTTCCCAACAGATAAACCGATAAAAAATAGAGCAGAGTTGGCAACAACGAAAATATTACGATTATCAAACCTGCCATAAATTTTGCCAACACAATCTTAAAATCGGAAATTGGGCGGGTAAGTAGAGTTTCGATTGTACCCGATCGTTTTTCGTCGGCAAAAAAGCGCATTGTAATTGCAGGTATTAAAAACAGGTACAACCAGGGAGCAAGCGTAAAAAGACCTTCTAAAGTTGCATATCCATTTTCGGGAATATTGTATGAGCCGGGGAAAACCCACAAAAACAGACCGGTTACCAATAAAAACACAACTATAACAAGGTAGCCGATTAACGACCCAAAAAATGTTTTTATCTCTTTTTTAAATAGACTATACACAGCGAGTTTCGAGTTTAAAGTTTAAAGTTTAAAGTTTTGGATTTCGAGCTAATAAATCAATCATTTTTTCAGCGGCTCGTTTCGAGCAGCCCGGTTCTCCCATCAGTTTATTTAACCGATTATAATCTGCACCCATTTTTTCGCGATAATTATTGTCTAATAATAACTTTTCAAGTTCGTTACGAACCTTTTTAACCGTTAAATCTTTTTGAATAAGTTCGAGAATTGCACCTTTTTGCAGAATAATATTGGGCAGCGTAACCCATTTTGTTTTCAGTACAAAATTTCTGAAAATCACATCAACAAGCAAACCACCTTCCATCTTATACATTGCAACTTGAGGCACATTAAAAAGTGCAGTTTCTAAAGCTGCTGTTCCCGATGTTACAATTGCCGTGTGTGCAAAACTCAACAAATCGTAGGTTTGTTCAAAAATAATTTTAATATTTTTATTACCTATAATTTCGCGATAAATGGTTTTATCAATATTTTTCACTCCGGCAATTACAAACTGAAAATCGTTTAATCCTTCGGTGGCTTTCACCATTGTTGGCAAAATGCGTTTGATCTCTTTCACACGACTTCCTGCTAAAATTATCACAACCTGACGACTATCCAGATTATTCTTTTCAAAAAAATCGAATTTTGTAATTGTTGTTTTTTTATATTCTGCAATGGCATCCATTAAAGGATTTCCAACATAATTAACTTCGAAATTGTGCTTTTTATAGAACTCTGTCTCAAAGGGGAATATTGTAAACATCTCGTCAACAAAGGCTTTTACCTTATTAACACGGTGCTCTTTCCACGCCCAGAGTTTTGGCGAAATATAATAGAAAACCTTTATGTTGTTTTGCTTGGCAAATTTGGCAATCCGCAGATTAAACCCGGGGTAATCAATCAGTATTAAAACATCGGGTTGAAATTGGAGCAGGTCTTTTTTACAAAACTCCATATTTCGTTTTATAGTTTTAATGTTTAGCAGAACATCGACAAAACCCATAAACGCCATTTCGCGATAATGTTTTACTAAATTGCCGCCAACTGCTTGCATTAAGTCGCCGCCAAAATATTGGAAATGTGCAGCAGAATCGGTAGCTGCCAGCTCTTTTATTAAATTAGAACCATGCAAATCGCCAGATGCTTCGCCTGCTATTAAATAGTACTTCATTTTAAAAAGCCCTCGAAATTAAAACCACAAATGCGTAGATTATAGTTGCTGCTAAAACTCCCCTTGCTGCCTTGTCGTATTTCAGTTTAATAAAACCCATAAAAACCGCACTGTTGGCAAAAACACATAAACTGCCCAATTTTACAAGCGACTGCAAATACATTAAGTTTCCTATATAATTTGAAAAAGAGATTCCACTTTCCTTAATAAAATAAACGGCAAAAAAGATAATTACCGGAGTAATAAAACCCACTAATAATCCAATTCCTAAATTGTCGAATTTATTTATTTTTTGTCGTTGCATTAAAATTTCCAGTTTTTAACTTGGTCCAAAGTTTTATAACAAGTCATATCGATGGTAACGGGAACAACCGACACAAAATTGTTTTCGAGCGCGTAAATATCAGTTTCAGTCGAATCCTCTTCAAAATTTTTAAAATAACCCGACAGCCAGTGATAATCTCTGCCATGCGGATCGGTTCGCTTTTCAAACTCTTCTACCCATTTTCCGTGTGCCTGCCTGCAAACCTTTATACCTTTTGGTTTTCCCTTCGGAATATTTACATTTAAACATGTAAACGGAGGCAATCCATTTTCCTGAACACTTTGAAACACCTTCGCTACAATAATTTTTGCCTTCGAAAAATCGGCATTTGCACTAAAATCGTCCAACGAAAAACCAATCGACGGAACACCGTGCAAACTACCTTCGATGGCCGCTCCCATCGTACCACTATAAATAATACTGATTGATGAATTTGCTCCGTGATTAATGCCCGAGACAACAAAATCTGGTGTGCGATCTAACAGACTATTAAAGCTCAACTTTACGCTATCAACTGGGGTTCCGTTACTTTTAAAAGTTAAAACTCCATGTATTTTTTCGACAGGTGTAGTTCGTAAAGGTTGGTCAACAGTTATTGCATTCGACTTTCCCGACATTGAAACTTCGGACGAAATAACAACAACATCGCCGAAAAGCTGAATCACCTCAACCAATTCGCGTAATCCTTTTGCATGAATTCCATCGTCGTTGGTAACTAATATTAATGGTTTATCTGACATATTTTTTTAAATAGGAAGCAAAGGTAATTAAAATGAGTAGTGAGTTGTTAGTAAATAGTAATGAGAATTGAAAAAAAACAGAAAAGGCAACAATTACTATATGGTTTTTCATAATTATCCCAATCGAGCAAATTGGTTTATTCCTTTCCTTTCACTATTTTCGTTCACTATTTTTAAATTTATAATCCAACTAAAAAATTGTAGATCTAACTTTTTAAAAACCTATCATGAGAAAAATTATCGCACTCTTTATTCTGTTCTCTTTTGCTTTTAGTATTGTAAATGCACAGGAAGATCTCACCTATCAGCAACCACCAAAAGAAATATTAGAATTGGCTGATGCTCCACTTACTCCATCGGTTCGAATTGACGATAAAAATAAAAATATTGTTTTACTTTATCGCAACAAATACAAAAGTATAGCTGAACTTTCGGAAACTGAATTGCGTTTGGCAGGTTTGCGAATTAACCCGGTTACAAATATTGGAAGCCGCACGACTTATTACTTCAACATGGCATTAATGAAAATTGGTAAAAAGGAGGTATTAAAAGTTAATGGGTTACCAACTTCGCCGCGACTTGCAAATTTTTCGTGGTCGCCCGACCAGACTAAAATGGCATTTACAAATACAGTTCCCGACGGAGTTGAACTTTGGGTTTTAGACATTGCCGATGCCAGTTGTAAAAAACTTACAGAAGCAACTCTGAATGCAAATGTTGGTCGCCCTTTTTCGTGGTTTACAAACGGGCAATCGTTTTTAGTACGGTTTTTACCCGACGATAAAAAACCATTAATAGACAAATCTACAGCAGTTCCCACCGGACCAAGAGTTTCGGTTAGCGATGGTGAAAAAGCACAAAACCGCACATATCAGGATTTATTGCAAGACAAAGCAGATGAATTTAACTTTGAACAATTGGTTCGTTCTACTATTTACAAAGTTGATTTAGATGGCAATAAAAAATTATGGAAAGAGACAGCTATGTACGCAGGAATGAGTTTTTCTCCTGACGGTGAATACGTTTTAATTTCAACTCTTCATAAACCATTTTCGTACATAGTAACACTAAGCAGATTTCCATCAAAAACAGTAATTTTCGATAAAAACGGTAATGAGATAAAAGTTTTATTGGAATCGCCTCTCGAAGAAGTTCGCCCAAAAGGATTTATGTCAACAAAAAAAGGGATGCGTAATATTAGCTGGCGTGCCGACAAACCTTCAACAATTTATTTTGTAAAAGCTTTGGATGAAGGCGACCCAGCCATTAAAGTTGCCCATCGCGATGAAGTTTTTAGTTTGGATGCGCCATTCTCGGGCGAACCAAAATCGATTATAAAAACTATTCAGCGATTTGCCGGAATTACATGGGGAAACGATGAAATTGCCATTGCGCACGACAGTTGGTGGAACACACGAAATTCGAAAACATACCTTTTTAATCCAACGGATACGAAAGTTAAACCTGAAATAATTTACGACTTAAACTATAACGACAGGTATGCAAATCCGGGCTCTTTTTTAACAAAAAAGAATGAGTTGGGAAAATACACTCTGGTAATCGCTAAAGATAATTTATACCTAACCGGAACAGGTTATTCTCCCGGGGGAATCCGTCCGTTTTTCGATGAATACAATATTAAAACTAACGAAACCAAACGTTTGTGGCGAGCCAGTGGCGAAAAAACTCTCGAAAGAATTATAAAAGTTATGGATGCCAAAAAGGGTGAATTGCTAACCCGTGTCGAGGCAAGTACAACATTCCCAAATTACTTTATTCGGAATATTAATAAAAGAGTTGCACCACAACAAATAACATTTTTCGAGAATCCATTTAAAAGTATGGAAGGCGTTTCTAAAGAGGTAATTTTATACAAGCGCGATGATGGTATTGAGCTTTCGGGAACTCTGTATTTACCTGCCGGATACGACAAAACTAAAAAGGAGAAACTGCCAATGATACTCTGGGCTTATCCACGCGAATTTAAAGATGCATCGATGGCAAGTCAGATAACATCATCACCACACACCTTTACATTTCCTAATTACGGTTCTCCGGTATTTTGGGTGATGCGCGGTTATGCAATTCTCGACGGGGCGGCTTTTCCAATTATTGGCGAGGGCGATAAAGAACCCAACAATTCATTCCGCGAACAACTGGTTGCAAACGGAAAAGCTGCAATTGATGCAGTTGACAAATTGGGTTTTATCGACCGCAATAAAGTTGCCGTTGGAGGACATTCTTACGGTGCATTTATGACGGCTAACTTGCTTTCTCATTGCAATTTGTATGCTGCCGGAATTGCAAGAAGTGGTGCATACAACCGTACATTAACCCCTTTCGGATTTCAAAGCGAAGAGCGCAGTTATTGGGAAGCACCGGAAGTTTATTACAACATGTCGCCATTTATGCACGCCGATAAAATGAAAACTCCGCTACTGTTAATTCATGGCGAAGCAGACAATAATTCGGGAACATATCCTTTGCAAAGCGAACGGTACTTCAATGCTTTAAAAGGAATGGGCGCACCGGTACGTTTGGTTATGTTGCCAAAAGAGAGCCACGGTTACTCGGCGCGCGAATCTATTTTACATGTTTTATGGGAACAAGACCAGTGGTTAGAGAAATATGTAAAAAACAGGAAATAACCGCCCCATGCTTTCTTCAATTAACATTTTTAAATAATCCTTATAGATGACAACTAGCGAAATTTTAACCAGATTATCAGCCGGAAATAAAAGATTTGCAAACGACCAGTTAAATAGTTATCTACAAGATAGTTTGCGCCGTAAATCGATAATCGACACTCAAAAACCCTTCGCAATTATTTTGGGCTGCACCGACAGCCGAATTGTACCTGAACTTATTTTCGACACCGGACTGGGCGAACTTTTTGTTGTACGTGTTGCCGGAAATATTGCCAATAAATCGTCGGTTGCCAGTATTGAATTTGCAGTTGCCCATTTAAATTGCAAAGTAATTATTGTGTTGGGACATCAGAATTGCGGGGCTGTTACAGAGGCCTTAAAAGGTGGCGATTACGGAGAAAATATGAATCACCTGCTTTCATATTTAACTCCGGCAATTACTGCATCTGCAAAAATGGCAACTGTTGATGATGTTGTAAAAACCAATGCAAAACTAACAATAGAAGAGCTAAAAAACAGATCGGATATTTTAAAAAAAGCTGCTAATAATGGTGATGTTATAATTGTTCCGGCTTTCTATAATATGGATTCAGGATTTGTGGAATTTTTCAGTTAAATGCCTGGTTATCAAAAACAAAACCATCTTTAAATTATTTTTAAAGATGGTTTTTCCAGTGAGGTCTCTGGCGGATTCGAACCGCCGTACGCGGTTTTGCAGACCGCTGCCTAGCCACTCGGCCAAGAGACCGTTTTTATTTCGGTCTGCAAATCTAAGAAAAATTGCAACGTCTGCAATAATTTTGAAAAGAAACTATTTGCGTAACTTTTGCCAGTTATAATTAACGTGCGATTTTTCTTTGATTATCTGTCCACCGGGTAAATTAACAATTGACTTTGGGTTTTCCCCTTCATAAAATTCTCTTTTCCTATTCTCAAAACGGCCTTCTGTGTTACCGCCTTCGTTTAAAATACTTTGACTTAAAAACATCTATAAAAAGTTATAAATTGAATTTTCAAATATAAGAATAAAAAGTTTGAAAAATCAATTTATTCAACGTCATTAAGTTATTTTTCGTTATTTTTTAATAAAGCTATTCAATTCAATAACTCTTCAACATGCAAAATAATCTTACTAAATTCGTCTTTATTAAAACCAATTGAAACCACAGCAATTTTCCCCTCTTTATCAATAATAAAATTTCGGGGGATATTTTGCTTGGCATATTTCGAAAAGATTTCTCTTTTAGGGTCAGGATAAAAAGGTAACACGTAATTATTCTCGCTTTTAAATTTGTTAACTGTCGCCCAGTCGTGTTCGCGACCTATTACAAGAACCTCAAAATCATCTCTGTTTTTAAATTTGTTGTAAACATCTTTTTCGAGATGAGGAAGTTCCACTCGACACGGACCGCACCACGTTGCAAAAAAGTTTACCCAAACCACTTTCCCTTTTAAATCGGAGAGTTGTTTTGTAGTTCCATCCTGCATTTCGATGGAGAAGTTGGGTGCAGTGTCGCCTTTTTTTACGAATGTAAATTTATCTTGCGCAAAAACATTTACAGTAAAAAATAAAAGGGTTAGAATAAAGAGTAATTGCTTTGTCTTCATGAGAATAGGTTTTATACGAATATAAAAGATTCAGAATCCAATAATATTTGAATTTCGAATCTTTTATAATTGTTACAGATTAAACCTGCGCCCTTAAAAATTCAGTAACAGCAGTTTCAATTCTTGCATTAATTTTTGCTGTGTCTGACTTTTTGAATCTGTCGCCGGTAATTTTCTCAAAAAGTTCGATATAACGGTCAGAAACTGAATCAACAAATTCCTCATTCATTTCAGGAATAGTTTGTCCTTCCAATCCCTGGAAATTATTTTGAATAAGCCACTGCCGTACAAATTCTTTCGAAAGTTGTTTTTGTTTATCGCCTGCTGCCTGTCTCTCTTCGTAACCATCGGCATAAAAATAGCGCGACGAATCGGGTGTATGAATTTCATCGATAAGATAAATTTTACCATCTTTTTTACCAAATTCATATTTTGTGTCCACCAAAATCAATCCCATTTCGGCAGCCATTTTAGTACCACGCCGAAATAGTTTACGAGTGTAATCTTCCAGCATTTCGTATTCAGCTTTGTCAACAATTCCTTGCGAAATAATATCCTCACGCGCGATATCTTCATCATGACCAAAATTGGCTTTTGTTGTGGGCGTTAAAATTGGCTCCGGAAATTTCTGATTTTCAATCATTCCGTCGGGCATTTTAACTCCACATAAAGTACGTTTCCCATCGCGGTATTCGCGCCAGGCATGACCAGTTAAATAGCCACGAATTACCATTTCAACTTTAAATGGTTCGCATAAATGCCCAACTGTAACATTGGGGTCGGGCACTGCAATTTTCCAATTGGGAACAATGTCGGCAGTGGCATCTAAAAATTTCTCTGCAATCTGATTTAATACCTGTCCTTTAAATGGAATTCCCTTTGGCAAAACCACGTCGAATGCCGAAATACGGTCTGAAACCACCATCACTAAAAAGTCGTCGTTAATGTTATAAACGTCGCGAACTTTTCCAACATATAAACTTTTTTGTCCCGGAAAACTAAACTCTGTTTTTGTTAATGCGCTCATTTTATTTAATATTTATGAATTCTTATTTATTACTGTTTTGTTTTACTGCCTACTGAGACTGTTCACTTCTCCCCCTCATAAGCATTCACAATATCCCTAACCAATCTGTGTCTTACAATATCTCTTTTATCGAATTTTATAATTGAAATCGACTTGATTTTCCCCAAAATATTCATTGCATTAATTAATCCCGAATTACTTTTCTTTGGCAAATCAATTTGGGTAACATCGCCGGTTATAATAAATTTGGCATTCAACCCCATTCGCGTAAGAAACATTTTCATTTGGTTAATGGTGGTGTTTTGCGCTTCATCCAAAATTACAAAAGCATTACTTAAAGTTCGCCCGCGCATAAAAGCCAGTGGCGCAATTTGTATCGTCCCGTCTTTCATAAACTCCTCAAGTTTTTTTGCCGGAATCATATCCTGCAACGCATCGTAAAGTGGTTGTAAATATGGGTCTATTTTATCTTTTAAATCGCCTGGAAGGAATCCAAGATTTTCTCCAGCTTCCACAGCCGGACGACTTAAAATAATTTTTTTGATCTCCCGGTTTTTAAGTGCTTTTACCGCAAGAGCAATTGCTGTGTATGTTTTTCCTGTTCCTGCCGGACCAATTGCAAAAAGCAAATCATTTTTACTGCTTTCGCCATAAAGTTTTCTTTGATTTGGGGTGCGTGCCCGAACCGGTTTTCCACTATTCCCAAAAACAATAATATCCTTCTCGGTCGAACTTTTCTCTTCCATTTTAGAAATACCGGAAGCTAAAATATCACGTATTATCTCGTCGGTTAAGTTATTAAACTGAAAATAGTGGTCGAGAATAAGTGCAAATCTCTTTTCGAAAAGTTCAAGTTCCTTCTCTTCTCCCTTAACAAAAAGGGAATTACCACGCTCCGTAATTTTAATTTTGGGAAAGAGTTTTTTTATGAGATTTATTTTTGAATTGTTTACACCGAAAAATTCTAACGGGTCAATTCCTTCTAATAAAATTTGTTTGTCCAATCGTTAATTTTTTAGTTTTTGAAAGCGGTTCAAAATTACAAAATAAATCTATTTAAATTGTGGAAAACTTTTAAAAGAAGAAATAGATAAAAGTCTATTTGAAATCACTATTTTCGGGAGAATTTCAATAATAACTCGATGCAAAGAAAATTAGAAGCCTTTAAAGAGCTGCTAGAAATAATGGATGAGCTCCGCGAAAAATGTCCGTGGGATAAAAAGCAGACTCTTGAATCGTTACGGAAACTAACTATCGAAGAGACTTACGAATTGGGCGATGCAATCCTTCATAATAATCTTCAGGATATTAAAAAGGAACTTGGCGATTTGATGTTGCACATTGCTTTTTACTCGAAAATAGGTTCCGAAAAAGGAGAGTTCGATATTGGCGATGTACTGGAAAGTATTAACAAAAAATTAGTTTATCGACATCCTCATGTTTTTGGTGATGTAGAAGTTGATGGTTCGGCAAAGAAAGTTGAAGAGAATTGGGAGGCTTTGAAATTAAAGGAAAAAGGTGGTAACAAAAGAGTTCTCGAAGGAGTTCCGGTGGCAATGCCGGCTTTGGTAAAAGCCAATCGTATTCAGGAAAAAGTGAGAGGTGTTGGTTTCGACTGGGAACATAAAGAGCAGGTTTGGGAAAAAGTGAAGGAGGAGGTGGATGAGTTGGGTCATGAAATTGGGAAAATGGATAAAGATAAAATTGAGGCCGAATTTGGCGACCTCTTTTTTGCCATGGTAAATGCTGCACGTTTATACGATATTGACCCGGAAGCTGCACTGGAACGAACCAATCTGAAATTCACAAAACGCTTTAACTACCTCGAAAGTAAAACTTTACTAAAAGGCAAAAGTCTGCACGATATGAGTTTGGCAGAAATGGATGTTATTTGGAAAGAAGCGAAGAGAAAGGAGTAGGAAGAAAAAGTTTACTGTATGAAGAATATGAAAAAAATGGTGATATTTACTTTGACTTTAAAGCAAAACAGATGAAACATCCATGGCAAAAATTGTTGATACACAAGAGAATGATTAAATTTTTCTTTGCATTTCAACGTTTTTGCGGTGAAAAAATATAAACTTATGAAAATAGGAATTCTTCGCGAAGGTAAAACTCCTCCCGACAAGCGAGTAGCACTTACTCCCGAGCAATGTATTGAAGTTAAAAAAAAGTTCCCTCATGTCTCTATCTATATTCAGCCAAGTCCGGTACGTAGTTTTAAAGATAATGAATACTCTGATTTGGGATTCGAACTTAAAGAGGATTTAACCGATTGCGATATTTTACTAGGGGTAAAAGAGGTTAGAATTGAAGATTTTATTGAAGGTAAAATTTATCTGTTTTTCTCTCATACAATTAAAAAGCAAGAGTATAATCGTAGTCTTTTGCAAGCAATACTTAAAAAGAAAGTCCAGTTGGTTGATTACGAAGTTTTAACTAATAAAGAGGGATTTAGAATAATCGGGTTCGGACGATTTGCCGGATTGGTTGGAGCGTACAACGGATTGCGGGCTTTTGGATTACGCGAAAAATTATTCGATTTAAAACCAGCGCACCTTTGTACTGATTTAGTTGAAATGTATTCGGAACTCGACAATATTAAACTGCCACCAATAAAAATTGCGGTTACGGGCGATGGCAGAGTTGCCGGTGGTGTTCTCGAAGTTTTACATCACCTGAAAATAGAACGTTTTGCAGCAGCCGATTATTTAAAAACGAATAATTGGGGAAAAGCAATTTATACACAACTTATACCCGCCGATTATGCAAAGCGTAAAGATGGAAGTGAATTCGAATTAATGCACTTTTTTAATAACCCGGAGATGTATGAAAATACATTTCAGCCTTTTGCACAATCAACCGATTTGTTAATTGCCTCGGCTTTTTGGAATCCGAAAGCACCCGTTCTTTTTACTGCAAACGAGGCAAATAATAGCGATTTCAGAATATCGGTAATCTCTGATATTACCTGCGATATTGAAGGCTCAATTCCGTCAACAAAAAAAGCATCGACCATTGACAATCCTTTCTATGATTACAACCCTAAAACCGGAAAGCTGGAAGATGCGTTTTCAAATAAAATAATATTTCTGTTCAGGCGGTTGATAATTTACCCTGCGAGTTACCAAAAGATGCTTCACTCGATTTTGGCAGAAACCTAATCGACAAAGTTTTTCCCGGTCTGTTTAACAAAGATGTTGATGGGATTATCGAAAGAGCATCGATTACAAAAGATGGAAAGTTAACCGAAAGGTTCTCTTATTTACAGGATTTTGCTGATGGTGAATAAGATGCGCTGAAACCAGTTTTAACAGGGAATTAACAATCACTATTTTACGTTGGTTTCAATCAGTATTTTTAAATCAAAAAAAAGCATCCGTCGGCTGGCGGATGCTTTTTAAATTATCAAAAAATATCTTTTTAGTACTCGTCTTCGTTAAAAAAGAAATCGTCCTTGCTCGGGTAATCCGGCCAGATATCCTCAATACTTTCGTACATTTCGCCTTCATCCTCAATTTCCTGAAGATTTTCTATTACTTCCAAAGGAGCACCGGAACGAATTCCAAAGTCAATTAATTCGTCTTTAGTCGCCGGCCATGGCGCATCTTCAAGCTTCGATGCCAATTCAAGTGTCCAATACATGTTATATTTTTTTTTCGATTAAATCGCTTTTTTCAATGCCGCGAATATAATAAAAAAATGAACCTAACAAACAAAAATCTTTATGAGTTTTATAAATTAAAAAACACCTCTTTTTTCTTCAGCTATTTGAGAAAGAAAACAGATATTTATTTTTGAATAATTTTATGAAATCAGAGGTTTAATCTTTTGCCCAGTTAACTTCGTTAACATTATTGTCGAATGCCAGTTTTCGGGCTAAAACAAACAGGAAATCAGATAACCTGTTAATATATTTTACTATTTCAGATTGAACGGGATAAGTATCGGCAAACTCCACAATTCTACGCTCTGCCCTACGACAAACTGTACGAGCAACGTGGCACTGAGCAACATAAATTTCGCCCCCCGGTAAAACAAAACCTTTTAGTTCGGGCAGATGTTTTTCAAACTCATCGATGGCATTTTCGAGTACTTTAATATTTTCTTCGGTAATTTTTAGTCCGGCAGTAAAAGCCTCCCCTTTTTTATCGGAAGCCAATAGCGAACCAATATTAAAAAGTTTATTTTGAATTTGAATAAGAAGATCTAAAATATCAGATGGCAAATCGTATGAACGCAGAACACCAATCGAAGCATTTAATTCGTCAATAGTTCCGTAGGCTTCTAATCGGAAATCGTACTTTTTTACACGACTTCCGCCAACCAGACCGGTTGTGCCATCGTCGCCTGTTTTAGTGTAAACTTTAAACTTTTTACCCATCTCAATAATCTAATAAACTGGATTTTTGTTAATAATATCCGATTCCACTTCACCATCTTTTAATCGAATAATACGGTGTGCATGTTTTGCAATATCCTCTTCGTGAGTAACCATTACCAATGTATTTCCTTTTTTATGAATCTCGGCAAATAGTGTCATAATCTCCTCCGAAATTTTCGAATCGAGGTTGCCGGTTGGTTCGTCGGCCAACAATAAAGCAGGTTTATTTACAAGTGCCCGAGCAATTGCAACCCGCTGGCGCTGACCACCCGAGAGTTCGTTTGGGCGGTGTGCCATTCTATCATCCAGCCCAACATCAGTCAAAGTTTCTTCTGCTATCCTTTTACGTTCTGTTTTTCTGATACCTGCATAAACCAACGGTAGCATCACATTTTCCAGAGCTGTATTTCGAGGCAGCAAATTAAAAACCTGAAAAATAAAACCAATTTCTGAGTTTCTGATTTCTGCCAACTCATCGTCCGACATGCTACTAACATCGGTTCCATTTAAAACATATTTTCCGGTTGTGGCAGTATCAAGACAACCAATTATATTCATCAAAGTAGATTTCCCGGAACCTGAAGCACCCATAATTGCAACATACTCACCTTTATAAATATCAACAGAAACCGTACGTAATGCGCGTACAACCTGAGTTCCAACTTTGTAGTTCTTTACAATCGACTCTAAATGGATTATTTTTTCGTTCATAAAATATGTTTTTTAATCAGTAGTTTGATTGTTGGTTAAATTACAAATGATGAGTTGATTTTTTAACAATGTTTAATTATTGGTTTTCTTGTTTATGACTATTACGAAGAACGTAAAACTTTTGCAACTACTCACAAAAATTATACCTAATTATTCTTTTTTGTAAAAGAACAGGGAATTGTATCATATTACAAGCAATGAAACAGCGTAATTGCTAAGACTCACAAACTAAAACAACTTTGAAAATACTATTTAACAACAATTATATTTGCGAACTTTTGTGCGTCTGATTTAACCAAATCAATAAAATAATCAGCATTTTTAAACTTTTTATTTTGAAGTTCCCAGCCCGAGTAAAAATAGAAATCAACAGGTTTTTCGTTTTCCAGTTTTAATTCAGCCATATATGTTTGAGTAATTCCCTGTCCCTCATCCGGAGCCTGAATATTGGCAATAAAATCTGACTTATGAAGCATGAGAGCCATTCCCAGTTTTTCACCATCGAAAGCCTGATTATCGTGGGTGGCAAGAAATACAAATTTATCGTTTGGTTCGGCAAATATTAGTGAGTCGCTGTGCATGTTAACAATCCCGGTTAAAAGTGTTTCACCACCTTTTAATCCCGAAACTTCAACTCTGCTTTTATAAAATTGTGTTCCTCCCCAAATGGAAATCTCATGTGTCAGATTATATTTATTTCCATCAACATTCCACCCATTTATTTTCCATTTTACAATACTTCTCAGCGGACCATCAGCGACTATTTCAATTGTTCCCGATTCAAAATTTGCAGCATTTGTTTCGGTGTCGGTAAATCTGTAAAACTTTCCATCTTTTTTAATGGCAATAGCACCGGCACCAAGCGAATTACCAACTTTTAAAATGTCCATTCCCCAATCGGCAAGTACATGGTACGAGTGTGCTGTTAAACCAACTTTATCCAACACCATTGCCGAGGTTCTTTTTCCAAAAATATCGAACCCGCTTCTGGCATCGTAATAATTTCTAAAAGCCACTTTATCGTTTTCCCACGCAGGACCTTCCATTGTAAAATACTTTTGAGAATTAGGTGAGTCTGACGATTTTAAACGCTCTGCATTATCAAGTTCATTATGCTCCGAAGTCATATCGGCAAAACGTATATTCGAGCGCACTGTAAAAGCCGGAATATCTTTTTGATCGACAAACGACACACTGAGAACTTTAGTTTCATTCTCTTTTAAATCAATCAGAAAAAATAACTCGTCCCACTCTCCGTCTTTGTCCAAATCATCAATCTGCGATGGAATAGTTCGACCATCGGAATCTTTTAAAAGTGGAAACAGTTTATTGTCAACCGATGTAATCAGCGTTGAAAGTTTCTCTTTCGAAATAGTTATCGCTTGATCAACACGAGTTATATCGGTTGCATTTACAATTAAAATTTCATTGTCGATTTTACTAAAATTACAACCAAATAGCAGCAGTGCAATAGATACGGTTAAAAATGTTTTCATGTTTTTAAAATTAAATATTATTTATATTGAGTAAAAACTAAACTGTTATAATTGCAGACAAATCAACTATTGCAATCGATTGTAAAAATACAAAATTTGATGAATACACAGTCTTAAAAGAATCTTTTATTCCAACTTATTAAAAAAAAGCTATTTTTACTAAAAACAAATTATTATGAAATTTTTAGGAAATATACTTTGGCTGATTTTTGGTGGATTTGCAATTTTTTTAGAATACATTTTTGCAGGAATTGCACTCTGTCTAACTATTATTGGAATTCCATTCGGACTTCAATCGTTTAAACTTGGTGTGCTTGCACTCTGGCCATTCGGGCAAAAAATTGAGTACATGGATTACGCTCCCGGCTGCCTCTCGACAGTTATGAATATCATTTGGTTTTTTATCGGTGGAATTTGGATTGCACTGACACACTTGTTTTTCGGTATTCTTTTGGGAATTACAATAATAGGAATTCCGTGGGCACGGCAGCATTTTAAAATGATGTCGCTGGCATTTACACCATTCGGCAGAAGGATAGTTTAATTCTCGCTTACAACCTGAAACCGTTTTGAAATTTGATTTCCCAAGTTGTCGGTTACGTTAATTGTGTGCCACCCTTTTTCGGGATTGAGTGCGAATTGATGAATTCCGCTTGTTGTACCCAGATATTTCTCGTCGAGATGCCAGAAAACAGTAGCTTTTTTCTGACGATGAACCAACTCAAAAACAATTTGTCCGGGCATTCCGTCTAAATAAGTTGGAATAAAAACATTGTTCCACTGGCGCGGATATATAAATTCCATATTTGAAATATCGTTTGTGCACCCCGGCAACATTGGAGGCAAAACCGAATACGATGGATTTCTTTGCTTAAAATAATACTCCATTGCCGGAGATAAAACAAACCAGTTTTTATGAATCATTTTAGACACAGGATAACACTTTGCATTTACCCGGTATGTTTTTGTATCGTTTAAATGAATTTTTTTATGCCACGGACAAACACCTGCTTTTGAACTTTTTTGAACCCAAACTTCATTTATAGCATCACAATTTAACCCTGCTCGAAAACCACTTTCGGCACAAATTTCTATTTTTTCCAACTCGTCAAACGGCATTTCTAACCATTTCGAAACCGGCAACAAACTGAAAATATCAAATAAAAGTGGTGCGGCGGCGGTAACACCTGTTAATCCCTGTCTCCCCTCGCCATCAGCATTTCCAACCCAAACGGCAACTATATAATCTGCTGTCATTCCCACTGCCCAACCATCGCGAAACCCAAAACTGGTACCCGTTTTCCAGGCAATATTTCTTGCCGAAGCAAACTCATCCCAGCCAGATTCCGATTCAGGGCGTTTAACTTCTAACAAAGCCTGCAAGGTTAAATAAATTGCTCCTGCACGGATTTCAGGTTGAACATCGTTTGGAACATTATTCTCGAACTCCTGTTTTTTCTTCTCCCAAACTAATTCAGAAAAAGGAGTAGCTCCGTAGAAACCATCATTTTCGTTATAATTTTTTAGTATCGAAACCAACGATGTGTACATTCCTGTCAGATTCCACAAAGTAACTTCTGCACCACCAAGTATTAACGACAGCCCATAATAATCGGGATATTCCGTTAAAGTTTTCATTCCTGCTTTTTGTAAAAAATTGTAAAACGGAGCAACTCCAAAACTTTGTAACATTCGAACTGCCGGAATATTTAACGACCGTGCCAAAGCTTTGGCAGCCGGAACTGCACCATTAAAATCCTCATCGAAATTAGTGGGAGTAAAACCGCCAAAACGAGTTGGGATATCAGGAATTAAAGTTTGCGGTGTAATCAAACCCTCGTCAATCATTTTGCAATACAAAAATGGTTTTAAAATACTACCGGTACTTCTTTTTGCCTGTACGATATCCACATGGTTATCGTGTGCAAAATGCCGCCCGTCAAAAACGTTTCCGACATAAGATATTACCTCTTTTGTACCAATCTCAGCAACAACAACCGCAATATTATTAATATGATTTGCCTGCAATTTTTTATTATGACGGGCAACCAATTCGGTAACTCTTTGCTGTAAATAGTAGTTTATTGTTGAATGAACTCTTTGTCCATTTTTTTCCTGAGCAGCCTTTTCTACCAAATGATAAGAGTTTATCGGAAGTGGATTTACCTTTTCGGGAAGTGGCTCGACAATAGAAAGTTGAAATGTAAGAGTATCAATTTCGCCAATTGTCATCATTTTTTTTAATAATCCATCGCGTTTTTGCTTCAGTTTTTTATCCAACCGCCCGGGATAAATTAGCGCGGGCGCATTTGGCAAAACAGCGAGTGTAGCCGATTCAGCCCACGACAATTCTGCTGGAGGTCGTGAAAAATACCGCCAGGCAGCAGCATCGAGCCCAACTACATTCCCTCCAAACGGAGCGTGCGAAGCATACAAATTCAGAATCTCCTTTTTCGAAAAACGAAGTTCGAGATTTAATGCCCAAATCATTTCAATAATCTTATTTTTTATCGAACGCATTTTTTGTTTTCTTGCCATCCGACAAACCTGCATTGTAATTGTGCTGCCACCGCTCACAATTTTCTTCTCCTTTATATTTTGCAAAAGTGCTCTGGAAAGCGACACCAAATTTATTCCGGGGTGATAATAGAAATATCTGTCTTCGAAATTCAACAGACACTTTTCATATTTTTCGGGAATGGAGTCGAGTGCCGGAAAACGCCACTGTTCGTCGGCAGCAATTCTTGCACCGAGAAGTTTTCCCCCGGCACTTTCTACAACTGTTGAAAATGGAGAATTAAAAAGCGGACGGGGAGCACAAAAAAGTAATCCTAAAAATAATATTAGAAGCAGTACAAATATAATCAGAAGTCTCTTTTTCAAATCAAAAATCTTTACATTTTGAGATAGCCTTAACGATCAACTATTTACAATGACAACCCACTACCGTTTTTCCAATATATTTTTCGTGATATTTCCCAACACATAAGTTAAACCCTATAAAATACTAATCAAATTGTGGAGTATGATAGGTGCTCAGTTTATTCTACTATTTCAAGGCAACCAAAATCTTCAATCATAAATAGTTTTATCAGGTCACTTTTGTTTCGGATAAGATTTTTCAGACTTTTTGTTGTTGTATTTCCTGTTCTAATCCAAACTATTTTGGGAGGGAAACCTTTTAAAATATTTATGTCGCAAAAATCTGAATCAAATGTTACAATTGTGAAGTCATTATTCTTTGCAAAATCAAATATTTCAATATCGGTCGAGTTTTCAAGTCCTAATTCCCTAATTTGCTTTGATTCTGGAAATATATTGATGATATGCTTTATCAATCGAAAGGAAATATTTTGATCAAACAGCAATTTCATAACGCATATAATTGTCTTTGTTCCTTTTTAGCAGCAAATGATAAGCAAGCGTTTATTTGATTCTCTGTTAATTCAGGATAGTCATGAATAATTCCTTGTCGGGTCATTCCATTCGATAACCAAGATAAAACATCGTAAACAGAAATTCTTGTTCCCTTTATGATTGGTTTTCCAAATCTCTTTTCAGAATCTATTTCAATATATTTGTTAAATTGTATCATGATACAAAATTATTAAATTATTCTCTCTTTACCCGTTTTAGACACAATTATTCCCAAACTATTCAATTTCAACCCAGCGACCCGCTTTTTGGGCACGAACACTAAAATCATACATCGCTTCGCAACTAACCGGAGGCTGGTAATATTTACCTTTGTAAGTTGCATTCAACCGAAAAACAAATATTTTTTGCTGATTCATATTCAGATCGAAATAGGTGTAAACCCGGTCGTCGCGAATATCCTGATATTCAAAATTTGAATTTTCGTTCTGAGGAATATCATTCAACCTTCTGTTGGTTATTTCCCAACCCGACGGAAAGACGGTTGACAAAACCATCTCCTCGTAATCCACACGTTTACTGGGATGTTTTACCGTAACTCTTAATGTAAAATCTTCGCCTTGTTTTAATTGTGCTGAATTGATTTCTCTGTTGTTAGAATCAAAATATTTTGTGTTCATTATTAAGTTTTTCGAGACCGAACCTGAATCAATCCCGGTTGGAATACCTCTTGCAACAACTTTCACAAAATTTGCATTTTTACCGCTGTTTTTATATTCCAACTCTATTTTCCCTTCAGAATCTAACTGAACAGGAATTTTTACAATCGGCATTTCTGTTCGTAATTTTGTTTTATTGCCATTAACAAGCAGTTCAAATTTAGTTTCTGCATCACCTTTATAAAACTTCTCAGCAAAATTAGCAGCGGCAGTTAAACACCATGCAGCAGTTTGTGTACTTAACCAATTTTTTCGGTTCATATCTTCCGAAATATTTTTCAGCATTTCAAATGCATCCTCTTTTTTATTCAATAATACCAAGGTCTCCAGAATCATCGCTTTGTCGCGAAGTGCAGAACCAAATGTTCCGCCAAATTCGGCATACTCTTTAACTTCTGTTGTTAAATTGTTAACGAGTTTTTCGGCCGCTTCCGGTTGCCCAGCCAAAACATAAGCAGCTGCCAACCGCCAGATAACTTCTGCCGATTTTTCCTCTTTTTCGCGCAATCGGTTCATTGCTCCCAAATCGGGCGAGCCGGCCAAAGCCAGCGTATATAAACGGTAAGCCTGTGTAAAATCGTAATTTCGATAATAAATGCCGTCTTTATAACCCTTCCCCGAACTCCAGTTACGTGCCGCAATTTTTTGATAATTCAGCCAACTTTTTTTCATTCCGAAAGGAATTGAATAACCCATGTTTTCAGCTTGTAAAATAAAATTGCCGGTATAATTTGTTCCCCATTCATTAACCAAAGATGCACCCTGCCAGTAACCAAACCCACCGTTTGGCAGTTGAAATGCGGGAAGTTTATCCAGAGCATTTCGAATATTATCTTCCATCTCCAATTTCTCGTCGGCAGATAAATCAGTTAAATTTCCGATGAATAACTGAGGAAATGCAGCCGATGTAATTTGTTCGATACAACCATGTGGATACCGAATAAGATAATCGAGATGTTTTGCCAGGTTTAACGGTGGGAATCCGGAAATTTCGACCCACGCCTCGTTTGTTCCCAACTCGCCCGGAACAACCAATTCTGCCGTCCAGCTTTTTTGCCCTTCAACCATTGACGACTTTTCTACAGTTACCTGAGAATTGGGATTTCGCACCTCCAATTCAACTTCGTAGGTTGCACTTTCTTTTCCGCTTTTTGCTTCTATTTCAACTTTGGCAACTCCGGTTTTACCATTAACTTTTAAGTTGAAATATGCCATTTTTTCGCCCAACTCATCAAACAAAATCGTCTGTTCTTTCTCACCACTATTATCCAAAAGATCATTTGTTTTTACACGAACAGTAACTTTTTTTATACCCTTCTTCAATACAAAAATATTAACCGGCAACTGCACATTTTCGTTTGGAGCCAACACTCGTGGCAAAGTTGCAAGTAACATTAAACCTTTTCGTACCGGCACCGATTTATCCACTTTTCCATAAGCGCCATTTTCACCGGCAACCACCATCATTCTTACAGCTCCAATATAATTTGGCATTACAAATTCATGCTTATTGGTTTTGCCCTTTTTAACCGTAAACGGACCGGCAAATTGTACCACCGGTTTAAATCTCGACGTTTTCTTTTTGCCTCGGTTTTTTAAATCTTCGTCGCCGCCAACCGCAAAAGCCTTTTCTAACTTCGCGCCGTAAGCTCCCGCAACATCATCGTACAAATCCCAGGTTTTAACTCCCAAAGCTTCGCGTGCATAAAATGTGCTGTGCGGGTCGGGAGTTCTGAAATTGGTTAACCCCAATAAACCCTCGTCAACAATGGCGAGTGTGTAGGTCATCTCCCTATTATTCGCCTCCGAAACTTTTACCGTATATTTTTGTTCGGGTTCAATCTCAACCGGTGTATCAATTTGAGGTCGTAAAACTGTTTCCTGATTTTCTACCAACACCGGGATAACGCCGTATAAACGCAGAGGTGCATCATTTTCGGTTTGTCCGTAAGGCTGAATTAAACTCACATGAACATAAAAATTAGGAGCCATTTCGGGTTTGGCTTCAACCGAAAAAGTAGTTTGTTTCTCGCCGGTTTTCACCCAAAATATATCCGAAACATTGGTTCCATTTTCAATACTTACCAAAGCTCTCCCATCTTTCGACGATGGGATTTTAACTTCAATAATATCGCCAACTTTGTACTTCTCTTTATCGGTTTTTAGAGTTAACATGGTTGCGCCTTCTGCCGAATCGCCCGAACGCCAGCCTCCCCATTTCGACATATAAAAAGTTACTCCGGTGGCGTGTCCACTTTTCAAATCTTTTACCAAAAGCAAATATCTTCCGTTATCGTCCCATGTACGATATTTTATATTCAGTTTTAATTTGTTTTTATGATTTGCATTGCTGATTTTCCATGTTTTTACTGGTTTGTAATAACTGCCGGAAACATAATGAGCAAGATTTTCGGAGCCGGATTCCCACCACCATCGCCAATCTATTTTGTACAATTTTGCCTCAATATTATCTCCCGACTTTGGTTTTCCGTTGGCATCAACAAGCACAATTTCGGGAGAATAATCGGTATCGGTTTTATACCAGTTATCTTCCGATGATGGCATTTTCACGCCAACAAAAGTGGAGAACGGAGCATATTTTGCAGAAGTTACATTTATACTAAAATCGCCACCTTCTTCGAAAACCCGCGATGTAAACCACGCTTTTAACATGCCCGGAGCATTTTTTAACGACTGAAAATTAAGTGGGATTTTTGTTTTCCCATTTTCATTTAACCTACCATCGAAAATGGTCTGTTCCTGCGGTATGTAAAAAGATGCCGGATTTGTAAATGTGTATTTCCCGAACCCTTTAAATTTGGTATTCTCTTTGGCAAACAGAACATCAACTTTCGTTTTTAACGAACGGGCGGGAGTTCCGTGCAGCCAGCTTGCAGTTAACGGAATCTCTGTGTTTCGCGAAGTTAAAATATCATCGGGAAACTCTAAATTAATTTTCAACCTGTTTGGTTTTACAGCCTCAATTTTTACTCTTTTTGAAAAAGAGACATTGCCCGCTTTGGCTTCCACACGCCAGTTTCCTGTTTGCGCCTCAGGCGAAGTTACGGGCTGAAAAGAGTAAAAACCGTTATCATTTCCCGATTGCACTTGCTTCTCAACAATCTGCCCGGAAGGGTTTATTAATTGAAAAACAACGGGATAATTCTCAGGTAATTTAGCACTCTTTTTTTCTAAAATCAAGTTAATAAAGAGTGTGTCACCCGGTCGCCAAACGCCACGTTCGCCATAAATAAACCCTTTAATTCCGTTGCGAATTTGTTGTCCGGCAACATTAAAATTACTGGTCGACAGAGAACTTCCATCGTCTAAACGCAAGTACCCGAACTGATTATTTTTTTGTGCAATTAGAAAAAAGGGCTTCTTTTTTAATTCAACCACGGCAAATCCATCGCTACCGGTTTGTGTAGTTTTAAGAAGCTGTTTTTGAAAATTGTACAATTGCAGTTTAACCCCTGATTCGGGCTCGGTAGAAAGTAAATTTGAAACAGCAAAATACATTTTATGGTCGCGTCCCTCTTTTGCAATAATTCCTAATTGAGATGCAAAAATATTGCGCGAAACTGACCTGTTTGAATTGTAATACGAAACGTGGCACGGATTGTCCCGCTCTTTCCATTCGTAACCGGCAGGATAATAATAGTTGGAGTACCAACCCGGACGATCCCACGAGGTTTGATAACTTTCCGCCTCGTCTAAATTTGTTTCCGGCAACGAATTATCAGATTCTATTTCGCCACAATTATATTCAGAATACTCTTTTTTCATTCTGAATTCAACACTATAAATAGCTCCCTGTTCTATTTCAAAAAGAGTGGCAAGATTAACTTTATAAGTTTTCCAGTCCTGAAAATCGCCCGACAAACTTGGCGTTAAATCAATTTTACCCGAATAAACCAATCTGCCAACCGACCTTAAATTTGAGTTCCCCGAAAAATTGTTATCCTGAAAAAACTGAGAAATATTATCTTTAAAAATTTGGATAACACGAACATCAACCGCGTTTAAACCAACCGCCTCAAACGGCATTTCCAAAGTGCTGTTTTGCGGGACAATTACACCTTTACCAATCAGTTTTATTTGAGGATTTACACTACTGAATTGCAATAAAAACGATTCTGATTCTCTGAGTTTAAAGTAGTTTGCATTTTTTATACCCTCGTAAACCGAGAGATTTAATTCGCCCGAAATTGCTTTATCCGGCCACCCGTTTATAACATTTCCTTCAACTTCTAAACGTAAATTCGAAACAGACTCCAACTCTACCAACCCTGTTAAATCCTGATTTTTTAAAAGCCTGTCAGAAAAACGAATTTGAATGTGTTGCTCGGGTTTTTGAATAACTTTTGTCTCTATTATTTCGAACTTGTTTAACCCCGGAACTTCAATAATTTCTTCACCCTTTTCATCAATATTTAATGGTTTTCCATTCCACTTAATTACTAAAACACCCGACTTTTCGTCGTATCGTTTTAGGCTGTCAATTGTAAACGAATGTTTTCTTCTATTAGGATCGTGCTGCCAGTTAATGTCAATCTCGTTACCTTCGAAAGTTGCGTTCAATAATTTTTCGGCACTCTCCCACTCCAAAACATCGGCAGTTAAAATGTA
Source organism: Bacteroidota bacterium (assembly GCA_024278975.1). Classification (GTDB taxonomy): domain Bacteria; phylum Bacteroidota; class Bacteroidia; order Bacteroidales; family Prolixibacteraceae; genus Draconibacterium. The sequence goes on from JAJRSD010000018.1 coordinate 156,263, forward strand.
ACCAAAAAACTGCATCTGGTTCAATGCCTGCCCTTCGTAGTTTTTCAACCCATCAAAATTTACGGAAAAAGATTGTGTGATAGTTGAAAACTGAAAAGGCATCTTTTCATACTCTTTTTCAACCTGAATTAACTCCCCTAACAAAAATTCGACACTGTATTTTGTATCCGATTTTAATGGTTCGTCTGGTCTGAATTCAACAATTCTATTATTAATCAGTACTGTCTCTCCATTAATTTCAGGCGAGAACTTAAAAAGTTCTTTTCCCGAAATATCCAAATCAGAAACCGGTTTCGCCAAATAAACAGTGATAACCGATTCGGTTGAAACTGTTCCACTGGTAAATGCCTGCACGTATTTTCCAAACTGTGGATCGGTATTTACACCTTTTTTACTCTCCGATTGACAACCAACAAAAAGGAGAATGATTAAAATAATGAATGGAAACGAAAGATTTTTCACGGTTTTGAGATTTTATGATTTAAAAATGTTTTAAAAGTAGGAAAATTAAACCTTAAAGTTGTATTTTACTAACCGAAAAAATGTTTAATAAACATAACACACATTACCAATGTTATGATATAAAACTATCACTATGAAAAAAATACTAATTCTTTTTGCTCACCCCACTTTTCATAAATCGAGGATTAATAAACAGTTAATAAATGCAGTTGAAAATATGGAAGGAGTTACCATAAATAACCTTTACGAAAACTACCCCGATTTTTTCATTAATGTAAAAAAGGAGCAAGATTTATTAATTGGACATGATATAATTATTTGGCACCACCCATTTTATTGGTACAGTGCCCCGGCAATTTTAAAAGAGTGGATGGATTTGGTTTTGGGACTTGGATTTGCCTACGGAGCAGAAGGAAAAGCACTGGAAGGCAAAATGGTTTTTTCGGCGATTTCTACCGGAGGTAAAAAGGAAGTTTACTGCAAGGAGGGTCAAAATCAGTTTACCATAAATCAGTTTTTGATACCTTTTAATCAATCGGCAAATTTATGTGGAATGACTTATTTACCACCTTTTGTTGTGCACGGTTCGCATAATATTTCAGAAAAAGAGATTGAAAATTTTGGGGATATGTATCACAATTTAATTGAAATGTTGCGCGATGAGAAAGTTGATTTTTCAAAATTGAAATTAAAGGAATATTCAAACAATTTATTTGAATGATATGCATAATCAGGAATTTTTCTTTCAGGCATTAATATATTTGGTTGCGGCAGTTATTTCGGTTCCAATTGCTAAAAAAATGGGACTGGGTTCGGTGCTTGGTTATCTGCTGGCAGGGGTTATTATTGGTCCGTTTGTATTAAAATTAGTTGGCAGCGAAGCCGGAGAAGTGATGCACTTTGCCGAGTTTGGCGTTGTGCTAATGCTTTTTGTGATTGGACTTGAATTGCAACCATCGTTACTTTGGAAAATGCGCCGGTCGATATTTGGATTGGGTGGATTACAGGTACTAATTACCTCAGTTGTAATTGCAGTGGTAGCATTGCTATTTAATTTCAAATTAAACAGAGCTATTGCAATCGGGTTAATTCTTGCACTTTCGTCAACAGCAATAGTTTTGCAAACACTTTCAGAAAAAGGGTTGATGAGAAACATTGCCGGGAAATCGGCATTCTCGGTTTTATTGTTTCAGGATATGGCGGTAATTCCTATTCTTGCAATTTTACCCATTTTGGCAACTATGGGAATTTCAAAAAGTATTGCCGACTCAGAAATTAGTGATGTTACAGGCATTGCTTCATTGTCGGGCTGGCTACAACTGCTGATTATTTTGGTGGTGATTGCAGCAATAATTTTTATTGGGAGGTTTGTTGCACGCCACATTTTTAGGTTTATTGCCGAAACCGGCATGCACGAAGTTTTTACAGCTCTTGCACTTTTAATGGTTATCGGAACTGCAATGGCTACCGATGCAGTCGGACTGTCGCCTGCACTCGGAACGTTTATAGCAGGTGTAGTTTTGGCCGACAATGAATACCGGCACGAACTTGAAAATACAATCAATCCGTTTAAAGGATTACTGCTTGGTCTGTTTTTTATATCGGTTGGGGCAAGTATAAATTTTTTATTGTTGATTGAAAATCCATTTCAAATAATTGGTTTTGTATTCTTGCTTATTTTTCTGAAATTTTCGGTATTAATTGTTTTAGGACGTATTTTTAAATTGAAAAAAGGGTACGAGTTTCTGTTTGCATTTTTACTGGCACAATCGAGCGAGTTTGCATTTGTGTTAATCTCTTTTTCAAAACAAAATCGGCTTTTCGATAATCATACTGCCGGGCTTTTACTGCTTGTTGTAACACTTTCGATGGTAATTTCGCCACTGCTTTTAATTTTTAACGACAAGGCGATAAGTCCGATTCTGGCAAGATGGCAAAACAAATTGGAGTACGATGAAATTGACGACCAGGAGAATCCGATTATTATTGCAGGATTTGGGCGTTTTGGATTAATAGTAGGTAGAATATTATTGGCAAATAACTTTAAAGTTACCATAATCGACAGTAACCCATCAAATATCGAAGTTCTTAGAAAACACGGATTTAAGCTATATTTTGGCGATGTAACGCGCCCGCAGGTTCTCGAAAAAGCAGGAATAAAAAATGCCCGCATGTTAATACTAAGTTTACCTGAACATGATGAAGCTTTGAAAGTTGCAAAATATGTTCGTAAAAAATATCCTGAGATAGAGATACTTGCACGTGCAAGAGATATTTTTCATGTGTTTGAATATTTTAATTTGAATGTGAAAAATGTGCAAAGGGAAATGCTTAATTCCTCGATAGAGTTAGGTGCAAAAGCACTTACAAATTTAGGATTCACACGTTACGAAGCGTACCGTGCAGCAAGAACTTTTAAACACCACGAAGATGAAGTGATGCAAGAACTTTATAAACACTGGCAGGAAGATGAAGTTCATTATATTCAGGAAACCAGAAGATTTTCGGAGCAGTTATCAGAAACTTTACAAGCGGAAAAAAACTATTCCATTCATGATGGCGATGATTCATGGAGTGTAAATTTACTTCGGGATGAGATGATTTCTAAATCCAATCATGAAAAGACAAATCTAAAAAAAGCAAAAAGCAAATAATACCCAATTTTTGAAAAATCAAATTCCAAACTACCTTTACAATGTCAGGTAAAGGATGGTCAAATTAAGGATGGCATCCCTATTTACGTAGAATAAAGGGATGCCATCCTTTTTTTACTAATATTTTTCTTGTTAAAACTTTGCGTCCCTGACTGCCGGCAAGTCTGCATCCTCGCGTGATAATTAATTCAGGCTAAATTAGACTATTTCTAAATTGAATATTTTGAAAAAAAACTGAATATTGACATATCTAGATAAAAACAATTGTATAAATTTGCCACCTTTAAATAGCAAAATAAAAACACTACGGAAACGGATATCAGACATACTGGATTTGTAAAAAAAGTAACAGATAAATCGCTGATTGTAAGTATTATAAATCAGTCTGCCTGTTCTTCGTGTCATGCAAATGGTGCTTGTTCTGCTGCCGATATGTTAGAGAAAGAAGTTGAAGTTTTTAATTTTAGAAACCAGTACACTAAAGGTCAGGCAGTTACAATTCTTTTTAAAGAATCGAAGGGGTTTACTGCACTATTCTTTGGATATGTTTTACCTTTTATCTTAATTTTGTTAACCTTAATTATTTCGAATTCAATAACTAATAATGAGCTATTTTCAGGACTATTATCCCTGTCAATTTTAGCACCTTATTATACAGTATTATATTTTTTTCGTCATCGTTTAAAAAAAGTTTTCAACTTCGAAGTTGAAGAAATCAATTAATATATGAGTATTACAATTGTATATACCATTGCTACATTAAGTATTATAGGAACTGCGGCGGCTGTTATCCTCTATTTTGTAGCGCAGAAATTTAAAGTGTTTGAAGACCCGCGAATTGACCAGGTTGAAGAGGCACTTCCGAGTGCAAATTGCGGAGGATGTGGTTATGCAGGCTGTCGGGCATTTGCCGAAGCATGTGTAAAAGCAAGTGATTTGGGCAATTTGAACTGCCCTGTTGGCGGCAACGAAACAATGAATGACGTTGCATCGTTGCTCGGATTGGAAGCAGTAAAAAAAGACCCGCGTGTTGCGTACATTCGTTGCAACGGAACATGCGACCACCGCCCAAAAACAAGTAATTTCGACGGAGCAACAACCTGTGCAATTTCGGCATCAGTTTACAGTGGCGAGTCGGATTGTGAATTTGGTTGTCTGGGACACGGCGACTGTGTTGATTCGTGCGAATTTGATGCAATTGATTTGCGTGCCGGAATGGGTGTTCCGCTAATTTTAGACGACAAATGTGTTGCCTGCGGTGCCTGTGTAGAAGCTTGCCCGAAAGACCTGATTGAACTGCGTAAGAAATTTCCTAAGAACCGTAAAATTGTAGTTGCTTGCCGGAACGAAGCAAAAGGTGGCGTTGCACGAAAAGCCTGTAAAGTTGCGTGTATTGGCTGTGGCAAATGCGAGAAAGAGTGTAAATTCGATGCAATTACCATTGTAAATAATCTTGCTTTTATCGACTCTGATAAATGTAAATTGTGCAGAAAATGCGTGGCGGTTTGTCCAACAAATGCGATTATCGAATTAAATTTTCCACCTCGGAAGATTAAAGTAGTAGAAAAAAAAGAGAATAGTACAGCTTAATTATATAGAATGTTAAAAACGTTCAAACTTGGTGGAGTACATCCACCGGAAAACAAATTATCTGCGGATAAAAAGATTGAGATTTTACCGATTCCGAAAACGGTATTTATTCCGGTTGCCCAACATATTGGAGCACCGGCAACACCAACCGTTAAACGTGGCGACGAAGTAAAAGTGGGTCAGATAATTGCTAAAAGCAGCAGTTTTGTATCCACAAATATTCATTCGTCGGTTTCGGGGAAAGTAAAAAAAGTTGATTTATCGGGTGATAGTTCGGGATATTCGAAACAGGGTATTTTTATTGATGTTTCGGGCGACGAATGGATTGAAGATATTGACCGCTCGGAAAATTTGGTAAAGGAGTTTGATTTAGACGGACGCAAAATTGTTCAGAAAATTCAGGATGCAGGAATTGTTGGTTTGGGAGGAGCAACCTTTCCAACTCACGTAAAACTCGTTCCACCAAAAGGAATGAAAGCCGAAGTGCTTTTAATAAATGGTGTTGAGTGCGAACCATATCTAACTTCAGACCACCGGTTGATGCTGGAAAAAGGAGATGAGATTTTGGTTGGCACGCAAATTCTGATGAAAGCTATGAATGTTGAAAAAGCTGTAATCGGGATTGAAAACAATAAACCGGACGCAATAAAATTACTTTCAGAAAAAGTAAAAAATTATAAAGGATTAAGTGTTGTTGCACTTAAAGTTCAGTATCCGCAAGGAGGTGAAAAGCAACTAATAAATGCTGTTACCGGGAAAGAAGTTCCTTCGGGAGGTTTGCCAATCGCAGTTGGTGCGGTTGTTAGTAATGTGGGAACTGCGTTTGCAGTTTACGAGGCTATTCAGAAAAATAAACCACTGTTCGAACGGGTTGTAACAATTACCGGAAAAGGTGTTGCAAATCCTTCGAACTTTAAAGTTCGAATCGGAACTGCTACCACCGAGTTAATTGAAGCAGCCGGTGGATTACCCGAAAACACGGGGAAAGTAATTAGTGGTGGTCCGATGATGGGACGTGCAATTGCATCGCTCGATATTCCTGTTACAAAAGGAACTTCGGGGATCTTACTGATGCCGGAACAGGAATCGGTAAGAGGCGATTATATAAGTTGTATTCGCTGCTCGCGTTGTGTGTCGGTTTGTCCTATGGGACTGGAACCTTATCTTTTGATGACTCTTGGCGAAAAGCATGTTTTCGACCGTCTTGAAGATGAGAAAGTAATGGATTGTATTGAATGTGGTTCGTGTAGTTATACATGTCCTTCAAACAGACCACTGTTGGATTACATTCGTTTTGGAAAAGCAAAAGTTGGACAAATTATGCGTTCACGAAAAAAATAACTTGAGTAATGAATAAACTATTAACAGTTTCGCCATCGCCGCACGTTCACACGAACGATACAACCCAAAAAATAATGTATAGGGTTGTTTATGCCATGCTTCCAGTACTGGTGTGGTCGGTATTTGTGTTTGGGCTCGATGCACTTCGGGTTACACTAATTGCCGTGGTTGCTACCCTGGCTTTTGAATATCTCATTCAGAAATATCTCATAAAAATAAAACCAACAATTACCGATGGTTCAGCATTGATAACGGGTATTCTGCTCTCGTTTAATGTTCCGTCGAATTTACCGTGGTGGATTATTGTAATTGGTGCTCTTGCTGCCGTTGGAATCGGGAAATTATCATTTGGAGGACTCGGAGCTAACATCTTTAATCCGGCTTTGGTTGGTAGGGTTTTTCTACTTATTTCATTCCCTGTTCAAATGACATCGTGGCCGGTAAATACCCAGAGTGGAGTTGACGCAGTTACAGCAGCAACACCCCTCGGAGTTATTAAAGAGAGTATTTTAAATGGTGTTCCAATTTCTGATATTATTGGGAAATTGCCATCGCCGGTTGATATGCTTATTGGAAATATTGGTGGTTCGCTCGGAGAGATATCGGCGATACTAATTATTATTGGCGGATTGTACATGCTCTGGAAAAAAGTAATTACCTGGCATATTCCGGTTGCTGTAATCGGTACTGTTGCCGTAATCGCTTCAATTTTCTGGTTAATTAATCCTGAAGTATATATCAATCCGGTTTATCATTTGTTAACAGGTGGCTTAATGCTGGGTGCTGTTTTTATGGCAACCGACATGGTAACTTCGCCAATGACACCAAAAGGACAAATTATTTTTGGTGTTGGAATTGGCGTAATAACAATTAGCATTCGGCTGTTTGGCTCTTACCCTGAAGGAATTTCGTTTGCTATTCTTATTATGAACGCGTTTACACCGCTAATTAACAACTATGTAAAACCTAAACGATTTGGAGGGAAGCAATAATGGCAAAACGTGAATCGACATTTATAAATATGGTGGTAACACTGTTACTGGTTACCGGAATTGCAGCAGCATCGCTGGGTTATGTTTACGAATTAACAAAAGGACCAATTGCCGAGGCAAAGTTAAAAGCTCAGCAAGAAGCAATTACAAAAGTACTCCCTGAATTCGACAAACTGGGAAATTCGTACAAAGATTTAAAAGAGAGTGGCGGCGATAGTCTTGAATTTTTTCCGGCATATAAGAATGGTGAACTGGTTGGTACAGCGATAAAAACTTACACAAAAAAAGGTTTTAGTGGTTTTATATCAATAATGGTTGGTATTGATATAAATGGAAACTTTTCGGGTTTCGAGGTTTTGGAACACGCCGAAACTCCCGGACTTGGTTCGAAAATGAATGCTTGGTTTAAAAATACAGAAAAGCCAAATCAGAATATAATTGGGAAGAATCCAAAATCAACAAAATTTAAAGTATCAAAAGATGGAGGAGATATCGATGCAATAACAGCATCAACAATTACATCGCGTGCTTTTTTAGACGCGCTTAACAGAGCTTACAACAGTTACAAGAAAGAAGAATAGTTGTGTATTTAAGGGAGATAAATTTTAATATTAAGGAAATGGGTTTAATGTTTCAACTCCAAACTTTGAACATTAAACTCTAAACTAAACAGATATGAGTCAGTGGAAAAATTTTTCAAAAGGATTTATAAAGGAGAACCCAGTTTTTGTTTTGCTGCTGGGAATGTGCCCAACTTTGGGTGTTACTTCGTCGGCCATTAATGGGCTGGGAATGGGATTGGCAACTGCGTTTGTTTTAGTAATGTCGAATATTGTGGTTTCGCTGGTAAAAAACATAATACCCGAAAAAGTACGTATTCCCAGTTTTATTGTAATTATTGCGGCATTTGTTACGGTTGTGCAACTTGCCATGCAAGCGTACCTTCCATCGCTGTATAAAAGTCTGGGGCTGTTTATTCCATTAATAGTTGTAAACTGCATTGTACTTGGAAGAGCAGAGGCTTTTGCATCGAAAAATAATCTCGTTTCGTCGGCAATCGACGGACTGGGGATTGGGCTCGGATTTAGTTTTGCACTGGTTTTACTCGGTGGAATTCGCGAAATTCTGGGTAGTGGCAAAATATTCGATATTACTATTTATCCTGAAAATTATGTAACACTGCTATTTGTACTTTCGCCCGGAGCATTTATTGTTTTAGGATATCTAATTGCATTAATTAACAGAATCAAGAAAAATTAGGAGGAAAAATAATGAGTTATCTAGTAATAGTAATAGGCGCCATTTTAGTAAACAATATTGTATTAATGCAATTTTTGGGAATCTGCCCTTTTCTGGGAGTTTCCAAACGAATATCAACTGCTATCGGAATGGCAGGTGCAGTTGCATTTGTTATGGTTTTGGCAACCATTGTTACATACCTCATCCAAAAATATGTACTCGATAATTTTGGACTTGCATTCTTACAAACCATCGCATTTATTCTGGTAATTGCATCGCTGGTACAAATGGTCGAGATAATACTAAAAAAAGTGAGTCCGCCAATGTACCAGGCACTTGGTATTTTCCTGCCGTTAATTACAACAAACTGCGCAATTCTGGGAGTTGCAATTCTTACCGTTCAAAAAGAGTTTACTTTGGTTGAAAGCGTTGTATTTTCAATTTCGCATGCTATTGGTTTTGGTTTGGCACTCGCCCTTTTTGCCGGTATCCGCGAACATCTCGATATGCAAGACGTACCGAAAGGTTTAAAAGGAACTCCAATTGCTTTAATTGCTGCCGGTATTCTGGCTATGGCATTTATGGGATTTTCGGGATTGGTATAATAGTTTTCTCTATTCGAGAATTGTCCTGATTCTTATATTTTGTTTACCCCTTTTAATGATTTTGAAAGAGACAATATAAGAATTTGGAATCTATAACAATAGTACGTATTCTTGTACGTTACTAAGTACAAATAAAATTAAGATATGTTGACAGCATCAACTTCAAACTTTAGAAAAGATATCATGAGATATTTGGATAATGTTACCGAGAACTTTGAAACCTTGATTATTAATCGTGGCAAAGACTCGGGAGTCGTTATAATATCATTGGATGAATATAATTCATTAAATGCGACTCAACACGAGTTGTCCTCGAGGACAAATGAAACAAGACTCGACTCGGCAATTGAGAAACTGAAGAACAAATATTAAAGAGTTTTCTATTCAGGAAAGTATTCCGAATCGTTTAAAATTTGTTGATAATCATTGTTCTGCATTAATTCTTCCAAAGTAATTTCAGGGTGTTTCGTCATATATTGACGAACAATTTGCCAGCCAATCCAAATGGCTGCACGCGCCGGCGATTGCCGTGGGAAACCACTTGTAGATGGTCCGTCCTTTATATACCGGATAATATCCATTCGGTTGGTCGAAAAAAGCATCTTCTTTTCAATAAGATAATTCCACATTTGTGCTTCGTTGTCAATACAAAAATTTAACTGTTTTGCCGTGTATCCAATCTTTACCGAATCGGGTGTCGAAGGTAAAAGTGCATCAACAAAATACATCAGTTTTCCTTGCAGAATCATATTGTGCATTAGATTTGTGGCTTTGTCGCCATTCCCATATTCCGAACTTCCCCACGCATAAGCAACATCCGAAACCAACTTATCTTTATACATATTTGTAACCTTATATTGCGGGGTTGAACTCAAAAGCTGGTAGTATTTACAATCGCGGCCAAGGTATTTGTCCAAACTAATTCCGATTATATTTTCGGCCGTTACAACCGACTGGTTAAATCCCGAAACATAAACATAAACTGTCGGAAGCTGTTTTTCAGGAAAATGATATTGATAATATTTAAAAGCTTTTTTTAGTTGTTTCTCTATCGATTCAAAGTCTGAGAATTTCGTTTCAACCAATTTATCCACATTTACAATCATTGTGTCGGTAATAAATTTCATTAACAAATCGGGGAATTTCTCCTCGCCAATTCCTCCAATACGAATTATTCGATAGGTAAACAGGTTAAAAAAATCGGGATATTTATTACTTAATTTTACAATTTCGTTTAAAGTATCGTTTTGTGTAATCGCAAATAGTTCGTGGTCGAACCTGACAATTTCAATACTGTTTTTTATATTCGAGATATCAACTTTTAGCGGATTCCGATTGCATGAAAAAAGAGTAAGTAAGATAAAACCTACTAAAAGCAGATTGAATTTATATTGTTTTATTGTTGTCATCTTATTTGATATTTAAATAAATACGTTTCCGTAAAAATAATATTGCAAATTGAACTAAAAAATAGAAATTTGCAACCGACATTAAAATTTAAAGCTGAATAATTTTTCTTCAACTTTAAACTTTAAACTTTAAACTTTAAACTTTAAACTCTCTCTATGAAAGTTGCAATAGCACAGTTAAATTATACGATTGGCGATTTTGAAGGAAATTCTAATAAGATTATTCAGCAAATTAACAGCGCAAAATCTGATGATGCCGACTTGGTTATTTTTTCCGAACTCTCGATAACCGGATATTATCCACACGATTTACTGGAGAAAAAAGAATTTATTCTGAAAGCTGAATCAGCAATCTCGGAGATTGCTAAAAGTTGTGTTGGAATTGCAGCAGTTGTTGGAGCACCACGAATTAATGAAAGCGAACGCGGGAAACAGCTTTTTAATTCGGCATTTTTTTTAACCGATGGTAAGATAAAAAGTATTCAAAATAAAACCTTGCTTCCAACTTATGATATTTTTGATGAGTACCGTCATTTCGAACCTAACCGCGATTTTAGTGTGGTGGAATATAGAGGCGAAAAAATTGCAATTACTATCTGCGAAGATTTATGGGACGAACTGCCAACAGCCAACGAATTTGGTAAAGACAAGCTTTACAGAGTGTCGCCAATGGAAGAGCTCTCGAAATTTAATCCCGATTTTGTTGTGAATATTTCGGCATCGCCATTTTCGTACAATCAGGAAGGCTGGCGAAAAAATGTATTAATAAATAAGGCAAAAAATTATAATATCCCTATTTTTTATGTCAACCAAATTGGAGCACAAACCGAATTGATTTTTGATGGCGGCTCGGTTTTTATCGACAAAAATGGCGAGATAATTAAAGAGCTGAAATATTTTGAGGAGGATAATTTATTGGTTGATACATTAAATATTGGAGATAAACAACTTCAGAATAAAGTTGAAACCACCGGGAAAATTCACGATGCTTTGGTTTTGGGAATCCGCGATTATTTCCGTAAAATGGGATTTAAAAAAGCTACTCTCGGACTTTCGGGAGGAATAGATTCTGCCGTAACAGTGGTTTTGGCAGTTCGTGCTTTGGGTGCTGAAAATGTTCGGGTGCTGTTAATGCCGTCAAAATATTCGTCGGATCACAGTATTGAAGACGCCAGGGTTTTAGCCGAAAATCTGAAAATTAAATACGAAATTGTAAACATACAAAGTGCTGTAGATAAATTTGAAACTGAGCTTGCACCACTTTTCGAAGGAACTTCGCCCGATGTTACCGAAGAGAATATTCAGGCTCGTACACGTGGAATTTATGTGATGGCAATTTCGAATAAATTTGGGCACATTTTACTAAATACAACAAATAAAAGCGAGTGTGCAGTTGGCTACGGAACTTTATATGGCGATATGAATGGTGGAATTGCGGTACTGGGCGATGTTTATAAAATGGAAGTTTTCAGATTGTCGCGATTTATAAATAAAGACGGTGAGGTTATTCCGGAAAACAGTATTGTAAAACCGCCCTCAGCAGAGTTGCGCCCCGACCAGAAAGATACCGATTCGCTGCCCGAATATAAAGATTTGGATGAGATTCTCTTCAATTATATTGAGTTAAACAAGTCGCCAAAAGAGATTGCAGCACTTGGTTTCGATGAGGCCGAAGTACGCCGTGTAATACGAATGGTAAATATGAATGAATACAAACGTTTCCAAATGGCACCTGTTTTGCGCATAAGTTCGAAAGCATTTGGTTTTGGGCGCAAAATGCCGCTGGTTGCGAAGTATTAATTTTTTATTCAATAATTTTGTCCATAAAAAGGCAGGGGTGTTTTCACAAACTAACTCTAAAATATTGGTATCTAATCGCTACTAAAACCATTAAATTGTTCAAACCACAACTTTCAAATCATAGATTTATCTGATTTTGACAGATAAAATATCTGTCAAAATTGAATTCTATATCCTCATTTTTTTTAACTTTGATGTTGTAAAACATACTTGTCAGCTATATGTTAAATTCGAAATTAGGACTAAAGGATATTGTTGAAAACTCACAATCTATTTTTTATCTACTGAATCAGGAGGAAAAAGATGAACTTCAACATCATATTTCAATTTCGCGCTACAAAAGAAATGAGTATGTTTTTAAGGAAGGTGAAAAACCTATTGGTTTTATAATATTAATCGAGGGTAAAGTAAAACTTTACAAAGAAGGTATTGCCGGACGCGAGCAAATAATTCGCATGGCTAAACCACTAGGAGTAATAGGTCATCGGGCATTATTGAGCAACGAAAACCACATTGCCACAGCAGTAACTTTAGAAGAGTGCTTGATTTGCACTGTAAATTCCAATTTCATTTTCGACTACGCACTAAAAAACAGCGATTTTGCCGGAGCTCTTATTATCAAATTGGCAAAAGAACTTGGGTTTTCAAATTCGAGAATGGTTACTTTAACGCAAAAACATATTCGTGGACGGTTAGCAGAATCGCTATTGCTCTTAAAGGATAAATACGGATTCGAATTAGATGGCACAACTTTGAAGGTTTATCTTTCGAGAGAGGATATTTCTAATTTGTCGAATATGACAACTTCGAATGCAATTAGAACTCTTTCTACATTTGCCATAGAAGATGTAATTGCCATAGATGGTAGGAAAATTCAAATTCTGGATGCTGTCAGGTTGGAGAGAATTAGCAAGTTAGGGTAAAGTAAATCCCGACTTGAATCCTCCGACTACCTCCGGCAGCCACCGCCTTTTAAAAAGGAGGACTTGCCGGAATTAAATATCTTAATAGAAAATACATTTCAGGAAGGTTCTCAAAATATTCAACTAATAGCTTCATTAATAATTTCGGTTATTTCTTTTCCGGCAATCTTCATTACTTTGGAAATTGTTCCACCAAACATCATTCCCATAAAAAGCATTCCTGTTACGATAAAAAAATTGCAGTTCACATAATTTTTTTCTTAAAATTACAGTTTTAACAATCAGGAATAAAATATTTAGGAATAAAAATTAAATTGAAATTGAAAAAATATACAGATATTTAGACTTTGTTTTAAGAATCTCGGATTATTTCTTTTAATTGCAAACCAATATTATGAGTAAATTTAAAGAAAAATTAAAAAGTTATACCCTTATAATTTACTGGGTATTTACGTTTGTGGCAACTGCTGTTATTCTTTTTGCAACATTGCCCGGTAAACCAACATTTAAATATGAATACCAAAAAGGATTTCCATGGCGTCATGAAAATTTAGTTGCTCCTTTTGATTTCGCAATTTTAAAATCGGTGCAAGAAATTGAGAATGAAAAAACCGAGCAATTAAAAACTATAATCCCCTATTTTAAGTATGACACAACAGCTTATATTAAAAGTATTAATCAGTTGCAGGCCGATATATTGACGATTTTAGACTCATCGGAAATTGTTAAAACAGATATCATAAATATTATTGAGATTTATTTAAAGCAAATTTATCAAAAGGGCATTTTGCAACGTTCGGCTGAGTTATTCCCCGAGTTAACAGGTAAAACCGAAATAAAGAAACGTTCAGGTACTTCGGCAGCAAAAATAGAAATTGATAAATTATACTCCGAAAAAAGTGCGTACAACTCAGTTAGCAATTTTCTTCAATCATTAATAAAAGAAAATCCTAAATGGGGAAATTGGTTGCTGAAAATTTCGCCCGAACGATATATTGTAGCTAATCTAACTTTCGACAAAGTTACAACTCAAAAAGATATAGATGAGGTAATTAGTAAAATTTCGCCCACCCGTGGAATGGTACAGAATGGAGAACGTATTATTTTAAAAGGTGAAATAGTTAACAACGAAAACTTCCAGATCCTGGAGTCGCTAAAAGCCAGTTTCGAAAAGGAACGAGGTAAAGGAATAAACCAATATATGAGTTTAATTGGGAAAGGAGTTCTGATTTTTATTCTGCTAGGATTGATATTTGCATTCTTGTTTATATACCGACGCGATATTTTGAGTCAATTTAGCAAACTTACTTTTTTGATGCTTTTTTTGGTATCCATGGTTATACTTTCTATTTTTATAAACACTTTTCCCAACCTGCATATTTATCTTGTACCACTTGTAATTTTCCCGATAATTGTACGAACATTTTTCGATTCGCGAACAGCAATTTTTATGTTGATAATTACAACTATGCTTATTGGGTTTTATGCACCAAATAGTTACGAATATATTTTGCTGCAGGTTACAGCCGGAATTGTTGCTGTTTTTAGTCTTAATAAAATGCACCGCCGTTCGCATCTTATTTTGGCAACACTTTGGGTTCTTTTAACCTACACATTAGTTTATGCGGCATTAAACCTTATTTACGAAGGTTCTATTACATCTTTTAATTACGAAATGCTGCAATGGTTTGTTATAAGCAGCGTACTAATTCTGCTGGTTTATCCGTTGGTTTATGTTTTCGAAAAAATATTCGGTTTTATTTCCGATGTTACTTTAATAGAAATTTCGGATAGTAACCAGCCACTTTTACGAAAACTTGCTGAGGAGGCACCGGGTACATTTCAACACTCAATGCAAATTGCTAATCTTGCCGAAGAGGTGATTTTAAAAATTGGCGGCAACCCGTTTTTAGTTCGTGCCGGGGCACTTTATCATGATATCGGGAAGATTGGAAGACCCAACTTTTTTATTGAGAATCAAGCTTTCGGAATGAATCCACACGATAAAATGAGCCATCTTAAAAGTGCAGAGATAATAATCGACCATGTTGTAAATGGAGTTAAAATGGCTCATAAATATAAATTGCCGACTCCAATAATCGAATTTATTTCGACACACCACGGAACAACAAAAGCAAAATATTTCTATATAAAATATCAGCAGGAAAATCCGGGCATGAAAATTGATCAGAGACCATTTATTTATCCGGGACCACTTCCAAAATCGAAGGAGGCAGCAGTGGTTATGTTAGTTGATGGAATTGAGGCGGCATCGAGAAGTTTACCGGAAAAAACTTACAGCATATTAAGGGAGTTAATAAACAATATGGTTGACCAAAAAATAAAGGATAAACAGTTGGATAATTCGGACCTTACTTTTAACGATATAAATATTATTAAAGAGACATTATTAAATAAACTAATTACAATTTATCATATCAGAATAGAGTATCCGAAAGAGGAAAAAGAATAAATTTACTATGTTTGCCACATCGTAATAAATAGTTGATTTTAACAATTTACAAGTTTAGAAAAAATATGAAAACAATAAAAAATTTAATAACACTTCTGGCAGTTGTCTTATTTATAGCAAGTTGCCAGGACGAGCCGCTTCCACCTGTAGAAGACGAAGGATTGTCCACAACCCAAAAAGTAAATGTATTTATTGAAGATGTTATGGAGGATATTTATTTATGGGCAGATGATATTCCGGATATCGATCCTCTGACAGAAACTGACTCCAAAGCATATTTCGACAAATTGGTTTATTCCGAAGACGATAAATGGTCGTTTATCACCGATGATATTGAAGCTTTGGAAAATAGCTTTCAGGGGATTGAAACATCGTATGGCTGGTCTCTAACATTCGGTCGTTTTTCGAATACAAACAATCTTTTTGCCATTGTCGAGTTTGTATATCCAAATACTCCGGCTTCGAAAGCAGGATTAAAACGTGGCGATTTGATTATTAGCATGTCTGATGGCGATATTACCGATAATAATTACAGAGACCTGTTATATAGCGAAAGTCTTTCAGTTACACTCGGAGTTATCACAACCGGAGGAATTGCACCAAGTTCAAAGGTGAGTATGACAGCAAAAGAGTTAAACTTAAACCCTGTGGTTTTTACAAATGTGATAGAACATGGTGGACGTAAAATCGGGTATATTTTTTATGCACAATATATTGGAGATTATAATTCAAGTTTAGACACTGCTTTTCAGCATTTGATGAATGAAAATATTACTGATCTCGTACTCGACTTGAGATATAATCCGGGAGGTGGAACAGATGCAGCACAACATCTTTGCAGTTCGCTTGCTCCTTTAGATGCTGTGGATGCAGAGCGTACTTTGGTATCATTTCGTTGGAACACAAAATATCAAGAGTATTGGGAAAATAACAATGTTACGCAACAACTTAAAATCAATTTCACTAATGATGTTCCGCATAAAATGGATCTCGATAATCTTTACGTGTTAACCGGCGGAGGAACTGCGTCGGCATCGGAATTAACAATCACCGGACTTAAACCATACATGAACGTAAAAACTATCGGGGCAACAACATTCGGGAAATATACTGCGTCGATTACTTTTAAACCCGAAGATTTTTACGATAACAAACTTTATTACGAAGAATTTGACAATTGGGGAATACAACCAATAGTTTTACGATACGCCAATTCGCAGGGAGTTACCGATTTTAAAGATGGTTTCAGTCCTGACATTGAGATTGATGATTTACTGCTTGAAGGAGTGATGCCATTGGGAAATAAAGAGGAGCTTTTATTAAAAGCTGCGCTGGAAGAAATCACTGGTGTTGAAGTGATTGCAATGGCTACAAAAAGTGCCGTTAAAATACCTGAATATACATTTTTCGACCGCGGGTTTTCTAAATTCGATGTAAATAAAAGAGAGCTTCTTTTTGAACAATTTGACTCGAAGATTCTTCTAAAATAATTCATTATAAGATACAAAAAAAGGACGAGTAGTATTTATTACTCGTCCTTTTTTTATTGCTTGTTTTTTTGAAATGTTTTTAGCCTGAAATTACGACTCTGAAAACATCATCGAATAAGGTCGTTCAATTTCCTGATGAAGTTCGCCAATTCCAATATTCCGGCTTTTACGGATATATTCTCTGCCATCTAAAAAAACAAGAATGGTAGGTGCTGCAAAAACCTGATTTTGTGCTGCGACTTCGGGTAGTTTATCCGATTTTATGTAAGCCATTTTTATTTTGGGGAATTCAGATTGAATCAACTCTGCAACTTTAGGTTTTAGTACTTTGCAAACATTACAAACCTCGGTTGAAAAATAGGCAAGCAGCGCCGGTTCGTTATCCTTCAATTTTAAAAATTCTTCGAATGATTTTATTTCTTCAAACATCTTTTCTAATTTTTATTCTGTTTAAAACGCGTGTATCGGTTTTAACCCGCTTTACGCATAAAAATATTTAATCTATGTTTTGCATTTTACGTCATCCTGAATTTATTTCAGGATCGATTCTATATTCAAAAGATTCCGAAATAAATTCGGAATGACGCTAATTAAATACATTCTCGTAAAGAGTTAAACTCAAGATTTTTAAGTGCACTACTTTTTTATAATCGTCTATCGGTTTTCAACCGCCTGACGAATTCAAATTAAAACTGCCCCGTACTCAACATCACCAATGTACAACCTACAATAGTTTCGATACCTTTATTTTCAAGTATTTCGGCAAAATAATCATTTTCGGCACCGGGATTAAAAATTACACGTTTAGGTTTTAACTCCAGTAACTGATTATAATATTCGGGCTGCCGTTGTGCTCCAATATACATTGTAACCGTATGAATATTTTTATCTTTAGGAAAGTTAGTTTGAATTTCGACATCCAAAACTTTTCCCACTCTTTTGGCAATAGAAACAACTTCAACGTCATTTTTTCTCAAGGCACGAATTGCCATATTTGAGTAACGGGCAGGATTTTCACTGCCTCCAATTACAAGTGTTTTTTTATCTGTCAATTTATGATTTTTTTAGAAGTACAACTGCATTTGCAGAAATTCCCTCTTCGCGTCCTTCGAAACCAAGTTTTTCGGTAGTAGTGGCTTTTACCGAAACAGCATCGATATTAACTTCTAAAATTTTGGCTAATGTCTTTTCCATTTCAGGAATAAAAGGTTTTAATTTTGGTTGCTGCACAATAATAGTAGAGTCGATATTTACAATTTCGTAGCCTCTGGTTTTTACTAAACCGTATGATTTTGCAAGTAATATTTTACTGTCAATATTTTTAAACTCAGCAGAATTATCAGGAAAATGTGTACCAATATCGCGCAATTTTAAAGCTCCAAGCAGTGCATCACAAATGGCATGAATCAAAACATCTCCATCGGAATGGGCAACTGTTCCTTTGGTATGTAAAATTAAAATACCACCCAGCCACAAAGATTCGCCTTCTGCCAAACGATGAACATCATAACCGTATCCAATCCTAAAATCCATTAGCGTTGATTGCCAAATGCGTCAATATCGAACGAGAGTGTAAATCTTAACGTATTTTCTAACGGGTGATTCCTTTGTGTTGGCAACAGATACGAGAAATCGAGTGCAAACACATTCATTTTAAGTCCGGCACCGGCAGTAAAATATTTCCGGTTACCTTTATTTTCGTGTTCATAAAAATAACCTGCACGTATTGCGAATTGTTTATTGTACCAATATTCAACACCAATTGCCAACATTATTTCCTGCATCTCCTCTTTAAACCCACCGGGTGCATCGTAAAAAGAGGTAATCATACCTTTTATAACTCCCATATCGGAGTATATTCCTCCTGGTAAAATTATACCTCCATCTTCGTAATCGGTGGTGTCTTTTGGTGGTGTTGGCACTAAAAGTTTACTTGCTTCAAACGAAAAAGAGAATGAATTATAATTATCTAATTCGGTGGTGTAAGCTGCACCAAGTTTTAATGTTGTTGGAATAAAATCTTTAACCTCGCCATCGGTATATGAGATTTTTGAACCTATATTTTGAATGTTAATACCGGCAGAAAAAATATTGTCTTTACGATTTGCACGAAACTCATTAAACCAGTAAAAAGCAACATCAACGGCAAACGAATTACCCGGGCGGGTTTCTACTCCGTTTACAAGTTGCCCGCCGGTAAGGTCGGATCGAATGTAACGACCAGCAACTGAACCCGCAAATATTTCGGAAAGTTTGCGCGAATAACCTAAATCGATGGCAAATTCATTTGGACTTTGTTGCCCCATAACTTCGCCCCACTCGCTTGTGAAAACAATATCGCCAAGCGAAAAATAACGTAACGAAGCACTAACTGCCTGAACATCGTCAATTTTTTTATACGCTGATAAGTAGGCAAGGTTAATGTCGTCAACCAAAGCACGCAGCCATGGCGAATAAGATAAACCTACTCCCATATCGCTTTCCATAAAAACGTATTTTGCAGGATTCCAATGCTGCGAACTCACATCGGGAGTTAAACCAACACCGGCATCTCCCATACCACCGGCTCGCGAATCGGGCGTGATCGACAAAAACGGAACCGCCGTTGTAATTGTATTGGCACCCGACGTTGTTGCCTGTGCCATAACTCCTTCAGAAACAATAACAATTAATGTTACCAGGAATATAAATCGAACTAATTTTATCATAATAATTTTAAAATTTGCGCTGCAAAGATATAATAATTGTCTTTGTTGCAATACGTACACTAAAAAACTAAACGGAACATTTTCCTAAAAATTACATTCCATATAAATATTTATCGAGAAATCATCATCTTCCCTGATTTTAAGGCAATTACGCCATCATTATTTTGAGCAGTAACTCTGTATATATATATACCAGATCTAATTTGAACATTTGCCTCATATAAATCCCAACGTACCGGGTTACTATCTGTGCCATCGGAACCAACTTTTTGAGAGATATAATCAATCCGACGACCGGACAGATCAAAAATCTCAATTATCGTTTCCAAATTTGCTCCCGATTGATTGTGCTTAAAAGTAAAAAAGGTATAGTCTTGCAATGGGTTTGGATAATTTGTAACAGTCTCAATATAAAACTCTCCCGACACCTCAAAATCAATTTCAACTTCGGATGAATTATTTGCCACATCCCAGGCTTTTAACTTTAGGTTGTGTTTGCCAACAGACAAATTTTGAAATGGAAAGTTGATACTGCCACTTGTAAAGTCATCTAAATCAGACTGATAAAAATTATTCAATACAATTACATTTGAATAATCGTCGTCTAAAACAACTGTTATATCATGCCCTATTCCGTTTCCTACTGTATTAATTCCATTTTCGTCTGATAAAAATGCCAGTAACGTGGGCGATTTACTAACTCGGTCGCCCGACACAAAACTTTTTGAGTCCATGTAAAGTTCTATTTTAGGTCCCTGGTTATCAACAATTTCATCACCGGAAGAACCTCCTATAATAAAATTTTTGAACGCACCGTGTGCATCAACTTCACCATTATTTGCATAATATATAATTCTTCCTTCGCCCAGATTATATGAAATATCTTTTGGTACAACGAAGCTAAATGTAAACTCGCCATTGGTAACACTTGCAAGTCCTTTGTGAATAATATTCTCCTGAACTTTAAACTGAATTGGGTCGTACCCACCGTTTCCAAGTGTATTTTTAATAATTTCTTTGTCGTAAACAATGGGAATAATATCTCCCGAAAAGTTACTCAGAATAGCCCCTGAGTGGTCAGAAACATATCCTGAGATTGTTACAGTTTGAAGTGCGCCAATTGTATCTCGAACAGAATTTGCATCTTTTCCATTAATTTCAGTAGTAACAACATCGTTTCTCGGATACGATAACATTAAAGCCGGGTCGGCCAATAAACTAAAACTCCGTTTATTGGTAGTATTAATAGTATTATTTTTTGCAAGCCTCATAATATCTCCCATTCGGTAATGGTCGCCGTTTTTGTCTTTACCAAATACATATTTAAAAAATTCGCGGCTCAGTAAAAAATTGGAGTATGCAAATACAACTCTTGTGGTCGAAAACAATCCAATACCTCCCCCATTTGGGTTCATCAAAATATATTCTCCGGCGGAGGGGACATCAGCATCGAACCGGCTAAACTCGCAGGTTGCAGTTACAAAAATTGGCAGGTTGTTTGAATTCGACCACGAATTAATTTGACTAATGTCCAAGACTCTCTCGTCAGCAAGAAAACGCGTGTTTGCATGTCCAACATAATTTAGAACCAAAACTCCATCTTTCACCCGTTTATCTATCGCATCGTTTACATCAGGATAACGCTCTCCGGCAGGGGTAGTTTGTTGAACATACGCATCGAGATAAATTTTATCGGTAACAAATTCAGGATGGTTTTTATTTACACTATTTGCGAGTTTCTCCGAATCTAACATGTGCATAGTTTGATTATCATCCTGATCGTCGCCAATAAAACAGACAATATTTCGCCATTCGCCCAATGCATCCGGCGAATTATATTTCAAAATCTTATCTACTACCAACTCAGCTTCGAATACTGTACGTGCGGGTATTCTACCGATACCTAAATCTACGGTACCATTATATACACTCTCATCATCATCAAGAATTACAAAATAATCGTCGGCTTGAAACGAACCAACCGGACTTAATGAATTTGTGGATTGATAGGTAGGAATAAAGTTTTTCGTTGTGGATTTTATACTTCTATTATCGTAGCTGCCATTTCCAAATAGCAACACATACTTTAAACCATCTTTGCGGTCGTAAAACATTTTTATGAAATTACGAATGCCGGTAGAATTTCTGCTACCCGAGCTAAACTCGTTATATACTTGATTTGAAGTTACAACCTCGACACTCATTTTATCGTAGCTGCGATGAAAATTTGCTAAATCGTTTGCCGAACTCAAATAATTTGGATGTGTGATAATAATAAATTCAGGAGTTTCTAACCCATGTAAATTTTGAGTTTCAACATCGGTAATAAATTCGGGTTCCGGAAAAGTTCCATTACTATTTATCAGTGCATATTCGCGCAACTCGTCAGCCGGTCTTTTCGCAGTTGCAACACTACCCGAAATTTGAAGTGGAACTTGCTTAATATTATTTATGTCAGAAATATCAAAAACCTTTGTTTCCGACGAACTATTTTCGATGGAAAATTCAACAATACTTTCAGTTCCAACAGATTTTATATCACGAAAAAATATTGGTTCGTTTTCTGTTTTAAGCTGTTTACGATAATTTACTTCAATATAATCCAACCATGCAATTGCGTTCTCGTCAACTCCACCGCTATTACTATAATACTTTGTTGTTACTTCCAGTTGATTAGATTGCACATCAGTAACAAACTTCTCATTCTCATCATCGGCATAACGGGCAGTTTGACTACCTGTGTTAACTCTGCTAAAATTTAACTTCCCTACCTCATTCTGATTAACTAAAACAAACATATTAGACGATTGACTGGAGCGTGAGATAGCACTTACAAGTACCGAAATATTGGCTGGATTATCGACATTAATTAAATCAAACTTATATTTTTTGACAGTACTATTTTTAAATCGTTCGCCATACCACAGTTTTCCTGAACCGTGTGGCAACACATTCTCCAACTCCTTTTCGTACAATTGATACGCATCAAAAGAGGTAACTTCGTGAGTTGCCGGCTCATCAATTTCTGGTAAAAGCTCTGCAATTTTTGTATTTCCAATCTCCTCAGATAAAAAGTAAAATCCTTTTTCTGAATATTCATTTAATCTATGCTCGAAGAAATCACTCGAATTATTTAACTGCCAATCTGTTGTACCCGCCGAATAAAAAAACAGACAATCATCACCACCATTTTTCCCATGCCAAACTGCATCTTGGATTAAATCATCGATATCAATATTTGCCGGATTTTCTGAAAGAATAACTCCCCCACTTCCAAAAACATTAACCTGCGTCGGATTGGAGAAACCCCATTCAGTAAGTTTAGAATACGGAATTTTATAGATGCCTTTTTCTGATGTGCTTATTTTAACCCACTTTCCTGATTTTAAAACCGACTCAGTTTTCCATGCAAAATCTTGTTTTTTGGCACTTTTGGTTTGTATGGGAATTCGTTTTATTATAAAACTTTCGAGAAGTAATAATTTATCGCCCTCCTTTTTTATGGGAATAATTTGTAATTCGAACCTAAAGTTATCACCCGACCTTAGTTTATAACTACTAACCTGGATATCGCCTGTTATTTTATCAGAACTGACAAACTGTTCCGGAATATTAATCTCCTTAAAAGTTTGATTTTCTATAACAATCCTAAAATTCTGATTTCTATTTTTCAAACTAAATCTTTGCGAATAGATGGGAATAGGCAACTCATCGTTTAAAAACGAAGCATCTTTAAAGTTAAGCACAACGTCTTTAAACTCTTCATTTTCAGCATCACTAACGTTTATCCAATCTAAAGTAATATATTCTTTTTGAACATCGTTAACCGAAAAACCAACAATTACAATAATTAATAGAATTAAAAATCTTTTCATATACTACCCAAAAATAAGTATCAGTTAAACGACTTAAAAAAATAAATATTGCTGGTAACAACATAAATAGTTACTCCGTTTTATTTGTCGTAAAGGCGACAAAGATATGAACATAGTTCGAAAAACTTAAAAAAAATTAAAAAGTCAAAACAATAAGAATTAAACAAATTAGTTATATTTGTGTCGATCTGAAAAAACATAAGAAAAATGAATTTAATGAAGTTAAAAACTTTATTCATAGTATTATTAGCCGTTGTAGTATCAAGCTGCGGTTTATTTGGTGGAAAAAATGGTAAAGCACGAAAAGGAGACACTTCTCGTGCTACAGGATGGGAGTACAATGCAGAAGAAACCGGAAACATTCCCAACATATCTGGTTACGAACAAGAAGCAGGTCCCGGGCTTACATTTATTCAGGGTGGTACTTTTACCATGGGCCGTGTGGAGCAAGATGTGATGTATCATTGGGATAATCACCCAAGAAGAGTTACTGTTGCTTCGTTTTATATGGATGAAACAGAAGTCTCTAATCAGGAGTATCGCGATTTTACATATTGGCTAAGTCGAGTGTATCCAGG
Source organism: Bacteroidota bacterium (assembly GCA_024278975.1). Taxonomy (GTDB): domain Bacteria; phylum Bacteroidota; class Bacteroidia; order Bacteroidales; family Prolixibacteraceae; genus Draconibacterium. Next base: position 180,402 of record JAJRSD010000018.1, read on the forward strand.
TGATAAAGCGAAACTTAATGCAGCCCTGCCCGACACAACAAAATGGAGACGCGAACTGGCCTATAACGAACCCTACGTTACTAACTATTTCAGGCATCCGGCTTATGCAGATTATCCTGTGGTTGGTGTTTCGTGGGAACAAGCAGAAAAATATTGTGGCTGGCGTACCGACAGAGTTAACGAGCAAATACTTGTTGATCGAGGCATAATTGTTCACGACAACACGCAAACCGGTAAAAATGTATTTACAACCGATACATATCTTTCAGGTATTTATCAGGGAACAGAAGGAGATAAACCACAAACAAATACAGATGGAACCACACGCAGAGTTCAATTTGAAGATGGAATTACACTTCCAATATATAGATTGCCAACCGAAGCAGAATGGGAATATGCCGCTTATGGATTAATTGGAAATACTGATGGCGAGTTATTAACAGATCGTAAAATCTATCCTTGGAATGGAGCTTATTTACGAGACGATGCGAAAAGAGATAAAGGACAAATGAAAGCTAACTTTGTACGTGGGCGTGGTGATATGATGGGTATGGCAGGAGCATTAAATGACAATGCAGATATTGCTGCTCCGGTTTTTTCTTACGCACCTAACGACTATGGTTTATATTGTATGTCGGGAAATGTAAACGAATGGGTTTCCGATGTTTATCGTCCTTTATCTTTTAACGATGAGGATGAATTTAATCCATATCGTGGAAATGTTATTACAGAGCGTCGACGCGATCAAAACGGAACATGGATGGTTGATGATTATGGTGAAATTATTAAAGATACAATTGCCGACCAGAGAAACTTTCTCGATGGAGATCCGAATTCACAAGTTGTTGAATCGGGAAACTGGAATGCAGAACAAGATAGAAAAACTGATAATATGTATATTCAGGATGAACGCCCCGGTGCTTTCTCTTCGTTAATTACTGATGAAGTTAGAGTGTATAAAGGTGGTTCGTGGAAAGATCGTCCATATTGGTTAGTTCCGGGAACAAGAAGATATTTGGAACAATCGCAATCGACAAACGATATTGGTTTCCGTTGTTCTATGACCAGAGTTGGAAGCCCGCAAGGATTTTAAAAATATAAAATATCAATATTTTATAAAGCCTTTCGTCGGTTGACAGAAGGCTTTTTTATTTCCCATAAAATGACAACTACCGAAAATATTTATCAATTATATAATGATTTCCCGGTTATTTCAACCGACAGCCGGAGAATTGAAAAGAATAGTATCTTTTTTGCGCTGAAAGGAGATAATTTTAATGGGAATAAATTTGCTGCCGAATCGTTGAAAAAAGGTGCAGCTTATTCTATAATTGATGAAAAAGAATACGTCTCTTCGGAAAAAACAATACTGGTAAATAATGTTTTAAACACTTTAACAGAGTTGGCCAACCTACACCGAAAAAAACTTGGAATACCAATTTTAGCAATTACAGGAACCAATGGCAAAACAACAACAAAAGAGCTGGTTTCGGTAGTTTTATCACAAAAATTCAGAGTTAGTTTTACCGATGGAAATTTTAACAATCACATTGGAGTTCCGCTTACATTACTGAAAATGAATACGGATACTCAGTTTGGTGTAGTTGAAATGGGCGCTAATCATCCAGGCGAAATTGCAGAACTTTGCAAAATTGCAGAGCCTGATTTTGGAATTATCACAAATATTGGGAAAGCACACCTAGAAGGGTTCGGATCTTTTGAAGGGGTAAAAAAAACCAAAGCAGAACTGTTTAATTACATAGAAGAGAAAAATGGTGTTTTCTTTTACAACTCAGATAATTCAATACTCGATAAAATTGCTGGTAGCTATAAAAACAAAATTACATTTGGCAGCAAAAATGCCAGTCTTACCGGAGAACTTTTGCAGTCTCCCCCATTTGTTCATATTAAAACCAATTTCGAAAAAGGAGTATTATACATAAACACTAATTTGATTGGCAATTACAATTTCGAAAATATTATGGCTGCCGCTGCTATTGGCAATTATTTCAAGATCGATCCTCTACAAATTCAAAAGGCTTTAAAAGAATATCAACCTAAAAATAATCGGTCGCAGTTAATTAAAAGAGGCGGTATAAAAATAATAATGGATGCCTACAATGCAAACCCTACAAGTATGCAGGCATCGATAAAAAGTTTTTTAACAAACTACAAAAATGATAATTACTTAATTCTTGGCGACATGTTAGAATTAGGTGAATATTCAAACAATGAACATTTAGCAATTATCAACCTTCTCTACAATTTTAATATTGAAGGTGTTTTTTTAGTGGGATCAATATTTTCTAAAATAGGCAATAAGTCCAAATTCAAAACATTTCGAAATGTTACCGATTTAGTCTCTTTTTTAGAAAAAAAACCAATAAAAAACGGGAACATTTTAATAAAAGGTTCCCGTGGTATTGAGCTTGAAAAGGCTCTTAACTATCTTAATTAGCCGAAGGTTTTTCAACTTTCAAAACATCGGCAATTGCTTTTTCGAAAGTAGGTTTTGGCAAAGCTCCCTGTGCCATTTGTGGCTGACCTTCTTGCGGTACAAAAAGTAACGAAGGAATACTTTGTATTCCAAACATTCCAGCCAATTCTTGCTGGTCTTCGGTATCTACTTTATAGATAACAATAGTATCGCCATACTCTTTCTGTAACTCTTCCAATACCGGAGCAACCATTTTACATGGACCACACCAATCTGCATAAAAATCTATTAAACAAGGCTTATTGCCCTCGTACTTCCACTCTTTGTTCTTTTCAAAATCAAAAACTTTCTCTTTGAATGTCTCTTTTGTTAAAAATTCTAACATGCTATTATAATTTTAATTAATATTTACATTTTTATAAATTTCGATTCTTGCTTATCAATAATAGTGCCTCATCTTCTAATTAAATAAAATTGACCCGAATTCAACTAAATAATTGTAATTTTGTCACGATTTTTTTCAGTAGTGTCAGAAAAAATAAAATAACACTACAAATCTTGACAGGAAATGAACAGTAAACTAAAGCACAAAATATTTTATAAAATATCGGAAGTTGCCAGCCAGATGCAAATGGAAACTTATGTAATTGGTGGATTTGTACGCGATTTATATTTAAACCGTCCATCGAAAGATATAGATATTGTTACCGTTGGCAGCGGTATTGAATTTGCAAAAAACGTTGCAAAAAGTTTAAAGCCACAACCAAAAGTTACTGTTTTCAAGAATTTTGGAACTGCCATGTTTAGATACAAAGATATGGAGATTGAATTTGTTGGTGCACGAAAAGAGTCGTACCAGCGAAATTCACGAAAACCAATTATTGAAAATGGGACACTTGAAGACGACCAAAACCGCAGAGATTTTACTATAAATGCAATGGCGTTCGGGCTTAATAAATCAAACTTTGGAGAATTAGTAGATCCGTTTAACGGAATGGGCGATTTGGAAGATTTGATTATTCGCACACCACTTGATCCGGATATAACTTTTTCTGACGACCCGCTTCGAATTATGCGAGCCATCCGTTTCTCCACTCAACTTGGATTTGATATTGAAGCTGAAACCTACGATTCGATTATTAAAAACAGAGAGCGTATTAAAATTATTTCGGAGGAGCGAATAATTGAAGAGTTAAATAAAATAATGATGTCGCCAAAACCTTCAATCGGATTTAAATTATTGGAAGAGACTGGATTACTGAAAATTATATTTCCTGAACTACAGAATTTAAAAGGTGTTGACAAAGTTAATGGAATCGGACATAAAGATAATTTTTACCATACACTGGAAGTACTCGATCGAATTGTTCCGAACACTGATAATCTTTGGCTACGATGGTCGGCACTTTTACACGACATTGCAAAACCAACTACAAAAAAGTTTATCGACGGACAAGGCTGGACATTTTATGCGCACAATTTTATTGGCGTTAAAATGATTCCCGGTATTTTTCGTAGAATGAAATTACCATTGAACGAAAAAATGAAATATGTGCAGAAAATGGTTCTTCTGCACATGCGCCCAATTGTTCTCTCTGAAGATGAGATTACCGATTCTGCAATACGTCGTTTACTATTTGAAGCCAGCGACGACATTGACGATTTAATGACTCTTTGTGAGGCCGATATCACCTCTAAAAATGTCGACAAGGTTAAAAGATATATGAAGAACTTTAAACTGGTTCGACAAAAACTGAAGGATATTGAAGAGAAAGATGTAATTAGAAATTTTCAGCCACCGGTTGACGGAGAGCTAATTATGAAGACATTTAAATTACAACCTTGTAGAGAAGTTGGTATAATAAAAGATGCTATAAAAGATGCTATTCTGGATGGAGAAATTCATAATAATTATGATGAAGCTTTTGCATTTATGGAGAAGAAAGCAAGCGAGCTTGGAATTAAGAAACCTAACTAATCAGCTCTTTCCAACTTTAGCAAAACCGGAAGATGGTCGCTAAAACCTCCCAAATAAGAAAAACCGTAATAAGTTCTTTTGGGTTTTAAACCGCCGTATTTCTCATCCTTTTCAAATAAAAAAGGGTAATTTATTATTGTTGCATTTTGGGGTTTTACAACAAAACCCGAAGTTGCATTTAACAACGCTCCTGAAACAATAATTTGATCGAAGGCAGACCACTGCGATTGATATTTCAAAGTTCCAGATCTGGCTTTTCCCCAATCGAACGACAAATTATATAAATCATTTTCAGCTATCTGACTATTTATTCTTTTCGCATATAGTATTTCAGATAAACTTTCGTCTGTTGGATTGTCATTAAAATCTCCCAAAATAATAATCTTTGGAGAGTGAAATTGCTCAAATAAATCATCTACCTTTTGGCGTAAAAGTTTTGCAGCACTTGCACGCAATTGTTTAGTTTCCAGCAATCCCGAATATCGTGACGGCCAATGATTTACAAAGAAATGAATTGTGTCGGTACCATTTATCACACCCGACACATAAAGAATTTCTCTTGTTCTTTTAATCGAACCATCACGATTTTTCAGTGGATAATATTTATAATTTATCGGAATAAATTGCTCAGTATTATAAAGAAAAGCAACATCGATTCCACGATGATCGGGCGACTCTTTATGAATAATTTTATATGGTTGTGATTTTAATGGAGTGTCGGCAATTAACATATCTAACACATCTCGATTTTCAATTTCGCATAAAGCAACAACTGTTGGAATATTCCACCCGTCGGCGCTCAAAATAACTTTCGAAGTGTTAAGCAATTTATTGTTTAATCTTTTATATGTCCAGTGTCGATCGCCATCGGGAGTATATTCGTCATCCTCGGTATCAGGATTATTTTTTGTATCGAATAAATTCTCAACATTATAAAAAAGGATGGAGATGTGATCGGTCTTTTCCTGAGAAAAAGAAGGGAAACCGAATGAAAATAATAGAATAATGATAATTACCCTACTCGTCATCTTTCTTTTCAATTCTTTCGAATGCCCCCAAATCGGCACCATCGTCGGCAGTCCGGTCTTTATTGAGGATATCAAGTGGGAATTGTTTTGCATATTCAAACTTGCCTATATCTTTTGCAGGCGACAATGTATCTAAAGCGTAGTTATATTCTTCGTAGGGATCGACAAACAACGGGTCGTAATCATTGCCTTTCCATACATTCAGATAATGATCTTTATTTGAAGTATCGAATGTATCGGGAACCTGAATAATACAATTATCGAACATATAATTAAAAACATTCTCATTATTATTTCCCAATTCAATTTCTAACGGAATATTTCCAAAAACAATACTATTGCCAAAAGTGGCCTTTTCCAAATCGCCAACATAAGTAACTTTAGAACCTTCTGAATCAGTAATAACTAAAACATTAGAAATTACTACCGACGATGTTGAACGAGGTCTGGTTGAATAATTACCCCAATAGTTTGCAATTGTTGAATGATAAAACTCGTATTCGCCCCCAATTAAAAGAGCAACTGTATAAAATCCGCAATTGGCAATTAAATTATTGTAGCCATATATTTTTGATTTAAGCGCAAATAATCCTGCGTACGCCATATTTTCAATTCTTGAATTGGTAAATTGTAACGACGCAAATCCATCGTCTTCAATATTTCCAACCTGCAGCCCAATATTTGCATTTTTGATTGTACAAAAATTTAAAATATTATTGTGGCTGCCCGAGTATAAAACAATACCATTCCATTGATCGGGAATATTTTTGTACGAGTCTTCCAATCTGTCGGGTAAAAATGTTATTGGATTCTGAAAAGTTCCGTTTGCCTCAATTTGCCCTTTCACATACAAACCGGCATCCTTATGAAAAAATATTTTAGCTCCCGGCTCAATTGTTAAAACCGATGTACTATCAACATAAGCGTAATCGTATATTAAATAAGGTTTTTCGGCTGTCCATGTAGTAGTTTCAAGCCGTTCACCTTTTATTAAAAAAAAGTCCTGTCCGTATGCTACTAATTTTATATCCTGAATATTTGAATTGGTAGTAAATTCAATTGAGTCTTGAACTACCATCGGAAGATTTTGCCCATTTGGATCAATTGTAACCTCAACAAAAATATAGATACTGTCTTTGGGAGGAACTTCGACTTCATAAATTTCGTTACCAGTTTCGCCATTAATATTTAATCTGAAACTAGAAAAATCTCCACCCGCTAAACGAACTCTTGAAATTAACACACTCTCTTCGTAAGGATTGTGAACCGTAAAATGCTGAGTAGTAGAACCAATTGTAGTGAATATTGTATCGAACGTAATCGTATCTGTCGAGAAAAGTAATTGGGCATCGGGCGAGGTCATATATCCGTCATCTTCGCACGAAATTAATGCGAAAAATAGAGCAGCTACCACCAATATTTGACGTAGATATTTAATCAATTTGAACGAAATCTTTAGTTTAATAACGAGTCCCCCTTACTTTTATTATTACAAAGATAAAAAATCAATTCACAAATTTTAACATTTTTTTACAAACATTGATTTTAAAATACATATTTATTGTTTTAGGAAAGTAAAATACTAATTTGAGGATAGAATAAAAATAGTTATTTCACGAAATCACTTACAATCTTTACCGCTTCAGCAAGTGCAATATCAAGATTGTCGTTTGTAATTACCACATCAAATTGGCTTGAAAAGCTCAATTCATGCTCTGCTTTTTCAATGCGTATTTGTATTTTATCGTCGGATTCGGTAGAACGGTTTTTCAGCCGGTTCCGCAACTCGTTTACCGAGGGTGGCTGAACAAAAATAGCAAGTGCCTCATCTCCATAATGTTTTTTTATGTTAAGTCCGCCAACCACATCAACATCAAAAATAACATTTTGCCCAAGGTTTCGAATACGTTCAACTTCGCTTGTTAAAGTTCCGTAATAAGCTCCGCTATAAACCTCTTCCCACTCCAAAAATTCATCGTTTTCAATTTTTTGTTGAAACTCTTTTTCAGAAATAAAATAGTAATCTTTTATATGAGTTTCAGTGTGTCGTGGCGGACGGCTGGTTACCGAAATAGAAAACTTCAAATTGAGATTTTGTTGAAGCAAATGTTTTACTATTGTTGTTTTTCCTGCTCCTGACGGGGCTGAAAATATAATCAGTTTACCTCTCATTACTAATATCTAAATACTCTGTACTTCTCTCTACAATACATTTAACAACTGTTCTTTAACTCTTTCCAGATGGTCTTTCATTTGTACAACAATACGCTGAATATTGGTTTCGTTGGCTTTCGACCCGATTGTATTTATCTCGCGACCAAGTTCCTGCGATATAAAACCCAGTTTCTTCCCCGAAGAGACAGGTTGATTTGCAGTTTCAACAAAATATTCGCAATGATTTGTAAGACGTACTTTTTCCTCGTTAATATCCAATTTCTCAAGATAAAAAATCAACTCCTGCTCAAAACGATTTTCATCAACTTTACCATTAAGTTTTAAACTTTCAAGATTATCTGTCAGTCGAGCTTTAACGGCTTCAATACGTTGTGTCTCAAAAGGTTCCATCTCTTTTAATAGTTTATTAATACTATTTACATTTCCAATAATATCCGCTTCGAGTGCTTTTCCCTCCTGCATTCTATAATCGTCAATATCTGCCAACGCTTTCTGGATATTCGAAAAAATGATATCCCATTCACTTTTATCCAGTGTTTCGTATTCAGTTTTCACAACATCGGGCAATCGCATGGCAGCCTGCAATGTGGAGTGATTTGATATAACTTTTAGATCTCTGCTAATTTTACTTAAATGTTCGAAATAACTTTTTAATATTGGTTCGTTTATTTTTGAGTTTGACTCGTCGCCCAAATTTTCAACATAAATATTAAAATCAACTTTCCCGCGTGTAAGTTTCTCCGATAATGATTTTCTGATTATTATATCTTTCTCGCGATAAAGCGCAGGTGTTCTGGTGTTAATATCGATCTGCTTACTGTTGAGTGATTTTATTTCGATGGTAATTTTTTTATTGTTAACCTCGAATTCGGCTTTTCCAAAACCGGTCATTGATTTTATCATACTAAAATAATTTTGCGCTAATTTAATATAAAGTTAGAAGTCAGCATTCAATAGTTAATAATTTTTTATGAGAAAATGAAATTAGAAAATATCGATTCGTTAAACTTATCTCCTGTCTTCCATCTTCCTCTCCCCTCTCCTATTCTTCAAACAATTACACCCGAGCCAATTAATTCATCGCCCAAATACCAGGCTGCAAACTGCCCCGAAGTAATTCCACGTTGTTCATTTTCAAATAAAAAATATGCTCCATCTTCTTTCAGATGAATTGTTCCTTTTTCCAATGGCTGACGATATCTGATTCGAATATCAAACTCTTTACTTTCACCAATTTTCATTTTTAAATCAGTTCGAATCCAGTGCATCTCTTCGGCAGATACAAACAGTCCTTTTCGGTACAACCCCTGATGATTTTGTCCTTCGCCCACATAAATAATATTTCGTTTTACATCGGTTGCAAGAACAAAAAGAGGTTCTTTGTGCCCACCAATATTCAGCCCTTTTCGCTGCCCGATTGTATAATAATGTGCGCCTTGATGTTCTCCAATTACTTCGCCATTCCAAGGTTTGTATGGAAACGAAAAACATAGCTTTTTATAATTCTCCTCCACTAAATCGAGCAGCTTTTTCTTTGCCATAAATTTCCCGGGAACTTCAATTATATTTCCAACTTTGGGCTGTAGTTGTTGCTGCAAAAAAGTTGGCAAATCTACTTTACCCACAAAACAAATTCCCTGAGAATCTTTACGTTCTGCCGTTGGCAAGTTTTGTTGTCTGGCAATTTTGCGAACTTCGGGTTTTAGCAACTCTCCAATTGGAAACATCGCTTTAGAAAGTTGATTTTGATTGAGCTGGCATAAAAAATAACTTTGATCTTTATTTGGGTCTTTCCCTGCCAAAAGCTGATGCATGGTTTCTCCATTAACATCAATTTCTCTTTTCCTACAATAATGACCTGTTGCAACAAATTCGGCATTAAATTTCATTGCCTCCTCCATAAATGTGTCGAACTTAATTTCACGATTGCAGAGTACATCAGGGTTTGGCGTTCGTCCTGCCTTATATTCGGCAAACATATAATCCACCACACGTTTTTTATAATCTTCGCTGAGGTCAACAATATTAAAGGGGATATCAAGTTTTTTTGCCACCATTTTTGCAATCAAGGCATCTTCTTCCCAAGTACAGGCGCTGGTAATATTCCCAACACGCTCGTGCCAGTTAACCATAAAAAGTGCGACTAAATCGTGTCCCTGTTCCTTTAGCAGGTACGCTGCCACGCTGGAATCTACTCCTCCAGAAAGACCAACTACTATTCGACTCATACGGCAAAAGTAAAAAGTAAAAGGGAAATGAGAAAAATTAAATCTGATTCGTATGTCTTTAGTTAAAAAATATATATCGTATATTTGGAAAAAGAATAATAAAATTGAATATTAAAAAACAAATAGATTATTGGATTAAGGGATTATGAAGGAATAATATGACTGGAATTGACGAAGTTATTTTGTGCGATAACAAGGCAAAAAACGCAGGCATAGCATAGATACGGTGAGGCTTTTTGACGAAGTTAGCGTGCAAAAGAACAAGTCAAAACGGTTAGG
>JAJRSD010000019.1 GCA_024278975.1 Bacteroidota bacterium
AACCGTTTTGACTTGTTCTTTTGCACGCTAACTTCGTTAAAAAGCCTCACCGTATCTATGCTATGCCTGCGTTTTTTGCCTTGTTATCGCACAAAATAACTTCGTCAATTCCAGTCATATTATTTCTTCATAATCCCTTAGTCAAGCAAAAGATAATACAAGGTGCTTAATATTTGACGACACTGAAATAGCAAAAACAGGCAAGACAATAGAAGGCGTTTCAAAGATTCACAGCCACGTTACCCAGCGGTTTATATTTGGCTACAAACTCCTTGTTGCAGGCTACTGGAACGGGAGTGTATTTATTCCTGTAGATTTTAGCTTTCATCGTGAGAATAAAAAGAACAAGACAAAAAAATATGGGTTGTCGAAAAAGGAAATCAAAAATCAAAAGAAAACAAAGAGAGACTCTAAACTTCCTGTATATAAGCGTTTCAAAGAATTAAACTCGAAGAAAAATGAAATTATTGTCCAGATGTTCAGGCGTATTAACCAGCGAAAAATAGAGGTTGATTATATTTTAACAGATAGTTGGTTTACAACAATGTCGCTGATATCCAAGTTGCTAAAAATCAACAAAAAAATAAATATTATAGGTATGTACAAATACAACAGCAAATTGGTAATCGGAAATAAAGAGATGTCAATAAAACAGTTAAGAAAATTAAAAAAGAAGCTAAAGCGTTCTCGCTCTAAAAGGCTTTACTACATGAGCTATATTGGAGAGATGGACGGTACTAAAGTCAAAATATTTTTAACAAGAAAAGGCATAAACGGCGCTTGGCACACAATAATATCTACTGATACAAACCTTGCATTTAACCGTATGATTGAGATATACAATATCAGGTGGACTATTGAAGTGTTTTTTAAAGAGGCTAAACAATTACTGGGACTTGGCAAAAACCAATCAACAAATTTTGATGTACAGGTAGCACAAACAACAATTACGATGATTCAATATTTACTTGTTAGTCTGAAATACAGAATGGAGGCCTACGAAACCATTGGGGGTTTATTTAAGGATATTAAACAAGATTATATTGAACATAAACTAAACGAAAGATTATTGTTAGCAATTATAGAAATATTAGCTGTTTCGGATTTATTGACCGCAGGTGTCGATATTGAAGAAACAATCAGTAAATTAATATGTTACAGCGATTCTCTTTCGTTCTTGAGAAATAATCAAGATAACGTAAATATCACTAAATTAGCCGCATAAATTAAAGTGCGAAACTTGAGTTATAAAGAAAGTTGTATAAACTAAATCCTATTCATAACTCTTCTCCAGATTCTATTTTTTTGCAAGTTCTAAAAAATTTCCATCGCGGCCGTTTAAAAGGTGTCGAATTCGACAAGTTTAAAATTCAGGTTGTGCAAAGGTAATCCTGACTTTTTATATTCTCACAAATTCTCTGAAATTGTTCCTGTCAATTACTTTGCTTTCTGCATTATATGCATCAGTAAATGTCTTAGGCAATTTTACTTTTTTCCTATTATTCCACTTAAATTCATACCCGTATATTTTTCCGCTATTTTCTTCTACAAAATCTATTTCTTGCTGTTGCCTGGTTCTCCAAAAATATGAGCGTGCAAGACTCTGTTTATATTCAATTTGTTTTACTCTTTCCGAAATTAAAAAGTTCTCCCATAATGCGCCTTTATCTGTTCGTAATTCAAGAGGATTAAAGTTTCCTATTACCATATTACGAATCCCATTATCATAAAAGTAGATCTTTTTATTCATTTTTATTTCGTTACGAAGATTCCGGCTAAAACTACCCAACTTAAAAATAATATATCCTTTTTGTAGAATATCAATGTATTTGCTTACCGTATTTTTATCAGCATTCACTATTTGTGCCAACTCGGAATAATTTACTTCGCTACCAATTTGCAATGCTAATGCCTGTACTAATTTATCCAAAATTTCAGGCCGTTGTATATTTGCAAACGAAAGAATATCCTTGTATAAATAACTGTTAACTAAATTTCTAAGAACATTTATCTCATCTTCCGGATTATTTAATACATCAGGGTAAAATCCGTATAATAATCTATTTTCAAGTTGCTGTTCAGCGTATAAATATCCATGATGTTCTTCAAACTCTTCCCACGAAACCGGAAATAATTTATATTCCCATTTTCGTCCGGTTAGTGGTTCATTTATTTGGTTCGATAAATCAAACGAAGATGAACCACTTGTGAATAATTGAATATTTTTAAATCTGTCTGTAATTATTTTCATTGTAATTCCAATCCCTTTTATTCTCTGGGCTTCGTCAATGAAAACATATTTATTTTTACCAAGAATTGAACGAATTTGTTCTGTATTGGGTTCTGTTAATAATGTTCTTGTTTTGGGGTCATCGCAATCAAGTAGTAAATAATCTTTGTTTTTAAGAATTTTCTCTATTAGAGTCGTTTTACCAACTTGTCTCGGTCCTATTAAAACAATCGCTTTCCCCGATCCAATTCTCTTTTCTATTAGCCTCTCTAAATATCTTAAATACATATTTTTTTATCCAAAGGTAATACTTTTCGTGAATACATTCACCAATAGTTATGTTTTTACGTGAAGTTATTCACCAAAGATTATATGTAAACGTGAATATCTCCATTAGTTCTGCTTGCTCACAACAATTCCATCATACATCCACAAATTCCAATTTTTTTGCCAATTCGAGAAATTTATTCATCCCCGCTTTTTTCTTTTCATCAAAAATAAAACTAATATTTTGGTTGAAATAGTTGTTAATGTTTACGTTCGGGTAATTATTTTGTTCCCTCTCAACAATCTCTGCAATATTATCAATTCCATATTCCAGTGCTCTGTTAAATTCATTCTGAAACTCATCAGAAATATTTTTTGTTGATGCCCAAACCGCAAAAACAAAAGGCAGTCCGGTAAATTTAAACCACTCTTCACTTAAATCGTAACTGTATTTATATTTACCTTCTATATCGAAAACCCGGTCGCCAATTACAACTCCGGCAGTAGCTCCTTTTATCGAACTGTTTTGAAAATCGTTACAAGTATTCTCCCAGCTAAACTCTTTTTTCCAATAAAACTTTGCCAAAACTTTTGCCAGTAAAACCGAACTTCGCGACTGGTAATCCATTAAAATGGTATCTATTTTCTCAATCGGAACATCGGAAACCAGAACTACTGTTCGGACTTCCCCAATTGCTCCAATACAATAGTTGCTAACAATTTGATAGTCGTTCAAATCTTCCAATCCGGCAACCGGAATTAATCCAATATCAGCAAGATTATAATTTAATTTAGCAACAATTTTTGAAGGAATATCCAGACTCATCGCAAAATTATTGGCAACCAAAGATTTATTTAATCCGTACAAAAACGGCTTACTATTTAAATATGAAACTATTGAAATACGTGTTTTTCCCATTATATTTTTTTACTCTCTTTAGAACAACTTTGTATTTTTAAAGTTTATGCGAAGTTAGAATAATTACGTGATTGAAGTTTGAAATGAATATGAAATAATTCAATGTTTAAAAAATATAGTTCGCACATAAAATCCAATTCCGCCTAATTTGTTAAATTTGCAATTCATATAATTTGAATAAAATGGAGTTGAACGCATTAACAGCAATTTCGCCAGTTGACGGCAGATATGGAAATAAAGTTGAAAACCTATGGAAATATTTTAGCGAATTTGCGCTAATAAAATACCGCGTTTTCACTGAGATAGAATATTTTATCGCACTTTGCGAAATCCCACTGCCACAGTTAGCCGATGTTTCGAAAGACAAACTTGATAAACTCAGAACTATTCACGAGAATTTTTCTATTGAAGATGCAACCCGTATTAAAAAGATTGAAAGCATTACAAATCATGATGTTAAAGCGGTTGAGTATTTTATAAAAGAGGAGTTTGATAATTTGGAATTGACCAAATATAAAGAGTTTATCCATTTTGGGTTAACCTCGCAGGATGCAAATAATACTGCTGTTCCGAAGTCGATTCAGGATGCATTGGAAAACGAATATTATCCGTTGTTGCAAGAGTTAATCGAGAAACTACTCACAATCTCGATGGAGTGGAAAGATATTCCGATGCTGGCAAAAACACACGGACAACCGGCGTCGCCAACAAAACTCGGTAAAGAGATAAAAGTATTTATCGAGCGGATTATGATTCAGTTGGTGCAGCTAAAATCTATTTCGATAGATGCAAAATTTGGCGGGGCAACCGGAAATTTCAATGCACATTTTGTTGCTTACCCCGATATTAACTGGGAAGAGTTTGCCAATAAATTCTGTAAAGAAAATCTGGGATTGAACCGCTCGCAGTTTACAACTCAGATTTCGCACTACGACAATCACAGTGCAATTTTCGATGCGATGAAACGAATAAATAATATTATTCTCGATTTAGATCGCGATATCTGGACTTACATTTCGATGGGTTATTTCAAACAAAAAATAAAAAAAGGCGAAGTTGGTTCGTCAACAATGCCACATAAAGTAAACCCTATCGACTTCGAAAATTCGGAAGGAAATATAGGAATTGCAAATGCAGGATTTGAGCAGATGGCAGCAAAACTACCGGTGTCGCGTTTGCAGCGCGATTTAACAGATTCTACTGTTACCCGTTTTATTGGTGTTCCGTTTGCACATACTTTTATTGCCATAAAATCGACACTGAAAGGGTTGAATAAAATCCTGATAAATACCGATGCAATAGAAAAAGATTTGGAAAATAACTGGGCAGTAGTTGCCGAAGCGATTCAAACTATTTTACGCCGCGAGTTTTTCCCAAATCCGTACGAAGCGTTAAAAGACCTGACCAGAAATAATACCGTGATGAACAAAGAATCAATCCACAATTTTATCGACGGGCTAAACGTTTCTGATTCATTAAAGGAGGAGCTAAAACAAATTACTCCGCAAAATTATACGGGTATTTTCTAGACTTTATTTACCTTCCAAAATAGAGGGAAACAAGTACATTCATGAAAGATTTTATAAAGCTACTTCGCCGATTTATTCCACCCTATAAAACCAAACTTGTTTGGAATATTATCTTCAATATTCTAAGTGCTATTTTTGGTGTGTTCTCTTTTATTTTAATGAAACCCACGCTGGAAATATTATTTGGGCAAAAAGAGTTGGTTTTTGCGAAACCCGAACTTGAGTTAAGTATTACATCAATAACCGAAACTTTTAATTTTTATGTCAGCAAAATAATTGAGGAGAGTAGTAATGAGCGGGCGCTTATTTTTGTTTCTGTATTTTTTATAATAGCCGTGTTCTTTAAAACCGGATTTTATTATCTGGCCAATTATATTCTGGTGTTTATCCGCAATGGTGTAGTGCGCGATATCCGTTCGAAGATTTACTCGAAGATATTAAAACTGCCACTAGGATTCTATTCCGAAGAACGCAAGGGCGATATTATGGCACGAATTACCGGCGATGTTACCGAAGTGGAAAACTCGATAATGAACTCGATTGAGATGATGATTAAGAATCCGATTTTAATTATCGTTTCGGTTGTAGTGATGTTTTATATGAGTTGGAGCTTAACAATTTTTGTATTTATTATGTTCCCGATTGCGGGTGCAATAATTGGTAAAATTGGTAAAAGTCTGAAAAAAGAGTCGCGGAAAGGACAGGATAAAATGGGTGAAATTCTTTCGATTGTTGAAGAAGATTTGTCGGGATTGCGAGTTATAAAAGCTTTTAATGCCGAAAAAACTGCAACGAAAAGATTCGATAAAGAGAATGAAAAATACTTTGGAATTATGAACCAGCTAATGTGGCGACGGTATCTGGCGCACCCCACAAGCGAGTTCCTTGGCACAGTGGTTATTATGTTTGTTCTTTGGTACGGCGGTCATCTTATTTTAAATGAGAAAAGTACGTTGGATGCAGCCGGATTTATTGTTTACCTGATTCTTTTTTATAGCATCATAAATCCAGCAAAAGCTTTTTCAACAGCTCTTTATAGTATCGAAAAAGGACTTGCATCGATGGATAGGATTGATAAAATTCTATTGGCAAAATCGGAAATTGTTGATAAAGAAAATGCTTTTGAAATACAATCTTTCGAATCGGAAATAACCTACGAAAATGTTTCGTTTGCCTATAATTCAACACCTGTACTAAAAAATATTTCGCTGAATATTAAAAAAGGGAAAACCATTGCATTTGTTGGTCAGTCGGGCGGAGGAAAAACTACGTTGGTTGATTTATTGCCACGTTTTTGGGATGTAACCGATGGACGAATTTGTATTGACGGACACGACCTGCGCGACCTTAAAATGAAAAACTTGCGTAATTTAATTGGTAATGTAAATCAGGAACCAATTCTTTTTAACGACACGTTTTTTAATAATATCGCTTTTGGTGTTGAGAATGCAAAAACCGAAGATGTGGTAAGCGCAGCAAAAATTGCAAATGCCCATAATTTTATAATGAGCAGCGAAAAAGGTTACGATACGAAAATTGGCGACCGTGGCGATAAACTTTCGGGCGGGCACAAACAACGGATTTCAATTGCACGCGCCGTACTAAATAATCCACCAATATTAATCCTCGACGAAGCAACTTCTGCTCTCGATACCGAATCGGAAAAACTGGTACAAGAAGCGTTAAGCAACTTGATGAAAAACAGAACATCGCTGGTAATTGCACACCGTCTTTCAACAATTAAACACGCCGATTTAATTTGTGTTCTTCACGAAGGTGAAATTATTGAAAAGGGAACCCACGAAGAACTTTTAAAAATAAATGGTCGGTACAAAAATTTGCATTCGATGCAGATGTTTTAGCCACTCTGAGCCTTAACTTAAGGCTGAGTTCTTTCTCTATTCGACAACTCCAACTACAAGATTTTCAACTCAGAAATAAAAATTATACCTTCTAAAAAGGTGACTTTGAATTGCCTCAAAATGGGGCTTTTTAACTCTCTGTGTTTTTTGAGTTTTGAAGTTATTCATATATTAAATTGTAAATCAATATTCTTTTATATTTATACGAATTAAGAGTTGAACCCTTTTAGGGGTCTTATTCTATTATTCTGATTATCCATGAGTTACACTCGCGATTATTATTGTTAAATCCTTTCAGGATTCTTTTGTCTGTATGACAAAGACAATAATAAACCCGTGCAAAGCTCGGGGGGGGGCAAATGTTGAACAACAACCCCGAAGAGGGATGGACCGTTGAATATTAATATATTTGACAAATAGGGGCAGGCAAAGCCATAGGAACATTACTGCCAGCGAAACAAGTGTTTTTTTAAGTTGAGAATAAATAATTCCAAATTCACTATCGGGTAGATGGTCAGTGAGATAAAATAAATTGTCTCACTGATGCACCTCCCACACCACCCGGCATACGGATCCGTACCAAGGCGGTTCTTTAATCACACTCTTACCTGCTTATAATAATCCGTAAAGAAAATATATCCAGCCTGTTTTAGGCGCTTGTTGGTTACACTTCTGGATAGAATTGGACTTTTAGACGTTCGCCAGTAAGACTTACGAGTATTGGCATATTCCCAAGCTTTGGATTTGTTAATACCCAACTTTATGAGATTTCGTCCTTTCGTTCTTAACCGCTTCCATTGTTTCCAGATTACCATTCGCAGTCGGCGACGATACCATTCATCAATGCGTTTCATTAGACTCAATATGTCAGCGTATTTGTAATAGTTTAACCACCCTTTTATAAAGGATGACAACTTACGTTTGCGCTTTGCATTCCCCCAACCATTGCTTCGACTTGTCAGCACTCGTAACTTGGCTTTGAGTTTCACAATACTTTTAGGATGAATACGGAATCGGATTTCTCCTTTGGTTTTATAAAAGGAGTATCCCAGAAACTTGATTTGATTATAATAAACCACCGATGTCTTATCCCTATTAACTTTCAGATAAAGCTGTTCCTCAATAAACTTAATCACGCTTTGCATTATACGAACTCCTGCCCTCTTGCTTTTACACAAAATAACTAAGTCGTCGGCATAACGAACAAATTTATGACCTCGCCCGTGAAGTTCTTTGTCGAGTTCATTAAGCATTATATTACTCAGTAATGGGCTCAATGGTCCACCCTGAGGAACGCCTGCTTCTGTTTTCTCAAACTTATGCTCCACAACAACACCTGCATTCAGGTATTTATGAATCAAAGAGATAACCCGACCATCTTTTACTGTGCGTGACAATATTTCTATCAATTTGCTGTGGTTCACCGTATCGAAAAACTTAGCCATATCCATATCAATGGCGTATTTATATCCTTCCGATATAAAACGCTTACACTGGAATAAAGCTTTATGAGTACTCCGTTTGGGGCGAAAACCAAAACTATAGTTAGAAAATTGTCGCTCGTAAATTGGCGATAAAACCTGATGTATCGCTTGTTGAATAACCCTGTCCACAACGGTTGGTATTCCTAAAGGTCGCTTTGATTTTGCGTCTTTAGGTATCTCTACTCTGCGTACAGGATTGGGGCGATACTGCCCGTTTCTAATAGATGTTATTAAATCAGAACCATGTTGTTTTAAATAATCTCGTAAAGATTCAACAGTTAAACCGTCAACCCCATGGCTACCCTTATTTCGACAAACTTTTAAATAAGCTCGATTCAGATTATAAGGATTTAAAATCTGACCTAACAATCCATCTTCTTCGGGGAGTGCTACAGTATTGTTTTCAGTTATCCAAATAGAAGTAAACCCTCCTGCATATCCTCCGTGTTCCGCACTTCCTTTTTGCAAGTAGTTATCTTTCGATATTTTCTGTTGTAATCCTTCCATTTGGTAACACTCATTAATACTGTCAATTAAAGTTCAGTCCTTCCTTAGTTGTGAGTCCTCTGCTTTTTTTTTTTTTTTTTTTTTTTTCTATAACAGCTCGTTACCCTAAGTACTACGACTTCTGCTGACTTCTCATAACAAACCTTTTGCGACCGTGCATCATACTTCATGTTTCAACACGTCTATGAGACCTCCCGTGGTAAGGTAAATAACTTTCATTCCATGTACCCGCACCATATACACTCCGCTGTCCGTGTAGTATTTGGACTTTGCTTTGTTTGGCAAGCTCATCCCAACGGCTGTGCCTGATGATATTCGCGTTCCTCGGGTCGGAAATTTGCCGCCGGCTTCCTTCAGATTATACCTCGCGGTAAGCACCCTTGCCTTGAGCTAATGGTTAGCTACTACAAACACCCATAGTGAACTTTCATCACCTAGTTATTTACCATGCACGGCACACCATAAAAAAAGGGAACAACAATTAAGTTATTCCCTTTCAAAGGTGGGGAGAGGAGGATTCGAATCCGTCAGCTGACGGACGATGCCAACGATTTACAGAATTAAGAGCATAAAAAAAGGGAACAACAATTAAGTTATTCCCTTTCAAAGGTGGGGAGAGGAGGATTCGAA
>JAJRSD010000020.1 GCA_024278975.1 Bacteroidota bacterium
CTAACCGTTTTGACTTGTTCTTTTGCACGCTAACTTCGTTAAAAAGCCTCACCGTATCTATGCTATGCCTGCGTTTTTTGCCTTGTTATCGCACAAAATAACTTCGTCAATTCCAGTCATATTATTTCTTCATAATCCCTATAACGGAACACCCGGCAGCCAGCCAAATTATATTTATGATTATCAGGTAGCTGAATTTCTTCTATCTTTGCGGAAATATTTAAAAAAGGAATTGATGACAGACAGGAAAGTGCGGGTGCGATTTGCGCCAAGTCCAACGGGGCCGCTACACATGGGCGGTGTGCGAACCGCTTTATTTAACTACCTTTTTGCGAAGAAGCATGGTGGCGATTTTGTGCTCAGAATTGAAGATACTGACCAAACGCGGTATGTGCCGGGTGCGGAAGATTATATTGTTGAAAGCTTGAATTGGTGCGGGTTAAATCCGGTTGAGGGGCCGGGAATTGGGGGCGATTTTGGACCGTATCGTCAGAGCGAGCGCAAGGCGGTTTATAAAAAATATGCCGACCAGTTGATTGAATCGGGGTGGGCATATTATGCATTTGACACCACAGAGGAGATTGATGCGTTGCGAAAAGCGGCGGAGGCAAATAAGGAGACTTTTTCGTATGGAATTGCAACCCGCGAGAAGTTAAATAATTCGCTTTCGCTTTCGGAAGAGGAGGTTCGGCAAAAAATTGAGGCGGGCGAAAATTATGTAATTCGCTTTAAAATGCCTGCTGATGAAGATGTTACCGAAGATGATATAATTAGAGGGAGCGTAACTTTTAACACGTCGAAAAGTTTGGATGACAAAGTACTTTTTAAGTCGGACGGACTGCCAACTTACCATTTGGCAAATGTTGTTGACGACCATTTGATGGAGATTTCGCACGTTATCAGGGGCGAAGAGTGGTTACCGTCGATGCCGCTGCACGTTTTATTGTACCGCGCGTTGGGTTGGGAAGATACAAAACCGAGGTTTGCACATTTGCCGCTGATTTTAAAGCCGGTTGGAAAAGGAAAACTAAGTAAACGCGATGGCGATAAATTGGGATTTCCGGTATTTCCACTGGAGTGGACCGACCCGAAAACCGGCGATGTTTCGAAAGGTTATCGCGAAGAGGGATATTTTGCTGAAGCATTTATAAATATGTTGGCGTTGCTGGGGTGGAATCCGGGAACGGAACAGGAGTTCTTTTCGATGGATGAATTATCCGATATTTTTAGTTTGGAGCGTGTGGTAAAATCGGGTTCGCGTTTCGACCCTGAAAAAGCAAAGTGGTTTAACAGACACTATTTTCAGGAGAAATCGGTGGAAGAGTTAGCCGAATTATTTAAACCTGTTTTGGCTGAAAAAGGTATTGAATCGACCGATGAAAAAACTCTGGCAGTTGTTGCCGAAATTAAAGAGCGTTGCGAGTTTGTTTCGGAACTTTGGGAGCAGAGCAGTTACTTTTTTGTTGCGCCCACCGAGTACGATGCAAAGACCGTAAAAAAACGATGGAAAGAAGATACATCGGAAAAATTAAGTGAAATTGTTGCAATGTTTGTTACCGTTGAAACTTGGAAAGCTGACTCGATAAAAGAGACTTTTTCTGCTTTTATGAACGAAAAAGAGTGGGGTTTTGGAATGATTATGAATCCACTGCGACTGAGTTTGGTTGGTGGTAATTTGGGTCCCGATTTGTTTGTGATTTGCGAATTACTTGGAAAAGAGGAGTCGATTAAACGGATAAATACTGCTATTGAGAAAATTGATATTTGAGTCCTCTCCGAAAAGTAAATAAATAGAAATTTAGTCATCTGATGAATTTGTAACCAACTGATTGCCAGGTTTGAATTTCCTGTGCTTTTTGCTAAATGATTCATCTGATGACTTTTCAGACGATGATTTTTTTGTATAATACTATCGACGATGATTTTTTGGTAGCCCGCGAAAAGGTGATAGTTTTTAAAAGTTGGCTGGCGGGAGAGTATTGAGTTTCGGCTTCGATATTTATAGTCAAACCAAATAGTATTTCATTTCTTTTAAAAATCATATACTTTTGGTGAAAACGATTTTTATTTAATTTATGGCAAAGCGAGAAAAGAGACTGCGTAATAAAGGTTCGGTGGGAAACAACCGGAAAACAGGTGAGGATTTTTTACGTCAGAATTCGAAAAAGGATGGTGTGATTGAAACCGGTTCAGGACTACAGTTTTTTGTGGTCGATGAGAGAACCGGAAAAAAACCAAAACTTTTAGATACAGTCAAAATACATCAGCGCGCGTTGCTTTTAGATGGTAAGATACTGATAGATACTTACCGTTTAAATAAACCCGACGAGGCTAGAATTGATGAATTAATAGAGGGTTTACAAGAGGGCTTGCCAATGATGCCGGAAGGAAGCCGTTACAAGTTTTGGATACCTTCGGAACTTGCCTGGGGACGAAAAGGTTCGGGAAACAAAATTCCGCCAAATGCGGTATTAAGTTTTGATATTCGGATTGTTGAAATTTGCTGAAACTAATTTCAATTTATATTTTTACAAAAAAAATTAACTAAATCAATTAATGATGAAAAACTTAACAGTAGTAATCTTACTCACAATTTCGCTGGCAATAATATCTTGCTCTTCAACTAAAAAAACAGAGATAAATACTCTTTCGAAAAAGGAGATTGAACAAGGTTGGCAATTACTTTTTGATGGAAAAACAATGGCAAACTGGAAAACCTTTAACGGAGGAGAAGTTACAGGATGGAAAATTGTTGATGGAATTATGCAAAACTCGGGAGGTGGATCCGACCACGGAGGAGATATCATTACAAAAAAACAGTTCCAGAATTTTGAGTTATCACTCGAATGGAAAATTGCAGCAAAAAGTAATTCCGGGATTTTTTATCATGTTCAGGAAGGAATTGTTGATGCGATATACCAATCGGGACCGGAATACCAGTTACTATCTGATGAAAATTGGCCTACAAAAATACACCCCGACCAATATTCGGGAGCAAACTACGCAATGCAAGCACCTGTAAATGCAAAAGTTGTTCCGTTAGACGAATGGAATAAAACAAAGATATTGGTTAATGGTGCGCATGTTGAACATTGGTTAAATGGGACAAAAGTTGTGGAATACGAATTGTGGAGCGACGACTGGAAAGCCAGAAAAGAGAAAGGAAAATGGAAAGAGATGCCTTATTATGGGATGGCAAAAAAAGGACACATCGGACTGCAAGACCACGGCGGATTAACCATGTTTCGAAATATAAAAATTAAGGAGTTGTAAGATTGAGCCAACTCTGAAAAGACAACTGACACCCATATTGATTTTTCAATCAATAGACTATCTTTGCCAAATAAATTTTCAGATATGGCTTTTACTGCTTTTCAAAATATGAGACCTTTCCAACAACTCTTATTTTCGTTATTTGTAATTCTGGTAAGTTTTTTGGTTTTTATGGTGATTTCGGTTTTGGCAGCAATTCCTTTTATCGGGATTGAATCGTTAATGAATATTACAACTATAAATGGAATGACCGATCCGGAAACCTTGAAAGTGCTGAAATATTTTCAGGTAGTTCAGTCTTTCGGACTTTTTATTGTACCTCCAATAATTTTGGGTTGGTTATTTTACGGGAAAATTTCGGAGTATCTATTTTTAAACAAATCATTTAATTTGGCTTCTGTTTTATTGGTTTTGGCAATGATGTTTTTTGCTGCTCCATTTATAAATTTCGTTGGAGAATTAAATGCAAATATGACATTCCCAAACTGGCTGTCGGGAGTTGAGCAGTGGATGAAAAATGCCGAAGAAAATGCCGAAGTATTAACTAAAGCATTCTTAAAAGTTGATACTACGGGTGGTCTTCTTTTCAATATATTTATGATTGCAATGCTTCCTGCAATTGGCGAAGAGCTTCTTTTCAGAGGTGTAATACAGCGTATTTTTACAAACTGGACACGCAGTAATAATTGGGGGATTTGGATTTCGGCAATTCTGTTTAGTGCGCTTCACATGCAGTTTTATGGTTTTGTACCGCGCATGTTACTGGGTGTTTTGTTTGGTTACCTTCTTATCTGGAGCGGCTCGATATGGTTGCCAATTATTGCCCATTTTTTAAATAACGCAATTGCAGTAATCGGAATTTTTCTTGTCGATAAAAATATAGTCAAACCTGAAATAGAGGAGATTGGTTCTACATCGGGAAGTTATTATATGGCTGCAATCAGTTTGGGTTTAATAGTTGCTTTTATGTTGATGATAAAACGGCAAAACGAGGGGAGTAATTTAAAAATCGGAATAAATAGATAGGTATTGTAGTTTTGCCTAAAACTTTCACCATTCTCTGAAAAGTCCATTTATTTACTTTTCGGAGAGGACGCAAAATTATTTGTGTTTGTCGCTCATAAAAAACTCCAGCTTTCCACCTTTCATTAAATCACTGTGCGAAAAGAAAGGCACATCGAGTTGCTTTCCGTTTAAAAGAAGCTTTTCAATATATTTATTCTCTTTCGAGTTATTATGAACAACAATTTCGAAAACACCGCCCGGAACTTTGATTTTTGCGTTGTCAATAATTGGGCGACCAATTGTGTATGTTGGGTCGCCCGGGCAAACCTGATAAAATCCGATGGCATTTAAAACATACCACGTCGACATTTGTCCGCAGTCTTCGTTCCCGATAATCCCTTTGGGAGTTGGCAAATAGAAATCGTATAAAATCTGGTCGATATATTTTTGTGTTTTCCAATTTGCGTTTGTCCAGTTATATAAATATGCCATGTGATGACTCGGTTCGTTGCCATGCGCGTATTGCCCGATTAATCCGGTAATATCACCCGAAGCATTTTCGCCCACTATTTCAGAACTGGTTGTAAAAAGAGTATCCAAAGCCGTCTCAAACTTATTTTTGCCACCTAGCATTTTAATATGATTATCAATATCGTGAGGTACAAAATAACTCCACTGGTAAGCATTCCCTTCAACATAATCGCTTTTCCCATGTTCCGAAAAACGGGGATTGAAAGGCTCTTTCCATTTTCCATCGCCATTTTTACCACGCATAAAACCGGTTGCCTCATCAAAATACAATTTATAATTTTTTGCTTTTTCGAAATAAACATCAGCAGTTTTTTTGTCGCCGGCAGCTTCTGCAATTTTTGCCACACACCAATCGTAATACGCCATTTCAACACCATTCGATACCGATTCTGAAATAGAATCAGCAGGAATAAAACCATACTTTTCTTTGAAATAAATATGTTTGTCCATTACATTTTCTTCGCGAGTTCCTTTTACCTTCTCCAACCACTTCGGTTGCCACGACGATGAAAAAACAGCAGCTTCCTTCCAAACTTCCAAATCGGCATCCGTAACCAAACCTTTTGCAATTGCATCTGCAAGTACTGTTGTTGCCGGGTAGCCAACCATTGTGCCGGTATAGTTCGATGCCAGCGGCCACTTGGGTAAAACACCACCCTCGCGATATTTGTGCACCAACGATTTTGCCCACTCCGCAGCTTTTTCGGGCCGTATAATCGTCATCAGCGGATGAAAAGCCCGAAAAGTATCCCACAACGAAAACACAGTATAATTTGTATAACCTTTGGGTGCAGTTCTAATTTTCTTGTCCATTGCGCGGTAACGCCCGTCAACATCCTGGTATGTAAACGGCGACATCATTGTATGGTAAAGCGCGGTATAGAAGTTGGTTTTTATATCGTTGTCAGATGTTGTTATTTCAATTCCCTGCAACGCTTTTCTCCATTCGTTTTTTGAGTTTTCAACGGTAGTTTCAAAATCCCAGTCCGGTAGTTCGGCTTGCATATTTTGTGCAGATCCATTCTCGTCAACAACCGAAAGGGCAACTTTTACGAGCAGAGGTTTTTCTGAATCAGCAAAATGAAAATGAACTTTAATATCTTTCCCAACAATTTCATCTCCCTCAACTTTCTTACCTTCAGAATATATCGAAAGAGTTTCGAATGGCTCAGCAAATTCAATTCGGTAAGCTATTAAATGGTGAGTTGCCCAGCCGGTGGTTTTCTGAACTCCTTCAACAGTTCTATCATCTACTTTTTTGAAACTGTTTTCAACAATCCGATGCCCCCAGTTTGGTTGAAGAATGTGTCCCAAATTGAGCATCACTTTTCGTTCAGCCGAATTTTTATATGAATAACGATGCAGTCCAACTCGTTTTGTTGAGGTTAATTCTACTGATATGTCGTAATTTTTCAGGCGAACTTTATAGTATCCCGGAGTTGCAGATTCTTCTTTTTTATTGAATAATCCAACTGGTTTAATTTCATCGGTATTCGAATACGGGAGCAACGAAACATCTCCCATATCGCCAATTCCGGTTCCGCTTAAATGAGTATGACTAAAACCATAAATAGTTGAATCGGAATAATGATATCCACTGCTGGCATCCCAACCCATAATATGTGTATCGGGGCTCAGTTGCACCATTCCAAAAGGCACTGTTGCGCCGGGGAAAGTATGCCCGTGAAAACCTGTTCCGATAAACGGGTCAACAAAATATAGCGGGTCGAAACCTGTTTTTGTTGAAGTTTGCGTACAACCTAAAAACAGCAATAAAAATGGTAGAATTAGTATTTTCGAATTCATAGTAATTATTTGTAATCAATGTTTTGCAAATTTATATTTTTATACCGATTTGTTTAAATTATTGGAAGTGAAGTTGTTTAAAGTTAATAATCAACAACTCTATCAACATTTTATACTTTGGCAATAAGGATTTCTCTCCGATAATAAAAATGAATGCTTAGTAAAAAACCACCTGAAAGATTATCTTGCAAAATAGTATAAAAACAAATAATATGTTTCAACAAAAAACTTATATCGAACGCCGGAAAGTTTTAAAAGAGAAAGTAGGAAGCGGATTAATTCTGCTTTTTGGGAACGATGAATCGTCGATGAATTATACCGATAATACTTATCACTTCAGGCAAGACAGCACTTTTCTTTATTACTTTGGAATTCAGCATCCCGGATTAACAGCAATAATTGATATTGATAACGACCGCGATATTATTTTTGGCAACGATTATACAATCGACGATATTGTTTGGATGGGATTGCAACCTACAATTCGGGAACGAGCAGAAAAGTGCGGGGTAAAAAATGTACAGCCGGCAAATAAACTTGCTGATTATTTGAAAGAGACAAAACAATCTGTCCATTTTCTGCCACTTTATCGCCCCGGAAATAAAATTAAACTGCATGAGTTAATTGGGATTTTGCACAAAGAAGTTGCAACAAAGTTTTCGGTTGAATTGGTAAAAGCAGTAGTCAGCCAACGCGAATTTAAATCTGATGAAGAGATTATTGAAATAAATAAAGCGGTGAATATTTCGGTTGACATGCATGTGGCAGCCATAAAATTTGCAAAACCGGGAATGACCGAAGCGCAGGTTACGGCAGAGATTCATAAAATTGCAATTGCGGCGGGTGGTAATATTTCGTTCCCAATTATTGCCACAATAAACGGACAAACATTACATAATCATTACCACGGAAACACAATTAAAGAGGGTGACCTGTTTTTAATCGATGCAGGTTACGAATCGCCAATGTGTTACGCCGGCGATTTATCGAGTACAATTCCGGTGGGCAAAAAATTCAGCCCAGAGCAGAAAGAGATTTACCAGTTAACTTTAGATTCACATCAGGCAGCAGTTGATGCGTTGCAATTGGGACAGCCTTTTAAAAATGCACATGTTGCAGCGGCTAAAACTATTTTCGAAGGGATGAAATCTTTGGGATTCACAAAAGGAACTACCGACAATGCTTTTGAGGCCGGGGCACACGCACTGTTTTTTCCGTGCGGCACCGGACACATGATGGGGTTGGATGTTCACGACATGGAAGACCTCGGCGAAGTGTGGGTGGGTTACGATGGCCAGCCTAAAAGTACGCAGTTTGGGTTGAAGTCGTTACGGCTTGCAAAACCCCTGCAACCGGGGCACGTATTTACTATCGAGCCGGGAATTTATTTTATTCCTGAATTGATTGATTTGTGGCATTCGCAAAATAAATTCAACGATTTTATTAATTGGGAAAAGGTTAACAGCTACCGAGATTTTGGAGGAATAAGAAACGAAGAAGATTTTGTAATGACCGAAAACGGTGCCAAACTTTTGGGTAAATCCAAACCTAAAACTGTTGAAGAGGTGGAGGCGTTGCGGTAAAATAATTGTAATAAGAATATCTATTTCCTATAAAGACTTGGTATCCAGTACTCTCGGATGAGATGAAGGTTTTCCAAATACGTTATAAACTTCGTCTTCCGGAAGTTTCATCATCTTATAGTTATGTAGCCAGCTTCTGAATTTATCGGTTTTTTCATTGTTAGGAAAATCGCGGTATAAAAAATTCCGGGTACTCCGCGTTCCAGCGATTCTAACGAACCATCCGGTCTGGCAATACAAGAGCCCCAGGCCGAATAAGGACCAGTAGAATTATTGGCAACAACCCACATAACATTATCAGAAGCTCTAACCCTGATTTCTGCCGGAATAATTTCATTCAAAATACTTTCCCCTTTTCTATGGGCATTGTAAAATGAATGAAACATAATATTTAAAAATTTTAAAATTCTCGAAAACCTCAAAATTATTTAGTGCAGTAAAAAAAAGTGGGATTCCTTTTTGGGACGTTATGAAATTGTTGTTAGCAATAAATAATGAAGATAATGTAAATATCACTAAATTAGCCGTATAAATTAAAGTGCGAAGCTTGAGTTAATCATAAAAAATGAATTACAAAAATATCTGTTCACAGGTTCAGGAAATTGCCCGTGATGCAGGCAGTTTTATTCGCGAAGAGGGAAAAAAAATAACCTCGGCTGATATCGAAATAAAAAGTGTTGCAAGTCTGGTAACTTATGTCGATAAAACTGCCGAAGCAAATATTATGGCAGCTTTAAAAAAGTTAATCCCTAATTCGGGATTTGTTGCCGAAGAGGGCACTGCAACATATAACAACGAAGATTTTAAATGGATAATTGACCCGCTTGACGGAACTACAAATTTTATTCATGGAATTCCACCACACTCGGTAAGTATTGCACTGATGCAAAACGAAGAACTTGTTTTAGGCGTGGTTTATGAAGTAAAAGCCGACGAAATGTTTTATGCGTGGATAGGCAGTCCGGCATATTTAAACGGTAAAGAAATTAGCGTAGCAAGAGCATCAAAATCTGTTGATACTTTAATTGCAACCGGATTTCCGTATTACAATTTCGATCGGCTCGATGATTATATCGAAGTGTTGAAAGTTTTTATGAATAACACCCGGGGAATTCGGCGTTTAGGCTCTGCTGCCGTGGATTTGGCTTATGTTGCTGCCGGAAGATTCGATGCGTTTTTCGAACATGCACTTCACGCGTGGGATGTTGCCGCCGGAGTTTTTATTGTGCAGCAAGCCGGAGGGAAGATTACTGACTTTAATGGCGGCGAAAATTATCTTTTCGGTGGCGAGATTATTGTGGCAAGCGAGAATTATTTTGATGAGTTTTATTCAATTGTGAATAAACACTTAGGTGTAAAATAGCACATTACGCTTATTTTATTCGTAATGAATATCCATATTGTAATTTGAATATTATTTACAGCAGATTGTTATAATCAGAGAAAACACTCCACGAAAAACTGCTGTTAATTTTCTGATATAAATGATATAACTTTACTCTTCTCACTATTTTCCTCATCATTGTAATCAATCTGAGGATTGTTATTTACTTCGTTTTCAGGAATTTCGAAAATCATCCGTGTATCGTTATAAAGATAAGAGCTGTTAGCCAAATATTTATGATTTGGACCACGTGTTACCTCTTTTTCAAACCGTTTTAATGCCAGCAAACTTTTTCCTTCGCCCCACATTTCAATTCTCCATTGCAGGTAAATTTCATCCATCAACTCCTCATCGGTAAGCGCATTAATTCTGGATGCTGCTCCGGGTTCTCTTTCGGCAAGCAACAAACGAAGCACTTTTTTCGATTCATTCGGATTGGTGTGAGCATACGCTTCGGCACAAACCAGATACATTTCGGCTACGCGCATATAAACAATGTCGTTGTCCCAGGTGCGGTTATAAAAAATTTGCCTGTTTGCATCGTAAAATTTATAGGTGGGGTGCAGATAATATTGATTGTTCTCATCGCTTAAAAACTGTTGCTTTCTTACATCGTTATCGGGTATTGCATTGTATAAACTAATGTCAATTGCCTTACCATCACCTGCGCCTGCATAACTGTAGGTAAAAATATCCATCATCCCCCAGAAAGAGGGCAACCCGGGCGAGTTGTCTTTTGTTATGTCAACTCCCCACATCCATCCCGGAATAAGTACATTGTTAAAACCGGTTTGAATTACCTGTTCACTACTCATCAATGTAAATTCCCCCGATGAGATTATTTCGGATGAGAGTTGTGCCGCTTTTCCAAACTCACCGGTTGAGAGATATGCGTACGACAGCAATCCTTTTGCAACGTTTCTGTTAATTTCGTTTTTATTGCTGCGTTCAAAATTTTCCAGCATTTCAACGGCAAGTTCCAAATCGTTGATAATAAACTCATAAACGGTTTCAACCGAAGAGAGTGGTTGCGCTTCTGAGTTTACTTGAGAATTATAAATTGGAACCGACATTGCGGTTGGATCATCGGCAAACGGGTGCTGATAAAGGTTTACCATATTAAAATAGGCATAAGCGCGAAGAGCCAAAGCCTGTCCGTACGATGGACGGTTAGCCACATCAATAGAGTCGGAAGCAAGTGCATCGACAACGGCATTAGCTCCTGTGATTATTTGAAAATAGTAGCGCCATAATTTATATGCGCGGCTGTCGGTTCTGCTCATGGCATTCAGTTCATAATCAGAAGAAAACCAACCGTAAGTTTTTCCGGTCAGCACCATATCGCCCGACATTAAATCGGTTACAATGTCGATAGATTTTTGTCCGAAATCGTCGTGATCGCCCGATCCTCCTGTTCCCCACGAAAAGGTATTGGTATAAACACCGCGAATGATTCCCTTAGGAATTTCAGGGTTCAATGGGGCGTATTCTTTAATTTGTTCGCCTGTTAAATAGCTCGAAGGTTCCCGATCGAGATAATCTTTGCTGCATCCGGCAATAACAACAGTAAACAGCAATGCGAAAACCGAAAATTGTAATGTTTTATTATTTAGTTTCATTTCTCTTTTTTTAGTATTTTAATAATCCAACCCGATTAAAACTGAACTTTTAGACCCATGGTAAAACTACTAAGCGGTGTATAACTGTACGAGCTTGAGTTTCCACTTTCGGAGGAGTTCGGCACAAAACCTTTTCGTGCAGTGAGCATTAATAGGTTGTCGCCTGCCATCCATAGTGATAATCCGGATAAATTAATTCGTTCTATTGTCGCCTTGGCAAAATTATACGACAACCGTGCATTGGTAATGTTTACATAAGAGTTGCTGGTAACAAACCGGCTTGAAGCGGCACTGTCGTATTTGTCGTAGTTGGCTGTAAGCCGTGGCACATTGGTTACATCGCCCTCTTTTTGCCAGCGTTGTAAAATATCGGTGTGCCAGTTGATAGCCCCCGGAGCATGATCGCTCATTAAAGTAGCATAGGCATTGTCGTACGAATAGCCACCAAAACTGTAGGCAAATTGCGTATTGAAAGCCCAGTTTTTATATTCAAAATTTAGGTTTAAACCTCCGGCAATGGTTGGCACAACCGATTTGTCGAGGAATTTTTTTGTTGCCAGATTATAGTCGTTCGTTGCTTCTTTGCCCAAATTTGTAATTGTATTCTCGTTGGTATAATTGGCCATGTCGGTTATGTAAATTTTTTCGCCGTTTGCCAATTCGTCATAATATCTGTACCAATTTGCCTCGCCGTTTGTTGGGTCAACCCCTGCCCATTCGCGCATATAAAAATCATAAATAGAGCGGTCTTTGGCATACGCATAAGCACCTTTAAGTTCTATGTTTTTAGGCTCGCCGGTTGTATCGTCTTTGGGCATGGTTAAAATTTTATTGTTGTATTTTGCCCCATTTAAAGTTACATCGAACCTAAAATTAGCCTTTTGAACAACCCGGGCAAACAACTGGAATTCAACTCCGCTGTTTAAGAGCTTACCATCGTTAACCGGGTAACTTGCATAACCGAGCGAGGGGGCAACCTGTTTGTAATAAAGCAGGTTATCGGTAATTTTACGGAAATACTCGATATCGAAATTAATCCGGTCGGTAATTTTTGTTTCGAAACCGGTGTTGAAGTTCTTGCTCTGTTCCCATGTAAGATTAGGATTTCCTTTTCCACCAAAATTGATTGACAGTTGGTCGTTCAGGTTATTTATGCCATAAGAATCGAAGGTTGGATAAATGCCGAGAGATTGGTTTCCTAAAATCCCATAGCTGATTTTATATTTTAACTGTTTTATCCACGACGAAGATTTCAGAAAACTTTCGTTGCTCAGCATCCATGCTGCACCAATAGATCCAAAAGTACCCCATTTATCATTCGGGAAACGTGACGTGCCATCTTGCCGGATTGTTAAGTGTGCAAAATATTTATTTTGATAGTCGTATTTGGCTTGGCCAAAATAACTCTCAAGGGCATATTCACTGGTCGATGATCCCATGCCGTCTTTTATTATCCCGTTACTCAATTCCACGCTGTAGGGCGATGCAATATTCGACATGCTCCCGCTTTGCGATTTATTTTGGGTGAATGTATTTTCGTGTGCCACAAAGGTTTCGAAATTGTGTTTCCCGATTGCAAAATTGTACGATAAAATCTGGTTCCAGGTGTATGAGAAGTTAACCATATTGCTTTTCGAGATACGGCCCAAACCGGCAGCATCACCATAAAACATATTTGTCAGCCCCGAGCTGGTACTGGCCAGTGCCTGCACCCCAAATGTTGTACTGAATTTTAGATTTTTAGCGATTGTAGCTTCAAGCATGCTATTTGCCGATATCTGGTGGCTAAGCGACTCGTTTACATCTAACTGAACAGCACCGGCAGGATTTATATTTGCACTAAACCCACGGGCGCGGTCGGTACCGAAACCATAGTCGTATTTGTAACCACCAATAACATCGTCAATCACTTTATAACCATCCTCGTCGCGTTCGAAAACCGGATAAATAGATGGGATATTATTGACGAAGTTAAAGCCGTTGTTGGCATTTCCCCCTTGTCCGGGTGCATTCATCTCGCTATATGAATAAGATAACCCAACGTCGCCTTTTAGCCACTCCCGTGCGAAATGGCTAATGTTCTAACGTAAACTAAAACGCTTGTAGTCCGATCCGGTATAGTCACCCTCGTCTTGTAAATAGGCAAACGACGTAAAATAGCTCATCCGATCGGCTCCACCACTTATTTTCAAAATAGCTTCGGTTTTATTTCCGTTTTCAAACATCTCGTCTCCCCATTTTGCAGGATTGTACCGGCGTAATGCATTTGTATTCATTCTTCCGGTGTAGGGATCCACTACACTTTTACCTTCCACATCCCATAAATTGTAATAGGGGTGAATGCCCCAATCGGAGAACAGATCCTGAGAAGCCCAGATGCGTGAGTCTATTTCCGAATGATCGCCTAAATCAGGGTTTACCTGATATTGGTTGTACAACCCTTCCCATGTTAGCTCAACAAACTGTTCGGGCGATTGAATAGAATTGTACAAGGGGAGCAGGCGCATGTTTACACCATATTTTAGATCGACTTCGATAACCGACTCTCCTTTTTTACCTTTTTTTGTTGTGATAAGAATTACCCCGTTTGCCCCCCTCGACCCAAAAAGTGCAGTTGCAGTCGCGTCTTTCAGTATGGTCGTTGAGGCAATATCGGAAGGTGATATAGAACTTAAATCGCCACTAAATGGAACTCCGTCAACAACATACAGCGGAGATCTGCCTGAGTTTACCGATCCGAAACCACGGATACGGATGGCGGCGGTAGTTCCTGGTTGCCCCGATGAATTGATTACCTGCACACCCGCAACCTCACCTGCCAACGCATTTGTAAGTTCTGACGTATTTTTCATCTCCAGCCTTTCGCCGGTTACTTTATCGGCCGATCCGGTAAACGAACTTTTTGTTGCCTTCCCGTATGCAACAACCATTACCTCACCAATATCCTGAGTGCTTTCTTGCATCACAACACTTAGTTCGGTTGAATTACCAAGGTTAATTTCCCGGGTTTGCATTCCCATAAAAGAAAATACAAGGGTTTCTGTTGCAGCCGGAACGTTAATCATAAACTGTCCGTCGATATTGGTAATTGTACCAATTTGCATACTGTCCTTGACTATTATCGATACTCCCGGAATTCCTTCCCCTGCAATATCGGTCACTTTACCTGTGATACTCTTCGATTGAGCCAAAACTAAATTCGACCCTAAAAAAAGGCAAAGCATTATTATTATTAATTCTCTTTTCATCAATGTTTGTTTTATATTCATTGCTTTTAATACAGAATTTTGCTCTGTTTTCAGCATTCATTGTTTTGCGCTGCGAACATAATAGGAAAATTAAAGCCCCTATTTTTTATTGAATGAACAACTACAATACAATTGGTTATTTATGCTGAACAATACTGCAACAACAGTTTTATTACATTAAAGTATTACCTGCACAAGGGCTATCCCCTATAATATTTAAGTTGTTGATTATTATGTATTTTGTGTGAGTTCACATTGCTTATTACCTGCAAAACACTATATTCGCATTTAATTGTTACTTCAAATGTTTTATAAAAATAATACTGCTCTGAAAAATTGGACATGATTAAGAAATATCTCTTTATTTACATTTTATTACTTTCCCCAGTTGCAGGTTTTGCGCAAAGCCAATTAATTATCGATAGTTTGCAGGTAGAATTGGAAGATGCAGAAAACGAAATTGAAGAAGCTGAAATTCTTCTGCAATTATCTAGATCTTATTGGAAAACCAATTATCAGAAATCGGCGGAGTTTGCCAATGAAGCAATAGATATTTTAGAAGACGAAGATTTTTCATCGATTTATGCCAAAGCCTACCGGTATCTCGGAAACAGCTATCTGTTTGCGGGAAACTACAATGTAGCTCTCGAAAAAATGTTCGTGAGTTTAAATATTGCCCGCGAAATTCAGGATAACTTCGAACTTTTTGCTATCGCGATTAGCATTGCCGGTGTGTACGATAGATTGGAGAATTTTGATGAAGCAATGAAATATCTGTTTGAGGCTTTGCGCGCTGTTAAAAACAGCAAGGGTACAAAAGATGAAGAAAAAATTGCAGCGGGTACCATTTCGCTTTATAACAATTTGGGCAACAATTACCTTTCGAAAAATGAACTCGAAAAAGCAGAGGAGTACTATTTAAATGGACTGTCATTGGCTGAGAAGAGAGCCGATGTTTATAATCAGGGAACAATTCAGAACAACCTCGGAAAAGTTTATGCGACCAGGAATGATTCGTTGAAGGCTCTTTATTATTTCAGAAAATCGGAAGAAACCCGAACGAAATCGCACGATAAATCGGGGTTAGCAGTTACATACTATTTTATTGGAGAGTTTTTTATGAATACAAAGAACTACGATGAATCGATAAGATATGGAACAAAATCGTATAAATTAGGTAAAGAAGTGGGGGCACTTCTTACACAACGAACTGCTGCCGAGATCCTTGCAGAGTCGTATAAAGAGCAGGGTGATTTTAAAAATGCTTATTTTTATCATCGTATTTTTAAAAATTTGAGCGACAGTATTCTTGATAGAAATACAATTTCCGAAATTGCAAGATTAAAGTTTTTAAACGAACAGGCCATAATCGACAATCAGCTTTTAAAAGAAAAGCAAAAAGTAAGAAA
This sequence comes from Bacteroidota bacterium, assembly GCA_024278975.1. GTDB lineage: Bacteria > Bacteroidota > Bacteroidia > Bacteroidales > Prolixibacteraceae > Draconibacterium. Next base: position 15,859 of record JAJRSD010000020.1, read on the forward strand.
CCGCAGTATCCTGATTATTTCAGCACTTTTTATTGGTTTACTCATTCTTGCATCGTTGCTACTCACATCTAAAAATCGCCACCGTAGTGCCCTGCTCGAAAAAAAGGAGTTCGAAAACAGTATTGTTCATAAAAAGAAACAGCTTGCAACCAATGTGTTATATCTTTTAAGAAAAAATGAAACCATCGAATCGGTTACAAAAAAATTGCTCGAATTGAAAAAGAATGTATCAGACTCGAACAAAGCGTTGGTACAGCGAATTATTATGGAACTGGAGAATGAGATTGACACAAACTCGTGGAAAGAATTTGAATTGCGGTTTCAGGATGTCCATCAAAACTTTTACGAAAAAATGCAGGCGTTATTTCCCGACCTAACACCATCGGAGCGTAAACTTGCAGCTTTTTTAAAATTGAATATGTCGTCGAAAGAGATTTCGGTAATTACCGGGCAAAGCATTCGCAGCCTCGAAGTTGCCCGTTACAGGCTTCGCAAAAAACTGGGCATAACAAATCAAGATATTAACCTTATTAATTTCCTTTCCGGATTATAAAAAAATTGAAAATTATTGTCTCTTTTTGATCTTTTGTGTAAAAAACAGTTAAAAAAAGGAGACGAAGGCTATCTTTTATTCAATTTCTCCCTCTTGTTTTTCATTATTCAAATATCTCGTTTAATAAATTTTTGTGAGGTGTTACTATTCTGTATTTCAGTGTTTTAATATTTCACTGTGCAGCTAATTTGAGGTATTATAATTGCATTGATGTAGTTTTATTCAGCCCTCCATTCTGTTTGTATAGTTAATATTCAACTTTAACTTTCTTCCACCCTTTTTCATTCAATTATATTTGCCATCGAAACAAAAATATATCGAATTACTTTAAAAATGTTTAAGCGAATTAATCGAAATAGAAACAAAAAAAACAGAGGAAAAGACTTTGGTAATACTCAACAGCCTTTTCCCGATGATATTGTGATGGCAAATAAAAAGCCAAAAACATTTGATTGCGATGACAAAGAAACACAGAACAGAGCCTTGAAAAAAATTCTGGATCACTTACAAAAAGATTTAGAAAACTAAAGTTGAAATAAGAGATTAATAAAAGAGTTTAGAAAACTAAAATATATGGATAGAAAAGAGAAATTAAAGAGACCCTGCAGGTCCAATAGAATAAGAATGTTGCTATTTTTTATGGCAATAATAGTTTCGCAAGTTCTATGGGCACAAGGGAATGAATCTTCGGTGCTTCGTATAAAGATAGTCCCATCGCTGGGAGAAACAGTCAAACCCCAAAAGTCGGATATTGATTCAATCATCAATACCGGAGTAGTTGCTTTGGATGCGTTAAACCGGAAATACGCCATTGTTAAAATGAAACGTGTTTTTCCCTATTCAGCAAAATATGAAAGCAGGCATAAAAAACACGGTTTGCATCTTTGGTACGATTTGGAAGTTACCGGATCGTTTACCGAAGATGAAATAGTATCTGACTTTGGAAGAATCCATGAAGTTACAAAAGCGGAATTAAAGCAAGCTCCAAAGTTGATAGATCCGCAAAAACCGGTAGTTTACAATGCAATAACTACCAAAAGTGCATCTAACGATTTGCCTTTTGACGATCCTCTGCTCGACAAGCAGTGGCACTACAATAACTATGGCCAATCGGGAGGAGAGCCGGGTGCCGATATCCGCTTGTTTGAAGCATGGAAAAAATCGGCCGGTTCGCCAAATGTAATTGTATCGGTACACGATATGGGAGTAGATGTTGCGCACGAAGATTTAAAAGACGCAGTCTGGGTGAACGAGGTGGAATTAAATGGCGAAGCAGGAGTTGATGACGATAACAACGGATATGTGGACGATATAAATGGTTTCGATTTTGTAACCTCGTCAGGTAAAATTGCGCCCGGTTATCATGCAACCCACGTTGCCGGAACTATTGGTGCCACCAATAACAATGGTCTGGGTGTTTCAGGAATTGCAGGGGGAACAGGGAATAACGATGGCGTTAAAATAATGTCTTGTAGTATTCTTGGGGCACCCGAAACCAACATAGCAGCTTCTTTTGTTTATGCTGCCGATAATGGCGCAGTAATCTCGCAAAACAGTTGGGGATATTCTACTCCCGGACAATATTCTCAGGCAGTACACGATGCAATAGATTATTTTATTGAAGAGGCAGGGAATTACCCCGGCAGCCCAATGAGAGGGGGCGTGGTGATCTTTGCAGTGGGGAATACAGGAATTGAAGGTGAATTTTTTCCGGCAGCTTACGACCGGGTTGTATCTGTAACTGCACTTAGCTCGGAAAATATAATTGCCCCGTATTCGAATTATGGCGATTGGGTTGACATAGCAGCTCCGGGCGGGAACAGTGGCGACAATGCCGTGCTTTCGGGAAAGGATAAAACCTATTCAAACGAAATTATGAGTACACTCGAAAACAATCAGTATGGGTTTCTTGATGGTACTTCTATGGCTTGTCCTCATGTGTCGGGAGTTGCTGCATTAATTGCATCAAAATTTCAGGGTGAAAACTTTACTAACGAAGAGTTACTAACCCATTTGTTGACAGGGGTGAATGATTCGATATACGATGTTGAATACAATAAGGATTTCATGGGGAAAATCGGGCTTGGTATAGTCGATGCAAATTTGGCATTGGCAACCGATAATAAGATCCCACCCGGAAAAACAAACTTACAATTCACCGGAGAACTGGCACAGGATTTTGTTGGACTGCAATGGATTGTCCCAAAAGACGACGATGATATTGTCCCGTTTTCCTACGAAATAATCTATTCTGAAAATGAAATTACAAATGAACTTCTGAATGAAGCAAAAGTGCTTGATTTCAAGAATAATAACCAACCCGGCGACACCTTAAACTATGATGTTTCGGGATTGAAACCAACAACAACTTATAACTTTGCAGTACGATATATCGACCGTTGGGGAAACAAAGCTTCATTCTCGAATATTGTTACCGTTACCACAAACGAGGGACCGCTGGTTAAAAACATTGGCGATACAGTCTCTATCGATATAAATGTGAAAATAGAAAAATCCGTAAAACAAGACAGTTTCTTGCTGGTTAATCAGGGCGAAGGAGTTTTGCGATGGGATTTAGAAACCAGGCATAGCGAAGGAATTCCTTATAGTGTGCAGTCGGCAGCCGAAATTTATGCGCCGATAAAACCGGAAGCATATTCGAAACAGAGATCTATTTTGCAAACAACTGCCAAAACCAAAATTCAGGCCTACAATATTGAAGATGATCACGATGAAGAATATTCCGACTTAATTAGCGACACATATCTAATTGTGATTGGGGAAACAGATACAACGTTGCCCAACTCAGCAGCATCGCGTTTTACTGTTGCCAATAAAGAGGGATTTAACCTTACACATGTTGATACTTACATTGAAATTGATGACCCGACAACGCAGCCAATCATCGAAATTTATAAAGGTGAAGATATAAAAACTGCCAGACTTCTTCTGTCGCAAACAATTGATGAGGTTTCTACCAGATTTACCCGTGTTTCATTGTACGAACAACTATTTTTCAACTTCCATGAAACTTTCTGGATTGTAGTTCATGTTCCTCCCGGAAATCTTTATCCGCTTGGAACGGGGATTGAATCAACACCCGATGGGTCGAAAAATTCTTTTATGAGTAACGACTACGGTAAATCATGGGATCTAATCGAAGATTTAATCCCCGACGATCAACTGGTATGGGCAGTTTACGCCATGAGCCGATATGAAAAACTCGACCAATATATAACCCTTACACCCAACAATGGGAAATTATTATCAGGCGATTCAATAATGATTGTAGCTACCGTTGACGGCGAAAATATGGTTGATGGAAATTACCGGGGAAATGTATTGATAAATACAAATGAAACCGAGAGGGAGAATTTCCGTATTCCGATAGATATTAATATAAGCGGGCACGATCCTAAAATACAGGCTCCTGTAAGGGTCGATTTTGGCTCTGTTTTGATGGGCTATAAAAAATATAACGGTTTTACTTTAAAAAACGTGGGCTTATCGAGATTAGATGTAAAACCACCCTATTTTACATTCGACGATCCGCAATTTAAATACGTTCAGGGTGTGAATACTGAATTCGATTCCGGAGACGAGCAGGAGATATATTTCTCGTTTACGCCTACAAAACCCGGGCTGTCAATTGCGTACGCCACAATTCTCGACGAAAATGGCGACAACCATACTTTCGAACTGATAGGTGTTGGGCTGGAGCCTCCAATCGTAAAACTTGAACCGGCAGATACAACTTATCAGCACATTACCATTGGCGACACAATTGAAGGAAAATTTACAATTAAAAATGAGGGTAAATTTACTCTCGACTATTTTATGCCCACCTTTGCCGATGGTTTAAACATGGAATATGTCCCCGAAAATTTCCATCGTTTTGGATACCGGACTAAAATAAACCCGGGTGGTATATACGACAATCCGGTTTTTAACTGGTCCGATATTTCGGGAACAGGAGTCGATGCTACTCAGGAAATTATGGAGAGTTCATCGAAAGTGAGGGACATACCACATGTTAAAATCGACTTTGGGTTTAATTTTCCGTTTTTTGGAACAGGCGAAGACTCGGTGCTCATCACCTCATACGGGATGTTAATGTTCGATCTGGAAAGATATATGTGGTCGCGCACCCCGTTGGGGTATAATTTCTATGGCAATGCCGATCGGTTTATCTCTGCTCTTGGTAGTGTAATAACTCTGGCACTCGACGATCAGGCAAAAATATATTATCAAAAGTACCCCGACAAACTAATAGTTCAGTACAACAACGCAAATGTTAGCGACCCGTTGGAAGGGATAATTTTCGCGAAGGTAACATTCCAGATTGTGCTGCACGAAAATGGCGATATTTATTTCTATTATAAAGATTCCGAAAAAGTTTTCTGGCCTCTCGGTGAAAGGTTTCCCGATATATCAGTATTCGATGTAACCACCATGGTCGGGATCAAAGATAATACGTTGAACGATGGTGTCTATATTCACGATTCGGGCAAGCGCGATTTTGAATTTGAACCTAATTCAACAATCGAATTTATAAACCCCGGACTGGGATTATATTACGACGTGTCGAAAACCTTTGGAGCAATTCGCCCGGGCCAGACCGATACAATTTCCTATAAACTAATTACCGATTCGCTGAATATTGGGACACACAAAGAATTACTCAATATAGTTACCAACGACGCAGAAAATATCTTAATTCCCCATGCCGCTGTTATGGAAGTAGAGACCGGGGCAAATTCAATTGTTTCAGTCAGCAACGATACTTTAGACTTTGGTCAGGTATTTCTTGGGGATACCAAAATAATTCCTGTAAAATTTATTAATTCCGGCAGGGCTCCCGAAATTTTTACAAGTATTCAGCTTGCCAATAATTACACAAAAAATGAAATTGAACTTCCGTACTTTTTAGGACCATTAAAGTCAAAAATTGTCGATTTCTCCATCGAAACCCGGAACCTTGGAAAATATACCGGCGAAATTGTAATTACATCGGCATCGGACACGGTTTATACAATATTTGTAACAGGCGAAATAATTCCTGCACCTCAAATTACTGTAAACCCCGGAACAATTAACGAGTTAGTTATGTCGGGCGAACAGGTTTCAACCATTTTAAAAGTATCGAATCCCGGAGATAACGAGCTTCATTTTACCATGGTCGGGAACGAGTGGCTAACAGCCAAAGGAGTAAAAACCCAACCCGAAGCAATGGAAGTAAAATTGCCGGAGTTCGATTATCATGTAAGCAAAAGCACCGACGACGATGGCCCCGCTTACGAGTGGATTGAGATTGCAGAAACAGGAACCGGTACATTGCTCGACATCGATCCGTATATAAACAACTTCAGCGATAAAATTTCTTTGCCCTTTACATTCAACTATTACGGAGTTGACTACGATAGTATTATTATCACTGCAAATGGGTTTGTAACCTTTACCGGAGGGCAGGAAAATGAAGATATCCAATGGTCGTGGGGGGGTGGTAAAATACCGGACATGGCAATCCCGAACAACTACATTGCCCCAATGTGGTTTGGCGGCGGGTTTGAATACAAAAAACTATTCCCTTATACCGGGGTTTACTACCTTATTGAAGATGATCGGATTATTGTTGAATACAAAGACTGCAAGAACGGGTTCGATATGGGTGATCCTATCACTTTCCAAGTGATACTTTTCAATACCGGAAACATTAAATTCCAGTATAATTTTATCGATGGTGGTGTTGACTATAATATGAATTACGCCTCAATTGGGATCGAAAATCAGGATGGTACAGCCGGGATTCAAATTGCACATAACTCGCATGTGGTAAATAAAGATATGTCCATTCTGCTATCTCCCATGGAGACCTATAAACTTCCCGCAGGAGGAGAAATGGACGTGCGTGTTAACCTTGATGCCAGAAAACTGTATCAAGAAAAATACGAGTACAATATGCCTGTCGCAAGTAATGCACCGAATAGTTTGGGATTAACTGTTCCGGTAACTTTTAGTGTATATGGGCAACCTGCAATAGAACTGCCCGATTCCATCGGTTTTGGAACAAACCTGATAGTTGAAGGAACAGACAATGTGCATATTCGTGAATTCGAAATTACAAATACTGGAACTGCCCATTTCTACATAGGAAAAATGGAACAGTCACTTCCTGATGTATTCAAAACCAAAGCTTATATTGAAGTTAAGAATATGATGTCGGGCAATAAAGAATGGAGGTGGGTTTCCCTGTTTGAATATTCATCAACTACTTCAACCCGAACTCCAATTACCGTAAATGCGGGGCAAACCCTGAAACTTAAGACAACTTTTGATCCTGAAATGGCCGGGATATATGATGACGGACTGATTGTTAGCACCACCATCAGAAATCATCTCCCCGATACAATTCACTTTCTTGCCGAAGCTTTGTTGTCCCCGGTTGTAGGTGTCGATACGGCGTATATCGAAGCATTTGCCCAGTCAGATAATATGGTCGAAACACGATCATTTCAACTCGATAATTTTGAAGGAGGTTCTAATCTTGAATATTCAATCGAAGTAGAATACACTAGAAATAAAGAGAGCAACCCTGCATCTTATTCAACAAATAACTTCTTTAAATCAGCAAGTATCGAACCCTCGTTATTTGCTCATAACCCACAACCGCGGAATCTGACAAAATCGGTAAATGATCTATTGTTTAACCGTATCATGATTTATGAAAATGCAACCGAATCGGAGATAAACCTTGGATTTGGTGGAGGTTATATTTTCGATGCAGTTACACGGTTTACTGCCCCCAGCGATGGCTACAACCTCACCCATATTCAAACATGGTATGCCCCGGGGGAGCTGCTCAATTCCTCTTTCACCATTAATATTTATAGCGGCGGGTTGCAACCCTCAAACCTGGTTCAAACACAGGTTTACAGGCATTATATCGATGAGCCGGATTCTGATGGTAAATTAATTACGGTAGAACTGAACAATCCTGCCCTCTTCTTCCCTGACGAAACCTTTTTTATTGAAATTCATTACGATAAAGAACAGCTTTTCCCACAGGGACTTACACCAATTGAAAAACCAATTCCGAATACTTTCTTTTTTGGTAACGGTGCACAATATTTCGATATGGCAGAATCCGATTTTTCTGGTTATGCCTGGATTATTCGTGCGGCAGAACTGGAATTTGCCGGAAGCTCGTGGGTGAAATTTAACAGCCTGACAGAAGGCGTTCTCGAAGCTAAAGGCGAAACCACAATTTCCTTCGATATTCTTGCTGAATATGCCGACGATGGCATAAATACGGCGCGAATCCATATTAAATCGAACGACCCGGTTACACCCGACAAAATTGTTGAAGTTGTATTGAACCATAACAACGGGCCACAGTTTGATTTAGACGGAACCGAATTATCTGTAATCGAACAAGATACAATTGTATTCGAGGTTACAGCTTACGATATCGAGCAGGATGAATTTGATATTTTTTACGACAAGTTGCCCTATTTTGTCCATGCCGAAAAAACTGGAAATTCTATTCGTGTTACCTGCACTCCCGACTTTGAAAGTTCAGGCACTTATACACTTCGCTTCGAGGGGGAAGACGAGCATTTCAACTCCAATAAAATGAAAGTCCAATTGGAAGTGTACAACAGAAACAGGGCTCCAAAAGCAAATGAAATGGAGACAATTATAATAGGTTTAGATGAAGGTTCGCATGCAATATACGGTGCCAATCTGTTTTCCGACCCCGATAATGATGTTGTTAGTTTAAAATATATTGAAGGGAACGAAGGGGTTTTTGAAACTTATGTTTCAGGCGATGATTTTTTGTTGGCTCCGTTGGAAATTGGAGAATCGACAATAAAATTTATTGGTACCGATCCCTATGGGGATATTGCCGAGAATGTTATAAATGTTTTAGTAGTTACGGAAAGTAAAACATCGGGTGGGTTTAGTTGGTTCGAGCCTTATCCGAACCCTACAACAGAAATTTTAAACTTCTCGACACAAAAAGTGAATACAACACGGACTACTCTTCGCATCTCAAATATACAAGGACAAACCGTTTTGATAGATGAAATTAACGTAACACAGGATAGAAAAGCCAGTATCGATGTTTCACATCTGACGTCCGGCATTTACTTCCTGACATTAGAGAACTGTCAATATGATTGCACACAAAAATTTATAAAAAAATAACAGTTTAATAAATAATTTAAAATGATTATCATGAGAAAAATTTACCTTTTATTACTGGTCGCACTTTTTAGCTTGACCAGTACGATTTCTAATGCCCAAACCACAGTATGGTTTCAAGTAAGCTATGGCTCGCTGGCAATTAGCAACGCTACAGTTGTAGTTGGAACTGATACAGCTACTTACGATGCAAGTAAGAAGCAGTATGAGTTAAGCCTCCCCAGCGCAATTGCCTACAACTACACAATTTCTGCACCGGGCTATTTGGATGCAACCGGAACTATCAAAGTTCCTGATGGTGATAACGTTCATTATGTAACTCTTATCCCGACCTACGATGTTGGTTTTGTAGTTGACAACGGAATGATGGCAATCGCAGGAGCAACCATAGAAATTACCGGTTACACAATGCGCGAAGAGATAATGGGTGAAATGCATTTTGACCTTCCTGAAGGAGTTGTAACTTACACCGCTTCTGCACCTGGTTATGCAACCAAAACCGATACTTTAACAATTACA
>JAJRSD010000021.1 GCA_024278975.1 Bacteroidota bacterium
AAAGCAGTAACTAACTTCTTGTTTTTATGACCATTTTTTATCTTCTCAATATTATCTAAATTTTGTTCTCGGCGTTTAGTCCACGATGCTTTTATCGTTAATATTTCTTCTTCAAATCTTGTTTTTAGCGATTCTCTTGTTCTTTGTAAATAATTTAAAATATTTGTTTGAAAAACATCAGTTATTTCCTTTATGCCGGAACGGTCCGTAAGCAATCGGACTTTTTTGTTGCATCAGTGTTGCTTTGGCAAATGCTTTCGAAAAGTTTATTTTTTCATACGAGGCATGGATTGCTCCTTCTCCGTGGCATTCAGGGTTTAATTGTAATTCGGTAAGTATTTCCCTGAAATTTTCAATTTTACAACCACTGTCTGAAATTTTTGCAACTGTTTTTATGCGAAGTCCATCATCGGTAATTTCACTCCTACCCTTCCGGTTTGAAAAGGAGATTGATATCTCCCAAAATCGAAATAGTGGCATTTATTGGTTTCTCCATTTACTAAAACTGCTGCAGCGTACCCAACTTTATAATAATGGTTTTTGCTGATTCCGATACTATTAATAAAATTATCGTACCATGCACCCGGCTGTTTACAGTACGTTTCTGGCCATGCAATGGAATTGGCAAATCCGGTATGATTTTTACGAAGAATCATATTTTCAGTACTTCACTGGTATGATTTTTAATATGGGACAGTCGATGAATCTGTATTTGGGCCAGTTTAATTCCTTCTCCTTTTTTGCCGTCAACTGCCACATTTATAAAATTGGCATTGTATTAAATTTATTATAGTTTATATTCTGACGTTACCGAAACCTCAACTTCTTTTGCAATTTTTTTCGATACCATTTCACCTTCATCAAACGAAATTCCAAAATCAGCCAAAGTGAGGTTGAAAGTTGCATCCAAATTTATTACTCCACTTCTAACTGTTATTGTTCCGGTTTCTTTAATCACACTCGTTTTATCTTTTATTGTAATTTCACCTTCAAAATCAGCAGGGTATTTACCGTCTTTACTAAAATCAATTTTATCGAGATTCGTAATTTTTCCTTTTAATTTCGACTTTGGATAAATGTTGGTTTCCAAAAAATGTTCGTTGTTAAAGTGCTTTTGCATCATTGCCTTTTCGAATTCGAAACTTTGCATGGGCACCGAAAAAACAACATCGCCTGTTTTCGGATTAATTGTACTTACCGAAGCATAATTATTTGCTTCAATATCTTCGACAGGTGTTGTCGAAAAAAACTTGATGTGCGACTTCGGACTGATGTACTTATCAGCCGGCTGACTAAATGCAGCCATCGAGAATAATAGTGCTGCTGCGCTTAATAAAACTGTTAACTTTTTCATGATTATTACTTTTTTTAAAATGAATATTTATTTAAATAAATTTTAATTATTTACAATGCTACTTTTTTCGAGAACTACATTTTCGTACAATTCCAAATCATCGTCGTAAGCAGCTCCTGAGCGAATTACACCTTTCACTGCAACTTTATCTCCGGTGTGTATTTTCGATGCACTGGCATTTGTTTCGGTTGTAAAAGTTGCGCTAACACCAGCTTTATCGTTTTCTCCTTTTATAAGTATCACACGGTTTCCATTAAAATCTTCTGATATTTTTGCAACCACACCGTTTATTTCAAGTATTTTTGAATCGCCATCGGCAGCAAGATATTTTTGGTTTGCAACCTTTCTGTCTGTCAGGTACTCCTTAACAATTTGAGAACTTGTTAATACATAATCAGCTTCTGTTTTTTGCACATTGCGGTGAGGCATATTAAACATATACAAACCCATTCCACCGCCAATAAGTACACCCGCCAAAGCTACAATTGCCGTAATTTTTATAAATTTTTTACTTTTCATTTTTTCTTTCTTTTAATTTGTTTTTCATACAAACGGTCGTAAGAAATCTAAAACCTGACAAATGGTAAAAAAAATAGATGAGAATATAACTTTGGGAAAGAGTTGAATGTGCAGACTTTCTGTTCTATGGTTTTTCCGATCAACTATTTTTAGGATTCAGTAATAATTAGAATATATTTGTTTGTAGCTAATGCAACAAAAAAAACATATCATATTATTCGATGGCATTTGCAATTTGTGTAACGGCACAGTTAATTTTATTTTGAAAAGAGATAAAACAAAACAGTTCCGTTTTGTAACTCTGCAATCGGACACGGGAGACGAATTAATCGAACAATACAAAATTGCACCGGAAACAGACTCTGTTATTCTAATCACTCAAAATCAAGTTTATATTGAATCAGATGCTGCCATTGAAATTGTACGATTGTTGTCCGCTCCCTGGAATTGGCTTTCGGTATTCAAAATTATTCCTAAAAAATTACGGAATGGAATTTACAAATGGATAGCAAAAAATCGTTATCGTTGGTTTGGGAAGAGAGAGACTTGCCGGATTATGCATAATTTGTGAGTAACAAATTAGCTGTCTTTATTTTTAAATATAATGTTTAAATCCGATTTTCCGGTGTGGCTAATATTGTTGTCGAGGTCATTCTTTTTTAGTGGCTGGAATAATAGCTCCGTATCTTGATTCTCGCTTTCATCGTCATCATTCTCCTCTTCATCCTCCCAGTCAAATTTATCGCGACGAATAATATAACGCCGGTAATAAAATGCAAGTACAACTCCCGAAACAGCACCCCACAAATGCCCTTCCCACGAAACATCGGGATTGATAGGAAAAATACCCCAAACCATTCCGCCATATAAAAAAACTACTACCACCGAAATTGTAAGTAAACGTATATCGTTGCGTATAATTCCGCTTACAAAATGGAAAGCTGCCAGGGCATAAACAACACCGCTGGCTCCAATATGCCATGCTTCGCGCCCCGAGAGCCAGACACACAGCCCGGCAAGAATGTACATCTGAAAAAATATACGGTACGAAATGCGCCGGTAAAAATATATTAATGTGAAAAGCAGAATAAAGAATGGGACTGAATTAGAAATCAGATGATTAAAATTGGAATGAATAAATGGCGAAAAAAGTATTCCTGATAATCCCTTTAAATGCAGTGGATACACTCCGAATTTAACAAAACTTACTCCTGTGGTTTGCTCAATAATTTCTACTATCCAAAATACAAAAACAAAAGCTGCCGGAAAAATCAAACTGTGAAAAAAAATCTTTTTTTCCAGTTCTAAATCCAGTTTTTTTGGGTTGCTTGGATAGTATTTAAATAGACTCATTATAAATTTATTTTCATTTTTTTGTCAGACTTATGGGAATTGGAGTTTCTAACTCCAAACTATTATCGGACTTGGAAAGTCCGACTCCCGGCTGTTAACAACTCTTTTATTATCGCCACAAACTCAAAAATCTCCTCCTCGGTTGTATCGAACGAAGTCATCCAGCGCACTTCGGGTTTTGTGTCGTCCCAAATATAAAAGAAAAAACGCTTTTGCAACGGTTCAATAATTTTTCTGGGAACAACAGCAAAAATCCCGTTTGCATCAACAGGTTGCGTAATTTTTATTTCAGGTATTTTCACAACTTCCGACTCTAAAAGTTTTGCCATTTTATTAGCATGAGTTGCAGTCTCTTTCCATAAATCGTTTTCGAAATATGCCAGAAACTGAGCTCCCACAAAACGCATTTTAGAGTATAATTGCATACTCTGTTTACGAATATATTTGGTGTTTGTTGTTAATTCGGGATTAAAAAACAGAACTGCTTCTCCCATCATCATTCCGTTTTTTGTTCCACCAAACGAAAGAATATCAACACCACAATCAACGGTAAATGCTTTGAAATCCATGTTCAGCGAAATTGCTGCATTTGCAATTCTTGCGCCATCCATGTGCAACAACATATTATTTTTATGGGCTAAATCTGCAAGTGTTTTAATCTCTTCGGGCTGATAAACTGTTCCCATTTCGGTAACCTGCGAGATAGAAATAACACGTGGTTGCGAGTGGTGTTCAAAATCGAACCCTGTTAAATGATGCTGAATACTTTCGGGAGTGAGCTTGCCGTTAACAGGTTCGACCGGTAACAATTTACAGCCTGTAAACTTTTCGGGTGCCCCACATTCGTCTTCCTGAATATGCGCAGTTTCGGCACAAATAACGGAGTGGAAACTTTGGGTAACAGTTGACAGACTGAGAACATTTGCACCCGTTCCGTTAAAAACAAAAAACACTTCGGTTTTATCGCCAAACTTTTCTTTAAAAACCTTAATTGCTTCTTGTGTAAATTGGTCGTCGCCATAACCTACAAAATGCCCGGAGTTTGCCATTTCCATCGCCTTAAAAATAGTTGGATGAACACCAGAATTATTATCGCTTGCAAAACCTTTTTTCATATTTTTATTCTTTGTAATTTTATAAACGCTATTATAACGTATAAAGAAAGACAAAAATAGAGTAAAAAAATGAACGAATTAATTCCTCTCTCTCAAAAATTATATATTCTCGGAATTAACACAAAAAAAGGTGGCATTGTATCCGGCTCGGCGGTTGCAATGAACTCTCTATTATCAGGCAGTTTGATAATCGAACTCTTTAGGAATGGAAATATAGAATTCGACAATAAAAAAATTATTGTTGTTAATTCGAAAACTGATAACGGGTTGCACCGTTTTGTTTTAGACAAAATGAACCAATCGAAACGACAGCTTAAAATTTCGAGGTGGATTAATAAACTCGGCTACTCGGCAAAATTTATTCGAAAAGAGGTGCAACAAAATTTAGTTAAAAAGAGAGTTATAAGAATGCAACCCAAACAGTTTCTGTTTTTTAAGTGGGAAATACCGGTTTTGCTGAATAAACAGATGGTTGCAAAATTAATTGCCGGAATCGAGAAGCAAATTTTTAGCGGTTCTGCCACCGAAGATGAAATAATTTTATTGTCGTTTATAGAGCCAGGTGGTTTTTTGCGACGTATTTATACTGAACGTGCCGAGAGAAAAAAAGCAAAAAAAAGACTAAAAAAAATGATGATTGAAAATCCGGTTTCCGAGGCAGTTGCCGAAGCTGTTATGGCATCTCAGGCGGTGGCGGCATCGGTTGCTGTTTCAGTTGCCACTTCGGGTGCAAGATAAAGAAGAGTACATTTTTTATTCCTGTTCCTTCAACCAATTAATAATTCTATTGTTCTTCGGACTCTTGATTGGCGAAACGAAATCAACCACTTTCCCATCTTCATCAACCATAAATTTCTGGAAATTCCAGGTTACTTTTGCATCCAAAGTACCATTCTCTTCGCTGCTGGTTAACCATTTGTATATTGGATGAGGAGTATCTCCTTTAATCGAAATTTTCTCCATCATCAGAAATGTTACACCATATTTTTTTGTGCAGAAATCAAAAATAACTTCATTATCAGCCGGCTCTTGTTTCCCGAAATCATTACACGGAAATCCGATAATCTCAAAATCATCGCCGCCATATTCTTCATATAACTCCTGTAGTTTTTTAAACTGCGGTGTCAACGTACATTCCGACGCCGTATTTACAATCAGTACTTTCTTCCCTTTTAATGTTGCAAAATCAAAGGATTTTCCATCGATTGTTGTGGCTGTAAATTGGTGCAAATCTGTTTGCGCATTCAACTGAATTGAAATCAGTAATATGAAAAAAAGAATTAAGTATCTCATTTTGTAACTTGTTGCATATCAATAAAAACTAAAATTACAATATTATGTGCTCAATCTATAATTTCGAAGCCTGTAAAAGGAATCAGTACTTTTGGGATTTTTATCCCTTTTGGAGTTTGATTGTTTTCCAATAAGGCGGCAACAATTCGTGGCAGGGCCAGCGCACTTCCGTTTAAAGTGTGTGCCAGTTGTGGCTTTTTAACTCCCTCCTCGCGGAAACGTAATTTCAAACGATTTGCCTGAAACGACTCAAAATTAGAGACTGAACTTACCTCCAGCCATTTTCCCTGAGCAGCAGAATAGACTTCGAAATCGAAAGTTAGTGCAGAAGTAAAACCAATGTCGCCACCACACAAACGCAAAATCCGGTACGGGATCTCAAGTTTTTCAACCAAACTTGTAACATGTTTTACCATTTCGTCCAGAATCTCGTACGATTTATCGGGATGTGCAATTTGCACAACTTCTACTTTATCGAATTGATGCAAACGATTTAAGCCCCGAACATCTTTTCCGTACGAACCTGCCTCGCGACGAAAACACGCACTGTACGCTGTGTTTTTATAAGGAAGGTTTTTGGCATCTAAGATTACATTGCGGTAAATATTTGTTACCGGTACTTCTGCTGTTGGAATCATATATAAATTATCGGTAGCATCGTGATACATTTGCCCCTCTTTGTCGGGGAGCTGTCCTGTTCCGAACGCCGACGCTTCGTTTACCAAAAGCGGTGGCTGAATCTCTTCGTAGCCCGCTTTTGCTGCTTCGGCCAAAAAGAAATTAATTAATGCTCGTTGTAATTGCGCACCTTTTCCGCGATATACCGGAAAACCTGCGCCTGTTAATTTTACGCCCAATTCAAAATCGATAAGATTATATTTTTTTGCAAGCTCCCAATGAGGAATGGCACTATCTTCCAACTCGGGCAATGCACCAACAGATTTTACAATCTCATTATCGCCCTCTCCTTTTCCTGAAGGAACTGAATTGTGCGGAAGATTTGGAAGCTGCACCTGTAGTTGATAAACTTTCTCTTCAATTTCAGCAAAATCTACATCAAATTGCTTAATGCTCTCTTTTAACACCGAAGTTCGTGCTTTGGCCGAGTTTGCTTCTTCTGTTTTTCCTTCACGAAAGAGCATCCCAATTTCTTTCGATATTTTATTCATTTCGCCTTTTGCCGAATCGGCTTGTCCTTGCAACTTATTTTTCTGACTGTATAAATCTATAATATTTTGGACAATCTCTGATGCATCGAAATTTCTACGTTTCAGTTTTTCGATAACTAATTCCGGGTTGTCTTGAATGAATTTCAGATTAAGCATAATAGCGTTGTTTTTATTGAAAGTACAAATTTATAAATATTAAGAACACCGTTTTGTAATTTTTAATGTTTTGTGGTTTTGTAAAGATACATTTCATTTTCAGATGAAACTCAGCTTCATTTTTCTATCATATTTTATGAAATGACTTTTATGAAATAATACCACAAAAAAAACTCCTGCTGTTTCCAACAAGAGTTTCTTTAATATTTTTTTACAGGAACACAGTTCCCAAAAATTAGTTCGATGAATTAAGCTAAGGTTTTAGCTTCTGCAATCCATGGAGCCGGGTCTTTAGAAGCGTAACGGCTTCCGGCGGCTTCCAGAATTTCTTTCATTTTTTCAACCGAAGTACCGGCTAAATCAGCATAAGTAGCAATACCGGCTGCATTTAAAATCTCAGCCAGTTTTGGTCCAATACCTTCCAGTTTTTTCAAATCGTCGCCTTTTGTTTCCGCTTTTTTAGGAGCTTCTTTCGGAGTCTCTTTTTTAGCTTTTGCAACTGGTTTCTCCTTAACAACCGGAGTTTCTTCTACTGCAGGAGTTTCAACAACAGGAGCTTCTGCAACTGCCACATCAACATCTACAATAGGAGCAACCGATACGTATGAACGATTTTTCTTTTTCTTTCTGAAAACAACAGTTCCGTCGATTAACGCAAAAAGAGTATGATCTTTACCCATTCCAACATTTTCTCCCGGATGATGTTTTGTTCCTCGCTGGCGAATTAAAATATTACCAGCTTTAGCAAACTGACCACCGAATATTTTTACTCCCAGTCGTTTACTTTCCGATTCGCGTCCGTTTTTCGAACTTCCTGCACCTTTCTTATGAGCCATGGTAAATTTTTTTAATTATCCAACAATAGTTTCAACCTGAATTTGAGTGAACAGTTGACGATGACCGTTCTTCTTTTTGTAACCTTTTCTTCGTTTCTTTTTGAAAACGATTACTTTATCACCTTTAACATGTTCCAGCACTTTGGCTGTAACTTTTGCACCTTTTACGGTTGGTGTTCCAACGGCAACTTTACCATCGTTGTCAACCAGTAAAACTTTTTCAAAATCTAACGAATCGCCTTGTTCAGCATCCAAGCGGTGTACAAAAAGTTTTTTGTCTTTTTCTACTTTGAATTGCTGCCCTGCAATCTCTACAATCGCGTACATAATTTCAATTTTTATAGTTTACTCCGGCAGGCGGGATTCCCTTTGGCTTCCTCTTTTATTGCCCGAACGGATTATTTTTTGGACTGCAAAAGTAGTTATTTTTAGAACATTAGCAAATATTTGTAATTTTAATTTCGAATGATAACTTGGGTGTAAGACAAATTTCAATATTCTCTTATTTTCAATGATAAAAGCACAATTCAAACTTATTTAATGTTGACCAATTTAATCGCGATGTACAAAGGGTTTTATTAGTGTTAAACCCAACCTATTTACTATTACATTTCAGCAAGCAACGAAGGTAAATATTTAGATATAAGTTTTGCTAAACTTTTATGGTTTTTTTGTGTTTTGTATTAAATTGTCATTATTTTGATAATTAAAAATAATAATGTCAAAAATCGAATTACTTTTACACCTAGTATCAGTGAAATTATATTTAGAAATTTTATTAAAAATATTCACATAAATAAATTGATTAATAAAAAAACTATGAAACGAATTACAATTATTGCAGCAATCCTGCTAACAAGCACAATGCTTTTTGCACAATCTGTTGAATTTACACCACTGTTTGGATACGATATCAGCGGCAAAGTTAACGGGTATTACGGAACATTTGATGTGAAAGACGATATATCTTTTGGAGGTATTTTGAGTGTTGAGGTTGATAACATGTCGTACATTGAGTTGGGTTATCAAAGAACAAATACAGAGGTTGCTGTTTCATCTTACGGCGACTTTTTAGTAGGTAACCGGACAGATCTTGCAGTAGAACATTATCAAGTTGGTTTTTTAAGAGAGTTTGCAGAGGGAAAGGTTGTCCCGTTTGCAAAACTATCGCTCGGAACAACAAGGTATGCTCAGATGTCGGATGGCAATGATCGATACTGGCTTTTTTCTACCGGCGTTGGTTTCGGAGCAAAAGTATTTTTAAACGAAATGGTTGGGCTACGACTCCATACTAATTTAATACTGCCTATGGAATTTGCAGGAGGTGGTATTTTTTGTGGAATAGGAGGCGGCGGTGGCGGCTGTTCTACTGCAGTTACATTTAATGTGCCGCTTGTACACTGGAATTTGGGCGT
Source organism: Bacteroidota bacterium (assembly GCA_024278975.1). GTDB lineage: Bacteria > Bacteroidota > Bacteroidia > Bacteroidales > Prolixibacteraceae > Draconibacterium. The sequence goes on from JAJRSD010000021.1 coordinate 9,211, forward strand.
CGGTTTAATTATTAAATTACCAAATTAAAGTTTCATATTTTTTCGGCACACCTTTTGGCATATACAAATATCAGAAAATTTATTATTATGAGAAATATTTTAATTACACTATTCTTGCTCGCAGGCACTATTTCGTTCGCACAAGAAAAAGAACCGGAGTTATCATGGCCTCGAGAGATTAAGGATAAAGGTTATACTATTACTTTATATCAAGCACAACCTGAGAGCTTCGAAGGAAATATTCTCAAAGGAAGAATGGCACTTTCTATTAAAAATGAAAAAGAGGATATAATATTTGGTGCTTTATGGTTTAATGCTCGCCTTGCAACTGATTTAGAAAACAGAACGGCTGTATTGGAAGCATTCGTTATTCCAAAAGTAAAATTTCCTGATGTTGATGACGAGTCGAAACTTGATAAACTAAAAACAATAATTATAAACGATCTTGAATCGATAAATTTAGTAATGTCATTAGATCGGATTATTTCAGGTATCGAATCGGTGACGAATGAAAATGAGCTGGGTGACAAGTTGAAAAACGATCCTCCCGAAATATTTTTCCGGACAACACCCACCGTTTTAGTTATAATTGACGGAGAACCTATTCTAGAAGACATTAAAGATTCGAAGTTAAAAACGGTTGTTAATACGCCCTTTTTAATTATTAAAGACAAAAAGCATTACTATTTACATGGAGGGAGTTATTGGTATAAGGCAGATAATGTTACTTCCAAAAATTGGAAAGTAACAAAATCGGTTCCTAACAGTGTTGAGAAAGCTGGCGAAAAAATGATGGATAAACCGGAGTCGCCTGAGGTTGCTGAGGAGAACACCGAGATACCCGATTTAATAGTTACAACGAAACCATCAGAACTAATTATTTCTGATGGTGAATTGAAATACGAACCCATAAACGAAACCTCTCTGCTGTTTGTATCAAATTCGGAGAATGATATTATTTTGGATATTAATTTGCAAACACATTTTATTCTTATTAATGGCAGATGGTATAACTCTAAAACATTAAAAGATGGCGAATGGGTATTTATAGAACCAGATAAACTACCAAAAGATTTTGCTGCAATTCCTTCTGATGCAACCATCGCTTCGGTAAAAGTAAGTGTGCCCGGCACACCAGAAGCACAGGAAGCATTGTACGAACAGCAAATGCCACAAACTGCCGTGGTTGACAGAAAAACTGCAACAACAAAAGTGACATACGATGGTAAACCAAAATTTGAAAAGATGGATGGCACCTCTGTTCAATACGCTGCCAACACCGAAAGTACAGTTATTAAAGTTGATAAAACTTATTACTGTGTTGATGAAGGTATTTGGTTCGAATCGTCGAAACCCGAAGGACCGTGGAAAGTATCTGACAAACGTCCCGAAGAGGTTGACGAAATACCACCAAGTGCACCTGTTTACAATGTAAAATATGTTTATATCTACGACTCGACCCCTGAAGTGGTTTATGTTGGCTACACTCCAGGCTATTCCCATTCGTATATTTATGGCGGAGTAGTTGTTTACGGAACAGGATATCATTATCGCCCATGGTACGGTGCACACTATTATCCGCGACCCGTAACTTATGGTTTTGGAGTGCATTACAATCCTTATACCGGCTGGGGTTTTTCGGTTGGAGTAAGTTATGGCTGGTTCTCTATGTCAATGTATCACCGTGGCTATTGGGGACCTGCCGGTTATCGCCATGGTTATCGCCATGGTTATCACCACGGTTATCACCGTGGCTACCACAATGGTTACAGAGCCGGTTATGCACGCGGAGCTTACAATTCGCGAAATGTGTATAATAACCGCCCTTCGGGTGTGCGACCACCTACTAATAGTCGCAACAGGCCTTCAACACAACCAGTAAACAATAAAGGTGCGCGTCCATCACAGAAACCAAATAATGTTTATACCGATAAAAAAGGTAATGTTTATTCGAGAGATAATAGTGGAAATTGGACACAAAAAAATAAACGTCCGGCAACTAACAACCCGAGTACACAACCATCTACAAGACCTAGCACGCAGCCAAGTACGCGACCATCAACCAGACCTAGTACTCAACCATCTACAAGACCTAGCACTCAACCATCTACAAGACCTAGCACTCAACCATCTACAAGACCTAGCACTCAACCATCTACAAGACCTAGCACAAAACCTTCGACAGGTGCCAGCAATCAGCTTCAGCGCGATTATCAATCAAGAAATAGGGGAAATACAAATTACAATAATTACCAGAATAGCCGCCCAGCTCCTTCAAATAACAGAAGTCCTCAGGCAAGGCCTCAGTCAAGGCCTCAATCAAGACCTCAGTCAAGACCTAGTGGGGGAGGTGGAAGAAGACGATAAAGATTTATTTATGGTTCGAATTAATCTTTTTGCTGCTAATTAGTAGAGTTGTTTTAACAAAAGAGGCTGAATCTTATGATTCAGCCTCTTTTGTTAACATTCTTAATTAGATAAACCTATCGGCAAAATTATTCTCTAAATCACTGGTGGTTTTCAGACTTCGACTACGCTCAGCCTGACCGTCATAATGAGCGTAGTTAAACTGTTAATCAACCAGTTGTAGTTTAAGCCCGCCAACACGTTAAAATAATTAAGGCACAATCACCTTCTCTTTTAATACCTCTTTTACCACAATTTTAGCAAAATAAATTGCTTCTTCTTCTACCGATTCCATTTTTACTGTTTTAGTTCTGCCTGACCAAAGCAGTTCTTCAGTTTCTACATCATATAAATTACATTCAAGAAAATAGGTGAAATCATCAACATAATAACCGTCGGTATAACATGTTCCAACCGAGTATGCATAATAGTTATAGTACGAGTGCATTCCGCCCATCATGTAATTACCTCCGTAATATCCCATTCCGCCCATCATATACGGATTCCCATAATAACCGGCAGCCCCTACTGCATAATTATTATTTCTTACAAATCGTTGCTCTTTTTCAATATCAAAAATAGAGATAATCATTAATGCGTCAATCTCATTTTCCTCAACCTTTTTAATAACTCTCTTCCTCAACTCTTCTTTATCACTTATCAAATTGCCAAGCAATTCTGTGTTTCCCGCCAACGGAAAAATTTCGTAAGTATAAATAGCTTTTATGTTGTCATCTTTTAAATCCTTAACAATTGCCCGCTCTATTAAATACCTGCTCGATGCATTTGGCGTAAGAGCAACCACAGCCAATTTTTCGAAAGTTTTAGATTCTACCTCTTCGTTCGACCACGACCGAACCAGTTTTGTTGAAGGGCCACAACTAACAAACAATACACTTGCCAGCAATAAAAGAATACTCAATTTTTTCATATTATTATAGTTTTATAATTTAATGCAAAGAAAGAAATTAAATTTTAAACTATAATGTGAATTTTTCGCCAAGCAACAAAAAGATGAACAATCAGTTAAGAACTACCCAGCAATTTACTATTTTTGATTTCTAAAAATTTGTAGTACCATATAGATTATGAGCATATCGAACAAACATCTCTCGCAAAATTCTTTTCATGGAGAATCTATTTTAAAATCTATGCCTGAGTTTGCTTATGTTTTTAATAAGCAGGATGAATTGGTTTTGTGGAACAAAAATTTCGAATTGATTTTGGGTTATTCAGCCGATGAATTGTACAAGAAAAGTGTGTATGACTTTATTGCAGAAAATGAAAGAGATGCCAATACTGAAGCCATTTATAGATTATTTACAGATAAAGAAGAGCAAACCTTAAACCAAAATATTCTCACAAAGTCGGGAGAAATAATACCTGTGATTGATACAGCCAATTATGCGCTCATAGATGGAGAAGAGTACCTGATAGGCATGGCCATTGATATCAGTAAACTGAGGAAGACTGAATTAAAACTCCAGCAAGCAATTGGCGAGTTACAAAAATTAAAAGAGCAACTTGAAATCGAAAATATTTACTTACGTAAAGAGATTGAAAACTCGTATGGTTTTGAGAAAATTATTGGTAAAAGCGAACAACTTCTGCATAGTTTATACCGCATTGAGCAAGTTGCACCAACAAACTCTACCGTGTTATTAGAAGGCGAAACCGGTACCGGGAAAGAGCTTTTTGCTCTGGCAATACACAACCGTAGTAATAGAAAAAACAAACCTTTTATAAAAGTGAATTGCGCAGCGTTGCCAGCCACGCTAATTGAAAGCGAACTTTTCGGGCACGAAAGAGGTTCCTTTACCGGAGCCAACCAAAAACGAATTGGCCGGTTTGAGTTGGCTGACGGAGGAACACTGTTCCTCGACGAAATCAGCGAAATCCCTGTCGAACTTCAGTCGAAACTACTGCGCATTTTACAGGAGGGCGAATTTGAACGGATTGGCAGCCCCGAAACGATAAAAGTGGACGTAAGGATAATTGCTGCCACTAACCTCGACCTTGAAGAACTAATCAGAAAAAAACTCTTCAGAAAAGACCTCTATTACAGGCTGAATGTCTATCCGGTTACAATTGCACCGCTCCGCGACCGGCTCTCCGACATTCCATTACTGGCCGAACATTTCTTAAAACGCTGCAATCTCAATTTCGGTAAAAACATCAGCCAGATAACAAAAAAAACAATCAAACAACTCCAATCCTACTCGTGGCCGGGAAATATAAGAGAACTCGAAAACATCATCGAAAGAGCAGTGATTATCTCCACCGGGAAATCACTAACAGTTGAACCACTTTTGAACCCGGATTTCGAAGAGAAAAATATTCTGCTCCCTTTAGACGAACACCAAAGACGTTACATTATTAAGGTGCTTGAAAAAACTTACTGGAAAGTAGATGGCGCCAACGGAGCCGCACGAATTTTAGACATACATCCCGAAACTTTACGCTCGCGAATGCGAAAATTGAAAATCAAGCGCCCAGGTCAATTCTAATACCCATTATATTTAATGTTTTCCATTATATTTAATGCTTTGTGGTGGTTTTTGCAGATAAAGTAAAAACCCAAAACCCCCGCAACATACTGATTATCTTCTATTTGAAAAATAAATTTAATTAAAGGCATTATTTTTGAACAAGACTTTGACAGGATTGTATTTATACTGAAAGCATTATACAAGAATAGCAAATGATAAATCTGATAATAACGGTTCAGCCAAAAAGCATAAAGTACCTCGAATTCTCACAAACGCTTGAGCAGATAAAAGGCAATTTAAGCCAACACTGCACGAAACTTGCGATTGTCGAAGAGAAGAAAGGTTTTACGATTGTTACAGATTTAAAATCGGCCAAACAGTTATCGTCTATTATCAATTCAAAAGAGATGGGCATCCTCTCCGGCGCCATAAAAATGCTCTGCAAAGTATCGAAAGCAGTTATTAATGGTGGTGGTTTCGAAAACAAAGCCTATAATCTGAAGGAGGTTCAATTTAATTTCACGAGAATAATTCAAAAAAGTAAACATATCACAATTAATTAAATAATTATGAAAAAAAACATTACAACACTTTTTATCCTACTAACGCTGTTTGGATTTAGTAAACTCCACGCGCAGGAAAAAACTGCTGAGGAGTTGGCAAAAATGTCGCAAAACCCATTGGCAAATATGATGAGTTTCCCTTTTCAAAACAATACAACTTTTGGTAATGGAGCTGAAGGAGACCGAACTTCGAATACTTTGAACATTCAACCGGTACTTCCATTCTTTAATGGACATTTAATTACACGAACAATTATCCCTGTAGTTTCTAAGCCAAACTTTACGGAAAATAGTGGTTCATCAACCGGTATTGGAGATATTAGTTCTACCTTTTTTTACTCACCTACTTCAAAAAATGGTTTAACATGGGGTGTTGGTCCAACATTTCTTATTAATACAAATAATGATTTTTCTTCTCACAAATTTGGGCTTGGAGCATCATTACTAGTTATAAAAATGAGCAATAAAATGGTTTATGGATTTTTGTTAGCTAATGTTTGGTCAGTGGCAGGAGATAAAAATTATTCTGATGTTAATTCGTTTATGGGTCAATATTTTGTGAATATGAACTTTCCAAAAGGATGGTACATTTCATCTGCTCCAATTATCACTGCAAATTGGGAAGCAACTGATGGTAATAAATGGATAGTACCTTTCGGTGGTGGTGGTGGAAAGATTGTTAGAATTGGTAAAATTCCTTTCAACTTTCAAGCCCAAGCATTTTACAATGCGGTTAGACCGGATAATTACGGCGGATTTAGCACACGGTTTCAAATCCAATTGATGTTGCCAAAATAATCACGAAACTATATTTTAATGAAAAAGATATATGTTATAATAATAGCCTTCAGTATTAATTTGCCACTGTTACAAGCTCAGGAAACAAACGTTAGTGCTTATCTCGCCGGTGCTTACCAGCCGGGTTTGCTGAATGTGCGGGATTTGGCAGCAGTGGGTGCGGGCATCTATTTTTTAGATTATAACTACTGGAACAACAGTAACTCGTATTACGACAGGAATGGAAATGAAGTTTCCGGATTACGACTATAAAGCACCCGAAGAAGAACTGGTAGCCTTACAAAAAAGCTATTCAGTATGGATGAAAGAGGTATTTGAGACTGGTGCAGCCACTCACTTGAAATTGGTTGAATTAACCACCCCCGAAGAGTGGAAGAAAATAATGTAACATTCTGAAATACAAATATTAATAATATCACAAACAAATAATTCATAACAAATTAAAAAACATGAAATTTAATTTTAAAAAACAACTAAGTCTTATAATTGCCATTACACTTATAGCTTTTATTAGCAGTAATGTAAGTGCTCAAAAGAAGTACAAAAACACGACCGATATTCCTGAGAATATCACTACGCCCGATGCAGTAGAAACATCCATCGGGACACTTCACTTTTTTGATGGCGTACCTACGAAAGAAACAGCAGAATTAACTCAGGATTTCTTATTGAAAGCAAGAGGAGTTGACGCATTTTTAAAAGGAATTCCAGGAGCATCATTACAAGCACTGCGAAAAGGGCCTGCCGCACTTGGTGTTGATGCAAACGGAAAGGTAGCATTATTTGAGAAGTTAATGGACTCTCATGCACTTTTTCTTACAGCAAATACCTCTACACTATACATTTTTCCGTATGTGAACACCACAGACGGCCCTGTTGTTGTTGAAGTTCCGCCTATGATGTTAGGTGCTTTCGACGATGCATGGTTTCGTTTTGTAAGCGATGTTGGATTAGCAGGACCTGACCGTGGCAAAGGTGGCAAATACCTTATATTGCCTCCGGGATATGATAAGGAGATTCCGGAAGGATATTTCGTAATTAAGCCTCGTACTTATGCAACTTGGTTGTTTATGCGTGGTAATATTTCAAAAGGTGTTGATGTAGCTGTTAAAAATGTTAAAGATCATTTACAAGTATATCCTCTTTCAGAAGCCTCTAACCCAAAGCCAGTTGAGTATGTGAATATGACCGGTAAGCCTTTTAATACAATCCATCCTAATAATTTTGAATTTTATGAGCATTTAAATGTTCTTATTCAAGAGGAGTCTGACGAAATGTTAGACGACGAAACAAAAGGTTTGTTTGCTTCAATCGGTATTAAAAAAGGCGAGGAATTTAATCCTACCGAGAGAGAGAAAAGAATTCTTACCGATGCTGTTGCCATTGCAAATGCTGCCGCAAGAGCAAACAACTACTATCCAACAGGCGACCTGAAAATGGTTTACTTCTACAAAGATGTTCCAACAGAATGGGTGATGGCTTATCCGGATAAGAATGTTTACTTTAATTACGAGCATGGTTTTAATACCGATGCAAGAGTATTTTTTCATTACACTTATACTGCTGTAACACCCTCGATGGCAACGCCACACGAAGGAAGAGGTTCTGATTACTGTATCACTTTTAAAGATTCAAAGCACGAAGTGTTTGATGGTTCTAAAACTTATAAAGTTCATTTACCACCCAATGTACCTGTTGCTGATTTTTGGGCATTAACTATATATGATTCCCAAACTCGTTCTATGCTGCAAACCGACCAACCTTACCCTACAGTAGGTAGTAATGATAAAGGTTTTAAACAAAATAAAGATGGTTCTTATGATGTTTATTTTGGACCAAAAGCTCCAAAAGGATATGAGAATAATTGGTTGCAAACTATCCCCGGAAAATCATGGTTTGTTATTCTACGAATGTACGGTCCACTTAAGCCATTTATTGAAAAAACCTGGAGACCAAGCGAAATAGAATTAGTTAAGTGAAAAGTCATAAAAGGGTGTCATCATACAATGACACCCTTTATTTAAACATAAAACCATGGTTATAAAAAGAGTATTATTATTAGCATTTTTATTTATAGGTAGTCTTAGTTTTGTAAATGCACAAAAATACAAAGCAGATGTTCCCAAAAACATTACCACAAACAATACCTATCAAACTAAGTACGTGGGTGAATTAAATTTTAAAGATGGATTTCCATCTGACGAAACCGTACAAAAAACCTATGACTTTTTAGATGTAGCCAGAGCAACTATGGTGTTTACCAACACTATTGGTATTGGTTCAATGCAAGCCATGTTGGAAGGTCAGCGAAAAGCTGGAATTGGCCCCTATGAAATTGCCGTATTCGAAAATCTTTTGGATGCTCGATCTCTTTGGCTTACCCCGAACACTACTACGCCTTATGCCGTTGGTGAAATTGATACAAAAAACGGCCCGGTGGTTGTCGATAATCCCGGCCCGGTATTAGGTATTGTTGATGATGCTTTTTTTACACATGTTACCGATATTGGATTTACCGGTCCCGACAAAGGAAAAGGTGGAAAATACCTTTTTGTAGCTCCAGATTATAAAGGTGAAATTCCGGATGGATATATTGTTATTCGAACCCGTGGTTACCGTCACTGGTTAATTATGCGATTAATTGTGAAAGATGGCGATGTAAAGTCTGCTGTTGACGCTTTTAAATCAGGATTTAAAACTTATCCTCTTTCTAAAGCAGACAATCCACCAAAACAAGTTTTTCATAATTTTTCAGGAAAGAAATACTGTACTATCCATGCGAATAATGCTGAATTCTACGATGAAATAAACGCATCGGTACAATATGAGCCAACCGGTGTATTTAGCCCAGAAATTAACGGACAAATGGCTTCAATTGGAATTAAGAAAGGAAAAGAATTTAAGCCAAACGAGCGTTGGCAGAAGATATTAGTTGAAGGTGCAGCAATGGGTAATGCATCGGCAAGAGCCATTCTTTTTAGCCCTCGTAACAAAAACGTATTTTTCTACCCAGGCAAACGTCAGTGGTATTCGCCATTAGCAGGCGGGAGTCATGAGTTTTTAAATAATGGTGAATTGGTACAATCTGACAGAACTATGATGCTCTATTACGCAACTGGAATTACACCATCAATGGTGCTTCCTAAACCAGGCACTGGCTCTGTTTATGAGATTACAGGCCGCGATTCTGAAGGAAACTATTTAGATGGTGGTCAAAATTATTCAGTAACACTTCCTGGCCCTATTCCAATCAATAATTTTTGGTCGTTTATGGTTTATGATGCTCAAACACGATCGGTATTAGAAACAGACCAAAAGTCTGGTGGAGTTGATGGTAATAGAGATGGATTAATAACAAACAAAGATGGTAGTGTAACGATCTATTTTGGACCAGAAGCACCAAAAGGACATGAAAAAAACTGGGCACAAACAATGTCAGGCAAAGGATATACGATTCTATTAAGGCTGTATGGACCATTAGAACCATGGTATGATAGAAGTTGGGTGCCAGGAGATTTAGAATTAATTAGATAAATATAGCAATAGAGATGAAAAATATTTTATTAGGAATAGTATTAGTTTCAGGACTAATATTTACAAGTTGTAGCCAAAAAGAGACAACTGAAAAAGAGACAGATATAAAAAAATCAAAAGGGGTCTCTTTTGAGAAAATTGCGGACAAACTTACAGCAACCGAATTTCGTAAATATGGCGAAACCTCTCCAACAGTTGTTAATACACGATTTGGCGATTTGAGTTTCACCAAAGGTGGTTTTGCCGGAGGATATCCAACTTTAGAGACAAGCGAGAAATTAAAAAACGAACTTAATTTTCAAAAAGCATGTCAAGCGTATATTTGGGCCGTTCCGTTGGTGAGTTACTACAACTGGTTTGATGCACAAAAATCATTTGGCGCTAAGGATGGTGGTATTGTTCAGTATAAAACAGCTATTGCCAAACAAGGCATTTTAACAGGAAATGGAACTACGCCTTATGCGATTATGTATGCTGATTTAATGAATACTGGACCTCTTGTAATGGAAGTTCCCGCTGGAGCATCGGCAGGTATTATTGACGATATGTTTCAACGTGCGGTAATGGATTTTGGTGTGTCTGGTGAAGACAGAGGGAAAGGTGTGAAATTTATCATTCTGGCTCCGGGCATGGAAGCCCCCAAAAGCTATGATAAGAAGAAATTTACCATTGTGCAAAACACAACAAGAGATGTATTTGTAGGTATCCGTGCCTTGCAACCAGATCCAAAAGAATCGGACGCCTTTTTAAAGAAATTTAAAATTTATCCATTCTCAGAAATCAATAATAACCCTCAAACTCAATTTATTGTGGTTGACGGAAAAACACCCTGGGGCCAATGGCAAGAACATGGAATGGCATATTGGGAAACTGTTAAACAAATTGTTGATCACGATATTTTCTCAGAGCGCGAAGGTTATGTTTTAGCGATGCTTCAATCATTGGGTATCGAAAAAGGTAAGCCTTTTAACCCAACACCAGAGATGAAAAAAATGCTTAAGGAAGCAGCAGTTGTGGGTGAGACAATGGTAAAATCAATCACGTTTGACAAGCCATTTAGAGCCGATGATTTATATAAAGGAACACATTGGGACAGACTTATGGTTCCTGCTTATAATGACAAAGATGGTGATATTGAGCAATTGTATAAGCGCGCTGCTTTTACTTGGGAAGCTGTAAGTAGAGGAAAAGCATATTATTTGGAAATGCCAGGCTTAGGTCAGCAATACCGTACCGGATACAAAGATGCTGATGGAAATCACTTTGAAGGAAGTCGTCATTATACGCTTACTATGCCAGCAAACCCACCAGCAAAAATATTCTGGTCTATTGTTGTGTACGATGTAAATACGCGTACTATGATTCTTAATGAAACCGGAATTCCTATTATAAGTGGAAGAACTAACCCAAAACAGGAAGCTGATGGGTCAGTTGTTATGCATTTCAGTCCTGAAAAACCTGCAGGTGTGGAAGCCTCAAATTGGATTCAAACCAACCCAAAAGAAAGTTGGTTTCTTTACCTTCGTTTCTATGGTCCAACAGAGCGTTATTTTGATGAAACTTACCCATTGGAAGATGTTAAATTAGTTAAATAATAATATACAACTATGAAATTATCAACGAAATTTTTTGCAGCAATAGCTGTCACCTCAATTATGATAAGCTGTTCTGGCGATGCTCAGAAACAGCAAAATGGGAAAGCGACTTCCGGTATAGACGACCCGTACAAAGAAATTCTGTCAAAGTACAACACAGATATTCCAACAAAAATTTTAACCCCAGATGTGGTTGAAACTGAAATGTTGGGAACTCTTAACTTTTACGACGGAATGCCAACAAATGAAACCGTACAGAAAGTATATGATAACCTTGACTTTATGAGAGGCATTGATGTCTTTTTGAATTTTATCCCGATGGCTTCGGTAGAAAGCATGCGAACAGGATTGGTTTCTATAGGTGCGGACGACTACAATAAAGTAGCCTATTTTGCCGATTTATTGGATTCCAGAGCGCTGTTTTTAACAGGTAATTCTACTACTGTTTATGCTACTTCTTTTATCAATTTGAAAAAGGATGGTGTAATGGTTATGGAGATTCCTGCAGGTGCAGGTCCGGGGACAATTGATGATGCATATTTTCGCTTTATTGTAGATATGGGTGCTCCGGGTCCTGACCGTAAGCAGGGTGGAACTTACGTTATTTTACCTCCTGATTATAAGGGCGACTTAAAGCCAACGCCAAATACTTTTAAAGACAATCATTCGGTAAAAGCAATGATTGGTGGCGAAGAACGCGATGTGTGGATTGCTCAGTCGAGAACTTACTCAAATTGGGTAATTTTACGTGGGTTTTTAGTAGATGGAAAACCAGAACCTGCTGCTAAAATGTGGAGAGATGGATTGAAAATCTATCCTCTTGCACAAGCAAATAATCCTAAGAAAATGGAATTTATAAATATTTCAGGAAAAGAGTTTAATACTATCCATGCTAATAATTTCGAGTTTTTCGAGGAGATATCGAATGTAATTAATAGAGAACCCCTTGAATTTCTTGACCCTGAATTGAGAGGTCAGTTAGCAGGTATTGGAATAATAAAAGGACAGCCTTTTGCTCCGGATTCACGAATGAAAAGAATTTTAACAGAATCTGTTAAAGTTGGTAACGCTACGGCACGTTCTCTTTCGTTATTACCACGAAACCCTAAAGCATATCTATATGAAGATAGCTATTGGTTTGCCGGATTTATTGGTGATGATTACCGTTGGTTAGACCTCGACGGTCACAGAGGTAGAAATATGGATGCACGTACAGCATTTTTCTATTCAGCAACGGTAAATACACCTGCAATGGCACTGAAAATTCCCGGTGTTGGTTCTAATTATGCTTTTGGTTCAAGAGATAATGATGGTAATATATTAAAAGGTGTCAACAATTATAAACTGCATATCGAAGCTGATGTTCCTGCAAAAGATTTCTGGTCGATTGTGGTTTACGATCCTCAAACTCGTTCTGAATTACAGACCGACAATCTTTTCCCTAATAAAAATAACAAACGCGATAAGTTAATTTATAACGAAGATGGTTCTGTTGATCTCTATTTTGGCCCAACAGCTCCAAAGGGAAAAGAGATCAACTGGATTCAAACAGTTCCCGGTAAAGCCTGGTTTGTACTGTTCCGTTTATATGGACCGCTACAGCCATGGCACGATAAAACATGGCAGTTGAATGATTTTGAATTAGTAAAATAAGTAGGGGTGATGCAATTGTCCCATAATTGGGATAGTTGCTTATTTTTTAACAATTAAAAATAATATAAAAATGAAGACAACAAAATTTTTATTCGCAGCATTAGCTGCATCGGTATTAACTTTTAGTGCTTGTAACAACGCTCCTAAGAAAACTGCTGATGTCGCAGATTCTAAAGTTGAACAAAAAACAGTAACTCCTGTAACTGATGAGAATTACGGATTAGCAGAGACACAAACAATAATGGCTTCTTACGTAAAAAAAATTGCAGCAGCTACAGGAACTAACGGTGTTGGTGTTTGGATGCATAATAAGAAAGCAGCTAATCCAAAAGATAGAGACATAATGCGTAAAAATTACGACACTATGTACTCTTGGATTGTATTAGATTTATCTACTCCAGCTACTTTAATCATGAAGGATACTGGTGGACGTTACCAAACTATGTGGGTAATATCTGAAGAGCATTATAACCCGTTTGCTTATATTGAGCCGGGAGAATATACACTTACAGCAGAAAATGTGGGAACACCTTATGCAATTGTTGTTGTTCGTACACAAGTAAATGTAACAGACCCGGAAGATGTTTTGGCTGCAAACAAAATTCAAGAAACTCTTGAAATAAAACAAGAGAAGCCTGGTACTTATGTGCAATCTCACACCTGGGATATGGTAAGATTAAAAGAGATTAGAACAAAATACCAACAAATCGCTAAGAACGAAAAAATTAGTCCTGATACTTATTTTGGTAAAAAAGGTGAAGTAGCTCTTAAAAATCACAACTGTGGCACAGCAGTTGGCTGGGGTGGTTTCACAAAAGACCAGGCAGCTTATGTAGATTATTACCCTACTTCTGCAGCACCTCAAACATTAACATTAAAAGACATTCCTGCTAAAGCATTTTGGTCTATTACTGTATATGATAAAGAAGGTTTTGCCATAACAAAAACCTATAACATTAATTCTCAATTTGCTAAACAAGAAAAAGATGGTTCTGCAATTATCCATTTTGGAGGAGATGCTAATCAAGATAACTATATGGAAACATTTGAAGGGTGGACTTTTATTCTGCGTCTGTATTTGCCTACTGATGAATATTTGAATGGTACATGGGTACGTCCGGAACTGACTCCTGCTGCATAAAGCTAAGTTAATTAAATCAAATAGTGCTTGTCCATAAAGTCAAGAAATCGGACTTAAGAGGCGAACTCTAATTAAAAAATAAGAATATGGCTTTAAAAAAAATCATTTTAATCATACTGCCTCTTTTATGGGGGAGTATGGTTTTTTCTCAAACAAATAAGAAACCTAAACTTATTCTTCAAATCACTGTGGATCAACTCCGTGGCGATTTGCCTGAAAAGTTTATGAAAAACATGGGAGAAGGCGGTTTCAGGTATTTGCAAGAACAAGGTATTTGGTACACAAATGCACATTACGGTCATGCAAACACCGAAACTGTTGTAGGGCATACTATTTTAGCAACGGGAGCAGACCCTTCTGTAAATGGTATGATTTCTAACGTTTGGTTCGATAGAGAAAAAGGCAAGCTTGTTTACAATATCGAGGACGATAACTGTCATATTTTATCGTCAAATGCCGATGTTGATCAAAGTACAGAGATAGATGCATCTCAAAAATTAGCTTCATCTGACGGTCGTTCGCCAAGAAATATTATGGTTACCACTTTTAGCGATGAGCTTTTTCTAAAAAATAATGGTAAATCAAAAATATTTGGTGTATCGGTAAAAGACAGAGGAGCAGTTACCCTGGCCGGACATACAGGAAAAGCATTTTGGTTTTCAAAATCTTCAGGAGAATTTATTACCAGTTCATATTACTATAAAGCATACCCTGAATGGGCAACAAATTGGAATAAAAGTAAAATACCTGCAAAAAACTTTGGTGGTAAATCGTGGGAGTTGATGAATGATAAATCAACTTATATGTATGGGGATGAAGATAATATGCCATGGGAAACAGATGTTGCCGGTTTTGGCATTACTTTTCCACATAAATACCAGCCTGCTGACAATAAATATTTTAATAATTTTTTAATATATTCTCCTGCCGGCGACGACCTTACTTTAGACTTTGCCAAAGCTTTAGTTAAAGGCGAAAGTATTGGAAAAGATGATATTACCGATTTTTTATCCATTAGTTTTTCATCTACCGATTATGTTGGGCACCTGTTTGGACCATCGAGTTTAGAAGCCGAAGATAATATGCTACGATTAGATAAAACATTGGCAGATTTATTTGCTTTTATCAATAAAGAAGTAGGATTAGAAAACACCCTTATTATTCTCTCCGGAGACCACGGTGGTCCTGAAGCTCCCGGTTATTTAAAATCGAAAGGTATTGAATCGGGATATGTTTCGCCGGATGAATGGGATAAAAACCCGTCTATCAACAGATTGAAAAAACAATTTGGTATTGGTCAGGAATTAATTCAGGAATTTTTCCCTCCTTATCTCTATTTAAATGAAAAAGTAATTACTGATAAGGGATTAGATTTGCAGGAAGTTGAAAAAGCAGTTGCATTAGAGTTGATGGGAATAAAAGGTGTAGCACTTGCAGTAACCCGAACCGAATTGGAACAAAACGAACTTCCTGACACCTATTTAACCCGGAAAGCTTTAAGAAATTTCAGTATAAAAAGATCGGGAAATATCTTGATTTTATTTCAACCTCAGTATTTTATTAATCATTATGACGGAGAAGTTGTAGCAGCAAATCATGGAGGACCATGGATGTACGATTCTTATGTACCGGTGATTTTTGCAGGTATGCATATAAAGGGGCAAAAGGTTAGCAGAAAAATTGAACCTAAAGATATAGTATCAACATTATCAAATCTATTAGGAACAAAGCCTCCTTCGGGTGCTAATGGCGAAGTATTAAAAGAAATAGTTGAATAGCTGTTAAAATAGAAAGAATGTATATAAAAAAAATAATATTATTAGTTGCCATAATTACTATGAGCTCAAGTCTTTTCTCTCAAGAAAAAACAGCAGAAGAGTTGGCTAAAATGGCACAAAATCCATTGGCAAATATGATGAGTTTTCCGTTTCAGAACAATACAATTTGCCAAAAGGTTGGTATCTCACTACCATCCCGATACTCACAGCAAACTGGAAAGCTACCAATGGAAACAAATGGGTAGTACCTTTTGGAGGTGGCGGTGGTAAAATTGTACGAATAGGAAAAATCCCGTTCAATTTACAGGCGCAGGCATTTTACAATGCTGTAAAACCCGATGGTGCCGGCGGGTTTAGCACCCGGTTTCAAATTCAGTTAATGCTGCCAAAGTAATCTAAACAATGCACATATTTTTTTAATCATAAAATTAAAGTAATATACGAATGAAAAAAACGAAAACAATTACAACCCGGGCAACCTCTTTTTTAATACAATAAAGCAACTATGGAAAATAGATTAAACACAAGGCAAAACTCAGGCGGGCAAATAATTGCAATAACAATGCTTTTTTCTGTCGTCTATGTGGTATTTCGTTACCATATTTTTGGTGGAGTTCCGTGGAAAGATTTTCCATTTTTTATATTGAATAAAGTTGTTTCGCTGTCAGCATTCATACTGCTCACCTTTAACTTTACGTTCGGCCCAATAAAAAATATGGGGGTAAAAGTTCCTGCAAAATGGCTCGAATCGAGGAGCGTACTTGGGATGATAGGATTTGTTTTAGTTATCATCCATATTTTCATGAGCTTGATTCTACTTAGTCCGGCAGTGTATGCAAAGTTTTTCGAGATCGACGGAACATTCACTCTTCTGGCAGGATTGAGTCTGTTGGGTGGAATTCTCGCTTTTGTTGCTTTATGGATTTACAATCTGAGTTTCCAAACGTATTTACGCGAAAACCAAGCTTTTATGAAATTTATTACCTCAAGAAAATTTTTAATCTGGTCGCTTACTTTTGGTGCTTTTCATCTCTTTTTTATGGGATTTAAAGGATGGATAAACCCTGCCGGATGGCACGGGGGAATGCCGCCTGTTAGCTTGGTAGCATTCACCTTTTTTGTTATTGGGTACGTTATTAATTTGTTTGGAAGGAAATAAAATAGCATCAATTATTTAGAATGAAAACATTAAAAAGAAAATAATAAAGATGAAAAGTTTAATATCCACTTTTTTACTTGTCAGTTTTCTTGGTGTCAACTTGTTTGCACAAGACACAGAACACGAAGAGAAAAAACATTTAATAACCGGCGCACTCGGCTACACCTATATTCCGCAAGGAGCTTCAGAACATTCCGATGCGGCTGATGGAGTTTTTATACCTTCAATTGGGCTCGACTATTTTTATTCAATTTCGCACCGCTGGGAAATTGGGATTATGACCGATTTGGAACTTGGCGAATACCTCGTTTTCGATAAAGACTTAAACCGGAAAAATGCATTGGTAGTTGCAGGAATAGCAGCATTTGCACTCACCAAACACATCAATGTTTTTGCCGGCGGCGGAATGGAATTCGAGAAAGAACACAACCTTGCGGTTATCAGAGTTGGTACCGAATATGCTTTCAACCTGAAAAAAGAGTGGATTATTGCACCCGGAATATTTTTCGATTTTAAAGAGGGAATCGATACCTGGTCGTTATCGGTAGCTTTTGGAAAAGAATTTTAAAAAAAGATAAAAGCAAATAAAAACAAGGTAATTAACCTATGCAGCTAAAAAATACAAATAGCACAATAAAAACCACTACAATACTGATTATCATATTGTTGAGTTTTGAGACTCAGGTGTTTTCGCAAACCGGAGAGTCTTCAAAAAATTGGGACAACCAGTCGTATATTGGCAATAAAGTTGCAACGGCAAACGGAGACTGGAGGTTTTCGGGAGAGTTGCAGGTTAGATTGAAAGACGACATGCAAAGTCTCGACAACTGGTTTTTAGAGGGTGTGGCAAGCTATATGTTATCCGAAAAAATTGAACTTACTCCCGATTTCAGAATGAGTATAAAACCCGATGAGGTTGAGTACCGGCCGGGGTTTGGTGTGGTTTACAAAGTTGCCCGCAACAATTATCAATTTGTAAATCAATTAAAATGGCAAATTGATCTCGACACAAAAAAGAACATCGACAATGGTTTACGTTATGCAATATTTATTAATCATAAATTGAGCGATAAACTGATGTCTAATTTTGCTTTCGGGGCTTTTTATCGTTTTCGTGACGATTTTAAGGGATTTGAGTTTGTACGTTTTGGTCCCGGATTAGCCTACATAATTAACATGCAACACACCATCAATTTTAACTACTTAATCAGTACAAAAAATAATACTCAAAATTGGGAGTGGGGAGGTATTGCCGTAATTCAACTGGTAATTAACATTAATAAAGACTACAAATACGTACCTGCAAAATACATTTCATTTTAATTAATTGAATTGTGAGAATGCTTATTAATAAAATATCACTTTTACTACTATTCGGAGTTTTTGCGACAACGCTGCTTGCACAAGACCTTGAGCCACGCTCTTTGTCATCTATTCCAATCGGAGGAAATTTCCTGATTGCTTCATATGGCTACTCTGCCGGAAATATTTTGCTCGACAATACACTGCCAATTGAAGACCTGAATGCCAATATTAACAGTGCTGTTGTTGGTTATGCGCGAAGTTTTAAACTGTTTAATAAGCTGGCAAAGTTCGATGCAATTGTACCTTATTCTTTCGGCAACTTTGAGGGGAGAGTGAGTGGGACTGACTCATCGACAACACGAACAGGATTTGGTGACCCGTTGATTCGGGTATCAATAATTTTGATAGGGGCAAAACCTCTTACAATGAGTGAATTTGCAACCAACAAACCGCAAAAGTTTAAACTTGGTGTTAACTCAAGGGTAAAACTGCCCATCGGACAGTACGATAAAACAAAATTTATTAACTTGGGTTCCAACCGCTGGGCACTGAAATTAGGAGTTGCCGGGTCTTATTCTATTCAGAAAAGAGTTGTTATTGAGGCACAGGTAAACACCTGGTTTTTTGCAAAAAACGATGAGTTTTTCGATGGAAATACAATCGAACAAAAACCTTTACTTAGTGGTCAGATTCATGGAACATGGATTTTTAAACCCGGGGTTTGGGCAGCTGTTTCGTTCGGGAGAAGTGCCTTTGGAGAAACAATTATTAATGGTGTTGAAAAAGAAGATCTGAAAAATAGTTCACGTTTCGGAGCTGCTTTTGCCTGCCGGGTAAGTAAACACAGCTCGCTAAAAGTAGCGGTAACCAGTGGACTATCCACTCGTTATGGAGCCGATTTTACATCCATCCTTGTAGCTTACCAGTTTATGTGGTTCGATAAAACTTAAAATAATTGAATTATTAACAATTAAATATTTATTAAAATGAGAAAATTACTTATTGTTTTTGCTCTCGTGCCAATGCTGTTTAGTTGCTCTTTACAAAAAGACAACTCGGCACAAAACATTGCATTGATTGAGCAGTATGTACAGTCGGTCGAAAATTTAGATTATACAGTTATGGAATCTTTATTAGACGAAAACTATTTTGGATTTGGTCCCTCGTTTGGCGATTCAATTAACAAAACTCAGGCAGTTGCAGGTTGGAAATATAATGCCGAAAATTTGTACGAAAGTATTAGTTATCAACGTTCGCGAAATGCTGCGGTTACTATTACAGATGGAGATAATAAAGGCGAATGGGTCTCTAACTGGGGCGAACTTCATATAGTTTATAAAAATGGTGAAGGAAAAGTTACACTTTGGGCAAATACCATTTACCAAATAGCAAATGGGAAAATTGTTAAAAGCTATACTTTTTACAACGAAGCCGACGCACTTAATCAGTTAGGTTTCGTTTTTGTTCCAACTAATTTATAAATAAACACTTAAAAATAGAAAAAGATGAAACTAATAACATTAATAGTTACAATTTTTTTAATTGCAGTAATTGGCGAAGTAAAAGCACAGGTGCCAGAAACACAGGCATTACCCGACACATCAAAAATGACCTATAATCAAATCTCTCAGTCACTCGGGTTATTTCTTTATCCAACTAAAGAACAGAGTCAACAACAGCAAAAGAAGGATGAATTTGAATGTTACAAATGGGCAATGGAGCAATCGGGAATTGATCCCCTAAATCTCCCCAAAGTTGAGGCAGAAGTTAAGTCTGGTCCATCTGGAGGTGCAATTAGAGGTGCTGCCAGAGGTGCTGCAGCAGGTGCTGCTATTGGTGCCATTGCAGGCGATGCAGGTAAAGGTGCGGCAATTGGCGCAACAGCGGGTGGCATGCGGGGCCTTGGAAGAGGACGACAAGCGCAGGCGCAGCAAAATCAACAGGCTCAAGCAAATGCATCGGCTACCGAAGAGAATGTAAAGAATACTTTTATAAAAGCTTTTTCGGCTTGCATAGAAGGGAAAGGTTATACCGTAAAATAAGATCTTTAAGGTGAAAATATTTGTTCAAATAATAATTGTAATAATTATTGGGTTGTTTATTAATCCTGTAAATAGTTACGCACAAAAAAAACAAAAGGCATTTGTCGATACGCTTGACAATGCTTTTGATGTAAGTTATTTTTTGAATGATCTTCATGGTTTCTTACCAGTTATTTCGCCCATTACCGAGCCCGCTGTAGGTTATGGAGCAACTGTGGCTGGTATCTTTTTTATTCCTAAAAAAAAGAGCAAGGATAAAAAATTTAAAATGCCGGATGTTACAGGAATAGCAGGCGGACTTACCGAAAATGGAACATGGTTTGCCGGCGGTGGATATATGGGATTTTGGAATGACGACCGAATTCGTTATCGCGGAGTATTTGGGTACGGAGATATTAAATTAACTTATTATGGAACTACCGACAGATTTAGTAAAGACTTTTCGGCAAAGTTTAATTTGAAAAGCTATTTCTTATTGCAACAAGCTCTGTTTCGGGTTGGCGACAGTAGATTCCTTCTTGGAGGGAAATACCAATTAATGAAAACCAAAACCTCATTTTTTAATGATATTGATTTGCCGGGAATAGATCCACTTGATTTTGATTTAACAAATAGCGGAGTTGGATTTATTGCTGAATACGAAAATTTCAATAATATTTTTTCTCCCACAAAGGGGTTGAGAGTGAATATAACTTACGATCAATATCTGAAGTTTTTAGGCAGCGATCGTGATTTCGGTCGCATACTCTTTTTTGCAAATTACTATCAGCCAGTTGTTAAAAACAGATGGATCGCCGGTTTTAGAAACGAATCGCTAATGTCAACCGGCGATGCACCTTTTTATATGAAACCATTTATTTCGTTGCGGGGAGTTCCGGCAATGAGATATCAGGGAAAAATGACCAGCTTAATTGAAACTGAACAAGAGTTTATGCTCACAAAAAGATGGAGTGTTGTGGGGTTTGGGGGATATGGGATGGCATTTAATTCTTTCGATGAATTTAGCAAAGGCTCTTCTGCATGGAATGCCGGAACAGGATTTCGTTATCTCATTGCAAGGCTTTTTGGATTAAAAATGGGAATGGACGTTGCGCGCGGACCCGAACAATGGGCAATGTACGTTGTTGTTGGTACGTCGTGGTTAAGATAAATATTCGTTTCTTTGCAAATTATATAACGAGAGAATAGTTATTTTTAGCGTTGTGACGACAAAATTAAATAGTATGAAAAAAATATTTTTAATAATAGCACTGCTAATTGCAGGCACAGCAGCACAATCTCAGGTGTTAATTACGCTGCTACTTGGAGATAAATTAAATTCCGATGGGCTGGAATTTGGACTCGAAGGTGGTTTAAACTGGGCAAATGTATCGGGACTGGAAACTAACGATTTTGCCCGTAAATTTAATCTTGGATTTTATTTCGATATCCGCATAAAAAATCAATGGTTTTTTTATACCGGCGTTTTAGTGAAATCGAATCTGGGAGTGGACAAACTCACCGATAACGATTTAATTACTTTAGGTGCAACAAAATATACAGATTTAGATGGCGTGCCATTAGTTGGCGATTACAGCCATAAAATGAACACTTTTTTAGTGCCTGCACTTATCAAGTATAAATTTAAGAACCACATGTACGCCGAATTTGGGCCACAATTTGGTCTGGCATATAAATCTTGGATTGAGTTTGAGTCGGATATTGAAGAAAGAGATGCGATAATAAAAGAATATAACAAAGATATAATAAACAGGATTGATGCCGGGCTTATGGTTGGCACAGGTTTTACCATGTTAAAAGGCACAGGTTGGACTTGGGGTGTAAAGTACTATTACGGTTTTGTAAATGTTTATAAAGGAATGTCCGGCACTAAAAACAGCTCAATTTTCTTGAAATTAAATATCCCAATTGGTGCGGGAGAAAATCCTAAAAAGAAGAAAGAATAAATAATTTAAATTATCAAAACAACTAAAATGAAAAATCTCAAAAAAACAACATTTTTATTACTATTTGCATTTGTACTCGGATTGAGTGCCAACGCACAGTATTCATCGCGAAAATTAGGTAAAAAACAAGAAGCCTATATCGACAGTTTAAAGTCTATAGAGTATAATTATCTATTCCCGATTTGGGGGCAAAAAGTGTATCAAAAAGGATTCGATATTCCATATCCTGCTGGAGGAATGGTTAACTATATCTGGATGAAGCAGGGTCTGGTTTTTGAAAATTTCCAATTGGGTATTAAAACAGACAATGTAGATTTACCATTAGCTCCTGTTGATTTTATTGATTTTGGAACCAACACAAATACTTCGTATTCAGTAAATTTCAGACCTGATATTTGGATATTCCCATTTCTGAATGTGTACGGTCTTTTTGGATACGGAGCATCTACCACTGAGACTAATTTAACAGCTCCGGTGGCATTTCAATCAATTGTAACCCAAGGTCTGTCAACAACAGGATTTGGTGTTATGGGAGCATTTGGGTTGGGTCCGCTTTGGTTGTCAGTTGATGGAAACTGGACATGGACAAAACCTGAACTGTTAGACGACCCCGTTTTGGTAAGGGTTCTTGGTGTTAGATTAGGTAAAACATTTGCGTTTAAAAGTAACCCTGAGCGGAATGTTGCTTTTTGGGTTGGGGGAATGCGTGTTAAAATGAGATCGGAAACTGTTGGGAATATTAAAATGGCTGATGCAATTCCCGAGGAAACATGGGCAAGAAAAGATGAAATTGTTGCCGACTACAATGCATGGTACGATGGTCTGACACCTATAAAAAAAGAAATTGTTGACCAAACTGCAATACCAACATTTATGGAGAAATTTGATGCAGCAGATGGAAGTTCTATTATCTCTTATGGAATGGACAAACGCCCGGAACAAGAGTGGAATGTACTGTTTGGGGCACAATATCAGTTTAATAAACGCTGGCAGGTACGAACTGAAGCCGGATTAATTGGCGACAGAAAATCATTCTTACTCTCTGCCAACTACCGATTCTTACTTTAGTGAACATTTTTAATAAAATATTATACATAAAAAAGCAACACCTTACTTTGTGGGGTGTTGTTTTGCTTTTATTCGTAAGCGGAAACTTAAATGCTCAAAAGGGTTTTTCGCTTACTGGTGGTTTGGGAATTTATGAACTTGCCAATGTTGGAGTTCAATGGAACTTTTCACCAATCTCTTCGCTGTCGGCTTTTGCAGGTACAAATTTGGGTTTGAATAACAACACCGCGTGGGCAACCGGCTTATCATTCAATCAGATTTTCAGGAAACCTGAAAACTTGAAACTGAAACCCGGATACTCGCTGGGCACAATATTCTGGACACATAACGACGATTTATATCTATTTAAAACCATGACATTTCCGGTAATGGCACTTTTAGAATATCCCTTAACTCCATTATTAAAAGTGAGAGCCGAAGGAGGGATTGTATTCAGTAAAGTATTGCAATCTGACAGGAAACAAAATGTTACCGCCGGATATCCTGAACGTTTTAATGGTAATTTTGCGTTAAAATTAATCTATAAATTCAACCGAAATGAGAAATAGAATTATTGTATTCGCATTACTACTATTTTCGGTTGGCAGTTGCGAGAAAATTACCTATTCGGTTGACAACCCGATTGCCGGACTTCCAACAAGTGTACTGATGCACATGGGCAGTGGCGATAATCCCGATTATATTCCCAACACTTTGGCTGCTGCCAAATTCGGATTAAGTATTCTCGATGGTATCGAACACGATATTCAAATTAGCAACGACGGAACTTTGTGGCTCGACCACGACAACGAAGTGCGCGACTGCGATGGGAATATTATTGGATGCTTTCAGGAGATGACGGATGACGAAATAAGAGAGTACGACACTTGTAACGACACTGTAAGATACAACACTCTCGAATCGGTGTTCGAACTCATAAGTTCCGAATATCCCGAATCGTGGATTTCGCTGGATGTAAAAGGACAGTATTGCGAAATTTTAAATACCCCCGAATTGATGAAACAGATGGCAAGTGAGATTTTAAGACTTACCATAAAATATAAACGAGAAGGTAAAGTTTTGGTAGAATCGAGCTCGCTGGCTTTTATGAACGAATTGGATAATCAGGATATTATTGGTCAGTGTGTTATTAGCCTGGGCGATATCGACAAAGGAATTGCAGATGCAACAGCAACAGATGCAAGAGGTATCTCTTTAAAATATGGAGAGGAAGAGTTAGATGCCGATGTTGTTTCGCTTATTCATAAAAAAGGATACGGTCTTATTGTTTGGGTTATTAACGAGCCGGAAGATATTGTGGATGTGTGGAATTCGAAACCTGACTTTATTCAAACCGATAATACTGATTTTATGAAGTACATTCCAAAGTGAAAATAAAAAAATAAAAAAGATTAATCAGCTTCAATTATTTATAAGTTTTTTTCTCATGTATAATTTTATTATTTTTAAAAATCGTTCAATTTCAAGAGTTTATTAAACATTTAAAATATCAGTTATGAAAATATTTATAATTTCTTTGTTGCTACTATCTGCATCAATTAATTTAATTGCCCAGTCGAATAAGGTAAACAGTGCCGATACAATAAAGTACAGCGCTGATATTGATGCTGTTTCTGACACAATCCCAAACATGGATCTTTTTGGTGAAGATATCCCAATGGATTTAACACTTAAATACGATATTACTTCGTTTATCAAAAATAAAGTTAAAGGCAAATATCTCGATGCAGAATTAATTGTTCAATACAAAGATTATTCGGCAACCAAAAATATTCGGCTTAAAGCACGCGGTAATAACAGAAGAGATCAATGTTTTTTTCCTCCAATTTATTTGAATTTTAAAACCTCTCCTATACAGAATACAGAATTAAAAGGCATAAAAAAATAAAGCTGGTTACGCACTGCTCCTCTTCAAAATCATATACCGGTTATATTTTAAAAGAGTATTTAGTTTATAAACTCTACAATATTTTAACCGATTACAGTTTTAGGGTTAAACTGTTAAACATGAAATATATTGACACCGGGAAAAAGGAGCGCAATTATGAGCGGTTCGGAATTTTAATTGAACCACTGGATTTATTGATAAAACGTACAGAATCAATAGAGATAGAAGCTAATGTAATAAAAGCGACAGACGTTATTGAAGAAGAGGCAGATTTAGTTGCACTTTTTCAATATATGATTGGGAATACCGACTGGAGAATAAAAGTCGGGCACAACACAAAATTCATAAAATCGCTCACAAAAGTTACTCCCCAGGTTAGTCCGATACCCTATGATTTTGATTATGCAGGTTTTGTTGGAACACACTATTCGCACCCACAAGAATGGACAAGTATTGAAAATGTGAGAGACAGGGAATATCTCGGCTATTGTAGAGATAACGACGAAGCGTATCTAAAAGTAATCAGAAAATTTATCGATAAAAAAGATGAAATTTTAGAAACAATAAACTCGTTTAACTACCTCGATGAACGAGAAAGAGAATCGCTGGTAAAATATATCGAGAGTTTTTATTCGCAAATAGAGGATACGAAAGATTTCTTATATATATTAAAAAACGAGTGTAGAGAAAACGACTTTTAATTTAAACTAAAATGAATTTATTACTAACTATTCCGGAAACAAGTATTTATATCAGCGGAGAAGCCTGGTTCGATTTTATAGTGCGGCTAATTGCAAATACAGTTTCACTATTTTTATTGATACGGTATATTTATTATCCGTATAACGGGCAATCAAAATTCCTGTTTATATTCTTCCTTACCGGGTTAATGATTTTTCTGATTTCATCGTCACTCGATAAAGTTACGCTAAATATTGGTATGGCACTTGGTCTGTTTGCTATTTTTAGTATTATACGTTTTCGTACTCCATCTATTGAATTAAAGGAAATTACATATCTTTTTATTTCTATTGGGCTGGCTGTTATAAATGGTTTAGTTGAGTTTAATGTTGCCAATTGGCTTGGATTGATAGTTGCCAATGTAATTATTTTAGGTGCTGCACTTTTTATGGAACATTATAAACCTAAATCAATTGTTTTGAAAAAATCGTTGATATTTTCTCCTTCAAATCTTAATGAGATTAGTACCGAGGAATTACTTATTAAGGATATAAAAAAAATAACCAATATTGATGTTTTTAAAGTTGAAGTTGTTAAAATTAATAAGAGTAAAAACGAGATAACCGCCTGGATATATTTTAAAAGTACAAAAAACATAGCTACTACATTATCTGACGAACCTGAAGATTTAAAGTCAGATTATTGGGAAAGTACTTACAGCAACGATTTTTAGTGTGAATAAGATTAAATGGGAATTTTGAGATCTTATAATAAGTTATTTTTTTATACTATTAGATTGTGATTAAAGAAACGTTGTCTGAAATTGAACAAAACAATAAGATAAACAAGAATTTATTTCAGGGAAATATTACCAAAATAGAGGAAAATATTTTTGAAGTTGAGGGACTTCAAAAGGGCAATTATGATATTCAGGCAGTTCAGTATGACAAATTGATAAGCAATAATCTGTATAACAGAATAATCCATCAGAACTAATACAGGAATTTGTAAGAATATTAAAGCCTGACGGACAACTTTTTCTTACAAGTCTTTGTACCGACAGAAAATTGAGTGCTAAATATTTAAAACTACTGCACAAAAAAGGACACGTTGCAGAACCTCTAAATTCTGCAAAAATTAAAAATATTATTGAACAGAACGGAATTAAAATTACCGGGTTCAGAGTTAAAGGCGGAATGGTTTATATTATGGGGAAAAAAATATAACCAGATAAACGATATGAATATTAAAAAGAAAATTATACAATATATTTTGATACTATTTCTGTTGGTTATTCTGTTCCTCTTTCTTCCTGTAATTTTCGATTGGTCGAAAGCAGGAACTTTTAACCCGACTTCTAAAGATATTTGGGAAGCCGTTTTTCTTGGGGTATTTACACCTTCGGTTATTATTTTATCACGAAAAGTTAAAAGCAATATTCTGTTTGTTTTACTTATTTTATTTATTGCTTCCGGTGTTTTAATGGCTGCAAAACTACTGTTTAACTGGTAAAACAAATTGAACTAAAAATCTCACTGACTGTTGTATCTTTGTAAAAATTTGAATTATGAAGGAGTCGTTATTCGGGAAAACATTGAATGAATTACAGGAGGTAGTTTTAGAACTTAAACTTCCAAAATTTACAGCCAAACAAATTACCGACTGGCTTTACAAAAAACGGATTTCGTCGATTGACGAAATGAGCAACCTGTCGAAAAAAGCGAGGGAGCTGCTTAATGAAAATTTTGAATTTGGATTATCTGCATCAACAAAAGTTCAGGAGAGTATCGATGGTACAAAAAAATATCTTTTCCCAACTATTCAAAATAAATTTATAGAAACGGCTATGATTCCCGACCGTGAGCGAAAAACAGTTTGTGTAAGTTCGCAGGTTGGTTGTAAAATGGGCTGCCTCTTTTGTTTTACTGCAAAACAGGGTTTTCAGGGTCAGCTTTCGGCAGGCGAAATTCTAAATCAGATTAAAAGTATCGACGAAGTTGATGAGGTTTCGAACATCGTTTATATGGGAATGGGCGAACCGTTCGATAATTTGGATGAGGTTTTAAAAAGTCTCGAAATACTGACTTCGGAGTGGGGATTCGCAATGAGCCCGCGACGGATTACCGTATCAACAATCGGAATAATTCCGGGCATGTTAACTTTCCTCGAAAAAAGCGAGGCACACTTGGCGGTTAGTCTGCACACACCTTTTCACGAAGAGCGACAAAAATTAATGCCCGCCGAAATTGCCTACCCAATTGAAGATGTTGTAACCGAAATTAAAAGCTGGGATTTTGGCAGGCAACGCCGAATTTCGTTCGAATATATTTTATTCGAAGGTTTAAACGATTCTGAAAAGCATATTAACGAACTGGTGCGATTATTAAACGGACTGAAATGTCGTATTAACCTTATACGGTTTCATCCTGTTCCGGGAACTCCGCTAAAAAGCCCCAACGAAAATATCATACAAAAATTTAAAGAAAAACTTACTAGCAGAGGAATTTACACAACAGTGCGTGCATCGCGCGGCGAAGATATTTATGCTGCCTGCGGACTCCTTTCTACAAAGGAACTGGTCTCCTCCTAACCTGCCCCAATACTATACTATTTATATGAAGGGAAAGATGATTGTTTCCTTCACGTGAAGAGCAGTCAAAAAAAGAAGAAAGAACAATCTATTGATGAAAAACTTACTGTTAGATTAGAGGCTCAATTACAAGACATAAAAGACAAATTACCAAACCCCAGAGCCCTGAAAAAAACAGAAAAAGTACACGAAAAAGTCGGCAAAATAAAAGCAAAACTATCCAGAGTAGGTTGGCTATATAATATTAAATATACCGAAAACAAAGAAAAAGGCATTGTTACAGATATTATATGGAAGCGCATAAAAGAGAGGGAAAAACCAAAGGGTGAATATTTTTTAAGATATACCAAAACGACTGTATCAGAGAATGATGTATGGCAGGTTTATAACCTTATAAGAGAAGTAGAAGCTGTATTTAGATGTTTAAAAACCGACTTAGATATAAGACCAATATATCATCAAATAGATGAATTTATTGAACCGCATATTTGGCTCGGAATTACTACTTATCAAATTGTTAATTACATAAAAACAACATTAAAAGATAATGATATAAACTATAGCTGGACTACAATAGTGCAGAAAATGAAAACAATGCAATCATCAATTGTTAGTGTAAACAACAGTAACAACGAAAAAATATACGTTAAACTATGCAGCAGGCCAACCGCCGACCAAATAAGAATATTTGATGCACTTAATTTCAAGCACAGACCTTTTGTAAGAAAAACAAAAGTTGTCCCCCAATTGTAAAAACTAAAATTAACCGTGCCTGTATATCAGTGGTTTATGGTTAATGATTTACAAGTTGGGTTAAGAAAATGATGAGCAGATAAAAACACAAAACTCAAGTTGAATTTATAAAACTTACCCTATTTTGTGGTTTTTAAAAAGTGTGCTAGTGCTATCGCTCAATTTAGGTATTAATTGCCGAGTCAGGATGTCTGAAATTACTAATACAGCAATCAGCATAATAAATATTACGATAGTACTCTGCCTCCTGTCTTCACTCTTCTTTTTTCTCCCCTATTTTATCTCCTCCAAATTATAAGGCGTTTCCTGATAAACATAGTAATTCAACCAGTTGGCAAAAAACAAGTTTGCAGTTGAACGCCATCGCATTTGCGGAGTATTTTCTGAATTATTATTCGGATAGTAATTTTCAGGAATTTCTATGGGAAGATTTTTTGCTTTATCGCGTTTGTATTCTGCGTCTAAAGTATCGCGCGAATATTCAGAATGACCGGTAATAAAAAGCTGCTTCCCGTTTTTTGCTTTTACAATAGTAACTCCCGACTCTTCTGAGGTAGCAACAACTTTCAGTGTTTCTACTTTTTTAATATCCTTCTCCCTTATTTCGGTGTGACGTGAATGTGGAATATAAAAAACATCGTCGAATCCTCTGAAAATTGGTAATTTGGGGTGAGATAATTTATGTTCGAATACTCCGAACATTTTCTTTTTTAGCGGATATTTAGGCACTTTGTAATAATGAAAAAGAGCTGCCTGTGCTGCCCAGCAAATAAACAAAGTTGATGTTACATTATGTTCTGCCCAGTCGAGAATTTGCTTCAGTTCATCCCAATAAGTTACCTCCTCGTACTCAAGTTTTTCAACAGGCGCACCGGTAATAATCATTCCATCGTACTTTTTGTTATTCAATTCATCGAAAGTTCGATAAAACGCTTTCATATGTTCCGATGGAGTGTTTTTGGGAGTGTGCCCTTTTATTTTCAGAAAATCAATTTCAATTTGAAGTGGGGAATTTGAAAGTAATCGCAACAAATCAGTTTCGGTTGAAATTTTCAGGGGCATCAAATTCAGGATAATAATTTTTAACGGACGAATATCCTGCTTAGTTGCCTGAGACTCGTTCATTACAAAAATATTTTCCTCGCGAAGCAGTTTTACTGCCGGTAATTTATCAGGAATATTTAATGGCATATTTTAGTATTTAGATTTTTAGTATTTAGTAAATAGTAGAAAGTTCTGAGTAACTTAAAAACGTCATGCTGAATTTATTTCAGCATCAAATAGATAGATTTCGAATCAAGTTCGGAATGACGCTCAAATATTACAACTCACAACTTTCTACTTTTTACTTCTCATCAAACTTTCTCCAACGCTTGCTCAAAGTCGGCAATTATATCGTCGATATGTTCAAGCCCAACAGAAACCCGTAGTTGTGTTGGAAAAACCCCAGCCGCTATTTGTGCCTCTTCCGACAGTTGCTGATGAGTAGTTGCAGCAGGTTGGATAATCAATGTTTTTGCATCGCCAACATTCGCCAAATGACTAACCAACTCAAGGCTGTTTACAACTTTATTAGCTGTCTCTTTATCGCCTTTTACAATAAACGACAAAACTCCACCCGCACCTTTTTGCAGATACTTTTTTGCATTTTCGTACGATGGATGACTCTCCAACCCCGGATAACTTACACTCTCAACTTTCGGATGTTGTTCAAGCCATTTTGCCAGAGCCAATGTATTTTCAACATGCCTGTCCATACGTAGCGAAAGTGTTTCCAAACCCTGAATCAGCAGGAATGAATTGAACGGACTTAATGCTGCACCAAAATCTCTAAGACCTTCGACACGAGCTTTTATTATAAAACCAATATTACCAAAATCGCTGTCGAAATTAAAAACATCCCAATATTTCAATCCATGGTAACCTTCTGATGGCTCGGTAAAACCCGGGAATTTTCCGTTACCCCAGTTATATGTTCCGGCATCGATAATTATACCACCGATACTTGTTCCGTGTCCGCCAATCCACTTAGTTGCCGACTCAACAACAATATCTGCACCGTGTTCAATTGGTCTGAACAAGTATCCTGCACCGGCAAAAGTATTGTCAACAATAAACGGAATATCGTACTTTTTTGCCAGTGCCGAAATAGAATCGAAATCGGGAATATTGAAGCCGGGATTTCCGATGGTTTCCAGATAAATGGCTTTAGTATTTTCGTCGATTAATTTTTCAAATGAATCTGCATTCAAATCATCAGTAAACCGTGCCTCAATTCCCAGTCGTTTAAAAGTAACTTTAAACTGATTGTACGAGCCTCCATATAGATATGGTGATGTAACAATATTATCACCAATATCGAGAATTGTACTGAATACCAGAAATTGCGCTGCATGCCCCGATGCAACCGACAATGCTCCAACTCCGCCTTCCAGAGCGGCAACCCGCTGTTCAAAAACATCGGAAGTAGGATTCATTATTCGTGTATAGATATTGCCAAACTCTTTTAGCGCAAACAAGTTTGCAGCGTGGTCGGCATCGTTAAAAACATACGAAGTAGTTTGATAAATTGGTACTGCCCGCGAGTTAGTTGTACTGTCGGGAGTATGTCCTGCATGTAGTTGCAGGGTTTCGAAATTTAATTTTTTTGTTGTCATTTTATTTTTTTTGAGTTATTAATAATCGTTTTGTTGTTGTTCTTGTTGCACCCCTCTGTCCAACAAGAAGTTGGACATCTCCCCTCGATGAGGGGAGAAAAGAAAAAAATCAGAAGAATGCTTTATAAATTTCACGAACACTTTTTTCTTTATCCGAGCTTTTTACAACGAGATAGCTTGCCAGGTCTGAAGCACCGGAGCCGCTCAGCAGAACATTAATTTTATTGCTGGCAACAGCACTAAATATTTTTGCCGAAACTCCATAATTAGACTGCATACCATGTCCAACAATTCCAATTAACGAAACATCTTTTTCAAGCGATATCTCTTTAACAGATGAAAATCCAAGTTGCTGAATCAGTTTCAGTGCTTTATCTCCAATATGTTTGCCAAGCACCAAATTTATTGATGTTTGCGAAGTAATCACTGATTTAATATTTATTCCGGCATCGTTTAATTGTGTTGTTACTTTTGCCAAGATACCGGGTTTTAATCCAACTCCCGGACCGTCCAGTTTCAACAACGAAATATCGTCGGAGCAAGCAACACTTTTTACAATCTGCATCTCAACAAATGTTTCGGTATTTATTATTGTTTCAATACTCCCGTCAGAAGTTGAAGAGTTGATTACCTGAATTGGAATATGTTTTTGCTCCAACGGTTCAACGGTTCGTGGATGAAACGAATAGTGCTCGAAATATGCCAGTTCACTTGCTTCGGAATATGTTAGTCTTTTTATTACCGGTGGCGTTGAAACAATTTCCGGATCGGCTCGTTGAAAGTCGTTATCCAAATCCCAAAGTTCCAGATTATTTGCACCAAGTTCGCTTGTTAAAAATGCCGCAGTATAATCTGCTGCCGATTTTCCAGTTCGCGAGACTCTCCCATTTTCAGTAATTCCATACGAACCGGGAATAATTAAAATAGATTCCGTAAGTTTCGAAATAGCTTTTTTATTTACTGAAATAAAAGTTGAATTACCATAATCAGCGGTGGTTATCAGCCCAATCTCTTCCGGTAAAATTACTTTTACTTTACGAGTAATCTTACTCCACTGAATTTTTAAAATCTCAACCGAAAGTTTTTCACTAAAACTTAAAATCTGGTCTTTTAACGATGGCGAATAATCTCCGATTAAAGCAACACCTTTTAACAGGTTTCCGAGTTGCTCAGCCAATTGTTGAAACTCAGAAGTTATTTTCTCTCCTGTTTTTTCATCAAAAACAGAATTGAGTTTAACCCTCAACTTTTCGGTATCGATATTCTTTTGAAATACATTAATTATACTTTGCTCTATAATCTCAAGAAGTTCAGGAATTGCTGAAACTACAACAAACTTTCGTTCATCGCTTTTTTGAAGAAAATGATTTAGATTTTGAATTGATTTGGAGTTGCCAATATGACTACCACCTAACCGAATAACTTTATTCGACATAAATTATACTTTGAAAATTTTGAATTGGAAAAAATGTTCGTGACAAATGTGCCTTCATTCAACAGATAACCATCGAAAGAAGGCTAGCGCATAAACATAAAATACGACGACAACATGAATTTAGCACAACATTGAAATGTCGTGGTCTTTAAAGAAGTATTTCTAAATTCTAAATTCATTTTCTCGATTTTGTATGGCACAAATATATATTGAATTTTTAAATATCCAAATTTATTTGTAATGAGTTTAAATAAAAATTAATATTTGACCTGAATTGAGCAATATTCGATTTTAAAAGTTAATAAAGCACAAAATCAAACACAATTGAATACAAACTATTTAATTATATTTACACTTAATTAGTTTTGCACTCAAAAATATTCAAAAAAAAAATAAAGCATGGGTAATAATTTATTGAAAGGAAAAAGAGGGATAATTTTTGGAGCTTTAAATCCTGATTCTATTGCCTGGAAAGTGGCTGAGCGAGCATACGAAGAGGGAGCAACGATGACACTTACCAATGTTGCAGTTGCGCTTAGAATGGGCGAAACACAAAAACTTGCAGAAAAGTTAAACACCGAAGTAATAAGTGCAGATGCCACAAACGTTGACGACCTGAATAATTTATTTATTAAATCGATGGAGCTTTTGGGTGGTAAAATCGACTTTGTTTTACACTCAATCGGTATGTCGCCAAATGTAAGAAAAGAGCGTCATTACAGCGACTTGAATTATAGTTACTTAGATAAAACGCTCGATGTTTCGGCAGTTTCGTTTCATAAAGTATTACAAACTGCCCGGAAATTAGATGCAATTAACGAATGGGGTTCTGTTATTGCTTTATCTTACGTTGCAGCACAGCGTACATTTTTTGGGTATAACGACATGGCCGATGCAAAATCGTTGCTCGAGTCGATTGCCAGAAGTTTTGGGTATATTTATGGAAGAGAACGGCGGGTGAGAATAAATACTATTTCGCAATCTCCAACGCTAACTACAGCCGGAAGTGGTGTAAAAGGGTTCGACAGATTACTTGATTTTTCGGAAAGAATGTCGCCACTCGGAAATGCAACCGGCGATGAATGTGCCGATTATTGCATTACACTTTTTTCTGATCTGACAAAGAAAGTTACAATGCAAAACCTTTTCCACGATGGTGGATTTTCGAATATGGGAATGAGTTTAAGCGTTCTTCAGCAATACGAAAAAGGTCTGGTTCATGACGAAAAATATGGACAGGATTCTGAAGCTAAAGATCATAGTTTCGATTAATCAGAATTATAAATAAAATACTTCGTTAAAAAATCGTTGCATCAGTAAACTATTGTGACTCAGTGTTTTTATATCATTCATTGAAAATGCTTTGCGCTGCTCTTTTGGAATGCTCAGCCAGCGTGTGATTTTGGCAATATTGATTGCCGTAAGTGAGGCATTGAAATGAAAATGCAATTTATTGTCGCTCCTTGCCTGACAATCATTAAGCCCGGTGTGTTGTTTTCCATCACGATAAAGAAATTCTATTTGGAACCGTGCTTTGTAGAATTCCAAAATATCCAACACTTCAATATACAAATCCGTTGAGAAATAGAGCTTATGCCTTAAAAAAGAGTTTTGAATTATCAAAAAGCATTAGTTCTTTCGCTGTAATAGTTGATCCTTTAGACAAAGATGCTGAAATATTTTATGCCAAATATGGATTTATTGAGCTCCCAGATAGTGGAAAAATGTTTTTGCCGATGAAAACGATAAAAGAATTATTTGAATAAAGTTGAGTAGGTAAAGGGGAGTCTCACTCCTAAACCTCTCACAGAACTGTACGTGAACCTCTCGATTCATACGGCTCTTCATGATTTAAACACTAAATAAAAATTAGTCGAGAGATTGCCCGATATTAGTCGATATAGCAATCATTTTATCATACTCTTGCGGAGTGAGATCTTTGTAATAATAATAGGCAGGATTTACTTTTTTTCCGTTTTTATGAACTTCGTAATGTAAGTGTGGAGCCGTCGATCCACCGGTGTTTCCAACAAAGGCAATTATATCACCTCGTTTTACTTTTTGTCCGCGTTTAACATTAAAAGCGTTGAGGTGTCCGTACAGAGTTTCGTAACCGTAACCGTGGTCGATAATAATCTCAAGTCCAAAACCTGAGCGGCTTCTTTTTGAACCTTTTACTTCCACAACTTTACCATTGCCAGTTGCATAAACGGGAGTACCAACCGGAGCTGTAAAGTCCATTCCGTAATGCATTTTACGTACTTTAAAAATAGGATGAATACGGTAACCCCAGCCGCTTGCAGTTCTTTTTAAGTCTTTATTCGCAATGGGTTGAATAGCAGGAAAAGCAGCCAGCATCTTCTCTTTATTCAATGCCATATTTAAAACGTCATCGTACGATTTCGATTGAATATAAGCTTCTTTAGAGAGTTTGTCCAGCTTGCGGGCAGTCGAAACTACCAACTCCGAATTGTCCATACTTTCCAAATGTGAGTATTTATTTACGCCACCAAACCCTGCCTTTCTAACAGACGATGGAATTGGTTCGCTTTCAAAAATAACGCGGTAAATATTATCATCACGATTTTGAAGTTCTTCAAGCACACTTTCAATCTTCCCTAAATCTTTGTCCATCAATTCATATTGAGTTAACAGACGTTGATTTTCGCGTCTCAGAGATTTTGTTTTTGGAGTTTCGTAAGCATTTATTACTAGCACGGCAATAATTAAGGCGAGTGCCAAGCTACTTGAAAAATATGCTAAAACTTTTGCAGATTTTTCCTTGAGCGAAATCCCAACTCTTTCGTAACTGAGAGTGTCTGGATTAAATTTATATTTCTTTTTTGCCATAAATTAAAGGCTATTTTCTTCGAGTCTGTCAGAATTAATTAAATCGTATAACTTTGCAATCCTGATAGAATCATTTGTTTTTGAAACCGCAAAGATAATTAAATAACTACGAAGTGGTAAAAATGTTATGTTTCTATAAATATATTTAACAGATTTTTATAAAAGTATATTGATAAAATGAGGACTTCAAAAGAAATACGTAACGATTTTCTTGACTTTTTTACAGAGAAAAAACATCAGATAGTAAATTCGGCTCCAATGGTTGTAAAAGGCGATCCAACGCTAATGTTTACAAATGCGGGTATGAATCAGTTTAAAGATTTATTTCTGGGGAACGAACCTGTGAAATGGAATCGTATTGCCGATACACAGAAATGTTTGCGCGTATCGGGGAAACATAACGACCTTGAAGAAGTTGGGTTAGATACATATCACCACACAATGTTCGAAATGCTTGGGAACTGGTCGTTTGGCGATTATTTTAAAAAGGATGCAATTAACTGGGCGTGGGAGTTTTTGGTTGAAAGAATGGGAGTTTCAGCCGATAGATTGTATGCAACTGTTTTCGAGGGAAGTGCGGATGATAATCTTCAGCGCGACGATGAGGCTGCCGGTTACTGGGGAAAATACTTGCCCGAAGAACGTATTCTGAATGGCAGTAAAAAAGATAATTTCTGGGAAATGGGAGACACCGGTCCTTGCGGTCCGTGTTCCGAAGTTCATGTTGATTTACGTCCTCAGTCGGAGATTGATAAATTGCCGGGTGCCGAATTGGTAAATAAAGACCATCCGCTGGTAATCGAAATATGGAATCTGGTTTTTATTCAATTTAACCGAAAAGCAAATGGCAGTTTGGAAGATTTGCCAGATAAACATGTTGACACCGGAATGGGTTTCGAGCGACTTTGTATGGTTGTGCAGGGTGTAACTTCTAACTACGACACCGATGTTTTCCAGAATATAATTTCGAAAATTGGCGAGCTTAGTAATAAAAAATATGGCGATGATTTAAAATCGGACATTGCAATGCGTGTTATTTCAGACCATTTGCGTGCGGTTGCGTTTGCAATTGCCGACCAACAACTACCATCGAATAATAAAGCGGGTTATGTAATCAGGCGTATTTTACGTCGTGCCGTGCGTTACGGATATACTTTTCTGGGATTTAGAACTGCGTTTATTTATAAGCTGGTTGAAGTTTTAAAAGATACAATGGGCGATGCATTTCCCGAATTAGTTGGTCAGCAGGTTTTAATAGAAAAGGTAATAAAAGAGGAGGAGGAGTCGTTTCTGCGTACTCTTTCAACGGGAATAAAGCTGTTGGATGATATAATTGTAAAGGCTAAAAAAGATAGTTTATCCGAAATTAAGGGAAAAGATGCATTTATTTTATACGATACTTTTGGATTTCCGTTGGATTTAACAGAACTAATTACCCGCGAAAATGGGTTGGCTGTCGATGAAAAAGGTTTTGCAGTTGAAATGGAAGTTCAGAAAAACCGCTCGCGAAATGCAGCGCAACAGGATACCGACGATTGGGTTGAACTCAGAAAAATAGAACAGACCGAATTTGTTGGTTACGATAAACTGGATGCGGAAATCAGGATTGCCCGCTACCGGAAAGTTACTCAGAAGAAGAAAACATTCTACCAGTTGGTTTTCGATCAGACTCCGTTTTATGGTGAGTCGGGCGGGCAGATTGGAGATACCGGTTATATCGATTCTGAAGGTGTGAAAACTTCAATTTTCGATACTCAAAAAGAGAATAATTTAACCGTGCATTTGGTAGAGGAATTACCGGAAAACGCGGGAGGTTTTTTTACAGCGGTTGTAAATAGCGCCCGACGTACAAATATTGCAAACAATCACACTGCAACTCATTTATTGCATGCTGCTTTGCGCGAGGTTCTCGGAACTCATGTCGAACAAAAAGGATCGCTTGTTAATGCCGACCACTTTCGTTTCGATTTCTCTCATTTCCAGAAAATGACAGATGAGGAGATTGAAAAGGTTGAGAAGATTACAAATGCTAAAATACGGTTGAATTCGGTGCTGGAAGAGAACCGTGCCATGCCAATTAGCAAAGCAAAAGAAACGGGAGCGATGATGCTTTTTGGTGAAAAATATGGCGATGCAGTTCGGGTAATTAAGTTTGGCGATTCGGTTGAATTGTGCGGAGGTACACACGTAAATGCAACCGGGCAAATTGGTTTGCTGAAAGTTGTTTCGGAAGGTGCAATTGCTGCCGGAGTACGACGGATTGAAGCAATTACAGCCGCCCACGCCGAGAAATTTATTAATGCTCAAATTAAAACATTAAAAAGTATCCAGGAGAGTATTAAAGGCTCAAAAGATATTTTAGGAAGTGTAATTAATCTTTTGGAAGAACATTCAGAACTATCTGAAAAACTGGAATCGTTTAGGCGTGAGAGTTTGAAAATTGTAAAAATGAATTTAAAGAGTAAAGTGCTGAGGGAGAATGGTATAAATATTATTGCCGATAAAATTACAGTCGATAATGCAGGAATGGTTAAAGATTTGGCTTTTCAACTAAAAGGGGAGGTCGAAAACCTTTTCCTTGTTTTGGGTGCCGAAGTTAACGGCAAACCAAACTTAACAATTATGATTTCTGATAATATAGTTTCAGAGAAAGGTTTAAATGCCGGACAGATTATTCGCGAAGCTGCACGCGAAATTAAAGGTGGCGGCGGTGGTCAGATATTCTATGCTACTGCCGGCGGAAAAGATATTCCTGGCTTGCAGGCAGCTATAGAAAAAGCACTTTCGTTTTTGCAATAGTAACAGGAAGAATCGTTTCGCCACAATTTTATTATCTTAAAAATGGAGAAAGTATTCTCCGTTTCCTGTTATTTTGATAATCAGAATAGACAAAAATTACTCTTTGGAATAAACCGAAATAAGAGCTATTTTCAGCCTCTTAAAATTATTGAATCTTCGGTCTTCTGACTTTGGCTTTTGGGCTTCCATCTTCCAACTTCCGTCTTCCGACATATTTTTATAACCGATGAAAAAGATTTACACTTTTATAACGTCAATGCCATTTATGGCATTTCTATTTTTAGCACTGGCTTTTTCCATGGCAGTTGCAACATTTATCGAAAGCAGTTACGGAACTTCAACAGCATTTGCAGTGATTTACGAATCGCACTGGTTCGAACTGCTTTGGGCTTTGTTAGCACTAAATATGTTGAATAATCTGGTAAAATATAAATTCTTTTCAAAACGGAAATTTACACTGGCAATATTTCATGTTTCGTTTTTGGTGATGGTACTGGGTGCAGCAATTACCCGATATTATAGTTTCGAGGGAACGATGCACATTCGCGAAAATCAAAGCTCGGATTATATTCTATCTTCCAGCGACTATTTTTACGCCGGATTTGAGAATCAGGAAAAAGGTAAAAAAGTTAAGTTTTCAGAGTTTTCACCCAAACAATTCTCTGCAAAATTTGATATAAACGGGGGAAAAGTAAAAGTTAAATCGGTTGGGTTTATAAAGAATGCCGAGCGAAAAGCAATTCCTGCAGAAAATGGTGAGCCGGTTGTAGAATTTGTTTTTTCGGCTCCAGGCGGAAAAGGGATGCAATCGTACACAATGCGGAGGGGAAATGTTTTTGATTATCCGGGGTTTAGGGTTGGATTTGAAATTAGCGAGCGAAGAACTGTTAATCTGTTTATGAAAAATAGTAGGCTTTTTATGACTTCAATTGTTGAAATTGAGGGTGCAACCAAGTTAAACGAAGAGAGTATTTCGTATCAGACAGGAGACACAATTGCTGTTAAAAATATGTTTTTGTATGGTTTTGGCAACTATAAATTTCTGATTAAAAACTTTTTGCCGAATGCAACTTTTACCGCTGTAAAAAGCCAGAATCAAACCAATGAAGACGCTGTTTTAATTAATATTTCAGATGGAGTTGACAAGCAGACTGTGCCTGTTTTTGGGCATTCAGGAATGGCTCCCGACACGGTTTCTGTTTCAGTTAGAAATAAGATTATGAAACTGGCTTACGGAGCTTCGGTATTGAAAGTTCCGTTTAGTATTTTTCTGAAAGATTTTCAATTGGATAAATACGCGGGTTCAAACTCTCCATCGTCGTACGCGTCGGAAGTTATTTTGCTAGATAAAAATACGGGAATTAAAAGAGATGTACGGATTTTTATGAATAATACGTTGAGTTACAGAGGGTACAAGTTTTTTCAATCGTCGTACGATACCGATGAAAAGGGAACAGTACTTTCTGTTAATCACGATTTTTGGGGAACGTGGATTACATATCTGGGATATGCATTATTAATTATTGGAATCATACTTTCGCTATTAAATAAGAGCTCACATTTTCAGATATTAGCACGAAAACTAAAGCAGAGTTCTTTAAAAACAATCCTATTGCTTTTTGCAATTGGAGGATTCTCTTTTGGCAGTTTTGCACAATCTGGTGTTGGTGCCGCCATACCTGATATTGATAAAAAATTGGTTAAGGAGTTTAGTGAATTGTGGGTGCAGGGAGTTGACGGACGCATCGAACCGGTTTCAACATTATCAAGCGAAATAGTCAGGAAAATTAGTCGTAAATCTTCATTGTTTGGCAAATCGGCTGACGAGGTTGTTTTGAGTATGATGGTTTATCCCGAAATCTGGCAGCAGATGCCAATTGTAAAAGTGTCGAACAAAACTTTGGCTTCCAAACTCGGAGCCGAGAATAAATTTATTACCTTAAAACAACTTTTCGATACGAAGGGAAATTACAAAATTGCGAAAAATGTTCAGGCTGCGTACGCAAAA
The DNA here is from genome assembly GCA_024278975.1 of Bacteroidota bacterium. Taxonomy (GTDB): domain Bacteria; phylum Bacteroidota; class Bacteroidia; order Bacteroidales; family Prolixibacteraceae; genus Draconibacterium. The sequence continues at coordinate 50,349 of JAJRSD010000021.1, forward strand.
ACTCCGGCTTTTCGTAATCGTGTTGAAAAGGAATATATTTATGTTGACGAGCGGGTAAATATCTGTTTTATGATTTTCCGTAGTTCGCTTTTAAACTTGTATCCGCGCCCAAATAAAGATGCATCGTGGTACTCTCCCGGTGATGTGGCATACGAATATTCGGGCGGCGATTCCATATTTGTCAAGAATGGTTTTCAGCTTTTAACGCAGTCGGTTGCCGAGAATAAAAATAGCGAATCTTTACAGGTGTTACAGGCGGTGGCTAACTTTCAACAAAAATTTGGCGGCAATTTACTTCCCTCTCAAAGTAGAAATAAAGTAGAAATATTATATAATAAAGTAAATCCCTTTAAACGGATATTCCCATTTTATCTTCTGTTCGGATTTGTACTTTTGTTTTTACTTTTCGTGAATATATTCAGGCAAAAACAGTTACCTGAATATCTGCGCATTTCGTTTTTTAGTTTAATTTTTATTGTATTTTTAATCCATACGGTCGGAATGATTGTCCGCTGGTACATTGCCGGGCACGCTCCCTGGAGTAACGGTTACGAATCGGTGGTTTATGTTGCCTGGGCATCAATGCTGGCAGGTTTTGTTTTTGGAAGAAAATACCCGATGGTAATCGGCACCGCGGCATTTTTGGCTGGAATTACTCTGTTTGTCGCGCATTTGAGTTGGATGAATCCTGAAGTAACAAATCTTGTTCCCGTATTAAAATCGTACTGGTTAACAATTCATGTTGCTGTTATTACCGCCAGTTATGGTTTTATTGGTTTAAGTTGGTTTCTGGGAATTTTAGTGTTGATTTTAATTATTCTTCGAAATAAAACCAATGCAGAAAATGTTACAGGTTTTATAACACAGCTAACAACCATTAACGAAATGTCGGCAACAGTAGGATTATATTTTCTGACAATCGGGACTTTTCTCGGTGCAATTTGGGCCAACGAAAGCTGGGGCAGATACTGGGGTTGGGACGCCAAAGAAACCTGGTCGCTTATTACAATTGTTATCTACTCTTTTATTGTACACATGAGATTAATCCCATCGTTAAAAGGAGTTTTTAATTATAATGTCGCTTCCATACTTGGATTCGCATCTGTAATAATGACCTATTTTGGTGTTAATTATTATCTCACCGGATTACATTCTTATGGAAGCGGTGCTGCCAATGGAATCAATCCTGCCGTGCCGGTTACATTTATTATTCTTGTTGCCTTAATTAGTTGGGCGTATTTTAAAGACTTAAAGTTTGAGTCTACTTCAAAAAGTAAAAAATACCACAAAGACACAAAGGAATATTAAACATTTCACATTTGTTTAACATAATCTTAGATTTTTAGAATAATTTGATTTGAAAATCGAAAACAAAAATGTCAATAGTCTGTACGTCAATGAATTATGCTTATATGGAATGAGTTCAAATAATCATTTCAAACTTTTGAAAGCACGTAACTTAAATCTCAACAAATCAAAACTATTATATTTGGTCAGTTTACTAAATTATTAAAATATGGGAAAAGAAGTAACACGTACATTTGATATTCTGGAACGTTATATGGAAGAATTTCCACGAAAAGATGCTCTTGGTGGGAAAAAGGATGGTGAATGGTACACCTATTCCACCGAAGAGTATAACACGAAATCGCATCAGTTTGCCATGGGATTAATGGCAATGGGAATTAAGCCGGGCGATAAAGTTGCAACTGTAACTGCCAATTGCCCCGAATGGAATTTTGCAGATATGGGAATGGCAATGACAGGAGTAATACATGTTCCAATTTACCCCACGATTAGCGAAGATGAGTATAAATATATTTTAAAACATGCCGAAGTAAAAATTCTTATTGTTGGCGATAAAAAGTTATTCAATAAACTGAATCCACTGGCAAATATAATGGATGGATTAGATGCAGTTTACTCTTTTGAAGAGGTTGAAGGTGCAAAAAATTATAACGAGATTTTAAAACTTGGAGAATCGAAAAAAGAAGAGTTTGAAGCTAAGTTAAAAGAGTTGAAAAAATCTGTTCAACCAGAAGATTTAGCAACTATAATTTATACATCGGGAACAACCGGTGTGCCAAAAGGCGTAATGTTAACACAGGCTAATTTGGTATCTAATTTTGTGTCGCACTCTCACATGCACGAACTTGGCAAAGACCACCACGTTATAAGTTTTCTCCCACTTTGTCATGTTTACGAGCGAAGTGTAAATTACCATTTTCAGTATAAAGGAATGGGCGTTTATTATGTGAGTAATATGGGGCAGATTGTAAATGCGATAAAAGAGATTAAGCCACACATGTTTAACTCGGTTCCGCGCCTGCTCGAAAAGGTTTACGATGGTTTTGTGGCGAAAGGGAAAGAGTTGTCGGGTGTAAAAAAAGCACTCTATTTTTGGGCACTTGAGTTAACCCAACATTTTGAATACAATAAAAAATACAGCCCAGTTTTAAAGTATAAAATTAAAATAGCCGATAAATTAATTTACTCAAAATGGCGTGCTGCGCTTGGAGGGAATCTTGTTTACGCGGTTTCCGGGGGTGCTGCCCTTCAGCCCAGAATTGCGCGTGTTCTCGGAATGGCAAAAATATTTAATATCGAAGGTTATGGATTAACAGAAACATCGCCGGTAATTGCTGTAAATAATCCGGCTAAAAAGGAGATGAAAATTGGAACAGTGGGATCGGTGTTAGATGGATTTGAAGTGAAAATTGCTGAAGATGGCGAAATACTTTGTAAAGGTCCCGGGGTTATGAAGGGGTATTACAAATCTCCTGAATTAACTGCCGAAGTTATGGATGAAAATGGCTGGTTTCATACTGGTGATATTGGGGTTTTTGAAGATGATATTTACCTGAAAATAACCGACCGTAAAAAAGAAATTTTTAAACTTTCGGGTGGGAAATATATTGCACCCCAAATGATTGAAAATAAACTAAAAGCTTCAAATTTAATCGATCAGGTTATGGTAATTGGAGCCAACGAAAAATTTGCCAGTGCACTTATTTCTCCTAATTTCCCATTGATGCATGATTGGGCTGCCGAACATAAAATTCATTTCGAGAATAATATTGAGTTAGTTCAGAAACAGGAAGTTTATGAGAAAATGCAAAAAGAAGTTGCCATAATAAATAAAACCTTGGGTTTACACGAACAAATTAGCCGCATCAGGTTAGTGTGCGAAGAGTGGACACCCGCTTCAGGAGAGTTGTCGCCAACCCTGAAATTACGCCGAAATATGGTTGCAGTTAAATATCAGCATTTAATTGATGATATTTATTCTGTTGGGAACAACTAAACTTATTATATCTTCTCCAAAAAGTAAAACAATAGAAATTTAGTCATCTGATGAATCTGGAACCAATTGATTACCAGGATTGGATTTTCTGTGCTTTTTGCTAAATTATTCATCTGATGACTTTTCAGAGTAGAGCGGTTTTTTTTGCATAATAGAGTCCCAAATTGTTATATTTACAATTTAAGAAATTAAATATATTGAAAATGAAAAATCTACTTCTGTTTTTATTCTCTATTACTATTTTGAATTCACTTTCAGCACAAAAATTATCTATTAATAATGATGAGTATTTTGAAATGCAGGGTTTAAATGTGATGGTATTTTATGATATTTATCCCGAGGGACATCAAGGTGCAATTGGAATAATTCAAAACGGAACACGTGTTGCAACCAACGGCGATATTCGTTTAGAACCTACGCCGGGGCAGTGGCAACCAACGCCGAAAGTGGGGGAGCGCGAATTGTTTCCCGAAAATAATGAGATTCGTGTAAAATGCACTTTCCCCGATGAGAGTAAAAACGCAAAAGGGTTTAATCCAATTAATTATCCCGACTTAAATTTTAGTTACAATGTTCGTGTTTTGGGCGAAGGCAAAAGTTTCAGGATAATAGTGGATTTGGAAAATCCACTTCCCGATGAGTGGATTGGCAAGGTTGGATTTAACCTTGAATTATTCCCCGCAATGTTATTCGGAAAGTCGTGGTACATGGATGATAAATCGGGAATATTCCCATTGCAGGCAAACGGGCCAATGCAAAAAGATAGAGATGGAAACTGGCAGGCGTTTCCGATTGCAACCGGCAAAAAGTTAACAATTGCTCCCGATGTTTCTTCCCAGACAATGATTATCACAAGTTCAAAATCGGAATTACAACTGCTGGATGGACGGTTTTATCATAACAACGGTTGGTTCGTGGTCAGGTCAGAAGTTATGGCCGGAGCTACAAAAAATGCAATAGAATGGTTGGTCGAACCAAATGTTGTTGAAGGCTTTAAACAGAGTCCGGTTGTTCATGTCAGTCAGGTTGGTTATTATCCGAAACAGCAAAAAATTGCAACTGTTGAACTGGATAAAATGGAAACTGACATTGGCGAAGTTTCGCTTTTACGTCTCTCCGAAAATGGTGGTTTTAAAATTGTAAAAAATGAAATTCCCAAAAAATGGGGGAAATATTTACGATTTAACTACTATCAATTTAATTTTTCCGAAATTGAGAAGCCGGGTATTTATCAGGTTCAATATAAAAATTTTAAAACCGAACCCTTTAAAATAGATACCGATATTTACGAACGCCACGTTTGGCAACCCACGCTCGAATATTTTCTTCCGGTGCAGATGTGTCACATGCGGATTAACGAAGGATACCGGGTTTGGCACGACCTCTGTCATACCGACGATGCATTAATGGCACCGGTTGATACAAACCATTTCGATGGTTATAAACAGGGTCCTTCAACATTAACAAAATACAAACCTCTGGAACAAGTGCCGGGATTAAATGTAGGTGGCTGGCACGATGCAGGCGATTACGATTTACGTGTTGAGTCGCAGGCAGGAACTGTTTGGACACTTGCAATGGCGTACGAACAGTTTGGGGTTGAGTGGGATCAAACTACTATCGACCAGGTAAATAGTTTGGTTGAAATTCATTTGCCCGACGGAAAACCGGATGTTCTTCAACAAATTGAACACGGTGTTTTAACTATTCTTGGAGGTTACGAAAACCTTGGCCGATTGTATCGTGGTATTATTTGTAGCGATCTCAGACAATATGTAATGCTGGGCGACGCAACTTCTATGACCGATGATTTGAAATATAATCCGGCACTTGCCGAAAATGAGAAAACAGGAACTGAATCGGGAAAGTTAGACGACAGGCTTGTTTTTACAGAAAGCCATGCAGGGCACGAATATAAAGCAATTGAAGGACTGGCAGCGGCAGCCCGGGTTTTAGAAGGATATAATAATGAGTTGGCAACACGTTGTTTAAATACTGCAATGGTGTTATACGACCAGAAACGTGACGGTGCATATTCAGCAAAAATAAATGCAACGGTGGAGTTGCTTCTTTCAACCAGATTAAAAAAATACGGGAACGAATTGATTTCGATGCAAGAGCAGATTATTAGTAATATTGGTAGTACCGGCTGGTCGGTTTCTCGTGTTTTAAAAACTTTAAACGACACTGAATTTAATGATGAATTATTAAAAGCATACAAAAAACTGCATGTGAAACTTGATAAGGAGCAAAATGAAAATCCATTTGGTGTTCCTTATAATATTCGTATTTGGGGCGATGGCTGGGGGATTCAACGTTTGGGAATGCAGCAATATTTTCTTCATAAAAATATACCCGAACTGTTTGAAAAAGATCTGTTACTAAATGCTCTAAACTTTATTTTAGGTAATCATCCGGGAGAAAATACTTCGTCGTTTGCCTCGGGAGTTGGTTCGCGTTCTATCACTCAGGGTTATGGAGTTAACCGTGCTGATCGATCGTTTATCCCGGGAGGAGTTGCCTCGGGAACAGGAATTATTCGCCCCGATTTTCCGGAGCTAAAAGAGTGGCCGTATTTTTGGCAACAAACTGAATATGTGATGGGAGGCGGTGCAACTAATTTTATGTTTTTAGTGCTGGCGGCTGATAATCTCTTAAAGTAAACGGCAATTTGTAAAATATGAAAGACAGTTTAAATTGAGACTATTTCTCAGGCTCAGCATCAAACTTCTCAATAAAATCTGTAGATAGAACACGGAATTCGGTTCTACGATTTATGGCAGTTGCAATTTCCTGTTGTTCGGGTGTAAGTTTTAAAATAAACTCTTCGGTTAGCTCATCGTTTCTTTTTAAGAAATCGTACTGTTTTGCCATTTTACGGGTAACCATTTTTGGCCATGTTTCGCCATAACCTTTTGCAACCAAACGCTGCGGATTAATTCCTTTTTCAATCAGATATTCAACAACACTTTGCGCCCGTTTTTGCGAAAGGTCGAAGTTAAACTTGTCGCTTCCAACATGGTCGGTATGTGCCATTAATTCGATGGTAATTGTTGGGTTGAAAACCAGAATTTCAACAACGGTATCCAGTGCAAGTTTCGATTCGGGCAGCAACTCCCAGCTACCAAATTTGTAATTAATGTTTTCAACTTTTATGGGAGCATCTGTCGGAGTTAAAAACAGCTCGAACCGGAAATCGCGGCTATCAGCCATTCCAATTGTATTTGCAGTTGCTTTGTCGCGTAAAAAACCATCTTTAAATGCAGCAAAAATATACTCAGTTTCTGGTTTAAGTTTCAACTTGAACTTTCCATTTTTAGTGCGCATTTTCAGGTTGGTGCCATCTGTCCCGATTATTCTTATTGTAGCTCCGCTAATTTTAGAGTTGTCTTCTTTATTAAAAACTTCTCCTTCAACCGAATAAATTTTCGGAGGTACTACAAACGAGTAAATATCGTCTCCGCGCGATCCTTTTCTACTTGACGAAAACATCCCTTTATTCTGACCAACAACATAAGCAATTCCAAAATCATCGTACGGCGAATTTATTGGCGACCCCATATTTTCAATTGTCCAGTTCCCCTCCTCATCTTCATTGGCAACAAAAATATCGAAACCGCCCATCCCAATATGGTAATTCGATGCGAAATAAAGCTCTCCATTGTCACGAACAAACGGAAACATTTCGTCGCCCGGAGTATTAATTGTTTCTCCCAGGTTTACAGGCTTTTCGTAGGCACCGCCCGATTTTGCTGCTTTCCAAATATCTTTACCTCCATATCCGCCGGGCATGTCAGAAACAAAATAAAGTATTGTCTCATCTTCATTCAATGCGGGGTGTGCTGCAATAATACTATCGCCAACTACCTGTACTTTTATTGGGTTCGACCACGAACCTCGCGATTGTGAAGCCTCGTACAATTCAGCCCCGAGCGCCTCTGCTTTGTCGTATCGGCAACGTGTAAAAATCATCTGATCTCCTGTTGACGAAAGTGTTGCACCTCCCTCTTCGTCTTCGGTATTTACAATCAGGTTTTCGTCTATAAGTTTTGGTTTTTCCCACTTTTGCTTTTGTACTCCAAACGTTGCCCTAAATAAATCGGCATAACTTTGCCCGGTAATCATACTCTCCCGTTTACCTGTTGCATCTTTTCTTGTTGAAGTAAAAATTATTTCATTATCGCGGCCTGCAACAAAAACCGGTGAGTAATCGCTGGCCCTGGAATTTATCTCTTTAATAGGGTTAATAATATGTCGAGATGGATTTGCTACCCAATCCTGTGTTTTTCTGATTGATTCCAATCCTGCCAAACCTCTTTCGTCGCCCGGCACCGAATCTAAAAATATACGATAAGTTTCGATAGCCTCTTCGTATTGCTGGGTTGCACGCAACATGTCGGCATGATGTAAAAGTGCAATATTATCGGAATAACCTCTGCGAATGGCATTTTTGTAATACAATTCAGCACGATCGTAATCGCCAATATAACGGTAACATTCGGCTATCGAAAATGCGTACTGTTTACGTTTTTCGCGATCTTTCTCCTTTTTGCTTGCCTTTCGGTACTTTTCAATTGCCTTGTAATATTCGCCAATATTGTGCGACAACATTGCGTCTCTACCATACTTTGCAGCACCGCATCCAGTTAATAAAACAATCAGCAAAAGAAGTAAAGTAAACCTAACGTTCATACCCATTTAAATTTCGGGAAGTAAAAGTAAAATATTTTTTAAAATAACGTTAGAATAACTGATTAAGTATAATAATTGGGAAATGATTTTATGGTCTTAAAAATCTGTAAAACTTTTCTCATTCGTGTATCTCACTTTAGTTTCAGTAAATTTCAAATGATACTTTCAGCTTATAATATACTCAAACCAAATAATTCTCTCAAAAGCCATTTGTATTGAGTGTTGTTTTTTATTGCTTTATTACCAGTGAGTTAAAATGAATGTTTTCGATTTCAATCACCGGCATATTTTCGAAACTCCACATTGCATTTATCAGTCCCACTTTTTTATATTTCGAAATACTTTCGACAGTAATTCTGCAAACTGAAACTTTTGCATCGCTAATTAGTCTTGCTCTTTGGGTGCCAGGTAGGAGAGGAGTGTCAGGAGTCCACCATTTTTGTCCATCGTAAAAAATACAATTTGCAGTTGAACTGTCGGTAATACAGCCATTTTTCACAATTAAAATATCATCGCAATCGCCTCGTTTTTCAAAAAGATTATTTATGTTTTTTCTGTTTGAATATTTAAATTGATAATCAATATTATTGTCCTCAATCAATTTTAAACTTTCTATTTTCCTGTATTTATGAGGGATAAATTCGACTGTATTGATTGTTTCGGAATAAACTACCCGGCAACGGAATATTCCTTTTTTACAATTTTCAGGAACAGTAATAATTTCCCCTAAATCAATTTTGTCATTCAATCCAATACACTTTTTACGAGTACCATTTAAACGGAGGTTGTGCCAACTTAAATTTAGTAGCCTGCCGTGTTCGCATTTTATTGTTTCAACTAATTTTTTATTCGAATTTAAATTATGAACAGAAATTGGGATATAAATTTTTTTGAGCATTTCGTCGTATTCCGGTTCAACTTTACTTTTAAAAGTTATGCCACCACCACTTTTATAAATTAGTTGTCCGTTTTGGTTTTCGATGTAACGAATAAGCACGCAACTATCCAGGTTTTTTCCATCGAAATAACAGAAAATCCCGGTATAAAACCCGCGTGTATAATTTTCTGTATTACGAATAATCTCCACAGTTTTCTTTTTTGGAGCTCCCGAAACGGAACCCGCAGGCAACATTGTATAAATAATGTCACCAATATTTTCAGCATAGTTTTCTGGTAAAACTCCTGTGATTTTCGAACTCACCTGCCACAAATCTTGTCGATTGGTTTTTATACGCTCCAGATATCTGAACTTTTCAACCTTCACATTTTCTGCAACCAAACTCAGGTCGTTTCTAATCAGGTCAACAATTGTATTGTGCTCAGCCAACTCTTTCGAGTCGCTAAGAATTACCTCTTTTGCATTTTCTATGGTTGCATCAATTGTCCCTTTCATGGGGTACGACGAAATTTTACCGTTATCAATTTTTACAAATGTTTCGGGCGAGAAACAGACAAAAGTATTCTTCAAATAAATTTTGTAATTGGCAGAACTGAGATAAAAAATCTCTTCTAAATTTAAGTTGGTTTTAATTTTTGTTGGTTGCGTAAAATTTAGCAAATATGTGTCGCCGTTGTGAATATGGTTTTGAATAATTTTAAATCCTCTTTGATATTTTTGAAACGAAACCGGCTTAATACTCCATTCCGAAATCTGTTTATTAATGTCATATTTTTTATAATTCGAGCTTTTTGGAGTCTTCCATAATATTTTTTCTGCTTCGTCAGGATGAAAAATATGAGGTGTATCTCCTTCGAAATCAACAATAAACACAAATGGTTCGCCTTTTTCTCCAAGCAAATTTAATTTATTGATTATATGTTTTTGCTTTTGCATTTTATGGCTGCAAAGGTATAATTTGTAATTTGCTTATTAACTCACGATACCAGAAAAATAGGATTTTATTTTGATGTAATTGCAGGCGATATCGTCGGTTAATCTCAGCATAATTATTAATTTTACAGCAAATTCATAATTAATGGATATTGGTAATAAAATAAACGAGATAAAACAAAGTATTCCGGCAAGTATTAAACTGGTTGCAGTTTCGAAAACCAAGCCCAACGAAGATATTATGGCCGCGTACAATGTGGGGCATAAAATTTTTGGTGAGAACAAAGTTCAGGATTTAGTTGGTAAATACGAGGCACTGCCCAAAGACATCGAGTGGCATTTTATTGGTCATCCTCAGTCGAATAAGGTCAAGTTTATTGCCCCTTTTATTCATTTGATACATGGTGTCGATTCGTTGAAATTATTAAAAGTAATTAATAAGGAAGGGCAAAAAAACAGACGGATTATAAATTGTTTGTTACAGTTTCATATTGCGGAAGAGTCAACAAAATTTGGATTATTACACGACGAAGCAACTACAATTTTAGCTTCGGAGGAGTTTAAATCGTTAAAAAATATTGCGATTACCGGCGTTATGGGAATGGCAACTTACACCGATAATATAAATCAGATAAAAAAAGAGTTCGGCACGCTAAAAATTATTTTTAATTCGCTTAAAAATGAATACTTTTCCGATTCCAAAATATTTAGTGAAATCTCGATGGGAATGTCTGATGATTATCTTATTGCAATTGAAGAGGGGAGTACATTAATTAGGGTGGGAAGTAAAATATTTGGAGCTCGAAACTTTAAACTTTAAACTTTAAACTAAAGACTATGAGTAATTTAGGAACAACATATTTAGGATTACAACTTAAAAATCCATTAGTAGCTGCAAGCTCTGGATTAACAAGCACTGTCGATAAAATTGTGGAACTGGAAAAGGCAGGAATCGGGGCAGTAGTTTTGAAATCGGTTTTTGAGGAGCAGATAAATAACGAGGTAACCAACATGTTGGGAAAAGACCAGCACAATACGGGTTATCCCGAAGCCGAGGATTATATAAAAGGTTATTTGCGCGATAACACAATTGCGAAACATCTCGAGTTAATAGAGGAAGCAAAAAAAGCTGTGGATATCCCGATTATTGCCAGTATAAATTGCGTGACGTCTGACGAGTGGACGACAATAGCAAAAGATTTTCAGGAGGCAGGAGCCGATGCAATTGAATTGAATATTTTTTATGTGCCGACTGACCGCAACGAAAAACCGGGCGAAGTTGAGCAGTTGTATGTTAATATATTGAAAAAAGTAAAGGGTGAAATATCAATTCCGGTGTCGGTAAAATTTGGTTTGTACCATAGTAATATTGTTGGAATGGCCGATAAATTATTTGCAAACGGTGCGAGCGGAATTGTTATGTTTAACCGGTTTTACGAACCCGATATTAATCTGGAGACACTGGAACTTACCTCTTCAGAAGTTTTTAGCTCGCCTGCCGATGTACGAAAAACACTGCGATGGGTTGGATTGGTTTCATCAAAAATTTCGCAACTCGATATTGCTGCTTCAACCGGCATTCATGATGGGAGTGCAGCAATAAAACAGATTTTAGCAGGGGCACAAGTTGTACAACTCTGTTCAACACTTTATTTAAACGGCTCGAGTGTTGTTACTGAAATTAGTGCTGAAATTTCGGAATTTATGAAAAAATGGAATTTCAAAAAAATTGAAGATTTTAGGGGGCGACTTTCTTATAAAAATATTCCTGATCCGTTAATGTACGAACGCTCGCAGTTTATGAAATATTTTTCGAATCGAAAATAAAAGAAGAGATTAAAAATAAACTTTATCACAGATTTACTGATTAAAAATTTTAAAAAATAATCTGAGAATCTGCGGCAATTTTTTTAGGTTAATTTCGTCAATATTTCATTCAGAAAATACGCTTTCTGTTCGGTTGCACTTTCCATTGCACTTTCAATTTTCATTATCGCTTTATCAACTGTCTTTTGTTCGGGCAGCAATTCTAAATTGTCGATTATGGTGAATGCTTCGAAAGCATTTTCCCAATCGTCGTTTATAATTATATCGATAAAAACCGGTAAATAGTTACTATAATTCAGTCCGTTTTGCCAGCAAGTTGTTAAAATCAATTTCCGAATCGATCTGTATTTTTCATCAGTAATTGCATCTATAAAACTCGCCGTTGTCTTCTCGTCTTTTACTGTTGCCAATAATTTGCTTATTTTTTCGGCGATTTCCTTTTCCGGGTCTGAGTTTAATAAATCGAAAAGTATGGGAATATAGGATTTATTACCCTTTTCTTCTATTGAATTTATTGCCGAAACAACAATTTCTGTTTTGTTTGAGAATAAATTTTCTCTTATTTTTGGGTCTGTTTTTTCCGTATTCATTATTAATATTGTTATTCCAATTTGTGAAAAATACTATAATTATGAGGAAGATAATTTCTTCAAATACAATTAACTTCGCGCTCCAATTCAACGCCAAACTTTTCGAAAACCGACTGTCTTATTCTTTCTGAAAGATTATAAATATCCATTCCCGTTGCATTTCCATAATTAACAATTACCAGTGCCTGTTGTTTGTGAACTCCCAAATCTCCTTCGCGGAATCCTTTCCACCCCGCTTTGTCGATTAACCAACCTGCCGCAAGTTTTACCTTACCGTTGTCTGCCTCAAAAATAGGTATCTCTTTAAATTTAGTTTCAATTTTTCTGGCAACATCTGAATCTACTACCGGATTTTTAAAGAAACTGCCTGCACTACCAATCTCATTTACATCGGGTAGTTTTGCGGAACGAATATCAGTTACAGCTTTTTTAATATTTTGAAGGTTAATCTCTCCCAGTTCCAGCACCTTTTGTTCCAGTTTTTTATATTCGAGATTAAACTCAGCAAATTTATCTAACTTAAATATCACAGACAAAATGATAAAACGATTTTTAAGTTTACTTTTAAAAATACTGTTTCGGTACGAAAACTGGCACTCTTTTTTTGAATACTCCATAAACTGCTGTTTGTCTAAATCGTATCCTTTAACTTTTTCAATCACACTGCCTGCTTCTTGTCCGTATGCACCAATATTCTGAACGGGTGCAGCACCAACAGTTCCCGGAATAAATGCAAGATTTTCAACTCCCCCAAACTGAAAATCGACACAATAAGTTACAAGCTCATCCCAGTTTTCGCCGGCTCCGGCTTCAACCCAAATATTTTGCCGGTCTTCGTGGACAATCTCAATTCCGGGTATATTTGCATGAATAACAAGACCATCAAAATTGGTTAAAAATAAGATATTGCTCCCTTCGCCAATCATTAGAATTTTCTCGTCCTGCACGGTTTTATTCGACTTTAGAAAAATATCCAGTTCTTCCAACTCGGTAAATTCAAAAAAGTATTTTGTATTCACATTAATTCCAAAAGAGTTATGCGATTGAAGCGAATAATTTTCGAGGAAACGAATCATAAATAATATTTAATAAAATAATATAAAAAATTGAGTTAGTGATTTTGGGATAACTATTTTTAGTCTTTGAGCAACTCTTTTATTCCGTTAATAAATACTATTGTTTTAGGGAACAAAGGTTTTATGTCATTCTTTGAAAATTCAAGAAAATCATCGTAATCACTTTCCTGTCTTTTCCCCATTATGTTAGAATAGAAATTGCTAAAGTCTCTACTTAGAATTTCTGTTTTTACATATCGCTTAAAGAATTCAACTCTCACTCCATTATGAGTTAACGCATTAACATTATCTTTCGCAAGCAATGCAATTACCTCATAAAAACAACTGTAGTAGAGTCTATTTGCAGCTCCATTCCAGAATCCACTGTCACTCAACGATTTTGCTTCTTGAAATGTTCTTTCAGATTTTTCAAGACGATATCTAATCAAATCGGTTTTGTCATAACTCATAATTCAATTCCATCTTTTGAGATATTTCTGTAAAGCGGTGTTATTTTATAATCATCCCATTTTTCATGAGAATAAATCAATGCACTTATAACCTCCTCTGCTTCCAGTTCAGTGTCTATTAATCTGTTGCGGATTTTAGTCTTAAACTTGGCATCTGTTTTAAGCGAGGTTAAAATAAGGAAATCCCAGTCGGAATGTTTTTTAAAGTCTCCTCTGGCTTTCGATCCAAATAAAATAATGCGGGCTTCTGGATCGATAGATTTGATGGATAGTTTTACCCTATCTTTTAACTCATTTGCAGTCATAAATGCAAATTTAGCAATCTAATCTGAATTAGTTTTAATACTTTAAAGAAAAGCAGTTAATCGAACAGCAATTTTCAATTTTACTTTAATCAACTTCTATATCTGATTTGCAATATTTAAGTTTTATAAAAGTTATATTTACCGGAGTTTAATTCTGAATTATTGAAAACAAGCAGAAAAAATAGAATCATTGTCTCGGTTACAAACGATTTGGTTTCCGATAATCGTGTACATAAAGTTTGTACGTCGTTGGTAAATATGGGATTTGATATTTTGTTGATTGGCAGAAAATTACCGGCAAGTCTGGAAATTGAAAAGCGTAATTATCAAACTAAACGATTTAATTTACTTTTTAAAACAGGTGCACTTTTTTATACTGAATATAATATCAGGTTATCAATGTTTCTGCTTTTTTCGAAATTCGATGTTTTGCTTGCCAACGACCTCGATTCGTTAGCGGCAAACTTTATTATTTCAAAAATTAAAAACAGACCGCTTGTTTACGACAGTCACGAATATTTTACCGAAGTACCAGAGTTAATTAACCGACCAAAAGTGCAACGTTTTTGGGAGTGGCTCGAACGTAAAATGGTACCGAAAATCAGACATGCTTACACAGTTTGTAATTCTATTGCCAATATTTACAATCAGAAATATGGAACAGATTTTAAGGTTGTTCGCAACATTCCGGTTGCAAAAACTACCCTCGCCGAAAAGCTGGAAACATCAGAAAAAGTGGTGCTTTATCAGGGAGCAGTTAATATAGGCAGAGGTTTGGAGCAAGCAATTTTGGCGATGAAATTTATCGACAACGCCAAATTATTAATTGCCGGCGATGGAGATATAAAACAGCAATTAGAAGAGTTAGTAAAAAAAGAGAATCTCCAAAACAGAGTTGAATTTGCCGGGCGTTTATCGATTGATAAACTTGCAGAACTAACGCCTCAAGCCGACCTCGGACTTTCGATAGAAGAAGATTTGGGATTGAATTACCGATTTGTACTGCCAAATAAATTGTTCGATTATATTCGGTCGCACGTTCCGGTGCTGGTTACCAATTTACCCGAAATAGAAGCTGTGGTAAAAAAATATAGAGTGGGCGAAATAACAGACTCGTTACAACCTGAAATTCTTGCAAAAAAATGGAGAGTTCTCTTTTCAACTTAGAAAAAAGAGCTGAGTGGAAAAGTAATTTAAGAGTTGCTGCAAAAGAATTAACATGGGAAAATGAGGAGCAAGTTTTGGTGAAGATTTTTGAGAGATTTCTTTCGAGGTAATTTTCTGTAATAAATTGAATTTGAGTTTAAAATGAATTATTAAAAATTGCCGGTTTATAAATTCAACTCCAACAATCCTTCAAAATCAATCATCGAATTATTTATTGCTGAATCTTCTATTTTACCATCGCTGCAAACTAGCGTGCGGGCAGGCTTTTTTGCAATTGATGCGTAGTCGTGAGTAACCATAATTACAGTTTTGCCTTCGTTGTTTAAACGGATAAATAAATCCAAAATTTCTGTAGAAGTTTCAGGATCGAGATTTCCGGTGGATTCGTCGGCAAGAATAATATCAGGATTATTTAAAATTGCGCGGGCAATTACAATACGCTGTTGCTCGCCACCACTTAACTCGTGCGGCATTTTTCTCAATTTATCAGAAGCACCAACACTTTTCATGACTTCAACAATCCGGTTATCAATATCATTTTTATCTCTCCAACCGGTGGCTTTTAAAACAAATGCAAGATTATCGTAAACATCCCGGTCGGTTAGCAACCTGAAATCCTGAAAAACAACTCCCAGTTTTTTACGTAACTCAGCAACTTCTTTGTGTCTCAATTCAAATAGCTGAAACCCCAAAATATTACCACTACCCGAAACCAACGGAATTTCGGCATTTAAAGTTTTAATCAAGCTCGTTTTGCCGGTGCCTACTTTCCCTATTACGTAAACAAATTCGCCCGCTTCAATCTGTAAATTCACCTGTGTCAGTATACAGTTTTCGCGCTGAAAAATATCTGCATCAATTAATTCAATAACCCTCTTCTTTGTCATAATAAATGAATTATTTCCCAAAATAAACTTAAAATATTTAACTCTCGATATAATAAACTAAAGAAATAAACAGTTTCATGTTAAGAAATTAAAACAGTTTTAAAGCGTTCAATAAACAGATTAACCTATTTTGTAAGATTTAATATAGGTTAGATAAACAAATGGGGTACTAAAATTTATATTTTTTGTACAATTCGCTAAAACTGAAATAATTAGAAGCATGAAAACAGTTCGTTCAATATATTTATTACTAATACTTTTTGGAATACACTTTCAGATAAAAGCCCAGCAAACGGCTTATTACGAAAATGTCCAGAAAGATATTGAAGTTGCAAAACAACTTTACGACAACGGGAAATACGTTGCCGCTTTTAGAGAATTTGAAAAAATTCAGAAAAATGTTGAGGATAAATCAGAGCTTTATTCCGAAGCGGAATTCTATAAATCGGTTTCGGCACTCAATGCAGGATATGACTCGGGCAGCAAACTCATAAAAAACTTTGTAAAGAAATATACCGAAAGCCCGTATATAAATCGGGCACAGTTTAATTATGGAACTTATCAGTTCGAGAAGAGACAATATATGCCGGCACTCCGTACTTTTGCCACGGTTGACAGAAATGATTTGTTGGAAAAAGAGAAAGTTAAGCTGCAATATCAGACCGGATATTCGTATTTAATGACCGATGAAATTGAAAAAGCGAGCAAAGAATTCTACGAAATAAAAGATGCCAATAATATTTACAGCAAGCCGGCAACATATTACTGGGCGCACATTATGTATCTGCAAGACAATTACGATGCGGCACTTGAAGGTTTTACAAAATTAAATAACGACCCCGAGTATTCGAAAGTAATTCCGCTTTATGTGAGCCATATTTATTACAAACAGGAAAAATACAGCGAAGTGGTAAAATACACCACACCAATAATTGATGAAGTAGAAGAGGAACATAAAAATGAGCTTTCGAAAATTGTTGGCGACTCCTATTTTCATTTGGGCGAATACGAAAAAGCAATCCCATATTTAGAAACTTTTTTTGATGCGAAAGGGTTAAAAACCCGTAAAGAAAATTACATTCTCGGATACTGCTATTACATCACAAAAAGTTTTGAAAAAGCTGCGCCGTTACTCGAAAATGCCACAAAAGGAAAAGATGAAATGGCGCAAAATGCATATTATCATCTGGCAGATTGTTATATTAAAACCGATGAAAAAGAGAAGGCAAAACTTGCTTACAATGCTGCTGCCGATTTCGATTTCAACGAAAAAATAAAAGAAGATGCACTGTTTAATTACGCAAAACTTACATACGAACTCTCTTACTCTCCTTTTAACGAAACCATAAAAGCATTTGATAATTACATTTCGCTCTACCCAAGTTCTGAACGAAATGCTGAGGCGTACAGAATTTTGACTGAGGTTTATATGGTTACAAAAAATTATAAAGATGCTATTAATTCAATCGAAAAAATAAAGGTAAAAACCCCCGCAATTTTAAAGGCGTATCAACGTGTTACATTTTTCAGGGGGCTCGAATTATTTAACAATCTGGCATATAATCAGGCCATCGATTTTTTCGATACCTCGCTGGAAAGTGGTGGGGAAAACAGTGGATTAAAAGCCCGCACACTTTTCTGGAAAGCAGAAGCACTCTATTTGGTGGGTGATTATAATAATGCGATTTCGACCTACAAAAAGTTTAACAGTACACCGGGAGCAAACTCGTTGGATGAATACAAAAATGCAGAATATAATCTGGCATATTCGTATTTCAAAATTGAAGATTACGAATCGGCAGTTTTGCATTTTAAAAATTATATAAACGGGGCAAAAAACGAGCGCACCAATAAAGTGGCAGATGCACTCAACCGAACTGGCGACTACTATTTTTTAAATACCAACTATATAAAAGCTATCGAAAACTACGAGCAGTCGTGGGGAATGAAAACTTACGAAGCAGATTATGCATTGTTCCAAATTGCTTTCTGCAACGGGCTGCAACGTAATCAGCAGGAAAAAATATCGAATCTTAAAAAGTTACTCGCCGGTTTTCCCGATTCCGAATATCAGGACGATGCACTCTACGAACTAGGGCGTGCTTACGAAAGAACAGGCAAGGGTTTTGAAGGAGCGGCACAATATGATAAACTCATAAAAAACTATCCGCAAAGTAATTTCTACAGAAAGGCGTTGCTGCAACTTGGTTTAATAAATTTCAATAAAGGCGATTTTACAAAAGCCTTGTCGCAATATAAACAAGTTGCCGAAAATTATGCAGGCACACCGGAAGCGCGCGCAGCAATGTCGGGTATAAAAAATTGTTATGTCGAAACAAATAATATTGATGCATATTTTGCTTACACGCGAAAATTGGGAACTGGTGTAAATGTTACCGTTTCGGAAAAAGACTCGTTGACTTATATGGCTGCCGAAAGAATATATATGTCGGGTGGCAAGAGTGCAACCTTGCAACTGCAAAAATATTTACAAGATTACCCAAACGGCAGTTTTATTGTAAATGCCAACTTTTATCTTGCCGAACTACTTTACAAAGAGGGTAAATATTCGGCAGCAAACCAGCACTACACTTTTGTTACTCAACAACCCGATAATATTTTTAGCGAACCGGCTTTATCGCGTGCATCTGAATTAACTTTTAACGCCGAAAATTATGCCGAATCGTTGACGATGTTTAATCGCCTCGAAAAACTGGCAGGTAATAAATGGAACGTTTTAAAAGCTAACACCGGACAAATGCGATGCAATTTAATACTCGAAAAATACGAGATGGCAATTGCTGCTGCCGAAAAAATTAAAAAATCGGACATTGCAAACGAAGCGTTAATTCGTGAGGCAAATTATACCGAAGGGAAATCGTATTACGAATTAAATAAACCCGAAAAAGCATTGCCGGGATTAATGGCAGTTTCGGCCGATACCAAGTTTGAGCAGGGAGCCGAAGCAAAATTTTTAGTTGCTGCAATCTATTATCAGCAAAATAAAAAGCAAAAAGCCAAAGAGGAAATAATGGATTTTGTGGATAAAAATTCACCCTATCAGTTTTGGCTGGGTAACGCATTTTTATTGCTTACCGATATTTATATTGATAACGGAGATGAATTTACAGCAAAACATACATTAAAAAGTTTAATCGAGAATTACGGAAACGACACCGATGGAATAAAAACAGAGGCGACAAAAAAGCTGAATGCGATAGAAGAAAAAGAGGTGCAGGACGAGAAAAATGCCATCGATAGTTCGTTTCAAATGGAGATTAAACAAAACTAAAAACAGAAACTATGTTCAATCTAAACAGATATTTTTTACTGATATTTTTTATTGTTTCGGCAATTGCTGCAAACGCACAGCGCGACACGAGTTTAACCCGTGAGGTGGAAGTTACAAAGGCATTTAAACCAACCATCTCTGATGCTCATAAAATAAACGAAATGCCTAAAATTGAAGATACAGAACAGCAACAACCCAAATTTGATTACAGCATAAAAAGTCAACCAATTCTGAACAGTTTTTCGGTAAATCAGTTAAAAGCTGCAACTATCAGCAGTGCACAAAAAAAGGAGACAGGTTACGGATTAATTAGAGCCGGAGTTGGCAATTATAATAAACCTTATGCCGAATTCTTTTTTAATAATGTGAATTCTAAAAACTCAATTTTTGGTATTCATGCAAAACACCTTTCTTCGTTCGGAAAAGTAAAACTGGAAGGTGGCGACAAAGTAGATGCCCCGTACTCGAAAAGCGATGCCGAAGTTTATTACTACCACAATTTAAGAAAATCAATTCTTCTGATTGACATAGATTATAAACACGATGGATTTAATTATTACGGTTATCCGTTAAATGCAATCCCATCTGTTTTACTCGAAGGAAATCAAAATATAACACGGCAGGGAACCAAACAAGCATTCTCGAAAGGAGGTATAAATGTGAGCCTAAAAAATCCATCGTCTAAAATGAATGATACAGATTTTAATTTCAATTTTAAATATCACTATTTTGGAACAAAAACAGAGCAGAACGAACATTTTGGTGAGTTCGGTATGAATTTCCAAAAACCAATTGAGACCGGAACAATATTAACAAATACAGGGGTTACTTTTGTACAGGCAAATGATATTCAAAAAAGGATTACTGACACTATCGGCAGCAGAACGCAAACATGGTTTTTCGTAAAACCTGCATGGTACTTCGAAAACAAAGTGGTAAATGTTAGCGTGGGATTAAATGCATGGTTTATTATGGATAATGATATGGATGCAGTGGCAAAAATAACCCCAAATATCAAGGTAAATTATATGCCTGTTAAAGATATTTTTAAATTATATGCCGGAATTGATGGTAACTACATAAATAATCACTACTCTAAAATTGCATACGAAAACCCGTTTGTAAACCCAACGCACGATGTAAAGAACAGTTTCGAAAAAATACATTTCTATGCCGGAATCGATGGTAAGTTTTCGAAGAAAACAAACTTTAAAATTTCGGTTGATTATTCGTTAATTGATGATCAGCCCTTTTATTATTTAAATGAGTACTATCCCACTTCTGTTCCGGTTGAAATAAATTCATTGATTGTAAATAACACTTTTGATATTTTATACGACAATATTAATTTGATGAAATTGAACTTTGAAATTTTCCACACCTCATCAGATAAACTCAACCTTTTACTCTCGGGAAATTATTATGCTTATAATTTAGATGAACAAACTGAAGCATGGAACATGCCGGATTGGGATGCCACTTTTTCGTTAAATTATAAAATATCGGAGCAGTTAAGTGTGGGTGCTGATATTTATCTTATTGGAGAAAGAAAGGCTCTGATTATTGAAAATCCTGATGACCCAAGAACTTTCGTTATCCCAAGTCCGCCAATATATAAATCCAACAATCTCAATACTATATTCGATTTGAATGTAAATGCAACTTATCAAATCACACAAAAATTTGCAGCATTTGCACAGCTTAATAACTTTGGGTTTCAAAATTATCAACGCTGGTTTGGTTACAATGTACAAAGTTTTAATGCTTTGGTTGGGGTTAGTTATGCGTTTTAAATAATTATCTGCCAACGATAGATTTTATTTCAAAGATGCTGAATCCGGCAACTAATGGACAGGGTGATGTTCTGGTATAATACGACGTTAATAAATACCGTCATGCTGTCTAAAGGGACTCCCATGAAGAACTTGATTCAGCATCTCTCTGTTCAGTTATCTGCCAGCATCGGATAGCGGAGGGACAGTTTCGTTAGGAACTATATGTGGGTAAAATTAAAACATACCATAAATATTCGGAAGTTCCGTAGGAGCGAGATGTCAAAATCACAAAGGATAAATGTCTTTTTAACCGGACAACAAGATAAGAAACATTCGTTTTTCCACTCATTTTTAAGTTAATAAGTTGTTGAAAAATTGGCTTAACATACAATTGAAAATGAACCTTGCTGTGGTTTATTTTGTTATCTTTGCATAGTTATAAAAAAACAAGTTATAAGGTTTGGTATCATTCTAAAAATCAGCTAGTTTCCTTTCGAAAGTAAATACATTTTTTCGTAGGAAACTATTTTATTTTAGAGCATACAAGAGTGATAAAAAAATAAGAAATAGCAATGAGTGAATTAGAAAAAAATGAAGCCAAAAGCGGCAATGGAAATTATTCGGCAGATAGTATTCAGGTTCTCGAAGGGTTGGAAGCGGTAAGAAAACGCCCTGCCATGTATATTGGTGATGTAAACGAAAAGGGGTTGCACCATTTAGTTTACGAAGTTATCGACAATTCGATTGATGAGGCACTTGCCGGATATTGCGAAAATATTGACGTAATTATTCATGAAGATAATGCTGTTACCGTAAAAGATGATGGTCGTGGAATACCGACTGAAAAACATACAAAGGAGAATAAATCGGCATTGGAAGTTGTTATGACCGTGCTTCACGCAGGAGGTAAATTCGACAAAGATTCTTATAAAGTTTCTGGAGGATTACACGGTGTTGGAGTTTCGTGTGTTAACGCCCTTTCGTCGCATTTAAAAGCCGAAATTCATCGCGAAGGAGAAGTTTGGGTGCAGGAGTATTCAATTGGAAAACCTTTGTATGATGCAAAAATAATTGGCAAATCGGATATTACCGGAACGATTGTTACGTTTAAACCAGATGATTCTATTTTTCTTGTTAAAAAATACAAGTACGAAATTCTTGCTGCCCGTTTGCGCGAGCTTGCATTTTTGAATGCCGGAATTAAACTCTCTTTAATTGATGAGAGAGTAAAGGATGAAGAGGGGAATTTTAAATCGGAAAACTTCTTTTCTAAAGAGGGGCTTAAAGAATTTGTTGAATATTTAGATGAAACCCGAATTAAAATTATTGGAGATGTTATTCATATTACATCTGAAAAAGGTGGTAGTCCGGTTGAAATTGCACTGCAATACAACAATTCATTTTCAGAAAATATACATTCGTATGTAAATAATATTAATACTATCGAGGGTGGAACGCATTTAACAGGATTTAGACGTGGTTTAACACGAACGTTAAAAAACTATGCAGACCAGTCGGGGATGCTCGCAAAAATGAAATTTGATATTAGTGGCGATGATTTTCGCGAAGGATTAACCGCCGTAGTTTCGGTAAAAGTTGCTGAACCTCAATTCGAGGGGCAAACAAAAACTAAACTTGGCAACTCTGATGTCAGCCTTTCGGTTGATCAGGCGGTTAGCGAAATGCTTAAAAACTATCTCGAAGAGAATCCGAAGGATGCAAAAATCATTGTTCAAAAAGTTATTCTTGCCGCGCAAGCTCGTCATGCAGCACGTAAAGCACGCGAAATGGTGCAACGTAAAAGTGCACTCACCGGTGGCGGACTTCCAGGTAAATTAACCGATTGCTCTGAAAAGGACCCGGCATTGTGCGAAGTATTTCTTGTGGAGGGAGATTCGGCAGGCGGAACAGCAAAACAAGGTCGTAACCGCCGAACTCAGGCAATACTGCCGCTGCGTGGAAAAATCCTGAATGTGGAGAAAGCAATGCAGCATAAAATCTTCGAAAACGAGGAGATTAAAAATATTTTCACTGCGCTGGGAGTTACCATCGGTACCGAGGAAGACTCCAAAGCACTGAACATGGAAAAAATAAGATACCATAAAGTTGTGATTATGACCGATGCCGATGTTGACGGCAGCCATATTGCAACACTTATTATGACATTCTTTTTCCGTTATATGAACGACTTGATTACAAGTGGATATTTATACATTGCTGCCCCACCACTTTTCTTGATTAAAAAGGGAAAAAAAGAACAGTACGCCTGGTCGGAACAACAACGTTTACAAATAATACAAGAGTGGGCAGATGGTAAGGAGAGTGCTGTGCACACACAGCGTTACAAAGGTTTGGGTGAAATGAACGCAGAGCAACTTTGGTCAACAACAATGAATCCGGAAAGCAGAACATTGCAACAAGTTACCATAGATAATGCTGCCGAAGCCGACCATATTTTCTCGATGTTAATGGGCGACGATGTTCCACCTCGCAGAAAGTTTATAGAAGACCATGCAACTTATGCAAACATTGATGCATAAAGATTTATAAAGATTTTAGTAGTTAGCAATTAGTATAACAACACTTTATACAAACTTCAAATCGTACTAAAAAAATAAATTGATAAAAACCGGGTCTATCCCGGTTTTCTTTTCTCAATACTCATATCTCATAATCTAAAAGTTTATCAAAAATGAATATCTGTGTTTTTTGTTCGTCAAGCAATGCCATTTCAAATGTCTATTTTCGGGAAGCAGAGGAACTCGGAAAGTTAATAGGGAATAGAGAGCATACATTAATTAATGGCGGTGCAAATGTTGGATTAATGGAAGCTGTAACTGTTTCGGCACGAAATGCAGGAGCAAGAACTGTTGGTATAATTCCCAAAAGAATGATTGGACGTTCGCTGGCTTCCGATAATTCTCACGATGTATTTATTACGAAAGATATGATGGAGCGCAAAGAAAAAATGCGCGAGATGTCGGATGCATTTATTGCGTTGCCGGGAGGTTTTGGAACGCTTGAAGAGATTTTGGAAGTGATGACTCTGCGTCAACTATCGTATCATACAAAACCAATTGTTTTTATAAATACCAACAATTTTTTCAAATACCTTTTTAAACAATTTGAGGTTTCTTATGGCGAAAAGTTTGCAAAAGACCTTGATAACGATCTGTATTTTGTTGCTAATAATTCTGAAGAAGCAATGGATTATATTAAAAACTACAAGCCTGTTGAACTGGATGAGAAGTGGTTTAAAGTACCGGGGAAGTGATAAGAAAGTTGGCAGTCGCAGTTGGCAGTCGCAGTTTACAGTCGCAGTCTCAGTTTGCAGAAAAGAAAAATATAAAAGTTTACAGTTTTCATTTTTTAGCAATGAAAGGGCGAAATCTATCAGCCCGGGGCAACGTCCTGGGATTAAATTGATTTGTGGCAAAATTGAGCAGGTGAACTTTGAGTCACCAGCTCAAAAAAACTAATTGGTTAAAAAATCGAGCACATTACTTGCGCCGCTTGATGGTTTTCCTTTATACAATTCGGTAAATCCACAATTAGTACAACTTACAGTTGTAAATCTTCGGTTTTGAATATTGAAATATTTCGTAAACCCCGAGCCGGTTGTCCTAATTTGGTCAACATCGGCATTTCTATTGCCACATTTTGGGCATGTATAACTTTTCTGTTTCATCGTTTCTTTATTTTCTGATTAGTACAGAATCTTCAAGTAGAATTACTTCTCCGAAATCTTTTTCAATCGTTTAGCATTTTTAAGAGCATTGTGAATAATCCACTCCAACTGCCCGTTAATACTCCTGAAATCATCGGCGGCCCACCGCTCAACAGCTTGCATCGTTTCAGGATTTACGCGTAACACAAATGTTTTTTTCTTAGCCATTTTTTGCTGAATTTTCTTCCATCTTCAGTTTTCTCATCGCATATTCAATTGCCTGTCTTTTCTGAGTTCCAATTAAAAGTCGTTTACCGTTTTTTAAATAGAGCTGCAACCCAATATTTCCCGAAATAGTGTATGACTGTCCGTACTTAAATCGTCGCTTAACCCCATAACCACCATATTCACGGATGGCGTTGTATTCTCGAATTTCATATCTCTCAATCTCTCCGGGAACAAGCTCTTTCCATTTCCTAAAAAATGGAGGGAACGCCACGGCAAGTTTATCGCTACTAATTTTTGTTTTCAATCTGGCACGATTGAAAACAACAATAATTATCAAAACGAGAAGTGTCGAAGCCGTTCCTGTAACAGCCAATCCTTCAGTACTCATCGGCTGGTTGCCAAATGACTTGTTCAAAACCTCCTGAGAATAAATCCCATATAAAAAAGGAACTAAAACTGAAAGCAATGCAAATAACATTATCGCCCACAGCCACCACTGTGTAAACCGCTGTTCCTCAGCAAATAAAATCCGTGCCATATTAATATATGCTTCCTGTATTTACAATTGGTGTAGCATCTTTATCGCCACACAAAACAACCATTAAATTACTTACCATCGTAGCTTTTTTGTCCTCGTCTAATTCAACAATTCCTTTTCGGCTAAGTTGTTCCAAAGCCATTTCGACCATGCTTACTGCACCCTCCACAATTTTATAACGTGCCGCAACAATTGCAGTTGCCTGCTGGCGTTTCAACATTGCCTGTGCAATCTCTTGGGCGTACGCAATGTGGTTTATACGAGCCTCGATTACATGAATTCCGGCAATATCCAAACGCTCAACAATCTCACGTTCCAACTCATCATTTACCTCCTCTGTACCATCGCGCAATGTAACTTTTGCCGATTCGTCTTCAATGTTATCATAAGGATACAATCCCGCAAGTTTACGCAGAGCAGCTTCACTTTGCACCACTACAAAATGTTCAAATTCATCAACTGCAAAAGCTGATTTATAGGTCTCTTCAACTTGCCAAACCAGTACTAATCCAATCATAATTGGGTTGCCAAGTTTATCATTCACTTTTATTGTTTCGCTATCGAAATTCCGGGCTCGCAACGAAATCTTTTTCCGTACAAAAAACGGATTCACCCAATAAAATCCATTTGTTTTAATAGCCCCTTTGTATGCACCAAAAAGAACCATCACACAACTTTGGTTGGGGTCCACAACTGTAAATCCAATTGCACCCAAAATAAACAGAGGAACTAAAACAACTGCGGGGATAATCATTCCACGCATAAAACCAAAAGCAATTAATATTAACAGTACTAATTCTAAGAAAATAAAAAAGTAACCCGACAATCCTGAATATTGTTTTTCCATGATATTTAATTTAAGTTAAAATGATATTAGAATGATATCACAATTTATGACATATATTTGAAATAAACAAGAGGGTTTCAAATTATTTTATCTAACTATTTTTTAAGTTTCCCTTCCAGCATTCCAATATCCAGAGATATTAATTTCCCAACCGGTTTTTCTCCCTTATAAGTATTTATCCGGATACGTGAGGCGTTTTTGGGGACAGATAGTAAACTCTCGTATTTACTACTTAAATAATAGGGATTTGTATTATCGAATGTATAATAAATATCAAGGTCTTTGATTTCGGTATCGAGTTTAATTTTCAGCTCGCCATTTTCTCCTGAAACAGGTGTAACAATTGCATTGTACATACTTTGCGCATAATTTATTTTGGCAAAATCGGCACGTTCAAAATGCTTTTCAACACGGCTGACAAAATCTTCCCAGTTTCTATTCTCTTTCGGGCTCCAGAAAACCTCTGCCAGTGCCCAGCCACGAGGCCAGGTCATATACTCGGCGTGCCAGAAATTGGGTACCGACTCCGTCCATAAATTACCTTGTCCGCCCAGAATTAATTTGGGATTTATCCCCTCCGGAACCGGCTCGAAACTATAGGAGTCGCTCAGTCGGCTCATGCTGTAAGTGGCAGGTTCTACCGACGGTTCACCCTGATACAGATCGAGATAACAGTTTTTTGTTGGGGTCATAATAACTTTGTGCCCGGCTTTGGCAGCCTTTATTCCGTTTTCCATTCCACGCCACGACATAACCGTTGCATTTGGTGCCAGTCCACCTTCCAGGATTTCATCCCAGCCAATCAGCTTTTTATTCTTCTCATGCAATAATTTCTCCATCCGTTTAATGAAATAACTTTGCAGCTCTTTTGTATTTTCCAGATGCTCGTCGTGCATTCTCTTTTGACATTTCGGACACTTTTCCCAAAATCCCTTGTAACACTCGTCGCCACCCACATGAATGTATTCCGACGGAAAGAGCGCTGCTATTTCAGTGAAAATTTTATCGAGGTATTCAAAAGTCTGGTCGTTTCCCACGCAAAGCGAATTTTCGTCAACCGTGTAAAACTTGTTTCCCACATTAATATCTTTTACAGTGTGAGTGCACGATATTTCAGGATAAGCGACAATGGTTGATAGGCTGTGCCCGGGCACATCTATTTCAGGAATAATTTCAACAAATCTCTCTTGTGCATATTTTACTACCTCCCGAATATCGTCGTGCGAATAGAAACCGCCATAAATTGTGGGTTCGTCTTTTCCGCGTGGTTCACGCTGCCACCAGTCGCCAACTCTTTCGGCTCGCCATGCACCTTTTTCTGTAAGTTTTGGCAGACTTTCAATTTCAATCCGCCATCCCTGGTCATCGGTTAAATGCCAATGAAAAATATTCATTTTATATTCTGCCAACTGGTCGATATACTCTTTTACCTCCTCTTTTGTAAAAAAGTGACGACTCACATCCAGCATCAGTCCACGCCAGACAAACCGCGGTCTGTCTTGAATTTCGGCACACGGGACACTCCATTTAATATCAAACTGCAACGTCTTACTTTTTATTTGTGGCGGAAGCATTTGACGCAAGGTTTGCAACCCGTAGAAAACACCGTTTGCTTTGTTGGCAATTATAGCGATACTCTTTTTTGTTACATTAAGTTTGTAACCTTCATTGCCCAAAATATTATCGCTATCGTCTGAAAGAATAAGGTTAATCCCATCTCCTTCCCCAACAACTATTTTTAAGTTGAATCCCAAGGCATCACTAACTTTTTTATTGAAATAATTAGCCACCGGCAATAGACTTTCGTTGTTGCAATAAACGGTGGTATTTTTATTAATCGAGAAATTACCAGAAGTGAGTTTTACTGTTTCGGGTTCAGGAATAATTGCCAGCTTTGTATTTGCAACTTGCTTATTCTCCGGTTTATTACAGCCTGTAAAAGCAAAAACCAGAGCAATTATTACAGCTATATTTATTAATGATTTCATGTTTTAAAATTTAATTTTTAGTGATAAAATTTAAGAATATCCTACTCTATTACGTACCAATTATACCAGTTGGGTTGCACTTCTACTTCAATTTCAATTTCGTATTTCCTGCTCAGCTTATAGGTTTTAGGGCTATTTTCCTGCTCACTGATTTTGGCAACGTCGGTTAATCCGGTATAATAAAGTGGCACTTTAATTCTCTTTTTGATGACATTGTCGGTTGGGTTAAAGACCAGTAAAAATCCCTTTTCCTTCAATTCAGGATTTACGTGCATCATATAATCAATATCGCGCCCATCGGCGCGTCTGATATGAATAACGTCGCTCTCCAAAATATTGCGGTACTTTTTATACCAGTCAACTACCCGTTTTACCATTGCTTTTGTCTCTTCCGTATCGTACAAACGCGGTCCGCGTAATGCAGACTGGATACCCAAGCCAAGATTGCTTACCAGCATCATTTCATAATGGTCGAGATGTTCGTGCAGTGGTTCAATTGTTGCGGCAGCACCACCTCCGTGATATTGTGCAAGCGGAATAAAACTCCAGCGCATTGAAGGCGTGCTTTCCCATGTTCCATCGTAAATGTTCTGGCGGGTATGAATTAACTGATGACGTCGGGGCAACGACCAGTTTTGTTCGCGGTAACCAATTCCGCACTGGTTCGAGCCTGAAAGATAATAGTAGTCGGGAACACGTAAATAAATTCCTTTCGATTTACACCACTTGTAAAAATCGGTAATAACTTTCCACTGTTTGTATTGCGAGTCGCCCAAACCTTCGTGCCCGGGATGTTTGGTCGATGCACACACATCACCCGGGTAATTTCCATCGTGAGTGAAAGTCATAAATCCTGTTTCGGAAAACACCTTATACATTTTACGAAAATACTCCTCTCCCCACTCACTGCACAGGCAGGGAGAATTACCAAATGTCGCAAAGCCACCCGTTTTTCCTGTTTTCGGATTTACAACATCATCTTTGTCGCTAATTCTCCTTGATGCCAATAACGAATAGGTTCCAATTTTAATTCCTTTTTCGTCGGCATACCGGGCATATTTTTTCATTTTATTGTAGTTCTTTTCACTTTCGTCTTCAGCATTGAAACCACTTCCAAACGAGAAATTTACCATTTCGTAACCCACCTCGGCCGCCTGATCAATTCCTTCGGTATAGTCTTTCCAATCAGATCTGGTAATATGAAACATCAGCGGGTTTTCGGTAATCCACGGGGCAATTATTCGGTACATTTTACGCAATGCCAATCCGTTTCGTTCTTTATCG
Source organism: Bacteroidota bacterium (assembly GCA_024278975.1). Lineage (GTDB taxonomy): Bacteria > Bacteroidota > Bacteroidia > Bacteroidales > Prolixibacteraceae > Draconibacterium. Next base: position 80,096 of record JAJRSD010000021.1, read on the forward strand.
TACGAATCGTAAGGCAGCATAAATGTACGGATTGACTCAAACGAAGCATTAGGTTTTACATGAAGATGGTAACCTTCGTCAGGATAGATTTTCATCACATTTGGAATATCCTGCACCCACGAAATTTGAGTGATATAATCCTGATCGTCTGTCCAGTGTACAGTTTGATTATTGGCAACCTTCATTCTCATCGCAGAAAATGCATAATCAGTTTCGAAATGAATATTGGGTTTCACTTTCAGGTCGTCCCTGTTCCGGTAGCCGCCATACGGATCGTGGTCGGCAATTCCGAGATATTCTGAGATAATATTATCTACAAGAATAGGATTTGTAGAGCCATTTTTAATCGAAACCCATTTCGATATTACCGGAATTCCATCATACATTTCGTAGTTTACCGATATTGTAATCTTTTTTAAATCGTTAAGTTTCGAACTGATTTTATCGAACTCGCTACTATCTAATTCCCCATAAGCAGCAAATTCGTTTATTTTCAATCTCACCAAATCGCCGGGAGTAGAAAAATCTTCGCCCGATGCATTTTTACCCAACTTACCTATTCGTACAGCAACCGGGTCGTTAATCGGTTTTCCGAAATCAATTTTCTGAAAGGTTTTCCAGTTTCCTTCCATCGGTTTAGCTTCACAAAAAACCTTGTTTCCATCAATTCTCAATCTCAGAAACCATGTTGTATTCAAATCAACATTATCTTTTCCTCCGGCTCTGGTATTCTCCTTTTTTCCATCGAAAACGGCAAACTTCCAGGCCTCTTTGTTTTCTACACCCGACTCATTCCCGGGACGCATATTAAATTTAATGGTTCGGTCGTTCCAAACAAGTGCGATTCCCGGCCCCCAATAACCACTTAAATCAGTTCCCACATCAATGGATGTTTCAACCAACTTAACACCAGCAGGAAGTTTATATTCGCCATAAACGGCTGTATTATTCGGAGTGTAAATCTCACCCGGTTTGCCTTCGTTATTAAACGAACTGCGTTCGTGAGCCGGGCTTGTCCTAATTTTCCATGCTGAGTTTAGCGAAGCAAAATCGTCATAAATAAGCCTCTCCCTGCCAACTTCACTCCCATCCGACAATGCAGTAAAATCTTGCGCATTTAATTCTCCCAACCGATAATCCATTTTCAGCCTTACTCCTTTGGGTGGCCACTCCACATTTGGCGCGTGATGCCGAACCTGTTTCCACTCCATACGTTTTTCGGGCTGACCAATCTTAAAGCCTATAAACTTAAATGAAAGTGGGTCGGCTTTTAATTCATCAATCCAGTCGGGATATAAAAAAGCAAGATTGGGTTGCCCTAATAATCCCCCAACATTTATGGTAAATCCGTTAATTGTGACAACTGCCTCGGGTTTTACTGCCCGAACTAACTCTTGTTGGGTTGATAAAATTTTTAGGCTTGTTGTGGCAGCGTTGGGCGAAAATCGGAAAGTACGAGAAATAATCCCGTTAGACAGGATTAATTCATTGCTCTTTTCATTACGAAAAACTTTGGCCTTTTCAGTTGGCTCAGTAATTAACCAATCTTGCTGAACACCATTTACGTAACTTTCTTTTGGCGTTGGCAACTCTTTTATCTGTTCCATAAAATCTTGAGCAAAACACAAATTGCTAATTATTAGTAGGATAAAAACAAGAGCGGTGTTTTCCATTACTGTTCGATTACTATTTTTCATTATTTTTATTTTACTTATTTTATTATACTTAGCCAAATATACCTGAATTGTTTGCAATTATTGTACATTTAAACAACCTTATAAATTAAACACAATTATAATACAGGTAAGATTGTGAACAGGTTCTTAATAGAAAGTATCATTTCAATTTCCGAGATTTAAATTGAACCATTTGTTTATTAAAGGGTTAATATTTTAAGGTAGCAACACAAAAGAACAATAAAATGATAAAGAATATTTTACTTACTCCGTTTCAGAAATTTGTAAAAACCGGAAGTATGGCTGGAATGCTTCTTTTTATTACTACTATTTTGGCAATAATTTGGGCAAATTCACCGTATGCTGATTCTTATGATTCCCTCTTACAATTTAAAATCGGAATCAGTTTTCATGATTTTGAACTTCGTAAACCATTAATATTATGGATTAATGACGGATTAATGGCTATTTTCTTTTTCTTGATTGGATTAGAATTGAAAAGGGAATTATTAATTGGAGAAATAAATACACTAAAAAAAGCGGCATTCCCTTTTATCGCTGCAATTGGCGGAGTTACAATCCCTATTGTTTTTTATTTGATTTTAAACCAAAATCCTGATACTGTAATAGGCTGGGGAATACCAATGGCGACAGATATTGCATTTGCATTAGCAATACTTAGTTTACTCGGCAAAAGAGTTCCATTGAGCTTAAAGGTATTTTTAACAGCCTTCGCAATTATTGATGATATTGCAGCAGTAATAGTAATTGCTGTTTTTTATAGTACAGATGTAAATTTAATGCTTCTGTTTTATGGGGTTGTATTAATTTCTCTTTTAGCAGTATTTTATTATTACCGTAAATTTTCGTTAGAAGTTGGTATAATAGTGGCAGGAATTATTTGGTTTTTATTTTTAAAATCGGGGATACATCCAACAATTGCAGGTGTTCTTTTGGCATTTACCATCCCAATAAAAAGAAGAATTAATATAAAGAGTTTTGCCGATAGTCTTGCATCAATTTCCAATAGTCTTGTAGGTTCTTCAGATGAAGATGAAGATGAAAAACATCTGTTAACTAAAGAGGAAATTAAATGTATCGATAATTTAGATGATTTGTCGGTTGAAGTTCGGTCGCCTCTTCAGCATCTCGAGCAAAAACTTCATAAAATGGTAGCCTATTTTATACTGCCTGTTTTTGCATTTGCCAATGCTGGGGTGATGATTAGTTCATCGTATAATTTTGATTTTGCTTTGATTCAGAATATAATTATAAGTCTGTTTGTTGGCAAGTTTGTCGGTGTTATTCTATTTTCATATCTGGGTGTTAAACTTAAAATAACAGAGCTGCCTTTTGGGTTAAAGTTCAACCAGATTGTGGGTGTTGCAGCCATAGCCGGAATTGGTTTTACAATGTCTATTTTTATTGATCATTTGGCTTTTGCGGGGGATGAGAGAAGTATAAATTCTGTTAAGTTGGGGATTATTATTGCTTCACTAATTGCAGGAGTTGTGGGTTATGTAATTCTACGATTAAGCAGCGATAAAGATACAGGAACTCAGTAAAAACAGAAAAGGCATCCGTATGGTTACGAATGCCTTTTCATTTAGTTTAAAATCATTTCTGCATACCCTGTACTTTCGGTTTCTAAAACCTCGTACGAACAGGCAAAATTCAGAATACTTTCTATTGAACGTTTTGATGGTTCAAAGTCCATCGCTGTTAATTCGTTTTCAATAACATCGTCAACTCTGTTTTGAGTTGTTTCTTCTGTATGAAAATTATTAACTAAATAAATTAAGGTAGAGTGTTTTTTCATAGGCAAATAATAACTGATTTAATTTACCTTAAAACGCCAACTCTAACCAAATATTGTGTTAACGAAAGTTAAAACTTTGTGAGTACCAGTTTCTTCTCTTCAATAAGTTTACGCAAATTAATTAATGCGTAACGCATTCTGCCAAGTGCGGTATTAATACTCACATCGGTTTGATCCGCAATTTCTTTAAAACTAAGTTCCTGATAGTGACGCATATAAATTACCTGCTGTTGATCTTCCGGTAATTCGTTAATCAACTCTTTAACCTCGTTTAAAATCTGACTAGTTACCAATTGATCCTCAATAGTATCCTCAGAGAACTTCCGTGAGTTAAAAATATCCACATTAGAACTGTCGTTGGAGATAGTTCCGCGTAGTTTCTCTTTTCTGAAATGGTCGATTATCAGGTTATGCGAAATGCGCAGAACCCAGGAGACGAACTTCCCATTGTCGATATATTTCCCGCGTTTTAACGAGCGAATAACTTTTATAAATGTTTCCTGGAAAATGTCTTCTGCCAATTCCCTGTTTTTCACGATAAGCAAAATATACGAGAATACTCTGCTCTTATGACGTTGGATTAAAATTTCTAATGAATTTTGATCGCCTTCGATAAATTGTTGAACGAGCACATTGTCGTTCAGTAAGTTTTCTTTAAACATTACCTTCTATTTAATTGTCAAAACAAAAAGTAAATATTATCTATAGGCGTCTTTTTTAAATGAAGTGAAACAATTTTTTAATTTTGTACGCACCAAAAATGGTGCATTTTACTTTAAAATACAAATTTTTTTTACAGAATATTGCATTTATTAACAAGTTATGCCAAAAGTAAACAAGCCAAAACATATAGAAATAAGGAGAGCAAGAGTGCATAATTTAAAGAATGTAAGCCTGCAAGTACCTTTAAATAAGTTTATTGTGATAACCGGAGTGTCCGGTTCCGGCAAATCATCGCTGGCATTCGATACACTTTTTGCCGAAGGACAACGACGATATGTTGAAAGTCTTTCGTCGTATGCAAGGCAGTTTTTAGGCAGAATAAACAAACCGGAAGTCGATTTTATAAAAGGAATTCCGCCCGCAATTGCAATCGAACAGAAAGTAAATACACGCAATCCACGGTCAACAGTTGGCACCTCCACAGAAATTTACGATTATTTAAAGCTGCTTTTTGCACGGATAGGAAAAACAATTTCACCGGTTTCGGGGAAAATTGTAACCCGTCAAGGCGTTTCCGATGTTGTTGATTTTATATATTCTTTTGACGAAGGAACACGACTGATAATTACCTCTCCGCTCCTTCCCAAAAACGGCAGAACTATTCTGCAGGAAGCTGAATTATTAATGCAGCAAGGTTTTACAAGACTTGAAACTAATGATGAGATAAAACGTATTGATGAGCTTTTAGAAAGCAAACCAAAAGAGCTAAATATTGGCAACAGTCAACTTGTAATCGACCGTATTTCTGTTAAAAACGATGAAGACACACAGAGTAGAATTGCAGATTCTGTTCAAACCGCATTTTTCGAAGGACACGGAGAGTGCCGGATAAAAGTATTTGGGAAAGAGGAAACTGTTTCTCAAAAATTCTCTAACCGTTTTAGTGCCGACGGAATTGAGTTTGAAGAACCAACCGTTCACATGTTTAGTTTTAACAATCCGGTTGGTGCATGCCCAATTTGCGAAGGTTATGGTAAAGTAATTGGTATCGATGAAGACCTTGTAATTCCCAATAAATCGCTCTCAATTTATCAGGATGCAGTGGCATGTTGGAAAGGCGAAAAAATGAGCGAGTGGAAAAATCAGTTAATTTATTCAGCCGAGAAATTTGATTTCCCGATTCATAAACCATTCTTCGAATTAACCGAAGCTCAACGATTTTTACTCTGGACAGGCAACGAATATTTTAAAGGATTAAATCGCTTTTTTAAATATCTCGAAGAGAACAGCTATAAAATTCAATACCGTGTTATGCTTTCGCGGTATCGTGGAAAAACAATTTGCCCCGACTGTAAAGGAAGCCGGTTAAAAAAGGAGGCAGGTTATGTGAAAATCACCAATAAATCGCTACAAGAGCTGGTTTTAATGCCGGTTTCGGAGTTGCAACTATTTTTTAATCAGCTAAAATTAGATTCTCACGATACCGAAATTGCAAAGCGTATTTTAATTGAAATAAACAATCGTATTGAATTTCTTACCGATGTTGGTTTGGGCTACCTCACGCTAAACCGTCTCTCCTCAACACTTTCAGGAGGCGAGTCGCAGCGTATAAATCTGGCAACTTCGCTGGGTAGCAGTTTGGTGGGGTCGTTATATATTTTAGATGAACCAAGTATTGGACTGCACTCGCGCGACACTCAGCGATTAATTAAAGTTTTGCGCCGTTTACAGGAAATTGGGAATACAGTAATTGTGGTAGAACACGACGAAGAGATTATTCGTGCAGCCGACGAAATTATTGACATCGGTCCGTTTGCGGGGCAGCATGGCGGCGAAGTTGTGTTTCATGGTAACCACACCGATTTGCATAAAAGTCCCGAAAGTCTTACAACAAAATACCTGACGGGCGAGGAGAAAATTGAGGTGCCGTCACAACGTAGAAAATGGTCGAATTACATCGAAGTTTTGGGTGCACGCGAAAATAACCTTAAAAACTTAAAGGTTAAATTTCCGCTTAATACGATGACAGTTGTTACGGGTGTTAGCGGCTCGGGGAAATCGTCGCTGGTTTCGAAGATTCTGGCTCCCGGAATTACAAAAATATTGGGTGGCTACGGCGAACGAACCGGAGAACACGATGCAATTTTGGGTGATTATAAATTAATAAATGCCATCGAATTTATTAACCAAAATCCAATCGGCAAATCGTCGCGCTCGAATCCGGTTACTTATCTAAAAGCTTACGACGAAATCAGAAAACTGTATTCTATCCAGCAGGCGGCAAAAATACAGGGATTAAAACCTTCGCATTTTTCGTTTAATGTTGACGGTGGTCGTTGCGATGAGTGTCAGGGTGAGGGAACAATTAAAGTTGAAATGCAGTTTTTGGCCGATGTTTATCTTTTGTGCGAAAGTTGTGGCGGTAAACGTTTTAAAGAGGATATTCTGGAAGTCAGATATCGGGGGAAAAATATCGATGATATTTTAAATATGACTGTAAATCAGGCAATCGAACTGTTTTCGGTAGGGGAAAGTTCGACTGAGAAAAAGATTACAAAACGGTTAAAACCACTGCAGGATGTTGGTCTGGGATACATAAAACTTGGGCAGAGTTCGAGTACACTTTCGGGCGGAGAGAGCCAGCGTGTTAAACTCGCCTCTTTTCTTGCAAAAGAGAAAGACTCGCCAACCTTGTTTGTTTTCGATGAACCTACAACCGGACTTCATTTCCACGATATTAAAAAACTACTCGACTCGTTTAACGCCTTAATTTCGCGTGGTCATTCCATAATAATTATCGAGCACAATATGGAAATTATAAAATCTGCCGACTGGATTATCGACCTCGGTCCGGAAGGTGGAAAAACAGGAGGCGAAATTATTTTTGAAGGAACACCGGAGGAACTGGCAAAATGTAAAAAATCTTATACCGGCGAGGCACTGAAAGAGAAGTTGGATTGAAAATAGTTTCTCCCAGAATTCATTAACTTTGATTTTATTGAGTAGAAATAATAATCTGTAAAGCCAGTTATTTGTAGTTGCATTTTTATGTTAGCCACAAGGTTGGAAAAATTATTCAACTAATGACCGATATTTTAGAAATAAAATTACTTTTGGCAAACAAAATTTTAGAAATTTAATAATAATGGAAGAAGACCCGTATTATCGTAAATTAAAAGTATTAATACTTCTGTAAGGACTTCATGTTTTCTTGCAGAAATAAATTGTAAGGAGACATCATAATGATTAAAATCTTTAAAACATTCGGTGGTTATGTTGAAATAAACGAACCACAAAAAAGTTGCTGGATAAATGCCACAAATCCTTCGCTGAACGAAATCAAAAAGCTTAATAGCGAATTTGATTTGCCAACAGACCTGATAAATGATATTTTAGACCAAGACGAAAGACCTCGTGTTGAATTTGATGATGACTGGACTTTGATAATCCTTAGAATTCCAGTCGAACTAAAAAACGATGGAGTCCCTTTTCATACAATTCCGCTTGGAATTTTTATAGCCAATAATTTCACATTAACTCTTTGTTTACAAGACAATGAAGTTTTACCAATTGGACAACCATCTCCTTTTAGAGACCAATACAAAGAGATAACTGATAGTATTAATTTTATACTTCGTCTTTTTCTCCGTTCAGGTAATTTGTATCTTCAATACCTAAAGCAAATTAACCAAATGACTTCATTAATTGAACAAGACCTTGAAAAATCGATAAAAAATAAGGAACTGAATAAGTTGCTGAAGATGGAAAAATGTTTGGTTTATTTTATAACCTCGATAAAGGCAAATGAAATAGTTTTAGCAAAACTGCGTAATTCGAAAAAGGTGACAACCGTGTTAAACGAAGATTTATTAGAAGATGCATTTATTGAAAATAAACAAGCTCTTGAAATGGCTCAGATATACTCTGACATTCAAAGTGGAATGATGGATGCTTTTGCATCTGTTATCTCAAATAATTTGAATGTAGTCATGAAACAACTGACACTTATCTCTATAATTTTAATGATTCCGACTTTAATAGCAAGTATTTTTGGAATGAATGTTCCCAATCTCATGGAAAATTCTTTATGGGCGATGCCATCTATAATTGCAGGGTCATTAATTTTATCATTTTTAGGAGTAATTTTATTTCGGAAAAGAGAGTGGTTTTAATCTAATAATTTATTGAGGTTCCATATATTTTACTCTAAAATTAGGGATATATCAACGGGCAACTAACGGATGGTTTTACCAATGATAACCCAAAACTCCAAATATAAAGTTTCTATTTCCCACCCGCTGCAACGGTTTCAGGCAGCCGTTTCTACTCGTGCCATAAAATAAACCCAACTGCCGTTGCCGACATGGTATCTGCAATTGGGTACGACAGCCAAATTCCATCGATTCTCCAAAACTCAGGCAATATTGACAGTAGTGGAATTAACCCGATTATTTGCCGGAAAAGTGTAGCAAACATTGCAAGTTTTGCTTTCCCTACAGCCTGAAAAAAGTTAGATGCAACAACCTGAAAACCGACAATCGGCAAAGCAAGAGTTAGCAGTCTGATACCCCGGACTGCAATTGAATAAAGCTCTTCGCTGTCGTTATTAAACGTATCCCCACTACCAACCCCGTCTTGCTGATTGATTGATTGACTTGGGCGTAACTTTGCCCCCATGCGAAAAAATCAAAAATACAGCAAAGAAGAGATGTATCTTGCCGTTGAGCTGTGGCAGGAAAGTGGGTTAAGCCAGATTAAGTTTTGCGCCCACGAAGATCTATCTGTTAAAACGTTTAGCTATTGGTTTCGGAAATATAAGAATGAGAAAGGAGTGTCTCCCTTATCGAATAATAGAGCACGCC